>CAIVEI010000118.1 GCA_903904835.1 uncultured Schlesneria sp. | reverse complement strand
TGTCACATTGTTGATCATCGTCAGTTTCCTTACCGCCCTGCACAAATCGACAACTGTTGAACTGTCTCACTTATTATTGGCACACAGGGGAATCCTCTTCCGAGATTTTTATCGAGCGAAACGTCGCCAATCAGTATCGCCGTCGGTGAAGTCTTAGTGTGTCGCAGTCAAGATTGAAGATTCTGGCTCATGATAAAAGTGACCAACGAAAAAAAGCCGACGTGGAAAAGACCACAAGGTCGAGTTCCACGTCGGCTTACGTACTATCCAGCCGCCCGGTATTTGCCGAATTGCTTTTTATTCAGTCTTCCGTTCATTCAGTTAAAAGGCGAGTTTTGGTTCGCCTCTTCATCGTTGATGCTACGACATTTCTTCAGAATAGCAATCGAGAGGCATTTTCTGAGATCCGGCACGGTTCAGTGGAATTGACGCCGTCCATCGCCTACCTTGCTGCCGACATTGGATGGACAGTTTGCAGCATGAAACGGATTTCTCCTTGAACGAGTCATTACAAAACGTCTCAAAGAATCTTCGGATCGTCAGTCTTTGCACGATTGGAAGTCGTGTCCTGGGGCTGATGCGTGATCAGGCGATGGGTGTGCTTTTCGGAGCCGGACCCGTCATGGATTCGTTCACCGTCGCTTTTCGGCTTCCTAATCTGGCCCGGGTTCTGCTTGGTGAAGGTGCCTTAACGACGGCGTTTCTGCCTGTTTTCGTTTCGGAGTTGCATGAACGGGGCAGCGAATCGGCAGCAAGGGTCACGTGGGCGGTCTTTTTGTCGCTGGCGGCGTTCTTGTGCTCGATGATTTTTTTGTTTGAGGGAGCGGTCTGGTCATTGGGCTGGTTCATGCCGCTCAGTCCTGAAGCAACGTTGCTGCGAAATCTATCCGCCCTGCTGATGCCGTATGTTGTGCTGATCTGCCTTGCCGCTCAACTGGGGGCTGTCCTTAACGCGTTAGGAAAGTTTGTCTGGCCCGCTTTGGTTCCATCGATCCTGAATCTTGTCTGGTTGCTCAGTTTGTGGTGTCTTGCGCCACTCTGGCAAGATGATGTTAATCAGGCGTATGTGATCGGGGTCTGTGTCCTGATCGGAGGCGTATTACAGTTACTGTTTCCCCTGATTATCCTTTACTCAAGCGGGTTTGGTTTTCGATCGGACTGGCGGCTGGCGATGGGTCGCGTCTGGAAGATTGCCACGGACATGTTGCCTGTGATCATTGGGATGTCGATCACGCAACTGAATGCCGTTCTCGATAGTTTTATCGCCTGGGGATTCACTCAGTCGGCCGATCAAAGCCTGTTAATGCCCCTGCCCGGATCTCCGAGATATCCTCTGCCAGAAGGGACGGCCACAGCGCTTTATCTCGGGCAACGTTTGTACCAGTTTCCACTTGGTGTGTTTGGAGTGGCGCTGGGGACGGTGTTGTTTCCGCTGTTAACCTCACACGCCCAACGGGGCGAGACAGACAAACTGCGAGCCGACATCTCGTTAGGGATTCGATTAGTGATCGCGATCGGTCTGCCGGCGAGCGTCGGACTGATCTTAATCGGTCACCCGCTGGCGACACTCTTTTTTGAGTACGGGAAATTCAACGCGGAAGACGCTCGTCAAACGGGCGATATGATTGCCGCGTACGGTTCCGGCGTGTGGGCCTATTGTGGCCTGTTGATCCTGCAGCGCGGGTTTTACGCCATCGGCGACCGATTGACGCCGATGTACATTGGCCTGGCAGCCATGTTCGCCAATTTGTTTTTGAATCTGACGTTGATCTGGCCTCTGGGAGGCCGTGGCCTCGCGCTGGCGACGGCCATTGTTGCGGCGTGTCAATGTGCCGCAACAGCGTTGGTATTACAACGTCATGTCGGGCGACTGCATTGGGGCGAGATCGGACAGACAACGCTAAAAACAATTGTGGCGACGGCGGTCATGTCGGTCATCTGTCAGGTACTTCTCAATTTACTCGATTCTTCCGGGCTTCTCTTTGGGCGTGCGATTCGACTGGGTGTCCCGTTGACCGCTGGTGCGATTGCCTTTTTGTTGAGTGCTCGTCTGTTAGGATTAGTCGAACCTTGGCTTGTCATCGCGGGAAAGCGAAGCCCGGTCTCGAATCTCGAAAGTTGAAGGCCAAAACGATGTCCACTATTTCTAACGCCTCATCAAAAACTGTTTCTGAAGCCCTGAATGCGGCTCGGACAAGTGTGGCCGTTTTTGATTTGAGTGATCGGACCCAGATCGAAGTCACGGGTGCGGATCGAGTTCGTTTTCTGCATAGCTTTACTTCGAACGACATCAAAGGTTTAAAGCCGGGACAAGGTTGTGAAACCTTCGTCACGAACTTGAAAGGCAAGGTTGCCGCCCACGTGTTTGTGTTCAGCGGCGAGAAGTCGCTTTGGTTAGACGGGACGTCAGGTCAACAAGAGGCGATCATCGGTCATCTCGGAAAGTTCGTGCTGATCGACGATGTTCTATTAATTCCACGAAGTGATGAACGAGGCGAGCTGCTTGTCACGGGACCATTGGCGGCTCAATTGCTGCAACTGGACGATGGGACCGCCGTCGGCAGTACGATTCAACGAGAATCCGAGAACTTGTCCATCCACATCCGCCGTGTCGATCTATTAGGTTCGCCAGGATTTCTGCTGTCGGTCCCGCGCGAGCAAATCGAAGGGGTCAAGCTGAGCCTATGCGGCCTGGGTGTGGCCGAGGGGACACTCGAGCTGTTCGAATACTTGAGGATCGATGCAGGATATCCACTGTATGGTGTCGATATCACAGACGATCACCTTGCCCAGGAAGTCGCGCGGACAAAACAATGCGTCTCGTTCAATAAAGGTTGCTATCTGGGTCAGGAAACAATTGCCCGACTGGATGCACTCGGGCACACCAATCGCGAATTGAGGCGACTTCAGTTCGAATCATTGGTTGTACCGATTCCGGGAACCGTTGTTTACGATCTCGCCGGAACGACCGAAGTAGGTGTGGTTACTTCGGCTGCGATTGAAATCAGTGATGACCCGGCGCAGACATCGCAGTCAGTTGTGGCATTGGGGATGATCAAACGACCTGCATGTCAGCCTGAAACACCGGTCTGCCTGATCTTGAATGACCAAAAGATTTCCGGCAACGTGCGATGAAGTGATTTGCATCAAGGGCAATGATAATCAGCAGCTGAACGTGTTTTGTCAAATACGTCGTATAGGTCCTATCAGACCTATTCCAGGGACATCCCCGGCCCGTAGCAAGATCCCCATCAGCGATCAATACCGCCGCTTGGAATCTTTTGGACGTTCAACAACGGGCTGGGGATTCAAGGCAACGACCCTGTGAAGCTGTCCGTTCGTGCGAAAGAAAATCGAGTCACCTGCAATGATCGGGGTGGCAACGATTCCGTCAGGGATTGCATTTGTTATGACAGGGGTACTGGTACCCGCCGTGCGAACGAAGAATGTTGACCCTGTTTCGTTCGCACAGACGAGAAACGGACTCGCAATCACGGGTGAGGCTATGAAACTACCTTCGAGTTGCCTGGACCATTCAATCTTTCCCGTCGCGGGTTGAATGCATGAAAGGCGACCTTCGTCTCCGAGAACGTATAGGAAGCCATCGTAAAAAATCGGACTGGTACGATTGCTACCGATTTTTGGTAACCGCCAAAAAATATGTGACTTTGTAACGTCACCATGTCCGTTTGCAGCGATACAGACGACTTCCGGGTTGGGACGCATACATGTTACGAATACATGCTCTTGATCGAAGGCAATCGTGTTGGCCACTCGTGCGGCAGACGTCACGCACTTCCAGATGACCTTTCCGTTTGTCGGGTCATAACTGGTCACACCCCCTGCTCCACCGATAACCAATTGCGGTCGCTCCGAAATTGTGGCAACGATCGGCGTACCGAAGCTTGTACCGTTGGGACGTTTGATTCGCCAAATGATTTCGCCCGTTTGGCGATGGACGGCTGCGAGGAAGCTGCCGTTGGATTGATCTGCATTAACGATGACGAGCGACTTAAAAAGCACCGGCGAAGACTGATAGCCTTCATTGGAATGATACGGTCCGACTTCTCGTTGCCAGGCAACACGGCCCGTCATTTCGACGGCAGTGACCCAAAGCTTTCCCTGGTCATTGGAAACTGTAAAAACGTTTTGTCCATCGCAGGCAGGAGATGACAACGCGTTTGACGCTTTGTCTGTTAATCTTGAAAAAGACCCTTGATGTAACATGGTTTGCCATACGAATCTGCCGGTGTCACGTTGCAAGCAGATCAACGTCAATCGCTGATGATCTGTGTCGAGAACTGGCAAAAACAGCTGGTTGCCCCAGAGGCACGGAGACGCATTCCCATTACCAGGAAGCTGAACGTGCCAACCCTCATGGTCACTCGATGACCATTGGGTTGGGAAATTTTTCGTGTTTGCAACATTCCGATGATCGGTCCCCTGCCACCATGGCCAATCATCGACGGAAGGGCGTGGATCAACCAGTACGAAGTTGAATGGGGCATTTGAATTATGAACTTCAGGCGTGCCAAAACCGGGGATCTGCGTCATCGCCCAAATTGCGATTGCGCCGATCACAAGACCAGTTCGCCAGTTCACCCATTTCACCAACACAATCGGATCCAAAAAATCTCTTCGAAAGACTTCAGCAGAAATAAGTTCGTCACTGGTCGGTTTCGGCAGGAGCTGTGTTCCCGGATCAGTATTTTGATCACAGCCTCTATAACCGGACTCTCACTGGTGCGATTCATCTATTGATCAAGCGGCAGCCCGTTGGGTTTGAGCATTCCATAGCCGCTGATAGACCAGACACGTTGCCAGCAATTCTGGATGACAACCCGTTGCGACGACTCGACCACGGTCAATAACAACAATTCGGTCAAGGAATTCGAGCAGTGTAGGCGTCAGACAGTGGGTAATCAGAATCGTGGTTCGGCCTTTCACATAGTCTCGTAACGATGCGTGAATTAATTGCTCGCTCTGAGCATCGACGGCCGATGTCGGTTCATCGAGGATTAACAGGCGCGGGTCCCGTAAGATTGCACGAGCAAGCGCAATTCGCTGTCTTTGTCCGCCTGACAATTGTTTGCCGTGCTCACCCACTGGAGTCAGCAACCCTAGCGGCATGGCGTCGGTAAAAGCGAGGACGTGTGCCCTGCATGCGGCGTCGTGGACTTCATCATCAGATGCGCCAGGGCGACCGTACCGAATGTTTTCAATAATGGTGTCATCGAAGAGAAGCGTTTCTTGGGGAACAAGTGCGATTTGTTCGCGAATATCGCTCAATCTGGCGTCTTTCAGATTGATACCATCGAAAAAGAGGTCCCCACTATCTGGATCATAGAATCGTGGTAACAAGTTGACCAAGGTCGACTTGCCCGAACCGTTTGGCCCAACCACGGCAACGGTTTCCCCTGCGTTGATCGTTAAATCGAGGCCATTCAATACGAAAGCTCGTTCTGTGATATCACTTGCGTGCTTCGCATATTGAAAAGTGATGTCGCGAAATTCGATTGACTGAGTGAGAAGAGGCATGAATTGTGCCGCAGCCGGTGGTGCTATTAAGGAAACGGTATCCATGCGTGCAAACAATCTTTCGGCAATTGCCGTGGATTGACGAATCGTATTATAGAATTTCGAGAATTTTCGAACCGGCTCAAGCACACCTGCCAGCAGGACATAGAAAAGAGCCAGGTCGGGAAACGTAGGCGGCGAAGGGGCAAGTGGAATCCCCCAAATCGTGGTTTGACTACGTAGCACCAGGAACGCGGCGGGCAATAGGACGGCACTTGCGGCGAACATCCCGAGCAATTCTGCCGTCGGTCCGCTCATGGCGTCGATCTGTACCAGCTTCATCGCTTGCTGATAGAAGTTTTTGTTTTCTCGATGAAATTCTCGTCGGTGTCGGCCCGCTCGATCAAAAGCAATGACTGCTTTCACATTATGAAAAGTTTCTTCCAGCCTTTTGTAGATTCGCCCCATGCTGTCGACTGTTCGATTAGCAGCCCGTTTCAACCGAAGCCCCAACCAATGAAACAGTCCGCCGAGTACCGGCATGAACAACAGGAACACCAGAGTCAGCTTCCAATTGAAGTAGAGCAAAGCAGCAAGACACGCGATCGCCTTTAAAGGTTCGCGCACGACGCGACCTCCGAGTTCAGTCATCGCGTTCGCCAGGTTTTGCAAAGAGTATGTAAAATCGGTTAGCCAGACAGAAGTTCCCTCAAGCGATAAAGTTTGCGGATCAAGACGCAATGCGCTTCGGAACAAGCGTTGACGAAGATCGATGACGACCGATTCCGCAACGCTTCCTGCCAATACATCCTGGCAGTAGCCCGACAGTCCTTTGGCAAATGTCACCAACAAAATAAACGCGAAGAGAAGCGCAAACATCTGAAACTGGTCGGTAGGTAGATTGCGAATGATCTTGGATTCAATCCAGCTCAGCATCCACAGTTTTGACGTATAAACATCGACCTCCATCCGAAGTCGCTGTTGATCTTCAATCACCTCAACCCGCTCAGAAGCCCGACGACGCTGGCCATTTTCTGGAATCAGACGAAGTTGTTCATCCAGCTGAGCGAGTCTGGCATTTCGAGTTTCAATTGCTTCACTCGTCTTCACCATTTCGTGGTGAGAATAGTCTGCGAGTGTATGATGTTCTCCGAACATGATTGTGATCGGGAACGTTAAAAGTAATTCAAAGCTCCAGAGGAATGCGGCGATTACGCCGAAAGAGGCTGATAGAAACAGCTTTCTTCGGTAAGGCCAAACAAGTAATCCCAGTCGACTCCATGTCTTCACGGATTCCGCATCCCTGCCAATAACAACGCAAAATTTGTGTGAGCAACACTTCAGAACGGATTGAGGGTATTACAGAAGAAAGCACGTTATCCGTCCAGACTGGAATTGTAACGATTTTAGAAAGCTGGTCCGCCCATCATTACGGCGATCCGAATCAAGGGCAAAATTTGCTCCGATGCAGTTGCGTAAGATCGACAGTGCCGGGAGAATCGTAAAGTGCTATTCAGGAGCGAGTTGTGAACGGCGACTCATATCGATCGACGATGATTCGACAAATCGCAGCCGCGGCGGCGATCGTCTTCGGCTTTTTAATCCCTCTTCGCGCCGAACCTCCCAGGAAAGCGGTTGGAAACGCTAATCGATCAGCTCCAATTGACCCTAACGGCGCAGCAGAAAAGCCCGGTCGGCTAAGTTCCCTCAAGCTGGTTCATGACCAATCCGTAATCCAGTGCCTGGAAATCATTAGACAGTCTGTCGAACGGAAAGAGTTTCTCGGAGCACTTCCGCTGATCGATCAGGTGTTGACCGACCCGAATTCGTTTGTACCCGCAAGCAACTCAACGGAAGTTTCTACCCACGAAGAAGTCTGGAGGTTGCTGAAACAGATGCCTTTGGAAATGCGCCAGCGATTCGACGAGCAACGTCGGGTTTCTGCCAGAATCGCATGGGAACAGGCAAGGACTGCCGGAACTGCTGAGGTCGGGGGCTTCATTTCCCGGTTCGCCGACACGACGTTAGCGACTGATGCATGGTGGTGGATCGGTTGTTACGAACGCGATCACGGCAGATCTCTTCAGGCCGTGGCCGCCTTTTCGAAGGTTGCAAACCACCCCAAAGCGACCGAGCGACAGCGCATGATGGCGCTTATGGCAAGTGTCGAGTCCCATTATGGCGAGAAGCTCTCGCATGAGTCAGTTTCTGCCAGACGTCAGTTGTCAGGCATGGATGCGAATCGGCAGGTCGTCTTTGCTGGACGTTCGCAGAGCTTGAGCGAATGGCTCACCGAACATGCCAACGGCAATACATTAGTTGATGACAAGCAAACAAATTCACCGTTGTCAGTCAACGAATGGCGACGAAACCGGCCCGTTCTGTTGCCGACCTGGAAGCAGGAATTTTCCGTCGCGCAACGAGCGAGTCTCGATACGCTCGAGCAGAAACAGAGAGACCAGGGAATTAGTCCCATCCCGATGATTCGGCCGATGGTTGTCGGTCAACAAGTGATTGTTCGGACGTTAGACGAAATCAAAGCATTCGATTTGAGCACCGGTAATCCTCAATGGACAATCGCAAATTCTGAATTCCAACAGGCTGGAAAGCGGGGTTTCGAGAATAAAGCGTTCCAAACTGTCGTCACAGACTGGGCTCAGCGGAGGACACAGGCTGATTCGATCTTCGGTCGAATGTCGACCGACGGGTCTCGCTTGTTTGTCATTCAGGAGCCAGATCGATCGGGCGAGTTCCGAATCGACCGTGAATCCCCGCGTGACCGCCTGCGAACGGGACCGAGGTTCAACAAGCTTTGCTGTTACCGGATTGAAACCGGGCTACAGGAATGGGAAGTCGGAGAGGCTCCCGTTGAATCTGGAGGAATCTTCTCAGGCGTATTTTTTCTCGGATGTCCCTTGGTCCTTGACGACCGGTTGTATGTCGTCGCGCAGCGTGACACAGAATTACAACTTCTGGTACTTGAGCCTGAGCAGGGAACTATTGTTTGGACGATGACTATCGGGACCGCACCTCTTCCCCTCGAAGAGGACCTGCAACGTTCTCGTATCGCCTGCCCAATCGTCTGGTCCGATGGTCTTTTGTTGTGCTCCACCAGTGCCGGTGTCGTTGCGGCGATTGATCCACTACTGCGGACAATGGTATGGGGATATCGTTATCCAGCCATGACGGTATCAGCATCCGATCTCGTACGACTTCCGGGTCAAACCGGAAGTTCGCTTAACCACGAACCCTGGTGGGAATCATGGCGTGAACCTTTCGCGGAAGTTGTTCATTTGCCTGATGGAGAATTGCGTCTCAAGCAAAGAAAGCAAGCCGTTGTCCTGAATGGCGATGCCGTTCTTATCTTTGCTTCACCCGAGTCAGAACAGTTGCATGCGATTCAATTGCCGGACGGAAATCCGCTATGGAAAGTTCCTCGTAACGGAGGTTTATTCGTCGCGGGATTTGCTGACGACAGGGTCGTCATTGTTGAAGGTGACGCTGTTCGTGCCCATGATCTTTACACTGGCGAATTACAATGGCGCACTGTGACCACCGAAGTCAGTGGCCCGACTGTGCTTGTCGGTTCAGTCCTTGTCGTCCCTGATCGTTTTGGAGGGACCACTTTACTTGATGCCAATGATGGACGGGTGTTGTCGGAATCGTCGTCAAGCGAACCTCCGCTCGGGGCATTGGCGGAGACGGAACGAGGTTGGATTGCGGCGAGTCGGCAAGCGGTGATGCTGCTGCCGAGGCTCGAAGACGTTCGGCGAAATGTCGATCAAGAGCTGGCGCGAGATCCCAACAACGAGTCTTTTCGAGTACGTGCAGCGTTACTTGACCTTCAGGCCGGTGAGGTTGAGTTGGCTCGCAATCGCCTTGAGGGGCTGACCTCTTCGCCAGCTCGCGATTTGCGCCGCCAGACTTTAATCGCAGCCCTGTCGAATACTGCGCCTGATCAATCAGGCATTGATCGCAGGGATCTTGCGCAGCAGTTGACGCAACTGGCAGATAATGCTGACTATAAGTTTGTGGCGGCTGCCGCGATCGGTGCGTCTGCGTTATCCGTTGGCGATTTTGCAGCGACAGTTGAAGCCGCTCTCGAAGGATTGTCTGCGGATCTTGATCCCTACGGATCAATGATTAAAACCTCGTCGACGGCGGTCCGGAAAGATCGTGTGTTACTTGGTCTGATTGAAGAAGCGTACCGTCGATCCATGCCAAATGACCACGAAGGCCTTGATGAGCTATTTCTTTCCAGATTGAAACTCGCTCGTAAAAGCCGCGACCGATTCGCTGTTCAGCAACTTGCCAATCGGTGGCGCGGGCTTGATTGGAGTCGGCGACTATCTGTCTCTGACGAAGAAAAGGCACTGCGAAAATGTTCGTTTGTCGAAGTTGAACTCCGTCTGCTCGACGCATCTGGAGCGAATGACACTACGGTCGCTTTACAGGCGTTGGACCGGTTGGCTCGGCGTTTTCACCAAATTGGCTCATTCCAGGATGCTCGGTCAATCAGGCAACGAATCCTTCTTGAAATTCCCTCGGCCACGTTTCCAGACGGTCAAACCGAAACTGTACGAATTTCGAAAGATCCGGTAATTCTCAAGAGTATTTCAACGGCCCCAAACGAGGTCTGGCCTGAAACACAGCCAGAAATCGATTCCAAGAACGAGCGAAATTTTGGCGTCTACTGCCCCCTTGTTCCAATGCATGCCGAGCCGGGAAGTCTGGCCGAACGAATCGATGTTGCTGTCGATCGAACTGGAAATGAAGTTTTGTTCCGAGGAGAATCATTCTTTCAAAGCGGTCAGGATGAAGACCACGAGCGAAAACTCGATCTGCCGAAGTCGGCATCCCAATATCGCGGTCCGTCAGGTTACATGCTGCGTGAGGCATGGGGGGTGGGACGAATCGTCGTGTTGCTGGTCGGAAGTGATCTTTTCGCCATCACACCGCTTGGCGAACAGGGAGAACCGAATTCAAAGCTTCTCTGGGACAATCCTATCGATTTGCAGTTGCCTTTCGGTGAAACAAGAATTCAAGGCGGTCGGTCATGGGTTCACGACGAACTGCACTCCGTTGCCGATCTTGCGAATCGCCGCTTGGGCAAAGTCGGTCCCGTACGACCGGCTTATCTGTGTTATCAAAAAGGAACCACACTCGTCACCGTGGAGACCGAGACCGGGCGCGAGTTGTGGCAACGACGCGATGTCCCCTTCAATGCGACGATACTTGGCGATGATCATTGTGTCTTCGTTTGGACTGATAGTGACAAGCTTGAGATTCTCAGTGCGATCGATGGACGTAAGCTGGAAGATGGGGTTGGATTTTCTTCTCCTGACGAACTTATACATCATCGCGGTTCGCTGGTCTGGACTGCATCTCGCGGCGAGACCGTTCGTCTGGAGTTACACGATTTGCGAAATGGCCAGTTGATCTGGTCCCGTGTTGACCACGCCGATTCTCTGATTGCCGTTCTCGACCCGGAAACACTGGCCATTGTGACACCCAACGGCGAATTAAACTTGCTTGCGGCTCGAACGGGTATTCGGATTTGTGAGCCGATGACTGTTGATGCCGATTCAATGACTGGAATTGTCGCGTGGCATGATCCAGAGCGATGGTATCTCGCTCTGACAGCCCAGATTGGAGCCGCTCCAGCGAACAAGACGGCCTCAAAACCGTCCGATCCAAAGTTGTTGCCTGCCAATGGTGCTCGTTTAGGTGCACTCAAGGCACCGCAGCCGAATGGGGCTTATCGACTCAGGTTTATCAATGGTCCGCTTTATGCAGTGAATCGCCATCATCCAAAAATTCTTTGGAAGAGAGACCTGCAGAATGAACCGCTTGGCCTCGACCAATCAAGGACAGCACCGGTGCTGGTTCAGATCTGGAAACTGCCACCGAAGGATGGGAACAACGCGAGCGAAGGAATGTTGCGAGTTATTGACAAGCGTACCGGAAAGACTCTGACAGAAAGGCGAAATGTCGACGTCCTTCCTTATTTCCTATTGAACCCCGATCCGCAACAGGCCATTCTAGAGCTGAAGTTGACCCAAGAGACGATACGAATGAACTACGCTCCAGATCGCCCTGCTGATGCAGTCGAAAACGAGCAACGAACGAAAACTGGTCGAGTTCCTGACTGAAGACCCAAACGGCTCAGGGAGAAACATCGTGACTCAAGCCGACGAATCTGTTGTTTACTGGAATGAGAATGTCACGTTACGACGATTTATGATCGCATCGAGCATTGTATTACTCTGGATTGGCTGCGATCTTGGATTGCATTCTCTGGCTCATCAGGAAAGTCTCGAATCCGAGGTCCGGCGCGAATTCGAAGGGTTTATCGGCTTTCCGATATCTCAAAAGCTGGCGGAGTGGTTACCCGGTGACTCTTGGCGCTTGCACATTTACACTGCCTATTCACTTCCCGCTTTGGGTCTGGTCGCCCTGATCCTGCTCGACCGACTGGTGAATCAGGGAAAAACGCGATTGCCTTGGGGTATTACGGCTTGCGGCGGGTTATTTATCGTCGGAGGAGCCATTCTCGACATGGCGGTGACCGTGGCACATAGCCCTGATCTCGAATTGGAAGGAAATCCCTACGTCCGGATTTTGCTGGATTCACAGCACCCGTTACCCTTTGTTTATCTCCACGCGCTGTTTACTCAGTCGCTGTACATCACCCTGTTCTGCGGGATTTGGATCGGCTTTCTCAGGCATCGGCAAATCATCGTTGATACCATCTCAGCCGCTTCTCCGAATAATTGGATCGAGTTTCTCAAGGCGGCAACAGGTGGTTCGCACCTCTCAATGCGACAATGGCTGTTTCCCGTTAGGACATCGGAATGGCCCCTTCTCTACCATTACATCTGGCTGATTGCGATCCCCATTGTTTTCGGCATCAGCTTGCTGCGATGGTATGCCGCAATGGAATGGATTGGTCTGGTCGAACCGACTCTTTCAACACGAGTTTATGTCGTATTGCACGGTGTCATCAGCACTCTTGTGTTGTACTTCATGGCACTTTGGAGGCTATACCGCATGAATGAAGAGGGCCGCACTCGAAACCAGCGAGTATGACGATCGACGTTTGAGTCCGTTAAGGACTCAGACGATTATCGGTATTCAATTGGATGCAGAATCGAGCATGTGGGTTAGAATGCTGCGGTGTTTGCTACTTGTCTAGGAAATTTTCCTCGAACAGATTCGATTTTTGGCTGGATTCCGTGAAAAGTCTGATCGAAAACATTTGGCATGGTAAATGCGATAACACATCGTATTCAAAGTGGTTTTTTAACGGCTGGTTTATCCACGTTTATTTCAGCAGCTCGTTGAGCTTTTTCTTCCCATGCGTTGATTCAAGGGTTCGTCGTTCCGGCATTATTTTTCAATCCCAGACGCATGGAGCTCCTTCAAGAACCCCCTTCTTGCAGGAGTTTCTTTTTTAATTTGCTTGACTGGTTTAATTTGCTTGGCTGGCCGGCAAGACGCTCGCCGGACGATTTGTTGCAGCAGTTTCAGCGGGAGTCGCTCGGACTCGTTTGAGAAGCAACAGAGCCACGGCGCGAAACGCGGTTGAAGCGGCAAATACCCACATATAGGAAGCTGCCGAGATCCCCAGGCCATTGATGATCGCGGCGCCAATCAGCGACCCTAACGCCAGTGCAATACTGTTGGCGACGTTATAAAGAGTCAGAAGACTGGTTCGTTCCGATTCGTGAATCGTTTCGAAGAACAGCAACACCAGAGCCAGTTCATACGCCCCCCACGCTGCGCCGGCCACCAGTTGCAGGGACACAAGCCAGATGTAATTGCTGCTCACAACCCAACCGCCTGCTAGAGGGACAAGTCCAAGCGAACCAATCCAAAGTAATCGATGTGCCCCCGTCCGGTGTGCCAGCCTTCCCCAATATCGCAGCGAAATAAACTTCGCGACAAACGACGCCCCAATTAACAAAGCGTAGTGGTGGTATTTGAAACCCAGCACTTTAAACATGTATGGAACAAAGAACGGACCAGCAATATACACGCCAACTTGCATTCCGACGGCAAACACCAGCAAGCGACCTGACGAACCTCGTGAAAAGCGATGCCATTGCTCGCCCAGCGACAGAAATCGCATTTTGGGTGGAATTGGAAGCGGTTCACTCTGAAGGCTCAGGCAAGTCGTCGAGATCGCCCGACAGATCAAGGCGATGCCAAACAAAATCGCGAAAAGTGGAACAGCATGCCCTTGAGCCTGGGCCCACTTCAGCGCAAATCCCCCTCCAAGGAACCCTGCCAGTGTCGCCAACTGACATAATCGAGCCCGCTTGGCAAAGAATCGTGCTCGAATGTCGCGCGGGACAATTGTCCCTTGCCACGTATTCCACGCCGGACCAGCCCCCAAACTTGTCGCCCAATAGAGCGAAGTAACCAGTAAAACGGCTGGTTCCGAAATAGAGCCGAACCACGCCGCCAAAATCAGTGGGATAAAACACAGCCCTTGAAATCCGGCGCATAAGACCACCCACCACTTGTGCGATCCGATCATCCGAACGGCTGTGGGAGCAATCAGTTGCAGCAAGCTGCCGATCAATTGAGGGACGGTTGCGATCAACGCTGCAAAGATCTCACCCTTGCCAATCTCCAGAACAAAAGTCTGCAGATACGTTTCTCCCACGCCAACCATGACGCCATAAGCGGTTCCATCGCCGATACTTAGCCGGAGATCACGCTTTAGTGCCGTCTCTGGCGGCAAAAGAGGATTCGGATTCGGTGATTTCGCGATCTGATCGCGATTGGGGTTTTGAGCCGGCAATAACAAGTCGGTTCCAGTCCTTTTCACCCCGTTGTTTGGGGAACACGCGTTGTCGGTTGTGAACACCATAATGAATGTTCAGGCAAAGCCTTCAACCGCCGGCAGCACGGGAGTCGGATTGGACGATGATGATAAACTCCTGTATCGATGACATTTAACATCGGATACGTGTATGCTCGGCTGAATCTCAAGGAAAAACGGACTGTGATCAAAGTGGCCATGCGAACGTTCCAACAGGTTCAAACCACCGAAGTGCAAGGGGACGCCACCGGCACTTCGGCGATATATGCGGGATCTGGTATTCTGTCAAACCCGCCTCACATCATGGCAAATTGGCGAAACGCATTTTTCTTTGGATGCCTGTCGCTACTGCTGACAAGTTCGACCTCATCAAGAACAGACGGAGCTGAAATTGCCGCTGCGGCAGCACGGGGTTATGACAATCTGAGAACGCATCAGTATCTTCCACCCGACTTCGATAATGAGGTTTTTGATTCGTTATGGACCGTCTGGCCGGAACCTGAAAGATCAACAGCAGAAAAAAGTGACGCCGCAACTCGCCGACGACTCACGTTTTCGTATTACGGCGTGATTCCTGACCCTGACGACACGGACGGAAGTCGCCCGGCACTCGGATACGTCGTTGATCCTGAAGGAAATTGGTCCATGAACTGCCTCGCCTGCCATGGCGGCAAAGTGGCAGGTCAAACCATTCCTGGTCTGCCGAATTCACATACAGCGCTGCAAACTTTCAGCGAAGACATTCGAGCCGTTAAGCTGACTCTCGGTAAGGCTCTGTCCCATCTCGATTATGGCTCGATCCAAACGCCACTCAACATGACCGACGGCACGACCAACGCCGTTGTGTTTGGAATTGTACTGGGAGCCTATCGAAACCCTGACATGACTGTTGATCTGGCCCGCAGATTACCTCCATTGCTGCATCATGACGTCGATGCACCCCCGTTCTGGAACGTTCGTAAGAAGAGTTCGCTGTATATCGATGGCTTCGCACCAAAAACAGCTCGCCCGATCATGCAGTTCATCCTGTTGCCCAAAGTCACTCCTGAGCAATTAACCAAATGGGAACCGGAATTCGCCGATATCCTGGCCTGGATCGAATCGGTTGAGCCACCCAAATATCCCTTCGAAATCAATCGCGACTTGGCGACAAAGGGTGAACAGGTTTTTAACCAGAATTGTGCACGCTGCCATGGAACTTATGGGCCACAAGGGAAGTACGAACAGACGACGATCCCACTGAGCGAAATTGGTACCGACACGCTTCGAATGAAGTCACTGACGCCAGAGCATCGATCGTGGATGAAACGAGGCTGGTTAAGCCGGTTTGGTGAAGATCATGTCGAAGTCGACCCGGTTGGCTACGTCCCGCCACCCCTGGACGGCATCTGGGCCAGTGCCCCTTATCTTCACAACGGAAGTGTTCCAACCCTTTGGCACCTGATGCACAGCGAGTCGCGACCTGCGGTCTGGAAGCGGACAGAAGATGGTTACGACCAGAACCGAGTCGGTCTGGAGATTGAAGCTTTTGACAAAGTCCCCAAGTCGCCAACCACACCGGCACAACGTCGTCGCTACTTCGACACCAAGCTGCCGGGAAAAAGTGCCGCTGGCCATTTGTTTCCAGACAGTCTCACCGAACCGGAAAAGCAAGCGGTACTCGAATACCTCAAAACGCTCTAATCACCAGCAGCGTCATCTTTTCGGGAGGCAAAGGTTCCACCCGAACAGTCTGTCCGTATCTCCCAATCGGCGTGGGAAGGGTGAGTCCTCGATGCCCATCAAGACCTCCAAACGAGCCGTTTCAGCAATCGTGAACAAGTTGGTCAAGTTGGTCAAGTTCCCTGTTTTATATTGTTTCTCAGGAGTTGAAGTTGGCCAACTTGGCCACCTTCAAACCGGTTCATTCGTTTTCCGATTCGTAGTACTGCGTCACAGCTAAAAATGTGGGTGCCACTGGCGGCAGCTTTGTGCCGCCAGTGTCTTCAACT
>CAIVEI010000117.1 GCA_903904835.1 uncultured Schlesneria sp. | reverse complement strand
TTTTGCTGGGAGTATGCATCACCACCATCGTTCCCTGAGGGGCATCCGGTGACCGATAGGTCCAGGTTGCCGCCGGACGGTTCATCAAGCGGTACACTTCCGGAAACTCATTGTATCGATACCCCCTCGGCCAATAGGCCGCCACTTCTTCCCGTTTCTGTGCAAGCGCATGCTGCCGAGCTTCTTCCCGTGTGGAAAATCGTTGAACCATCTGAAAATCTCCTGTCAAAGTAAATAACACAACACAACGACAAGAAATATACCGCACCGACAAGGAATGTCAACACAAGAACACGACATAGATTGTTAACGTTTGGAAGAAAGAAATGGGACTGATGGGACTGATGGGACTGATGGGACTTATGGGACGGTATGACGAAGATCGTGCTGTTTTTGTCCCATAAGTCCCATAGGTCCCATTCGTCCCATGGGTGTCCAGCGACGAACTAGTAAAACCCAGGACTGATGGGACGCTATGACGACGATCGCGCTGTTTTTGTCCCATAGGTCCCATTCGTCCCATAAGTCCCATGAAAGACCGGCCCCAATGGGAAAACCAAGCAACGCCCGATCCCTTCGGCTAACGCCGCAACTGGCAAGAAAAGAATGGGACGGTACGGGCAGGCCCCAACCGCAAAACTTAAACCTCGCGATTGGTTTTGAAGCCACGCAATTGCCAGCCCGTTTATCGGGACCAGGTCGGCTCGTACGACGACATTTTCACCGTGTTGCGGGTGATCTGCCGCTGTTCGAGTCCATCGCGCCTCATGATCCAGATATCCATCGTCTCGGGTCCTGGAGGCTTCGAATCAGTCCGTGTAAACGCAATCCATTTTGAATCCGGTGACCATGCCGGTTCGGAGTCGCGAGTCAAGCTGTGACTGATGTTCTGTTTTTCAGACCCGTCGCATTTCATGACGTAGATACTGCAGGTTTTATTTTCGCTTCCAGACATGTAGGCAATATGAGATCCGTCGGGTGACCAGGATGGAGCGTGACTCATTTTTTTATCGTTGGATAAATTGGTTTGATTCTGACCGTCGGCGTCCATCACATAAATTTGCCGTTCATCGTCGCGAGTCGATTCAAACACGATCTTCGTTCCATCGGGTGACCATCGAGGACTCCAGTTGTGATGCTCACCCTCGGTCAATTGCTGCGGGCGAGACCCATCCGCGTCAGCCGCATAGATATGGCAGGACTTGCGACCTGCTGGCCAGGCGACAAACGCCAATTTCTTTCCAGACGGGGACAGCGAGGGTGAATCCAGATCGAAGTCTGGCATGCCAGTCTCGATCTCATGGGTCGAATTGTCTGACAGGTTACGGACGAACAAAGTTGAAGTGCGACCCCGTTGATTCGAGTAGACGATCTTTTTGCCACCGTCGATGAATTCCGGACGACCACCAGTAAAGCCTTTCGCCTCCTGGCCAACGAAAACGATTGTGCCAGTACGTCCGAACGCACCACTGGTCACAAAAGCAAGCTTTCCCAGCGGAAGATCGGCGATCACTTCCAGCTCGTAATCATCTGCCTGGGTCACCGTTGTGAGAAGTGCAATTGCGATGGCGATTACGAAAGTTAAACAAAGAAGGTTCTTCATATTCTTCCGTTCCAGTTCGAAAAAACTTCGGCGTAACCTGCGTTAAGATCAGCGAGACTGAAGTTGAATCATGCCCGCGATTCTTTTGTGCCAGCAAGCATTTACGACATTGTGCCTTAATTAAGAAGAAGGTGTCAAACCGGAGCAGACTAACCTGGACAATTCCGTTTCTGATCCTGTTGAAGATTCAAAATGAGGAAATGTTTTGACGTCCGCGTTGGAATGCCGGTAGAATCGCAACCATGAACCGAAACATCGATCCCCAGCAGGCCTTTCATCGGGGAACTGCCCCGATTTTCGCCATTCTCACTGACGAACAGATGCATCGATTGGCGCAGCTACAAGCTGACCCTTCGCTCGCGGACCGCGTGGATGAATTGGCAGCAAAGGCCAACGAAGGCGAACTCACGAGCGAAGAACGTGACGAATACGAAGCTTATATTGAGGCCAACAATCTGATGGCCATTCTTCAGGCCGAAGCTCGGTTTCGACTGCAACTCGCGGGAGCATGACGCATGGAGGCTCGCGTGCGAACATTCGTCCGCGAGCGGGCGTTAAATCGGTGTGAGTATTGCGAAAGGGAACAAGCGACATCGCCGCTCATTCGGCTCCAGATTGAGCACATCATTCCAATCAAGCATGGTGGCGGCGACGAGTCAGAAAATCTTGCTCTGGCCTGCGTGGAATGTAATCTCAAAAAGTCGAGCGATCTGGCGGGAATTGATCCGGAAACGAATATGTTGACACCGTTGTTTCATCCGCGTCGGGACCAGTGGGAAGATCACTTTACCTGGAACGGACTCCGAATCGTCGGCCTGACGTCCGTCGGAAGGACCACCGTTCGCGTGCTGGATTTAAATTCCACCGCCCGATTGAGAGTGCGATTGGCAACGGGCAGGAAGTGAATTAGTCCATTGTCCTCATCCTTGAACGCGGGAACACAGTGCGCCAGCACAAGCCGGAGGATTGTAGCGAATGCAAGTTTCGTACAAGGTAAGATCTAGCCAATCGCCTTGGCCTCGAGTGATGCGTTGTGTGGGGCAACCCACGCATCGAAGCGTTCACAGGGGAAAGACCAG
>CAIVEI010000116.1 GCA_903904835.1 uncultured Schlesneria sp. | reverse complement strand
AGCGAAGGGTAAACCGATATGCCGATATCCCATCGCGATAAAGGGCAGGTTAATGAGTGGTAACAGTACTGACAACGAAAGCCCTGTGAGGTCGGCCAGCAACATGGAAACCCCCGTTACGCCGCCGTCAATGAAATTGTTCGACATCAGGAAACCATGCAATCCCAACGCCTCAGAGAAAACTCCGAGCACGATCAAAACGACATTGAACATTTCACGGAGTTGCCGGTGCAGGGGGGAGGCACCTGCGCCATGTTTGAGTTCTTTGCCACCGGCATTCACAAGTTCGCTGGAAGATTGCGTCATAAAATCAAAGTCGTCCTTCGAGGTGTCAAGAACCAGACGTTTGTGGGTATAGCCGCGATTCGAGGAATTAGGAAGTGACCGACCCAATCAGTTCCAGTCAAGCAATTTCCGATCGCCACTTTTGTTGATTAGCGCCGGTTCGAAGCAAGTGGTCACGGTCTGTCATTGCCTTCGAAATACAGGAACGACATCGTTTCGGCGCTGGGGATTACGTCCGTTGTTTGAGTCCAAAAAAGTCTGGCCCCAACGTTTTAAAAAAGCCGTACTTCCTTGGGATCGCGACTATTTGTAGGATAACGGTGTTCTTGGCGGGCAGGGACTGACAGGCGGAGCAAGCAAGCATGGCAACCATTCTGGAACCAAAATTATTGACTGCGGAGGAATACGGACGGTTGCCCGATGACGGTCGCCTCACCGAACTTGTGCACGGAAGGATTGTCGAAATGAACCGACCTTTCACTGCGCACGGCTTTTATATGAGCCGAATCGACTTTTTGCTAAGACAATTTGTTGAACAGCATAAGCTGGGTCGAGTCGTTGTGGGAGATCCTGGCGTTATCACCCATCGCAATCCAGATTCCGTACGTGGACCTGATGTTGCATTCTACAGTTACAATCGAATTCCGCGCGGTCCGCTTCCGAAAGGATATTGGCCCTCCAGTCCCGAAATGGTCATTGAGATCCGCTCTGAAAGTGATCGATGGAAGGAAATCCACCAGAAAGTCGGTGAGTATTTGAGTGCGGATGTCCTTACAGTCGCATTGGTCGACCCTGACCCGCAACGAGTGCATTTGTTCTATGTTGATCGAGAATCACTGGTGCTGAACGCAGGTGACCAATTGACTTTCCCAGATATTTTTCCCGGATTTGAAATCGCGGTAGGACAGTTGATTCGAATAAATGGAGACGATTTGTGACCGAATGTGATTCAACTACGGTCGCTAAAATTGTTCCTTCGAACAGGGGCCGTGTCATCGGGCTTGTTTTAGGTAGTGCGATCTCAATCGCTTTGATCAGTTTTCAGCACCATGCTCTATGCCATGCGAGGCTGTACGTCGATGTAGCACGTGTGATGGCGACTCATGATGCCCGAAAGGGGGTTGAGCGGCTTGAAGAGTTCGGACGGCAGTTTACGGCCGACCGCTTTATTGAGAAATCGCATATGCTGGTTGTCCCAGCGAAACTGCGAATGTCCGGTGCCGCCGCACTGAAGGACAAAAAGTTGCTCGAGCAGGCAGTCGCTGAACTCAGCACACAACTTGACCGCCAGCAACAAACTGTTGATGGTCGTCGCAACGAGATCGTTTCACCTTCAGGGTTGATCTACCCTTTCTCGTGGGATAGCCAGGGGACGATTCGTACGGCGATCGTCTGCGAGAAATGGGGCGAGGCGAATCAACTGGCTGACGCTGGGCTCAAAAAGGCCGAGGAGTTCTGGCAAGACATCGGGGGAACGCCCATGGATCCTGCGCAGGTCATGAATCCAAATTCAAAAGTGACTGTGGCAGACCTCAAGAATATCGAACGAAATTTCCTTGCTTGTCGCGCGTGGGTACATGCACGAACAGAGAGTTATGAGTTCGCTCTCAAGGATATCCAAAAGTTGCTCGATGAACCGTTAGATTGGCAAACCCCTGAGACGTATATCGTACCGGAAATATTGCTCTTGAGGGCTGCCGTGCAATATCGGCTTGGGCAAACGGAATTGTCGGCAGAAACATATGCGGATGCGATAAGGTCAACGATCGAGCCTGTCGAATTTGGACCCGCGAAGTCCCTTCAAATCCCACATGGATGGCGTCTTAAAGTCGAACGCTTCATGTCGGTCGAGACGCGTTGGGATCTCTTTCGCGCACGCAATTTCGGAATCCCAAATTGGTGGGCAAGTCCAAAACCGAAGAATTTTTTTCATATGACGACGACTCTCACTCTTCGCGATAACCATTGTGATTTGGTTGACGAAATGATACGCGCACGTCAGATCCAGGTAGACAGAGACGTATTGCCATAAAATCGGTGCCTTCGATGCCGTAACTGAAAAAGACTCGATGGGTGACAATGTGAAAACTTCTCGCTTAATAGGCAACCTTCGCATTCAATTGGCAAATACAATCAGCTGCACTGCAGTTGCAATGACAGTTTTATTCCCTGGCTATTGCTTGTGGACGACGCCGTGGGATGCATTCGCGGTCTACCAGGACTGCTATCAATTCAGTCCCAGTAAACTGCCTGATCTCACGATGCAAATTGGCCGCATCCCATTACCAGTCTTGGCATTGCTTTTGATCGTTATCACCGCTGCGCAGATCTTCATTACGTTCAAATTTCGTCTATGAATCTGGGTTGGACTCTTGCAGTTGTGCGTTGCGCTTGCTGCGTGATTTTTGCCTGGTTGTTGCAACTGGCGTTGCTGGGATTCCCAATGATCAAGCTTTTTAACGAGTTTTCGTAAAGGTCAAAGACGAGCACAACTACCTTTGTTCGTCTGAAAGGATGGCCAAATTGAACTTATTTCGGCGGAATCAATTCTGTAGCCGCCAACTCCGAAATGTGATCAAAAGACACAATGATCCGCGTTTGAATGTTTGACGATTGAGCGGGACTCGCTATTCGTTAGCCACCTTCATCGGTAGAATCGTCGGACTGAATTGTCCGTCGTTTATGCAAATGAAATCATGAACATGAACTAGGGCAAAGGCCCGTTGACCACCGGGGCAGGCCCGGTGGGGTTCCAAATCAAAGCGAAACTATGCAATTGCCGATTATTTCTTCTGATGATCCGTCCGTTTCACCCGTGACAAACGATGGTCCGCCTCAAATGTCCAAGGGGACCTACGCCTTCGTGTCGCTGGGATGCCCAAAGAACCTTGTCGACAGCGAAAAAATGCTTGGCACGCTCGCTTTGGACGGATATTCCCTTGTGAGCGAAGCGGACGGGGCTGATTTTGTCATCGTCAATACCTGCGGGTTTATTGACAGTTCGCGAGCGGAATCGAAGGCCGTTATTCGTGAAATGCTCGATCTGAAAAAGGAAGGGAAGACCAAGGGGGTCATCGTTGCCGGGTGTCTTCCGCAGCGATTGGGGCCGGCACTGCTCGACGAACTGCCTGAGATCGACCACATTGTCGGTGTCTTCGGTCGCGATGAAATTAATCGGGTCGCCGATCACTTGATTGGCGGAGCTCGCGAACAGCGCGAACTGTTCCGTCCGGCACCGTTAAAGGCGATGGATGACCGGGCACGCCTTCGGATCACGCCTCAACACTACGCCTATCTGAAGATCTCGGAAGGGTGTGACCGTACTTGTACTTTCTGCTCGATCCCCAAGATGCGAGGTAAGCACATCACCAAGCCGATCGAAATGGTGATTGCGGAAGCCCAGGAACTGGCCAAAGACGGCGTACGCGAATTAAACATTGTGGCCCAAGACACAACCTACTATGGCTTGGATCTTTACGGCAAGGTCCGACTGGTGGATCTGATCAAGGAACTGGATCAGGTGGAAGGGATTGATTGGATTCGGTTGATGTATCTTTACCCGATCCACTTCACGGATGAATTGATTGATGCGATTAACGATTCGCCGAAAGTGATTCCTTATCTCGACATGCCTCTTCAGCACATCAATGATCAAGTGCTGAAGCGAATGCAGAGAAAGGTGAACCGAAGCCAGACCGAAGAGCTTGTCCGCAAGTTGCGTGATCGAGTCGACGGTTTGGTGATGCGAACAACATTTGTCGTTGGGTTTCCAGGTGAAACGGACGAACAGTTCGGCGAACTGAAGCAATTCGTCGAAGAGGCTCAGTTCGAGCGGATGGGCGTTTTCCCGTATTCCTGGGAACCAGACACGCCTGCCATCAAGCTGGACGGACATCTTCCGGAAGAAGTGAAAAATGCTCGCCGTGATGAATTGATGGCATTGCAGCAGGAAATTGCGTTTGAATACGGCGATTCGCTGGTTGGCAGCGAAATTGATGTGCTGATTGACGAACAACTGGAAGACGGAATCTGGGTCGGTCGAGGCTACATGGATGCCCCGGAAATCGACGGTGCCGTTTTTGTCAGTGGTGAAGACCTGCAGCCGGGGATGTTTGTCCCCGTCGAGATTGTCCAGCGCAAAGACTATGACCTTGTTGGTATGGCAGTGGAAGACGACGAGTCAGCCTGATCCAATATGGGGAAGGGGAGTTGACGCGTTCGACTCACCCGATTAGTCGTCCACATTTCTCATTAAGTGTTGACTCATGAAATACAGCTTAACGACGTGTGTTTGTCTGGCGATCGTGATCAGCAGCGTGAGTGCAGGTGAGAAATTGAAATACCCGGATACAAAAAAGGTTGATCAGGTCGACGACCTGCATGGTGTTAAGGTTCAGGACCCATATCGCTGGCTTGAAGATGACGTACGCCAGTCGAAAGAGGTCGCCGAATGGGTAGCTGCTGAAAACGCGATTACCTCTGCGTACCTTGCCGCGATTCCTCAGCGAGACGCGCTCAAAAAGCGATTGACCGAGCTTTGGAATTACGAAAAGTTCGGTGCTCCTTTCAAGGCAGGGGGGCGGTACTTCTATTTCAAGAATGATGGACTGCAGAATCAATCCGTTCTCTACAAACTTGAGTCCTTGAACGCCGATCCCGTGGTTCTGATTGACCCGAACAAATGGTCGAAAGATGGAACCGTCGCACTGGGGTCAACCTCATTCAGCGATGATGGTCGATTTGCCGCGTACAGCGTGGCTGAAGCAGGTTCAGACTGGAATACGTGGCGAATTCTTGAAGTGGAATCTGGTCGCCAATTGACTGACGAACTGAAGTGGGTCAAGTTCAGTGGTGCTTCGTGGACTCCCGATAACAAGGGTTTTTTCTATAGTCGCTATGATGAACCGCCTGAAGGAGCTGCGTTTCAAAAGACGAATCTGAATCAGCAGGTTTTCTATCATCGGATCGGGTCATCACAATCGGACGATGTGCTTGTTTATAAGCGACCTGATGAACCGACTTGGGGGTTCGGGACCCGTGTGACTGAAGACGGCCGATATCTGGTGATCGAGATCTGGAAAGGAACCGATCACAAATATCGAATCGTCTACAAGGATTTGACTGAGCCCTACGGGATGCCGGTCGAATTAATCGAGAATTTCGATTGCGAGTACAGTTTCATCGGAAATGAAGGGATGACCTTTTACTTTCAGACGGATCTCGATGCTCCTCGGAAACGAATTATTGCCATCGACATTCGCAAGCCGCGAGAAATCCGCGAGATCTTACCGCAATCAACGGAAACACTGGTTGGGGTCGATATTGTCGCCAATATGTTTGTAGCGACGTATCTGAAGGATGCTAAGACTCAAGTCAAAATGTACTCGCTGGACGGCGGTTTCGTGCGCGAGGTCGAATTTCCGGGGATCGGTTCAGCAGCCGGTTTTGGTGGGAAGCGAACTGACACCGAGACCTTCTATTCCTTTTCCAGTTTCGCAACGCCACCGACAATTTTTCGCTACGACCTGTTGACTGGTACAAGTAAAAAACTGAGACAAGCTCAGGTCAAGTTTAATCCTGATGATTACACGGTCGAGCAAGTCTTTTATCCCAGTAAAGACGGGACAAAAGTGCCAATGTTTATCACTCATAAAAAAGGGATTAAACTTGACGGAACGAACCCGACTCTACTTTACGGGTACGGCGGATTTTCGATTTCGCTGACACCGAGTTTTTCAATCGCCCGGATCGGCTGGCTTGAAATGGGCGGAATCTACGCGATGCCAAACCTGCGCGGTGGGGGCGAATACGGCGAAGACTGGCATTTGCAGGGGACCAAGCTTCGCAAGCAGAATGTGTTTGACGACTTCATCGGAGCGGCAGAGTGGTTGATTGAGCACAAATATACGAGTCGCTCGAAACTTGCGATTCAAGGAGGAAGCAACGGCGGACTTCTGGTTGGTGCATGTATGACTCAGCGACCTGATTTGTATGGGGCGTGCCTTCCCGCCGTTGGTGTGATGGACATGCTGCGATTCCAGAAATTCACGGCTGGCCGTTTCTGGGTCGATGATTACGGGAGTGCCGACAACGCTGATGAATTCAAATCGTTATTCGCCTATTCGCCGTATCACAATCTCAAGCCTGGCGCCAAGTATCCTGCAACAATGGTCACCACGGCTGATACCGACGACCGCGTTGTGCCCGGCCACAGTTTTAAATTCGCTGCTCGTTTGCAGGCGTGCCAGTCAGGCGACGCTCCGACGCTGATTCGCATCGAAACTCGTGCAGGTCATGGGGCAGGGAAACCGACTGATAAATTGATTGAAGAAGTCGCCGATCAATGGGCGTTTCTAGTTAAAAACCTGGGAATGAATCCGTAAAATCAAGTGTCTCGGGTACGCAACTGAGTTGTCAGTTTTTGTACTTCAGGCTTACAGGTTACGCGATTCTTCAAATTGCACGGGCTGAAGCCCATGCTACGTCATCGTCCGTCTGAAACGACAAAATCTGACCAGCACCCATTGACGAATTCCGTTTCTCTGCAAATATTCCCAACAAAAACTTGCGGCGATTGTCTTGATACGGAGGTTTTTATGTGGTCTTTATTTGCTGCGTGTGCGATTGCCTGTTGCAGTGCCGATGCCGATGCCGATGCGAATACGTCTGAGCTGCCAGCACCACTGGTGGCTGACGTGAAACAGGAACTCCAAACGGGCTCGTTGATCTTCAGTCAGGGTGATTGTCTGGCCGTGAAAATCTTTACTCAAAGCTCATTCACGCACGTCGCTGGTGTTGTTGCATCGGGTGGCGAATTCATGGTTTACGATAGTTCGAACGGGGTCGGCGTGCGAAAAATGCCGCTTGCGGAGTATATGCGTCGACAGTCACCGACCACTTTTTACATTGCTCATCCAAAAGTTCCTTTTTCTGAGGAAAAGACCCAGGCTTTTCAGCAATACCTCGAAAGTCAAATCGGCCGTGCCTATGCGGTGAGACACCATCTGACTGGCAATCGATGTGAGGGCCTACACTGTTCAGAGTATATGACAGATGCGTTGATGGCGGCTGAATTGATATCGGCCAAGGAACCACCTCGGGTTTCACCCGGAAGTTTGCTGGAAGGGATCATTACATCGAATACGTATCGCGAAGGAAATCGGGTCGAACTGAACGTGCCCGAAGCTCCAGAGCCGATGGATCTTCCCTGGTATCAACGCGCTTGGGACTGCACAACATCCTGTTGTTCGAAAAGCGTGAAACAGGTGCGGCGTTGGGTCCTTTGTCGGTGATCTGGGGTTACGACACACGGGTACCCCGAAGCTGAAGTTCTTCACGAATTTTAAGAACGTAGTACCAGCCACTTCATCGCGTCTCACAGTGCTGGGTGGTCGTCTTCACGTTACTTCGCTTTTTGACGGCGAATCGCCTCAACAACGGCATCGTCAAGTTGTTTCAGCCCTTCGTCCGGTTTGATGTCGTAAAACCCCGTATGATAGTGGGCTACTTTTCCGTCATGACCGATCACAATCCAGAGGGGTAGTGGTGCACCCAAAACGCGGGGGTCGCCAAATTCGGCCAGCGTTGATTCGTCATCAATGGCCATTTCATAGCCCACGTTCATGAATTCCAAAAGTTTCTTCATCGAACGTGTTGCAGCACCCTTGTTTTCGGTTCCTGCAAAACGTTCATCAACATTCACTCCGACGACTCGGACACCCAGTTTTTTTCGCTTATTATTAAGGAAATCGAGATACCCAATCTGGCCATAAGGTTCGCTGAGTGGCTCGCCTCGATATTGCCAGAAATGCAGCACGACAACTTTGTCTCTCGCATCGCTGCTGGAGAATGTCGTTCCGTCAACGAGTTTAAGATTCCATTTCGGAGCGTCCTGGCCAACTAATTTTTTTTGCATGCCCGCGACCCCGTCGAGTCGCTTTTGTTGCTGCTGCAAATCTCGCGCAATCGAAGCGACGAACCGCGACCATGATGTCGCTTCAGCTTCTTTTTGAATGCGCGGCAACTCCTTTTGAATCGATTTGAGCTGATCAATCGTCAGTTCGACAACTTTTTGTTCGCCAGTGCGACCGAGACCCCACTGAATTTCCCGCAACGAATCTAATGCCCGTCGATTTTTTGCGAGTTCTGAATCAGCGAGCTGTTTTTGAGATTGAAGTTCCATTTTCAATCGAAATTCGTCACCGCGACCGATGTCGACTTTCTCATCGAGGGACAACAATATTCCTGTTACAGTCTCGACGATAATCGTCTGGCGACGTCCAAGGTTTGACGAAACCTCGACTTGCAGTCCCTCTCGATTTTTCATGTTTCTTTTGCGAGTGACGACGTATTCGCGTTGTCCGTCGGTCCAAGATGCCGGCAGGGCAAGCTTCTCACGAAATTCGAAGATCGGCGAACGGATAGGCAGCGAGTATTGTTGTTCTTCATGCGTGTGCAACAAGCGGATTGGAAGTGATTTTGTGGCTGTGAGATCTGTGGGTGGGAAGAGTCCAAATTGCTCGGGCCAACCCCAATTGCCCCCACCCCGTTCTTCCAGCTGGTAGGCAATTTGTGGTTTTCCGTTTTCATCGACGAGAGTCAGCGCGTATAACGAGAATGTTTTAACTTCGGTTTCGCCAGCTTTTGTTTGTTGAAAAAGTGTCCCGGCATACTGCAATTCGGTTCCCGCTTGCAGATCGAAACCAGTCAACCAAACGACAAGACCGAGCATCGCCCCATTCACAAGTCACTTCCTTTCACCTGCATTTCAAGCTGCATTTCTTGGCCGCAGGAGTTCTTATTGACAGGTCCATTCCTGACGCGAGAGTATCTTGATCGAACGTCGTTTTGACCACAAGCGGGACTCGTGAAGAAACCAGAACAAACCGGATTGGTACGAATTGTTGACATCGCGGAATAACGCGCGTAGCTTTAGGTCACGCTCAAGGTTTTTTGTCTCAAATCCCATCGAACCTTCATCGCGAAGGAAAGACTTATGATTCAAAGTCGGAAACTGTTTACCACCGTCGGTACGACCGTTGTTAGTGTGATGTGTGGATCGGGGCTTGTGTTAGCTCAAGGCAATTTGCCGATGGCCACGACAGGGGACCAGGTGGTCATTAAGCGTGAGACTTCTCGCGTGCTCGACCCTCACAAATATCGTGTTCCCTTGTCAGTTGA
Organism: uncultured Schlesneria sp.; assembly: GCA_903904835.1. Lineage (GTDB taxonomy): Bacteria > Planctomycetota > Planctomycetia > Planctomycetales > Planctomycetaceae > Schlesneria. The sequence continues at coordinate 9,393 of CAIVEI010000116.1, read as the reverse complement.
AGCGATTCAGACTGTGACATTGGTTGCACCGTTTGATGGTACGATCAAGCAGGTCGTGGCAAAGACGAATTCGAAATTGCAGCCGCAAAGTGAAGTTGTCCGCCTGGACAATACGTCTCAAAAGCTGAAGCTTTCTCACGCACAAGCGTTATTAAAGCTTGCGTTGATCGAACAGCGGGCTGCAGGCAAAGAAGAAATTCCTGCTGCGTTGGCTCAAGCCAAGGTCGACATTGCAAAAATCGACGTTGAGATTGTTCAATCGCTGCTGGACCAGACGAGCGTGCGAACGCCATTCACCAGCGAAGTACAGCGAATCCTGGTTGCAGATGGTCAGTATGTACGGGCTGGTGATCCTGTGGCGATTGTTGCCGACGGCAGCAAAATGAAGGTTGAGGTTCCCGTAGAACGAGCTTTGGCCGACACGGGAAAACCGTTTTCGTTGAAGATCGAGGCGAATGAGGTTGAAGGAAAAATTGACCAGGTACTACCACTGCCGGCGAAGTTCGATGTCCTTCGCGAGCTTTTCGATTCGATCGCCTCGGTGGTGGTCGTCGTCGACAACATTGACGGTAAGATTAAGGTGGGACAAACCGTTTATGTTCCGTTAATTCCTCGTCAGCCTGTCATTGAAGTCCCGGTTGTGGCGATTGGCAATCTGGCAGATGGACAACGAAAAGTTCAGGTCGTGCGTCAGTCTGTTGTACGAGACATCTCAGTCGCTCTTTTAGGGCAAATCGGAAGTTCTCGCGTCTTTGTCAGTGGCCCGTTCGCTGAAGGGGATGAAGTCATTTATGAAGCGTCACATCAATTTGGCGACGGATTTCAATTGAAGCCTTCGTCAGGGACTGCTGCTGCGACCGCCGCTGGGGGGGCCGCCGGACCGGAAAGATCAACGACGCCCACTCCGCCTGCAAATCCCAAGGTCGGCTTCTGATCCAGAAAATCGGCGCGGGACATCGGTCAAGAGGGCGGATATACTGAAAGTCGTCATCTTTGAGTGCCCGCGCCCACTCGTTACGCGCAGCAACTCGATTGCAATCTGGATTGGGAACCGGTCATGGCTAATGATGAAAACCTTGTCGACGATCAGTACCAACTCGCGATGTGCATTGCCTCGGGCAGCAGCAGCCAAGTTTGGGAAGTGGTTGAAATGTCGTCTGGCCGGCATATGGCGATGAAGTTGCTGAAGACGGACGTGCCTGAATTCAAAGAGAACAAAGCGCAGATGAAGCGCGAGTCTGAAATCCACAAACTCCTCGATCATCCTCAGATCGTGAAATTCGAAAAATATTCATCGAATCGCGATCACACCTATATTTTGATGGAGTACTTCCGGGCATCGAATCTCAAGCTTCAGATTAAGGCTGACACTAACGGGGTCCATTTGAAGGTTCGCCAGCTTTTCGAAGGGGTTTGTGCCGCACTTTCACACGTCCATCAAAAAGGGTTTATTCACCGCGACATCAAGCCTGACAATGTCTTGATGAATAAAGTCGGTGAGATTCGCCTTTGTGATTTCTCGTTATCCTCCAAGCAGAAATTGGGAATGGGTAAATTGCTGGCAGGGAAGTTGAAGTCGATTCAAGGAACTCGAACCTATATCGCCCCTGAAACAATTCGCCGAAGTCAACCGACGTTTCAGACAGATCTTTACAGCCTCGGTGTGCTGTTTTTTGAGGTTCTTGCGTGTAAAACGCCGTTCCAGGCACCCACTCCGGAAGAGTTATTGCAGAAACATCTTCGGGCAGAGGCCCCTAACCCGTCGGAATTTAATCCAAACGTCTCACCTGAGATGGATCGAATCATTGCCAAGCTACTGAAAAAGAAACCGGCGGACCGACCTGCCAGTGCTGATGAAGTGCTCGCTGAAATCAAACGAATTCGCATTTTCAAGGAAGAAATTGTCGATGCTGTGGCTGAGAAAAAGGCAAATCAAGACAAAGATGCGCTCAGTATGTTGTCCGAAATCCGGCTTGACAGTCGAGCAGATGCAAAGTTGAAAGAGATGCTCGAAACCAATCCGGAATTCGCCCGGAAATTTGCCGAGGAAAAGGAAAACAAAGCCAAAAAGAAAAAGGCGGAAACAGATTTAAATGACGCTCGAATTAAGGTTGCTGAAACGGCTCAAGCGGCTCGAGGAAAGCCCGCAGGAAAGCCAGGCGCAAAGGCTGCACCCGCGCCTGCTGCTCCGCCACCGCAGCAGGTAGTTGCGATGCAAATGCCGATGCAAATGCCAGTCTATCCACCCGGGTATCCGCAGTACCCTCAGGGATATGCCGGTTATCCGCCGGGACAGATGCCAATGATGCCCGGTATGGTGGCTCCCATGCCAGGTGTTCCGCAATATGGACCTCAACCTCCGATGGGATACCCGCAGCCGATGCAACAGCCAATTCCAGGAGCGTTGCCTCAACAACAGCCTGGCCAGGTGACGCCGCAGTCGGAGGCTTCAAAGCCGCCTCAGAAGCCTCAGCCGGTTTCTCCTCAAGTTGTTGTGAAGAATGGGGTTAATGCGGCGCCTCCACAAAAGCAAGCTGTCGCCGGATCGCCAAAACCTGCGACAAAAGCAGGGCCGCCAGTTCCAGCACCAGCAAAACCGGTAGCGGCGGCAAAACCGGCAGTCCAGATACCATCGCGACCAACACCCCCACCGACACCGCCACCATCCGCCGGCGCTGATCTTGATTTCATGACCGATTTGCCGGATGTGCTTTGATCTGCTATAGGAATCGATTTTGCGTGTCGAAGCGAAGGGTTTGCATCTGCGGGATGTATCACTCAGGCTGACTCGGTCGGGTTTAATGGTTTCTTTTTTTGAGCAATGAAATCTGGAACGCGTAAGCGATCACGGTGTGATTTGGCAATCAGTCGCCAGAGCGGACCTGTGAAGGTTTTAATCGTTGAGATGACCTGCATCGCGGAAGATTCGAAATACGTGGAGACGGGTCTGATATATGAAGCCTCAGTATGTGCTGCCGTTTGAGCGTCCAATTGTCGAACTGGAAGAACAGCTTTCCAAATTGGAATCCCAGCCCGGGCCAACTCCAACAACTCTGGAATCGATCCGGAACATGAGGGTCGAAATCGCAAAGCTAAAACGCGACGTGTTCGAGAATCTGAATCCTTGGGAGACGGTGCAAGTTGCTCGTCACCAGGACCGTCCACAGGCACGCGATTATATCGAACTGATCTGCGATGAATTCATCGAATTGCACGGCGACAGGGCGTTCGGCGACGATCGAGCAATCAACGCAGGATTCGCAAAAATCGACGATTGCAAGGTGCTGTTTATTGGCCAGCATAAGGGGCGGAATCTTAAAGAGCGAAACGAATGCCTCTACGGTTGCGCTCATCCGGAAGGATATCGAAAAGCGCTGTTGAAGATGCAATTGGCGGCAAAGTTCAATTTACCAATTGTCTGCCTGATTGATACTCCCGGAGCTTATCCGGGGATTGGAGCTGAAGAACGGGGTCAGGCCTACGCCATCGCGGTCAACCTGCGCGAGATGTCGCAACTTCCCGTTCCCATCGTTTGCATCGTGATTGGAGAAGGGGGGTCAGGGGGGGCGCTGGGGCTTGGTATTGGTGACTATGTCGGGATTCTGCAGTTCGCATATTACTCTGTCATCAGTCCAGAAGGATGTGCAGGGATCATGTGGAAGAGTGTCGAGTTCGCCAGCAAGGCCGCGCATGCTCTCAAGTTCACAGGACCTGACCTACTGAAATTCGGTGTTGTCGATGAAGTGATCCCCGAGCCACTTGGTGCCGCACATCGAGATCATCGAGCGATGGCGAGTACGTTGAAAGCAACGATCGTTCGAAACCTGAGATCGCTCGAGACGCTTTCCGCAGAGTCGCTGCTGGAAAGACGCTACCAGAAGTTCAGACGAATCGGTGAGTTTGAAGAGACGTTGGTGAGCGGGGCCAGTTGATCGCCCAGCAAGGAATATCGACGTCGGTTTTGGCGTCTTCACACAACTGCGTGAATCCGTATCCATGCAACTTATCGGTCTTATGGGTCCTAAAGGTTTTGCGCCGAGACAGGCGACTTCGGCAAAACAGCCGCTTTTGAAACCGAAACCCAACGTCCGATAATGTCTGTTATGTTTCCTTTTGATCTAAAAAAACGCCTGATTTCCAGGGGCCGCTGAAATTGGACCGTTCCCGTATCCTGTTCTCTGCATGGGCAACTCGGCCAATTCTTGATCGCCGATCGTCCAAAAGCTGGTTTTGCTTTACGTGTCCCGTTGGTCCATGCCTCCCATTTCCCTTTTGTAGAATCAAAATTCCTTCCGGCTATCGACAAGCAACGTGACGGGCCCGTCGTTGACCAATTCGACATCCATGTGAGCCTGAAAACGGCCTGTCGCCGTTTGGATTCCTCGACCCTGGACTTCGACGACGAAAGTGCGATACAGCGAGTCAGCAATTTCAGGACGTGCGGCTTTGATAAAACTTGGCCTTCGCCCTTTACGGCAGTCGCCCAACAACGTGAATTGACTGACGACCAGCATTTGCCCACAGGCTTCGGCAAGTGAACGGTTCATCTTTCCTTCGTCGTCGGGAAAGATCCTGAGTGAGATCAGCTTGTCAGCGAGGTAGCATGCGTCATCATGCGTGTCATCTTCTGACACCCCGAGCAGAACAAGCATCCCGACACCGATCTCGCCGGTAACCTCGCCTTCGACGGTCACTTTTGCTCGAGACACTCTTTGGACGACCGCTCGCATTTGATACCTCTTTATGATCCTGGCAGACAGAATGAGAACGACTGAGTCATTAATGGAGCAGCCGTGTTTTACCAAAATGAGCCTGGGTCACTTCCAGGAGCGACGCGACAATCGTCCGGCAATTGAACCGGTTGCTTGAGCAGGATCTGGCGAATCAAAACGGCTGTAATCGGCGATAGGTGTAATCCATACCGATAATGCCCCGCCGCAATGCAGGCGTTGTTTAGTCGCGGAAGTCGACCGATGTATGGCCGATCTGTGGCAGAGTATGGTCGCAACCCTGCCCAGCAGCGTTCAAATTCGGCATGTTTCAGATTCGGAACAAGTCGCTCGGCAAATCGGATCAGGTCACCAATGGCCTCTGCCGTATTGCGCTTGTCAAAACCTGTACGTTCTTCCGTCGAACCGACAAGGATACGACCGTCATTTCGCGGGACAAGATACTCGCGACCTACTTGTATGACACAAGGAAATGCGGGTTGGCTTGTACGCAGTAAGACGATCTGTCCCTTGACCGGTTCAATTTCCAATCGAATTCCCAGTTGACTGAGAAACTCTCCAGACCAGGCCCCACCCGCAAAGACAAACTCAGCGGCTCGGTGGTCATTCCCACCCGCATGGACCGCTTCGACTCGATCCCCTCTGGTTCGAATTTTTTGAACGGGCGCTTCAGCAACCAGTTCAACTCCACGTATTGAACAGCCGATTTGTAGTGCTTTCAGATGGCGAGGATTACGGACCTGGCAAAAATCCGGCAAATAGTAGGCCTGAGAGATTTCCGGATTTAAAGCGGGAAACCGCCGTTTGATCTCGGAAACGTCCTCGGTTTCAATCAGAATCCCTTCCTCTTTCAATGCATTAACACCGTTTTTCCAGCCCGAGAAATCAGCGTCATCTGGAAATCGAACCTCGACCCCACCAGATCGGGAAAAACCATTGTCCATTCCGGTGGATGACGTCAATCGATTCGTCCAGTCTGGCCAAAGCTGGTGTGTTGCACCACGTAAGCGAGCTTCTGGCGTTCGAGCATTCGCCAGGTTTCCGGGTGGCAACATCCCGGCCCCGGCCCAACTTGCCTCGCGACCAAACTGTCCTTGTTCGAGAACTCGCACGGACAACCCATATCCGGAAAGTTCCCAGGCGATCGACAAGCCGATCACTCCTCCACCGATCACAATCACGTCTGTCATAGATAAAACTTTACAATCCGCCCGCCGGGGCGATGCATTTCGTCATTATTTTTTTCCCTTTTTCACACCGCTTGGCAGAGATGAGGCATACGACAAAGCTAGGTTCTTTCCGTCAGCACCGTAAGCGGCTCTGATCGCGGCTTCGGGGGTCGAGCCACTTTGTAACTCGCTGACGAATTTCCCGAACGACTGAATGTCACCACGTTTCAGTAAAAATTCAACTAAAGTAAGTCCGATAGGACCTACCTCGCCGGGGGCAAAGGTTCCGTTGACAAACACTTTTTCAGGTTCCGTCAGGTTCGATTCTTGAAGGATCGTGCTGGCCAGACGAGGCAGTCTGGCAAGATAGACGTTGCCCGCGGATTTGCGGTGAGCCAGCGCCAGCCCCGTTCCGCGAACGAGCCAATCCGGCAATCCCTTGCTTCCGCGTTTGAGGAACGCGCCTGTGACGTGCTCAATGACGTTGACGTGCATTCCGGGTGATGATTCCGACACGGTGTCACCCACATCCTGAAGGGCGACGAACGCATCTTCCATGGTGGAGTTAACCTGGGAATGTCCGATGACTTCAACCGGGACCTCACGTCGGTGGACTGAGTTGTTGAACTCTTCGTAACCAAATCGTTCTTTGAACACGAAAATGGCGAGCTTCCCTTTCCAGAGGGGCTCGTCCTTGATCTTAAACGTCTGTTTTAGCGATGCCGCCTGATCGCCGGCCCATTTTTCGATCTGCTCTAACCGCTCGTTGGAAACGTCACCATAAAGCAGGAACTCGGCCGATTCTCGTTGATTTGCTTCCGTTGTTGCGAAAGTCTTTTTCCATTCGCCCGCCGAGGATTTTTTCCGACGTTCCAGCCATTCTTCAGGAGTAAACCTGGAAAGTGCCACCGCCTCCCGCTCGGCAAGTGACGGGAAGTTTTTCTTTGCATCGTCCCCATCGAACGTAGCCCCTTCAAGAATCCATGTTTTGAGACTGTTGTACCACTTGCGCGTAATCCCTGTTTGATTGCCCGCTGGCATCACAGGCAAATCGTCACCATTCACGAGTCGCCACAATCGGCTGTTTTCGAGACTCCCGCCGACGACAACAACACCCGTTTCACCACCCTTCATCAGTTTTTCGAACGACATTACGGAGAACCCGCTTCGCTTCACGGTATCGTTATGGCAGCGGCCGCAGGTGTCCACGAGCTCTGGCATCAGGTCCTTCATAAAGTGGACGGTCTCTTTACCGGTCTCTTTGGCGATCACCAGTTTTCGCGGCGCAGGGGCCGGCTTCCCGCTGGCGGCAGCTTTAGACAGGTCTGCCAAGGAGGAAGATTTATCCCCTTCAAACTTCGCACCTTCGGCAATCCAGGTTCCGATCTGCAAAATCTCTTTTTGCGTGAGAGCATCTCTACCCTTGGGCATTCGTTGCTGGTCGTTTTCCGTTACCAGCCGCTGAAACAAAAGACTTCCTTCGGCGTTTCCTGGCGTCACAATACCGCCGTTCGCACCACCCTTTTCTAATCCAGCAAATGTTTCAAGGCTGAGGCCACCTCGGCCTTCTTCACCATGGCAACTGATACACTTGGTGACAAGAATGGGAGCCACCGTTTTTGCGAAGCTGGTCGTCCCTTTGCCACTGGCTTTGCCGAGTAAGGTTTTTGCCTTTTCCAACTGAAGTTGGACAGACTTAAGTACCGGATCGGTCTCCTTCAACTCCGCATCTTTGATGAACTTGTTGAGCCGCTCCTCGGCGGACTGGATCGCTGTGCCAGCGTCGTCGAACTTCTTTTTTGAGACCAGAGATGAAATCTTGCCGATCTCGCTTCCGATGTCTTTCAACTCTTTCTTTTGATCTGCAGTAATCGCCGCTCGCAATGAACCGACCATCAGCGCCACCAGAATCAGGCAACAGATGCAAATCGCGTGAATTGTTCGTCGCATCGAAGTTTCACCCACAGAAGAGGAATCAGTTCTACCAGTCACCGCGAGGCCCCCTTTTTTCTTGACTCTTCGGATTATACGGCAATCGCATTCAGCACGACAGACTTCACGCAATTTCGCCCTTCTGCTTAAGCCATAAGACTGACAGATTGTGAGTCGCACGATAAAGCGGTACTCTCAAACCTCGATACCTGTGAGAAAGTTCGTTTTACCCCCTGTTCCAGATTTTGTTGGTTGATACAAGCGATGTCCATGTTGAACGCAGCAGTGGAAAAAAAGCGAGAGCGGCTGCTGGAAATTCTTTCCAGTTACGGTCGCGTCGCCATTGCGTTTTCGGCGGGTGTCGACAGCACGGTCGTCGCAAAGGCGGCTCATCTTGCGTGTGGAACGAATGCTGTCGCAGTCACTGCAGTCAGTCTTAGTCTTGCGGAGGGCGAGCTGGAAGAAGCCAGGCAGCTTGCGGATCGGATCGGAATTCGCCACGTCATCGTTTCGACTCAAGAGTTTTCTGACTCGAACTACCTCAAAAACCCGTCAAATCGCTGTTACTTTTGTAAGTCTGAACTTTATTCGCGTCTGACCCAACTGGCACCAACGCTGGGCGTCGATGTCTTGGCGAACGGCGCGAATCTTGATGACAAGGGTGATTATCGGCCTGGAATGCAAGCTGCCGTCGAATTCCAGGTTCGTTCACCTCTCGTCGAAGCAGGGATGACCAAGTCTGACGTCCGAGAACTGGCAAAGTTTTGGGATCTTCCTGTATGGGACAAGCCTGCAACGCCGTGCCTTTCAAGTCGGATCGCGTATGGCGTCGAGGTGACTCCCGAGCGAGTTCAGCGTATTGATCAAGCCGAACGATTTATAAAGCAACTTCTGAACTTACGGGAATTACGCGTTCGTTGTGAGGCGAATGACCTTGCTCGAATCGAGATTCCAGTGGAAGAAGTGAGCAGGATTCTAACCCCTGCTCTCCGAGATCGCGTTCGTGCAGAACTGCACTCACTCGGTTTCCGATACGTGACCATCGACCTGGATGGATTCCGATCAGGCAGCATGAACGGGGTGATCTCGATGGAGCAATTGCTCGGTCGGTAACTCACGATGGCCGAATCTGTTAATCTATCGACATGGAGGCGGAGATTCGGTACTCCGTCAGAATGAGGTCTTGTGCAAGCAATGGAGAACTGACATGGCGGAAACAGGCAAGAAAGACAAAGGGAAGAAGGAAGTACAGAAGAAAGCCGTTCTGTCTCTCAAAGAAAAGCGAAAATTGAAGAACGAAAAGAAGGGCAAATAACGATTGTCGCCGTTCAGGCGAGCCGCTCAAAATTCAAAGGGACTTGCAGGACAGACGGTCCTGCAAGTCCCTTTCGCTAACACCATGGATACGAATCGATTTCTATTATTTAACCCCATTTTCCGCACCCTTTAAAATACTCATCAAATTAGGCTTGCGCATTTTGCCAAGACCATGCAAACTGTTTGCATGAGCATTTCCTATGGCGGTCAAATTGATGTTGTCAGCGCGGCATTCGGCAGCTTGT
>CAIVEI010000115.1 GCA_903904835.1 uncultured Schlesneria sp. | reverse complement strand
TTCCCTCGCCGAAAACCCTTCATCCTTATCCGAGCGAGCGATTTAATCGTCTTTATCCAAGGTAAGAGCCGTATGCAGTAGTCCTGCACGTACGGATCTGTGCGGGGGGCGGCCAGCAATGACCGTCCCTACCGCGATGCTTTTTCGGGGAATCAAGCGAAGTTTCGCCGAAAAACGGGTTGGATTAATCCAAGGGTTTTGTTTTTTGCCCGCAATGAGAATGCGGAATTGCGCGTACGGAAACCCGGATAGAATTTAGAGAATTGGCTTTATACGCGGCCTGAACGAAGCCAGTTGACGCAGGAGGAGCGCGGCCTCGACGCTCGTTACCGGGTTCGGCTTTACGATGAGGGCATCGGTTCGTGTTAATCGCCTCTTTTTGGCGATCAGAGAAACCCGGCATTGATGCCGCAGGTGCTACGCGGTGGGCAAGAGATCCCGCGTTTGTTTGGGGATGTGATAACGATGTTGACCGATCCGGCTTCGCGTTGCGTCGATCATTTGAGGGCTTCCGGCGACGTTCCAGAACAGGCGGCCAAAACTTCCCACGAGTTTGCACCAGACATCAGGGTCGATCGATAATCTTGTGAAGATTGTTGGGGTGTCATGCGGCGTTGATCCAGGTTTGCCATCGGCCAACCGACGCGCCGTCCAGTCCAGCAGATCCAGGTAATTTGCGATCGATAATGGCAAAAAGCCTCTACACCCGAATCCGTGTGTGTTTTTGTGATCACTTCCGACGCTAGCAGCGTCGGCCACGTGGCCGATGCTGCTAGCATCGAAATCGATCGGCGACAGACTGCTCTGATACAGATGGTGTCCAATCACGGACGGCAAACATTATAAGTCGCAGAATGGCGGCACTCCCTCTATTCCAGTACTTCGATATCGAGCTGATTCAACGAAACGAATTCTGCCAGTTCGGTCGCGTTAAACACGCCCGTTGTCGCACCCATCGACTGAACGCAACTGGCTCCCATGGCTGCTCCCAGCTTCAAACAATCGGCGACACTTTTGCCCTGAAGAACGCCGTAGAGGAACCCGGCCGAGAAAGCATCTCCGGTTCCTGTTGCATCAACGGTTTCAACGGGAAAAACGCCAGCGTGTAATCTGGCGCTCGGGCCGATCAGCACTGCGCCTCGCTCCCCTTGTGTGACGATGGCGGTTGTTGCACCAAGATCTCGCAGCGCCTCGGCTTGCTTTACCGTATTTTTCTGGCCTGTGATCCGTTCAGCTTCGTCGTTGTTACAGAAAAAGTAGTCGGTCCACGGCAGAACGGGGTTGAGCCAGGCCATTGTGTCCGTTGAATCCGACAGGACAACGTTAAGTGCTGTTGGAACTCCATTTTCACGAGCGAATCGGAACAATCTGACCGTTCGTTCCGGTGTCAACGAATCCATCAGACAGAATCCTCCGACGAATAACATCTTTGCTGCCCGAATGGCTTCTTCGGTGACGTGTATTCCGTCGTATTCCGCGTTGGCTCCAACGCAATGAATGAAACGCCGATCTTCGCCCGCAACATTCAGAACGAAGGTTGTGCTGGTCGGGGTTGTCTCGCTGGTTTCCAGTTGTGATGTGTCGACTTGTGAAGCATTCAGCAGGTTGCGAACCTCGCGTCCGAATAGATCCGATCCGACGCGGCCAGAAATTCCGGATTTCAAGCCGATCCGAGCCATGTCGACGGCGACATTGGCCGGGCACCCGCCGATCGAGAATTCGATGCGATCTGTTTTGATCAACACGCCTTGCGCCGGCATCCTGGCGATCGGATGACAGACCGTATCGGCCACGACGATTCCCGCACAAAGACAATCGAGCGGTGTTGGCATCAGAAAAGCCTTTCTGGTCGTGCGTCCTGCGGTCAATTAATAGGACCTATGGGATATATAGGACCGATAAGACTTATGGGACGGAATTTCGGGAGTTGTCTGAGGGCGTTCGGCAAGTTTGCCGAACGCCGCCCCAGTTTTAAATCACCCTACACATGCAATTCTTCGGCTTTGCGGTTCAGGTCGGCTGCGTATTGTCGACGAATTGGTTCGATGACGTTGGCAACAAAACTGTCGACCTGTTCGGGGGCGCGGCCGACAAACCGGCGTGGGTCTAAAGCCCCCGTTAAATCGACGTTGGCAAAACTTGGTTCCGATTTCAGCCGATCGATCAGATCGTTTGGCAAACCCTGTTCCTTTACCTGTTTGCCCGCTTCAATACTGTGAACGCGGATTCGTTCGTGCAGTTCCTGGCGGTCCCCCCCTGCCCTGACTCCGGCCATCAGAATCTCTTCCGTGGCCATGAAGGGAAGTTCTTCGTCAAGATGTTTGGCAATGACCTTTGGATAGACAACCAGTCCATCGACGACATTCCGGTAGAGAATGAGAATCGCGTCGATCGCCAGAAATGCCTGCGGAATCGTCAGCCGACGGTTTGCACTGTCGTCTAACGTTCGCTCCATCCACTGCGTTGCTGTCGTTTGAGCTGCCGATGATGTCAGACTCATCACAAACCGAGCCAGTCCGCACATTCGTTCTGATCGCATCGGGTTTCGTTTGTATGCCATCGCCGAAGAACCAATCTGATGCTTTTCAAACGGTTCTTCGATTTCCTTGCGGCTTTGCAAAATTCGAAGATCGCTGCCAGCTTTATGAGCCGACTGGGCCAACCCGCCAAGAACATCAATGACCTGTGAGTCGACCTTGCGCGAATACGTCTGCCCGGTGACGGCGTACGAAGTCTCGAAACCGAGCTTATGGCAAACTAACAGGTCCAGTTCTTCGACCTTCGCGTGGTTGCCATCGAATAGCGCCAGGAACGTGGCCTGCGTTCCCGTCGTCCCTTTGACTCCGCGCAGCTTCAGGCTGGCAATTCGATGCGAAATCTCTTCCAGGTCAAGAACAAGGTCGTAGCACCATAAAGTCGCTCGTTTTCCGACTGTGACCGGTTGAGCCGGCTGGAGGTGAGTGAATCCGAGGCAGGGAAGATCGCGGTATTCCACGGCGAATTTTGCCAATTGATCGATCGTCGCGACAAGTTTCGCTCGTAACAGTTCCAGACCACGTCGCATCAGGATCAGATCGGTATTGTCTGTCACGTAGCAACTGGTCGCACCGAGATGGATGATGGGCTTGGCGGCAGGACAGATGTCGCCGTACGCATGGACGTGAGCCATCACATCATGTCGCAGTCGCTTTTCATGCCGGGCAGCGGACTCAAAATCGATGTCGTCAATCTTGGCCTTCAATTCATCAACTTGAGCTTGCGAGATATCCAGTCCGAGTTCTCGCTCGGCTTCGGCAAGGACAACCCACAGTTTTCGCCAAGTTGAATGCTTGGTTTGAGGTGACCAGAGTTGACTCATTTCGGTCGAAGCATATCGGCCGATCAACGGATTGTCGTAAACATCGTGATTCAAAACTCGTCACCCTTTTCAGACGTTTTTCTGATGATCCAATAAGGGGTCGGGTGTTCAAATTTCAAAATCGGCCAACGGACTGAACTTACGAGGAAAAGCTCGAACAGGCCAATTTTGAAATTTGAACGCCCGACCCCAGAACAACCAGCCTACCGATTTTCAAGTGGCGAGATAACCCATGCAAATCTGAATTGCAAGTTTGACCGACAATTGGAATTTCAGATCCACGAGAATTCGTGAGGATTCGTCTTGTTGAATGGGGCGAAGCAGGAATACAGCCATTCAGAATTGAATCGCGTGCAGAGACACGAAAACGAAGGAAAGAAAAATTGGAACACTAATCAGCACTAATCTTCGCTAATCAGAAAATTCAAGATTCTTTTAACTTCGGCTGACTCTTATCCGTGCCCATCAGTGCGATCCGTGGTAAAATTCGGCTTTTTCCTTCGGATTTTCTGATTGGCGATAATTAGTGTTCTACCCTTGCCTTTGATTGTGTGCTTGACTGTGACCAGATGCCAAGCCACAAAGATCATGGTATTGTTACGCCCCCTTGAACGTACGCACTAATGTTGCAAGGCATATCGATCTCACGCAGGCAATTTCAATTTCATGACTGAACCCATCGCATACCTCAATGGCCATTTTGTCCCGATCTCAAAGGCAGCGCTTTCGGTATTCGATCTCGGGATCGTGGCAGGGGCCTCGGTCACGGAGATGACGCGGACATTTCGGCACGTTCCGTTTCGTCTGAGCGAGCATCTGGATCGGCTGGAACAATCTTTGAAGCTTGTGAATATTGATCCTCGTCTCTCGCGCGATGAATTAGTCTCAATCTGCGAGCGAGTCGTTTCCGACAATCAGCGTTTCATCCCTTCCGACCATGATCTGGGTTTGATTGTTTTCGTAACCGCCGGACAGAATTTGACCTATCTTGGTCTTAGCGAGTTGTCTCGTGCCCGAACCCCGTCCGTCTGTGTGCATTCATTTCCGTTGCCGTTTGAATTATGGGCCGAACGATATGAAACCGGACTTCACCTGGTGACGACCTCAATCGGTTCCCTCCCCGATGACGTCATCGATTCGCGCATCAAACATCGAAGTCGCATGCATTGGCATCTGGCCGATAATCAGGCGAAAAAGGTTGACGCATCGGCGATGGCGGTGTTGATCGATCAGGACGGTTTTTTGACAGAAACCGCAACGGGCAATATTTGCGTCGTCGAAGGGACAACAATCGTGACCCCGTCTCAGCATGTTTTGCACGGAATCAGTCGTGACGTGGTTGCAGATCTCGCCACATCGCTTGGTCTGACGTTTGCCACGTCGAGAGTCAAACCGGACGAGCTGGTTCGTGCCAGCGAAGCATTCCTTACGTCAACACCACATTGCATGCTTCCCGTGACCAGATTCGACAATCGCCCCATAGGTCAAGGCGTACCGGGACCGGTTTTTCAGCAGTTGATTACAGCTTGGAACAAACTGGTCGGGCTGGATATCGTCGGGCAAATGCGAGACGGAGCCAAATCGCGCTGATGAGGTCGTCAGCTTTCGTCGTGTGGGCTTTAGCCCGCACGATGTATTGTGGCACACGGGCTGAAGCCCGTGCTACGGCTCGTGGACATCGCAACTTGGAAACCAGACCGCTGATCCCTAGAATTCATTCTAATGAATTACGATCTGTCTGTTTTCAGGAAATTTGCAGTGTCAGACGAATTGTATGACGACCACATTCTCGACCACTTTGAGTCGCCTTACCACAAAGGGCATTTAGATTGTCCGACCTGTTCGCATTCTGACAAAAATCCGATTTGCGGCGATCAGGTGACGATCGAGCTGTCGATCGATGAAAACCAACGCGTTCGTCAGGCATTTTTTGACGGCAAAGGGTGCGCGATCAGCCAGGCGGCGGCGTCGATTCTGTGCGAGTCGATCGAAGGAAAAACGCTCGCAGAGCTTCAGGAATTTCAGGCAAAAGACATGCTGGACCTGCTGAAGGTTCGGCTCACGGCCAGTCGGCAGAAGTGCGGACTTCTGGGCTTTAAAGTACTGAAAACGATGCTTTACTCGCTTGAGCAGCCAAAGGCTGTTGAAGAGACAGCGTAACGCAGGGGATAGGTTTCGGCCGCGTGCCACAGCATGACCGTGATCGGTCACGCTGTGCTCTTTAATCTACGGTCAGAAATGCGAAGAGACTGTGTTGCCGACGTCGTTCGACCGACATTTGGAGGCGAGCAGCCTCTGGTAGCGGTAACAGGCTGCGTCGGAGGAGACTCCGATTGAGTCGTACAAATGGACAGAATCAGGGTCACGAACCCATGATGTCTTTTTCTTTGGCATCGGCCATGGAATTGACTTTACCTTCGTATTGCTTCGTCAATTCTTGAATTTGTTCTTTCAACTGATCATGCACGTCTTCGTTAATCAGCTTATCTTTCATCGACGTATCGGCATGCTTATTTGCATCGCGGCGGATATTACGAATAGCGACACGAGCGTCTTCAGCCAGATCTTTCAAGCGGGAGACCATCTGCTTTCGGCGTTCGGTCGAGAGTGGCGGGATGTTAAGTCGAATCACCTTGCCGTCGGAGTTCGGAGCCAGCCCGATGTCACTCGACTGAATTGCCTTGGAAATCTCGTTGATGATCCCCTGGTCGAAAGGCCGGATCATAATCTGCTGCGCTTCAGGAACGCTGATCGTGGCGACTTGCTTCAGCGGCGTTGGAGACCCGTAGTAATCGACTTTAATCGAATCGACGAGACCCGTCGTTGCCCGGCCGGTTCGCAAACCCTGGAAATGATCGTGAGCGACAGAAGCGGCTTTCTCCATTCGCTCTTCAGCATCCAGCAGAATTTCGTCCTGATCCATAGTGATAAGGCTCCGTTATTGTCATTCAGGTCGCTGGCGCACCGACGCGAGTTCCGAGCCGCTCACCTGCGATCACGCGTTCGATATTACCCGATTTCTGGTAATTGAGCACGACGATGGGAATATTATGTTCCATGCAATGATGAATCGCCTGAGCGTCCATCACCTGCAAGTTTTGACGCAACACGTCCTGGTACGAGATTTCCGAATAGCGCACCGCATGAGGGTTTTTCAGAGGATCATCGGAGTATACGCCATCGACACGCGTCGCTTTGACGACCAGGTCGGCATCAATTTCGCGGGCACGCAGGGCGGCTGCGGTATCGGTCGTCACGAATGGACTACCGGTTCCCGCTGCAAGGATCACGACCCGACCTTTTTCGAGGTGGCGGATACAGCGACGGCGGATAAAGGGTTCGGCAACGGGAGGGATCGCGATCGCGCTTTGTACGCGAGTCGGGATCCCGTAATGTTCCATCACGTCCTGCAGGGCCAGGGCATTGATGGAAGTCGCCAGCATGCCCATATAGTGTGCCGTAGCGGGCACGACGATCGAGTTTGTTGACGAGAACTCTTTACCCCGTAGGATATTGCCCCCGCCACAGACAATGGCGAGCTGCACACCACTGTCAACGACTCGTTTGATTTGCTCGCAGATAATCTGGACTTCGGCAAGGCTGATGCCAGACTCACCAGGTCGAGCAAAACTTTCGCCGCTCAGTTTCAGCAAGACTCGTTTGTACTTAGGGGGCGTCCCGGATGCCATCAGGAAAAGATCTCCGATCAATTCGAACGAGGTTCAGTTTCCAAGAATCCATCGAGTGAAGGATAGAGGCTTCAGGCCGCTTTCAGCAAGAGCCTGATTCACGGTCTTTGAGTCGTCTTTGGCAAACAACTGAAAGCCAAGCACACCTTGTTCGGCGTAATACGTCTTCATACGACCATCAACCATTTTTTCGATGATGTTTGCCGGCTTGCCCGAAGCAGCCGCTTCAGCCGTCAGTCGTGCTCGTTCGGCTGTCACGTCAGCAGCAGAAAGCTCTTCCGGATTCGTGACCACCGGCTTCAACGCAGCGATATGCATTGCCACATCGCGCAGAACAGGCGCGGTTTTGTTGTCGCCGCTGGCACAGAACAATACACCGGTCTTGCCGTCGTGATGCGTGTAGGCACCAGCAGGCCCAGGAACTCGAAGGACTCGGGCAAGTACCATCTTTTCGCGAATCTTGCCGACGACTTCTTCCAGCAACGCTGCCAGAGTTGTCCCCGGTCGATCAGGACTGTGTTGCGCCAGCAGTTCGTCGGCAGTTGTCGCGCCTGGACCATTCAATAATTGCTTCAGGCACTGATCAGCAAGAAAAATAAAGTCATCAGCTTTTGCAACTGGAGCTGATTCGCATTGAATTTCAACCATGCCCGCGAGTGACCCATCGGCAGTCACTGCGGTTTTAATCAGGCCTTCGCTGGTCGCATTTTCGGCTCGCTTGATCGAAACCTTTTTGTTCGATTCCTTCAGCAGCTCGATTGCTCGCGCTTGATCACCATTTGCCTCCGTGAGAGCCCTTTTGACTTCCATCATCGGCAGGTTGGTCAGATCACGCAGTTCCTTGACTGCCTGAGCGGTGATCTCGGCCATGACATCGACTCCTCAAAAGAAAGACGTTCAGTACAAAAACAGGGTGTCCATCCATCCTGACACACGTGTCAAGCAGACGTTCACAATACAACCGAAAGTAATTAATTCGGTCGTTCTGAGTGAATCATCAAAAAACGGAGACACACACAACGAATTGTTGCATCACGCAAGCGGGATTACGACTGGATAGAAGGCCGAGCCTTATATTGTTCTTCCAGCGGCTGTTCCACTTCCTCTTTCGGCACCATGTTTCGACCTTCCGCAACGGCGGCTGTCAGGTGCTTCAGAACGAGTTGAATCGAACGGATGCTGTCATCGTTTCCTGGAATCGGCAAATCAACATCGTCTGGGTTACAGTCGGTGTCGAGCAGCGCAATGACTTTGATTCCAACGAGATGCGCTTCGTGAACAACGTTGTGTTCTTTCTTGGGATCAACGACGATAATCGCTTCTGGAAGACGATTCATCAATCGAAGTCCGTTGATGTTTCGCAACATCTTGCGATGCTCGCGCAACAGCTTGGATTGCATTTTCTTGGAATAGGTATTGATGTCGCCGGACGAGAAGATTTGATCCAACTCTTCCAGGCGCTTCATACGAGTTCGCATGGTGCGGAAATTGGTGAAAATACCGCCCAACCAACGGTAATCAACGTACGGCATGTTGACTGAATTGGCGCAATCGCGAATCGTTTCAGCAGCTTGCTTTTTCGTACCGCAGAACAAGACCAGACTTCCCTGGGAAGCGACCTTTTGCAGGTACTTTTTCGCTCGCAGCAAACCACGAATCGTTTCTTTGATATCGATAATGTGGATGAGATTTCGGCGACCATAGATATAGGGTCGCATCTTGGGGTTCCATCGACTGGTTCGATGCCCGTAATGGATACCCGCTTCGAGAAAATCTTTCACCACGATTTCTGACACGTTACCGACTCCTCCACGCAATATGTGCGGGTCCAGAATCCAATTCTGATGTTACAAGACGCAAAGCCACAAAAGGTGCGGCTTCTCCCACGGACCGCATCGTAACGGCGACCCGCAATCCCGTCAAATGATCACCCTGTCTAATCGCTTAACCGACGAAAAAACATGTTCCGACGCTCATAGCGCCGAAGTTCCTGTTTGGCTGTCGCCAAAGGCTGTTTCCGCGAACGAATACGCCCCCGTGAAACCCAAAGGATTCACAGAGGCGTCGGTCGCATGCCCCAGGCTTTAATGACAAATCCGGCGAATAACCATCCTTGATTAGGGCATACCATATGACCCCCGCATTATCTTAAGCAATTTGATGTTGTCAACTCAAAAACAACATCGATTTGCGATAAGATCGGATCGATCGAAAAATGATCGGCAATGGACTCAATTCCACAGGGCGGGACGTTTTCGTATGACCATTCTTAAGCGACGGCAGCTAGCTTTTTTCCTGATTTTTGTTGTCAGTGTTTTGTGTGCGAGGCTTGGGTCTGCAAGTGACACCGCAAAATCTGCGGTGATGCCAAATATCCTGGTGCTGCTCGCGGATGACCTGGGTTGGGGTGATATTGGATTGCACGGAGGGGTCGCGAGGACCCCAAACATCGACCGGCTTGCCCAGGAAGGAGTTGAACTGCATCGGTACTACGCCTACCCGTTTTGCAGTCCGACACGCGCTGCGATGCTGACCGGTCAAATGCCACGGCGATTCGGGATCGTTCAAGCGCTTCAGGCACGAGACCCGGGTCTGCCTGCTGGATTGCCAACTCTTCCTGGAACTCTCAAATTCGCCGGATACCAGACGATGCTTGTCGGTAAATGGCATTTAGGCAATTCAAGCCACCCACTCAACAGCGGATTTGACGATTTCTACGGGTTCCTCGGGCCCGAAATTGACTACTATGCTCATACAAGTCGTAACCGTCAGGTAGATTGGCAGCGAAATGGAAAAACAATCCAGGAGCCTGGGTATTCGACATTTCTTTTCGCTGACGAAGCGTCCTCTCTGATTGAAGAACGGGATGTCGGGCGGCCGTTTTTCCTTCAAATATCGTTTAACGCACCACATTTTCCGTTTGCAGCGCCGCCGGAATACGAAGCCAAATATCCGAACCTGGGTCGACCTGCGGTCACGCGAGTCGCGATGATCGACGCACTCGACAATGCGATTGGCCGTATCCTCGAAACGCTGGACGAACAGGGGCTACGACAAAATACTCTGGTCATGTTTCTTTCGGACAACGGAGCTGACCAGGCGGGTCGCAACGCACCCTTCCGAGGAAGCAAAGGATCAACGTTTGAAGGAGGCATCCACGTCCCCTGCCTGATCCGCTGGCCGCAGGAAATTGCCGCCGGTTCTGTCTGTGAACAGCCTGTCACGGCTCAGGACCTTTATCCGACTCTCGTCGCCTCAGCGGGACTGTCGCTCGAAAATGAAAAGGAACTCGACGGAAAGAATCTCTGGCCATCAATCCGATACGGCAAAGAACAAAACCGCGGGCCATTTCTGATATCAGCCGCGAATTCAGCCTTGTTTGACGAAAACTGGAAATTCATCGAAACGAACGACGGCAGAACAATGCTGTTCGAAATCATCAAAGATCCCGGTGAATTACGCGATCTGATCTTGGAACAACCCGCGATTGCTGAACGCCTTCAGACCCGGCTGTCGGAGATCAAACAGACATTCCCACCAGCGCCATCGCGTCGACCGCCTCCAGGCCGCCCACAATAACGCCATCTTTTTTAAACCACCAGTTCCTTTATCATGGAACGGCATCAATGCAGCAGGCTCTATTTGAGATCATTGAATTTCGTATTGAAATCGTCGTTTTTTTAAAGATGAAAATGGTGAGGTAAAACCCGCATCAGATGCTTACGTCACGTAAAACGAGAATCGAATCAATGATTAACTCAGTTGTGCTTGCTCAGCTTAACGGGCACCCGGAAATCTTTCACAGCCTTCAGGGTGAAGGGGTTTCCATCGGGGTTCCGAGCGTGTTTGTCCGCTGTAGCGGCTGCAATCTGCAATGCCGTTGGTGTGACACGGAATACACCTGGAACTGGCTGGGTACAAAATACGTTCACGATAAAGACCGACCAGATCATCTTGCCAAGCATGATCGGAACGCCGTTCAAACCCGACTGTCACCTGACGAAGTCGCTCACGCGGTGAGTTTGTTTCCGTGTGATAACGTCGTGTTTACGGGTGGTGAACCGATGTTGCAGCAAGATCAGCTTACCGAAGTGGCTCGAATCCTCCGCGCGAAAGATCGCGAATACGAATTCGAAGTGGAAACAAATGGTACGGTACTTCCCCATGCGGAATTTGATGAAATGATTACGAGATTTAACGTCTCACCAAAGCTGAGCAATTCCGGGATGCCGCAATCCTCTCGGCTGATTCCCGAGACATTGATCGCGTTTGTCCGCAATCCTAAGGCGACATTCAAGTTCGTCTGTTCGGAAGCTGCTGATGCGGAGGAGATTGCGTCGTTCGAGAAAGATTACCAAGTTCCGCGACGACGAATTCTGGTTATGCCAGAGGCAATAGACCAGTTGTCGCTTGAAAAGCGGAGGGGAGCTGTCTTCGAATTGTGTAAGGCGCGCGGGTGGCGGTACACGGATCGGCTACATGTCGCAATATTTGGAGACCGGAGGGGCGTCTAATTGGCCGACAGTCGTTTGTGGCAGTGTGACTTTCTCATCAGGAAATCTGAATTCCGTTCGAGAATAAACGGCTCGGCGTAATTGTCGGAGCCTCGGCCACGACATCGTATCGGAGAAATATCTCGCCGTGAGAATTTACTCGATGGCTCTTTAACGAAAGCTTTCGCACGTTTTCGCAAGAGAAGCCAACTCCATCAAACGACGTTGGAGCTGACCGGCCACCGAAGATAAACGGGGCGAGTGTAATACACACCTCATCCACAAAACCTGCTTCCAGCATCGAAAAATTCAGCTCTCCTCCCCCTTCCAGCAACAAAGATTTAATGCCATGTGCTGGCAAACGGCGAACGACTTCGGCGAGATCGACTCGCCCTGACGCATTCAGCGTGATCAGTTCGACTTGAGCATGTTGTTGAGCCAATTTGATCAGGTGTGAAGGTGTTCGTGGGGTCGTAAAAACCAGTTTTTCGGTTTCTTCGTTGGTGAAGAATTTCATTTCAGCGAGGTTTGGAGGCAACGAGGAGCAGATGCAAATGTTCTTCGGATGCTTGGACCCTTTCGTTGCCAATCGACGAGCAAGGATCTCTTGGTTACGAATGATTAGCGGGGGGTCTTCCCCGAGAAGAGTTCCGCCGCCGATGATTACTCCGTCAGCATCGGCACGGAAATTCTCCATTTCAAAACGGTCGTCGTCACTGCCGAAATTGACTTTACCTCTTTTCGCAGGTGCCAGTTTACCGTCGACCGATTCAGCAACATTCAGCCTGACAAATGGTCGCTTATGAGAGACATCACGTCGGTGTGCTTCCATCCGAGAAAAATCCCATTAACATGCATTTCCGTCTCTTGACGAAACGACATCACTGCCGCTCGGGGAAAAGGCTGAAATTTGTTCCGATGTCGAAATAATCTTCGTTTTCTGTCCGCTTCAAAAAATTTACCACTTGATACGTAACTGGTGTCAACAAGACCTCCGTTGCCACTTTTAGTAAATAATTGGTCAGCATGACTTGCACAACCAGTTCATTCGACCAGATTCCCCAGAAGGCTAAAGGGTAGAAAAGTACGGAGTCAACTGCTTCGCCAGCAATGGTCGATCCAATCGTTCTTGCCCAGAGGTGTTCGCCTCGGGTCCAGACTTTCATCTTTGCAAGAACGACGGAATTTACCCACTCACCGATCAGAAACGCCAGAAGTGATGCCGCGACAATTCGCCAGGTACTTCCAAACACGGTCTCCCATGCAGGTTGGTTTGGCCATGCATCTGACGGGGGAAGCTGAACGATGATCCACGACATGATGCTGGAAAAAATCAGCGCCGAGAATCCCGCCCAGATCACCTTTCGCGATCTGGCGTATCCATAGACCTCGGTGAGGACATCTCCGAAAAGATAGCTCAGTGGGAAGAAGACGACCCCTGCGCCGAAGTTGAAACCACCAAACCGTGCGACTTTGCCTGCTGCGATGAACTCGCTACAGAACAACACTGTTACGAATGCAACCATCAGCAAGTCGTAGTACCGGTAATTCCTGTGAGGGTTCGACACCGGCTGTTGGTCCACGTGTGGAAGATTGCTCATGAATTGCGGGCTCTCGCTAACTGTGAAATTGACTGAGAGATTGTAGGGGAGGGGTCAAGCGAAGTACGTCGAATCGAGGTAAAATTCTGTTTTCGGTCGCCAATCGATACGCCGCTTTCCAAAGGGGTTCGGACGTTTCCGGAGAAGTAAGTGCAGGGATCAGTTCGGCAACTGGCATGGCCCGATAGGCGAGGTTCCAAAGGTCTTTCTTGAGGATCGCGTCATCAAAAAGCAACAGGTCGATATCGATCGTCACCTGTTTCCTCGGGTCATCTGATCGCACGCGTCCGAGTTCATTCTCGATTCGTTTCAGGGTCGCGACGAGATCGTTTTTTGTCGACCGAGTGCGAATGAGAAGTGCTGCATTGACATAGTCAGTCAAGCCTGCGGTGATGGCGTCGAGCGAGCCTGCTGTCTTTGAGAAGTCGCCGATGGCAGGGGACTCCCAGGCACTCGACACGGCGTCGATAATGACTTCGTTGCGCAGCTTTCGGATCGCTTCAGAAAGATTGAAGTCGGCGTCTTTATTCGACCCTAACCCTAAACAGGCGGAGTGATATTCGGGTGGCTGTGGCTCCAGACTAAAAGGGGGATCGAGTCCTTCGTTCGAGGCAACAGACGGCGTCGCGAGCGGATCGACTCGAATTGTGCCTGGATTTACTTTCTGCAGCCGATTGGCGAGCCAGTATCGTCCTCGGTCAATCTCGACACCCACTGACCTGCTACCCGGAACAGCACCTGGTTTTTCGATGCGAACACGCACGCGATCGACGCGCGAGTCTGCGAGGACGATTTCAGCCACATCAGCGGCGAGCGCCTCCACCGTCAAGCGGCCTACAGTGGAAGCATGCGCAGAAACGCTGTCGGCCACGCTTTGATAGTCTACGCAATCAGAAATTTTATCCGTGATACCAGCTCGCTCAACATTGGTATCGAGGTCAATATTGATGACAAAATCCTGGGGTTGCTCGCGCTCCCAAGCGTTTACGCCAATGATTCCGCGGACAGTCAAATCGCGAATAAAAATCGTATCCATGCGGCCCGCTCAGTTCTCATTTCCTGGCACTCGCCAATCGATCCAGATTGCGGCTTAGATATGAGCAATCACGTCTTCGGCTTTGAAGCGGACCTTAGCCAGCGTTGCATATTTGTCGGTGCTGGACCGGTAGCCGGCTGCGGCCACGACTGATGCACCATAGCCCAGTGCGGGGAGACCAAGGATTTCGTCATATTTGGCAGGTTCGAAGCCTTCGATCGGGCAGGCATCAATACCCAGCATCGCAGCGGTTGCCATGAAAAAACCGAGGGCGATATAGACCTGTCGCGAAGCCCAGGCATTAATGTCGATAGACGGATTTGTCAGCGAACCAACCATCATCTGCTTATAGCTTTCCAGGGATTCCACTGTCGTCCCACGCACTTCGGCGGTTCTTGCCACAAAGCGTTCGATATCGGATACGCTCAGATTTTTTCGGATCGCAAAGACGACAAGATGTGAAGCGTCGACGATTTGAGACTGCCCCCAACTGGCTGGTTTCAATAAAGCCCTTTTCGCGGGGTCGGTGACGACGAAGAATTTCCAAGGCTGCAGCCCGAATGAAGACGGAGTCAGAACGAGTGCCCGTTCGAGCGTTTTCCAATCCGCTTCCGGGATCACCTTCGCTGAGTCGAACACCTTTGTTGCATATCTCCATTCGAGTTGTTTTTCGACGACTTCATTGGGAACAGGCTTCATTTTCAACGACTCCAAAAAGTTCACGCCCGAGGATAGGATCATCCTAATATGGCTGAAACGCGCCTCTAGATCATAGGCGTGTTTGTGGAGACAGCAAGTCGAACGAAAAAATGAATTTTGTTGTCATATCTTGGGTAAATTTGTTGTCATATCTTCGAAAAAGAGGACGACAAAGCCGCTTTTTTCTTGCGTACGACGAGCAATCGCAGGTTGAAGACGGTGGTTTGGCGATAACCGCTTTCGCAATGGGGTTTCGCTAATCCGTTTAATGCGATTTCTCTCATCCGTTAAATTCGTACATCAATATCCTTTTGAGATACTTGACGTTCGAAGTATCACCAAAGTTTCTCGGGTTCACGGAGCGGAAGCTCCTGGTGAGCCGCTTGTAGCGGCTTACTCTGTGAATTTCCCGCGAAATCGCAACTTTCCTCTATACTCTTTCCGTAATGCCGTTATACTTCGCCGCACGAGCTTCGGCTCTATCTATCCAGTGGATGATTGATGCCATCGGATAAACCCTTTCAGGGTGCGATGGGTTTTAATGTGGACGCTGCTTGCGTCCGGCACATCTCGTCCTGAACCCCGTGAGCAATGCGTTGGAAGACGGGTATTTTCGTCAGTGTCTCAAATTGAGCGCGGGCGGAATTCTCCTGACTCACGGGTTCCTAAATACGCGGCCTCATGCCAGAACAACGGCAAGATAAAGGTCGTGGGACGGGTGTCGTTTCATCGCAAATTGAGTGTTTTCCTGAAGTTACGCAACCGGTGTGTGTAACTTTGTCGAAGAGCCTCGGCATTACCGTTGCCGATGTGTCACTCATGTTGCGTGAAGCGATTCCATATCTCACGCTCGGTTCATCTTGCGTTGTATCTGCTTCCGACGGCCAGCTTGGAGTTTTCGTTGAGTTTTGCTGATCTCGGGCTTTGTGAGCCCATATTGAATGCGATTAAATCGGAAGGTTACGAGACCCCGACCCCCATTCAAGCACAAGCGATTCCCCATGCCTTAACTGGTCGCGACCTGTTCGGTTGCGCTCAAACAGGGACTGGGAAAACAGCGGCATTCGCACTGCCGATTATTCATCGACTGATGGAAGCGGGGGTTCCTTCCGCCAAAGTTCGTCGACCGATTCGTGCGTTAATACTTGCACCGACGCGCGAATTGGCGATTCAGATTGCCGATTGCATTCTTGCGTACAGTCAACATACGCAGATTCGTCACACGTTGATTTTTGGTGGTGTCAGCCAGGTTCCACAGGTTCGCGCGTTGCAACGCGGAATTGATATCGTCGTGGCAACCCCGGGACGGTTGTGTGACCTGATGGGGCAAGGGTTTGTTGACCTCAGCCACGTTGAAACATTCGTACTCGATGAAGCCGATCGCATGCTGGACATGGGCTTCATTCACGATATTCGACACATCGCCGAGCGAGTTCCCAAGGTTCGGCAGACACTGTTTTTCTCGGCAACCATGCCGCGTGAAATTCGTGAACTGTCGACGACACTGTTAACAAATCCTGTGACGATCGAGATCACTCCTGTTGCAACTGCGGCCGAAACGGTCGAACAGGGGATCTTTATCATTCCGAATTCGAACAAGCCTCGTCTTTTGCAGACGTTGCTGACGCAGCCAGAACTGACCCGTGCCCTGGTCTTCACGAGAACAAAGCACGGTGCCGATAAGGTCTTGCGTCACCTGATGCAGGCTGGTGTGCGAGCCGATACAATTCACGGTGGCAAATCGCAATCGAAGCGCCAACGTGCTCTTTCGGACTTTAAAACGAACAGATTGCGTGTTCTTGTTGCAACAGATATTGCTGCACGAGGGATCGATGTCGACGGCATTTCGCACGTCATCAATTACGATCTGCCTGTCGAAATTGAATCGTACGTCCATCGTATCGGTCGAACGGGTCGTGCCGGTGCTGCCGGAATCGCGTTAACGTTTTGCGATCCTTCGGAACGCTCGAAGTTGCGTGCCATTGAACGAGCGATTCGTCAGCCAATCAATATTCTGAAGACTCCGAATCTGGTGGTTGTACCTCCTGCTACAGCGATCACTCATGACTTTGACGACCGCGAACAGCATCGACCGGCTCGCCCGATGGATGGTGGTGGGGTCGACGGCATGCCGCCTCGGCGTCCGCAAGGTCCGCCTGGCGAACGACGTGCGTTCCAGGGAAACCGAGCTGCAGGCGGGCCACCGCGCCGACGCAACTACAGTAGCCGCTGATTTACTGGTGGTTTAATTTCCACCCTGCGCAAATATCGTGCGGAGACTTGCGGAAATCCGCAGGTGCCACTGATCGAATTCATCGCGTGCCGCCAGAATTGTGCGTCACGCGATGTTTTTTTACGCTGACATTCAAGTCCAATCACTGGACGATCTCACGGCAATCGCTTGTAATACTTCGTCGCTCGTCAACAATCGAGTTCTTTGCTGGCAGATTCACACCGAATGTCGGACTCAACGCTCTCCTCAACATATTCAAAACGAAATCCGTTAGCAGGTATTCTAACGATCGTTGGGGCGCTACTGCTGACGGCAGTCTATTTTCGCGCCCCTCAAATTGCGAAAAACTGGCCTGTACCCGGTCACGTCTTTTTCCGCGGCCTGGTGATCCTGATGGGATTGTCTGGCCTGATGCAGGTCATCAGTGCGATTTCGAGTTCCCCGCTCAGGATTCCAGCCTGGGTCATGGTGACCCAGCACCGTATGTCGATCCCGCTGGAAGGTTGGATTTATCTCGCCATCATCATCGTCCTCTTTACCGGAGCGATGCTGACCAAGCAGAACACGCTGTTTCTCGTCTTCGCTCTGATGGCCGGGCCATTTGTCATTAATGGCTGGATGACCTTCGGGATGTTGCAGGCCGCACGGGTTCAGCGGATGGCATTGCGGCGGGCGATGCAAGGCGAATTGTTCTCGGTTGATGTTTCATTGCACAATAGTCGTCCGCTATTTGCGATCTGGATGATGTCGATTCGGGATGAAATCGTGAATTCGCGTGAGTCGCTTTCGGCAACCGTCCTTTTTTCTCGAGTTTCACCGCGGACAACCCAATCGGGCCAGTATCAGTTGCGGTTAAGTCAACGTGGCCGTTACCGATTCGGTCCCTTGCGGGCCGCGTCTCGATTTCCCCTGGGGCTGGTTGAACGAAGCCGGGTCTTTCGTGCACCTGAAGAAATCTTGATCTACCCTCGAATTGGTAAAGTGTCGCCAGCATGGAAACAGAAGCTGGCTAACGCAACCGAACTGGTCACGCGCATGCAACCTCATCACGGAGTTTTCCATGATGATTTTCATCAGCTTCGCGAGTTTCGATCGGGTGACAATCCGCGGGCAATTCACTGGCGATCGACAGCCCGAAGAGGTGAACTGATCCTGCGTGAGTTCCAGCAGAATCGCGAACACATGCTGGCGATCGTTCTGGATCTTTTCTGGCCTCCCTCTGCATCAAACAGCTTTCGTGAACAGACTGAATTGGCGCTCAGTTTTGTCGCTTCACTGCTGGCAGAACGAGGTCGCGAATGCCGTGACGGACTTTTGACACTGGCTGCAGCAGGGGATCGCACGTTTCACTGGGAAGGTCACGGCACACCGACCAGCCTTGAGTCCCTGCTCGATGGGCTGGCCGTTTTCGAACCAGGTCCGGCGAAAGATATTGTCATGCTCTTAGGCAAGACGCTGGAACATAGCTCGTCGATGACGCAAGTTTTGCTCGTGACGACGCGGACTTCGGCTCCTCCCTATCCGTATCAAGACTTAATAACGAGCAGGGTCGACGTCTTAAACCTGAGCGAGTTCGCCCCCGATCAACTGTTAACATATGACACAGACTCACAGTCCCGGCGGATGAGCTGATGTGTAGAGAATCTTTGGCAGGGAGTGCTCGTTAATGGATCTTGGATTCGTCTTCAGGATGAGCCTCTACGGATTGACCGCGCTTGTCGGTGCGATTCTCGGTTATGCGGAAAGCGAAGGAGTGGCCTACCAGACCGGACGACTCGGGTTTGCCTTACCTTTCCTTTCCATCCCTGTTGTCGTTTGCGGATACCTTTTCACAGAGATTCATTGGAGACGGGATCGAACCGTCGGAGCCGGTCTGAATTCTTTCAGCGCGAATTTCCTGGGAATCGCGGCTTTGATCGCTACCGGTGTCGAGTTTTTGAGCGAGAATCGCGAAGGAAAACTGCTTGCAGGAACGCACTTGCTGCTGTACGTGACGTGGATTGTTCTCTTTCAACGAAAAACCGTAAGGCTTTATTGGTTTTTAATGGCACTGGGAATACTTCAGCTTGCATTAGCTTCCGTTTTAACGACAAAAGGTTGGTTCGGATTTTGTGCGTTGGCCTACACATTCGGCGCCGTCTGGACGCTTTCGATTTTTTCACTGTGGCGCGCGGAACAACAATTTGAAGAAGAAGAAAAGATCAGACTGGCTGAATCGGCGCCGATTCAAGCCGGCGGCGTTTCTTTGTCTATGAAAAAGGGTTTGCGAAGCGAGGTCCGCGGTGCCGTTCAACATGAGGATGGAACTCGTTGGCTTACGGCAAGGTTTGTCACTGGCGTGCTGTTGACGACCTGTTCCGCTCTTCTTGTGAGCGCGGCTTTTTTTGCATTCACTCCCAGGATCTGGGTTGGGTCGACCGTCAGCCTGAGTGAAGACCGCGAAGTCCTGAATGCCATCTCAAAAAAGTCTGGACTGGCATCAGTACGTCTTGGTGAACTTGGGCGCATCCTTGAAAGCATGGAGCGAGTCTTTGAGATTCAATTGAAAAACCTTAATACGGGCAAGGCCGTCTCTGTTCAAGAGTATGCAGAACAACTGGGGATGGCAGAACCGTTATTTCGCGCTGAGGTACTGACACATTATCAAAATGGACGTTGGAGTGTCGATTCATTTAATGGCCTTTACAACCGGGCCTTTCAACGCCCGGATGAGAGGTCTGACATCGAGCAAAATATTCGTCGCGACGCAAATGACACAGGAGTTTTGTTTTGCCTGGGCGTTCCCCAGGTGATCATCGACGCTCAGCGGCAAATTATTGGGGACCTCAACGAAATAACCGGAGTTGCAACTCAGAATGAACGGAAAAAAGAGACAGGGCTCATGGTTTACAGCGTCGGTTCCGTTCTGCCGCAAAAACAACCGCTCCATTTTTCTTACCCAGTTCCTGAACGAACAAGGGAAGCATATACCCGAAGCGAGTATTTAGAACGGACGAAAAAACTTCCCCTCAACGTGACACGTTTACAAAAGCTGGCTCACAGCATTGTCAACGACGAAGTCGCCCGACGGCAGAAGGCCGAGGCACAATCTGTCGCACGAGAGCTGACTCGGATGGAAATCGCGACGGCAATCGAAGAATATTTAAGAGATTCCGGCGAGTATCGTTACACGCTGGACCAGTCGATCCAGGATGCGAAGATTGACCCGATTGAAGACTTCCTGTTCAACCGAAAGGAAGGTCACTGCGAATATTTCGCGACCGCTCTTGCTCTCATGCTGCGAGCGGAAAATATCCCCGCCCGCATGGTCAGTGGTTACAAAGGGGGGATCGTTCACCCAGAAAAAAACGATTGGTTTGAGATCCAGCAGCGCTTCGCACATGTCTGGGTTGAAGCCTGGGTCGATAAAGTCGGATGGACGACGTTTGACGCAACACCTGTCAATGCGAGGTTGATGAGCGTGGCAGGAATGGCGGCAAAAAAGACTTCGCTCTGGACTGACATGCAAACGGCGTTCGCTGGACTGTGGTCCGATAATATTCTCAACATGTCGCTCGACCGTCAGGAACAGTCGATCTATAAGCCCGTACGAAAAATGGCCTTTGATCTGGCGGTCTTTTTGCGTCAGCTCTTTACGCAGCCTGAATCAGCCCTGCGGATGTTGATTGAGCTTTTTACGAACCGTAATTACTGGTTCAGTCCCGGGGGAGTGATATTTATCCTTTCCTCGCTGCTGACGTTGGCTGCGATTGCATGGTCCGCCCGATGGCTGCTCGCGTGGATCAATCGCTGGTTGGACAAACAGAGTAATCGGCGAGTCCGCAAACAGCATCGAATTGTCGATTTTTACGAGCGATTTACTGGAATGATGAAATCGCACGGTCTCAAACGTTCGCCAAACCAGACCCAAAGGGAATTCGCCGAGATGGTCGCGAGTCAGTATTCTTCGGACCTCGACGTCGTTGGAGAGAACGATATTCCCGAACAGATCTCACGACTGTTCTACAAAGTTCGCTTCGGGGAATCGGAATTGACGATTCACGAAGAGAATGAGATCCAACTCTTATTGGCCAAGCTGGATCGCGCCCTCTCCAGGGATGTCCATCACCATCGCGACACTAACAAGGCTTTCGAACGAGAACGGTCAGGAATCAGTTGAGATGATCGTTTGGGACTGAAGCCGACCAGTCCCCTGACCATCATCGAGAATCAACGCGTTATTGCTTGACCGTCTTCGGTCAAGCGATGCTCTTTCAGGGTAGAAAGTTACGAATATCGACACACGAAGTCTGTGGTCACTTCGGCTATCATCCAAACAGAAGATGTCATTCGTCGGATACTCTTGAAATACATTGATTGATCTATGGGCTATCGTAGTCTCGAAGAAACCGTTCTTGACCTTGAGCGACACAAGCATCTCGTTCGAATTGATGCTGAGATTGACCCAGTTCTGGAGGCGGCTGAAATTCAGCGGCGAGTCTACCTGGCAGGTGGCCCTGCTCTTTTGTTTGCTCGGGTCAAAGGCTGCCGCTTTCCGATGGTGTCCAATCTTTTTGGCACGATGGAAAGAACTCGATTCATTTTTCGTGATTCGCTCGAAAACGTGCGAAAACTGGTCGAGCTGAAAATAGATCCCAGCCAACTGGGGAAAAAACCGTGGCGTTATCGCAGTCTTCCCGGCACGCTGTGGTCGATGTGGACCAGACGAGTTCGTTCCGGACCGGTGATCGAGAACGAAACGACGCTCGACCAGCTTCCACAATTGAAAAGCTGGCCGAATGACGGCGGGCCGTTTATCACACTGCCTCAGGTTTATTCCGAGGACCCCGATCGACCCGGTTTCAAGAATTCAAACCTGGGTATGTACCGCATTCAGATTGCAGGGAACGATTACGTACCAAATCGCGAAGTCGGGCTGCATTACCAGATTCACCGAAGTATTGGGGTTCACCATGCTGCCGCCGTTCGAAGCAGCAAGAAATTACCTGTTAACATTTTCGTCGGTGGTCCACCGGCGATGACACTGGCCGCCGTCATGCCCTTGCCTGAGGGGTTGTCGGAACTGCTGTTCGCTGCGGCGCTTGGTCGGCGCCCCGTACGAATGATTTCTCGAAATGGCGAATTGCCAATTTACGCTGATGCCGATTTCTGCATTGCCGGAACGATCGATCCGTCACTCACGAAACGAGAAGGACCGTTCGGTGATCACCTGGGCTATTACAGTTTGCAGCACGAGTTTCCGTATCTTCAAGTAGACCATGTCTATCACCGAACGGGAGCGATCTGGCCATTTACGGTCGTGGGACGTCCGCCACAAGAGGATACGTCGTTTGGCGAGATCATCCATGAGATCACCGGCCCGATCATTCCCACGGTGTTGCCCGGCGTCAAAGCGATTCACGCTGTTGACGCCGCCGGAGTTCACCCTTTGCTGTTGGCGATAGGCAGTGAACGTTACGTCCCCTATGCAAGCACACGAACCCCGCAAGAGTTACTGACAACTGCCAACGCGATTCTTGGACAAGGACAGTTGTCGCTGGCGAAATACTTATTCATCGTTGCCCACGAAGATCAACCAAACCTCGATATCCACGATATTACCGCTTACTTTCGACACGTGCTGGAACGAGTCGACTGGCGAAATGATCTGCATTTTCAGACCCGGACGACGATCGATACGCTCGATTACTCCGGCAGCGGGTTTAACCAAGGCTCCAAGGTCGTCATTGCAGCAGCAGGCCCAAAGCGAAGAGACCTCGGAACCGAATTGCCGCCAGACTTTTCGTTACCCGCTGGCTACCGCAATCCAAAGATCGCATTACCAGGCGTCCTCGTTGTTGAAGCCACCAGCATCAAATCTGCCGGGCCACAAATCTCTCAGTTCTGTGACGAGATGACCCGCCAAGCCGCATCCCTGGAATCCTTCCCCCTGATCGTCATCGTGGATGACAGCGAGTTCACGTCCCGGACTCTCAATAACTGGATCTGGGTCACGTTTACCAGGTCAAATCCGGCAGCGGACATCGACGGGATCGATTCGTTTATCCATGAAAAGCACTGGGGCTGTCGCGGCCCGCTTGTGATCGATGCGAGAATCAAACCGCATCACGCCCCACCGTTGATTGAGGATCCAAACGTGACCCGGCGCGTTGATCAACTCGCCGCGCCGGGTGGACCATTACACGGGATCTTCTAAAACCGCTATTCGCCCAGGATTTCTCTGGCGATTCGCTTCAAGGCGTCGCTTTCGATCTGTCTGACGCGTTCTCGGGTTAGCCCAAGCAGTTCACCGATTTCTTTCAGCGTCTTCGGTTCAGCATCATCAAGGCCGAATCGCATTCGCAGAATCGATGCCTCGCGTGGGTCCATCGTTTCGAGGATTCGGTAGACGTGCTTCAAATTGTCTGCGTCAAGCAAATCGTCTTCAGGACCCTTCGTCCGCTGATCGGCGACCATTTCACTCATCTGCCAGCCACCGTCATCATCATCCGTCTGGGGCGTCGACATATAAAGGTCGATCGCCGTCTTTACGATACTCAACTTCTTTTTAGGAAGTCCCAGTTCCTTGGCAACCTCTTCCTGAGTCGGTGCGCGGCCTAGTTCATTGTCCAGCTTGGCGGTGGCTCGTCGCCATTTGGTCAGTAATTCCACCATATAGGCGGGAATACGAATCGTCTTCCCCGTGTTGATCAATGCCCGCTTGATTGACTGCTTGATCCAGTAGCTGGCATACGTACTGAAGCGGGTGTTCATGTCAGGGTCGAACCCCTCAACCGCTCGCAGCAACCCGAGGTTCCCTTCTTCGATCAGGTCCTGTAGTGGCAATCCCCGATTGGCGTAGGCCCGGGCGATATTGACGACAAGCCGCAAGTTTGCGCGGACCATGCGATCGCGAGCACCTAAATCTCCTACTTCGATCCGTCGTGCGAGCTCTTTCTCTTCGTTCGCCGTTAACAACGATGTTTCGTTGATTTCACGTAGATAAGTCTCGAGCGGGGTTTGGGATACGGATGAGGACTCGCGAAATCTGGTGGTCGTTTTAGCCATCTGAGGTTTCTGCCGTTGAGGAGTGTCATTAGGTTCAAGACGCCACCTCCTGTGGCAAAAAAAAGTGGGGATGCAAACCAACCCACACTTCTGTTATCGGTAATGACCAGCGGAAAACTCGACGTAAGGCAACTTGAACGATCGTTTCGGTCAGATAAACCTGGCAAAATGCGCAAAAAAACGGCCCTTCGGATGGTACCGAAGGGCCGTCGTTTTTTTTGAACTTATTTCGTTCCAAGGGCTTGACATTTGAAAAATGAAAAGACCTGTCGTATGGCGTCGCTGCGGCTTTCAGCCGCAGCATCAGAATCTACGAGGAAGCTAGAAGCCTCTTCGACAAATTATCAGGTCGATTCCTCTTCGGTTTCGGTCTTTTCCTTTTCGGTTCCTGATCCGAGCGTAAACAGCGGACCTGCCGAACCTTCCATACCACCCTTGAGCTCAGCCTTTGGCTTTGGAGCGGCTGCGGCATCGCCAGTCTTGGCTTCTTCGTTCGCACCGCTGAGGTCGAGATTCGACTTGCGGCTGAGTCCGATTTTGCGATCCGTCGAATCGATTCTCAGAATGCGAACGTCAAGCTCTTGTCCGACTTTGACGAATGTTTCGGGGTTTTCGACTTTCTGGTCCGAAAGTTCCGAAACGTGCAGCAAGCCTTCGAGTTCTGGCTCCAATTCCACGAAGACACCGAAATTCGTAATCTTCGTGACTTTGCCGATAACCTGAGCACCAGGTTGGTACTTTTCGGGAATCGTTGTTTCCCATGGGTCCCCAGCCAATTGCTTCAGTCCGAGTGCGATTCGCTTCCGTTCCTGATCGACCGAGATCACCTGGCAGGTAATCGGATCGCCCTTCTTCAGCATCTCGTTTGCATGCGAGATCTTGCGGGTCCAGGACATATCGCTGACGTGCAGCAATCCATCCACGCCCTCTTCCAATTCGATGAAGGCACCGTAATTGGTCAGGTTGCGAACCGTGCCGCTGACAGAAGCACCCGGTGGGTACTTGGCAGCGACTTCGTCCCATGGATTCGGCTGAGCTTGCTTCATGCCCAGCGAAATCTCTTGCTTGTCCTTGTTGATTCCGAGGACAACGACGTCCACTTCATCGCCAGGATTAACGAGTTCGGTCGGATGGTTAACTCGCTTGGTCCAGGACATTTCGCTGATGTGAACCAGGCCTTCGATTCCGTCTTCCAGCTTGACGAACGCACCGTAAGACATGACGTTGACCACTTCGCCACGAATCTTCGTGCCGACGGGGTATTTCCCTTCGACATTGTCCCAGGGGCTCTTTTCCTTCTGCTTGAGGCCGAGGGCGATCTTTTCTTTGTCGCGATCGACGTGAAGGATCATCACTTCGACTTCCTGGTCGATCTTGACCATTTCGGATGGGTGACCAATGCGGCCCCAGCTCATGTCGGTGATGTGCAGCAGACCGTCGATGCCACCCAGGTCGACGAACGCACCGAAATCGGCGATGTTCTTGACCGTTCCCTTACGCAATTGACCTTCGGTGATGTCGGACAGCAAGTCCTTCTTCATCTTTTCGCGTTGCAGTTCGATCAACCGTCGTCGTGAGACAACGATGTTTCGGCGAGATTCATCAATCTTCAGGATCAAGCATTCGATCGTCTTATCGCGATAGAATTCGATGTCCTGTGGGCGGCGGATATCAACCTGACTGGCAGGCAGGAAGACGTTGACGCCGATATCGACGAGCAATCCCCCCTTGATCTTTCGCAGGACTTTGCCTTCGACAACATCCCCTTCTTTGTGGGTGCTGATGACCTTTTCCCACTCGCGGATCCGGTCGGCCTTCTTTTTGGACAGCAGGATCAAGCCGAATTCGTCTTCGATTTCTTCCAGCAGGACCGAGACTTTATCGCCCGCGACCGGGGGAACTTCCCATTCGTCGATCGGGACAATGCCTTCGCTCTTATAGCCAATGTCGATCAGAACTTCTTCGCCTTCAACGCGAACGACGGTTCCTTCCAGAACCGCGTTGACGTCATAACCTTCATCGCGACGGTTATAGAGATGGTCCAGGCTCCCTTCTTCGAGGTGCTCGGCCTCGGCCAGAGAGATGTCAGCGGCCAGCTCGAGTTCTTCGTCGCTGATGTCAAATTCACGTAATAGATACCGATCAACCATACTATTCCTGCTGTACTGTTGCGGCGATGATCAAGGACACCTCGAACACCACCGTGGAACTCAGATGCGAAGAGTCGCGACCGTCGTTCCAGGAAAAAAAAGACAACTCAACACTGCCGACGAGGAACATCCGCGCCATACCACAGAGTCGAAGGGGGCGAATTCTAGCAGAGAAACAGGGTTTCAGGCTAGTGGAAAGGGGAGAAACTAGTCTCTGGACGCCGCACTCTTGAGTTTTTCTTGCCAACGAAGCATTTTTTTTCGGAATTGGACGTCGTGTGTGTCGTCCCCCTCAATTTAAGGGACGTTTGAGGTGTCGCATCTTCTTCAGTTGTTGAACAGACGTATTCGCAAATTTCCCAGCGAACTGCGATTCCCTCTCGATGGTGAAAAACTGAAATCACCAGACGAAAAAAGCTGGGCCTTGATGAAGTTTGAAGGGCACGTTCGCAAGTCTGCCGTACACGCATCTCCTTCTTCGTCCGTCCAGCCTGCGGTGTTCTCAGATGTCGTAATGCCATTTATGACATGCAGTTGGCTCGCTTGACGTGGTTGTCGACGAAGGATTATCTCTTCCAGTTACAACGGCGTCGCAGCAAAGAAACTCCCAGTTTAATTGTTGCTGAAAACAAGTGAGTGAGCGCGCAGAAGTGACGATGTCTCGCCAGGGAGATTGATTCTCGGCCGGTCGTGGCGCAGGTCAGAAAAAATGCTTTGGGTAACGACGATCGCAGATGATAAAAGTGAAGGGTGCTTTCTACTTTTTGCGTCCATCTCCATGACTCTGATTTTGATGCGCGGGCGCCGTCAGTCATATCGTGCCACATGACCGCATCGGGGACACACCAAGCCTGCCATCCTGCCCGTGTCATCCGAGTGCAGAGATCGATGTCTTCATAGTACATGAAAAATCCTGGATCAAATGTACCAACTTCACGGAGCGCAGCGACCCGCAACAACATTCCGTGACCCCAGACATAATCGACCTGAATCGGGGGTAGTCGCTTTTTGGAATCTGCCAGACCGTTATCAGGAATCCGTTGCCACAAGGGCAACCACGTACGCCAAGCTCCCGCGTAGAGCAAACGGGGTGATCCGTTGGGCATGGGGTGCATTGAGAGCGTCTTTGGCCCAACAACACCAGCTTGGGGTGAGTGGTCGGCAAAGGTCACAAGCTGTTCAACCATCTCGGGGGCGACCGTCGTGTCCTGGTTGATCAACAGCACATAGGAATCCTGTCGTTGCATTGCGACATCAATCCCCCGGTTGCAGGCGGCACCAAATCCGGCATTTTCAGGATTCCGATGCACTTCAATCGCCGTAAATAGCTGTTCGGCCTTCTCAATTGAACCATCGGTTGAAGCATTATCCACGATCAGGATTTTCGTCGACCTGAAGGAGCTTGCTTGTAATGATCTGATGCAGTCGAGAAGCCTGTCTCCACCCTGAAAGGCAGGGATGACCACTGTCACAGAACTCAGTTTGGCCGGTTCAGCTGTCAAGGGATACGCCGGTAAGAGGATGCGTTTTGATTCATTGGGGATCACGCGCGATTTTCATTCATGACGTATGCCTCAATCATCGAGACCGTTCGCTTCAGGATAAATCCTCGCCTTGTACAAGGGGGCGTAAATTTCCCGGATCTGTTCTCGCTCAGATGCGGTGAGTTCCGGGTATGAGTTGGTTTGATATTGGCTTAACTCCCGGTTTTGTGCCGTCGCAGAGAGGACATCTTCGACACCGGGAATTCCCAATTGACTGTGAATTTGCAGCAGGGTCTCGAAGGTTGATGCGACCAGGTTCTCGTACTGGATTTCGATCAGATTTTCGGCAGGAATCTGTTGACGAGTCTCGAAATATCGTTGCAGAAGGCGTTGATTGCCTTCCAGGTATTCGGCTTTCTCCCGGCGAGTGACTTGCAACGACGGCCAGACTACATGCTTGCGCGCAACTGATAAGATCGATTGAGTTTGCCTCAGTGGATTGCGGAAGATTGTCACGAAGCGGGCATCAGGAAAGACGGACAGGATATCGGGGATTCGCATCATGTGGAGCGGCGATTTTAATACGACCGGCTTTCCATAACGATGTGTCAACTTTTGCGTAAAGACCTTCAAAGCTTGCTTCCAGCGATCTGCTCCGTTCCATGAGGGATTAAGGGGCGATTGCTCAACGTATTCCTGATATCGCTCCGGAAAGCAGGCTCCGAGCCAGGGCCCCTCACTCGATAAAACGGTCAAGGCAAACTCATCTTCTTCGGGAGTTAACCAGCCCACTTGGACGTTATCTAACCCTCGGCTACGAAGTGGCGCAAGACTAAAAAGCCGGTCGATCCCCCATTGATGACGGGCCAGAAACGTATGTGGGTTGAAACAGTCAAGTCGAGTGGGAAAGGCGAGTTGTGGATTTGATGCCATCAGATTCTGAAGATAGGTCGTTCCACTTCGCGGAAGTCCCAGAATCAGCAGTGGCCTGCTCCACATGGCTTGTAGCGATTCCGAAAGATTTGGGTCGGGTTCAAAGCGACTCAGTGCTGAAGTGACCGCCGTTTCCATACTTATCAAAAACGCTTGCCAGAATCGGGACGCATCGATCCGAAAATGGTTTTCTTTCAGGATGTGTATCCAATCGCTGAGTTTACAGCCCCCGAGAAATGAGTGGGAAAGCACGAGAGTTACTCCAAACGAATCACGTGAGGGGGGAAAAGTTTTCCAGGCAAACGTTTTTTACAGGGGCGGGGATAATTTCCCCCTCCTGATGATCTCACGCGTTGACTAAGCGAATTGACAATTCTTTCGAAATTCGGGAGCACCGTCGCTAATTCTCGAGCGGTCAGCCAAAACTGAATTAACTTTCACAATTGCCGCAAATTTTGTCATTCACGCGGTCTGTCTTCAAAAAATTCAACATTTTTATTCGTAATGCACCGCGATGGATTTCGGTGAACTTCTCTGTCAGCAGGTTTCCCATGCGAGGGAGATCCGGGTAGCTGCAACAGGGAATCACATCGCCATGGCAGTCTACAAACAGGTTAACACCTGACATAGGCCAGCACACCTTATTGGTGACTTCAGGGGGACGCTCCCATGGTTCGCCGCTTGTGCTTGGTAAGATTTGCCATTCACGAAATTCCGGTTCCCAGCCACGTGTGCTTAACACGCTCAGCCAACGAGTCTTCCCCTCCTCCGTCATACAGACATTACGTGTCTTTAATTCAACCGGGGATTGCAGCTCGTGTTTGATTCGGCTGACTTCTTCCAAAAATAAAATCAGCTTATCCCACTTGGCCGGGGGGCGCAGTCGCTCGAATTCCGACGGCGTTCCATCTCCATCGCAGCTCACAAACAAATGCGTGACGATGCCAGACGTCAGGATATCTCGAATTTTCTTTTCATCCAGAATCATGGCATTGGTCGAGATTTCGACCTTTTCCGGCTTCCATTTCTGAACTTTGAGAACCTTCAGAAGTCCTCGAAGATCGGGATGAAGAAAAGGTTCTCCGAAATTGAACAAACGAAAAACGCTGACACGTTCCACGTCGACATGTTCCAGGCAAATGGAGAACTTTTCTGCGGTAATATGATCGATCTTCGGCAGCAGCATTGAATTAGGGCAACCGATGCATCGCAACTGACATCCTTGAACAATATCAAAGTGAAAGGTTCGAATCTGGCTCAGCGTCAGTTCGTTCAGCTTCCGTTTGCCCACTTCGAGCAGTCTGTTGACGGACTTCAAAACAGAAAAGGGAGGTGTTGGTGGATTCGCGATTGTAGTCACTCCTTATCGATAGGGACAATCAGGCGGAATTCTGCAATATTAAACCAATGGTACGTTTCTCAAAATGTGTTATCCATTAATCAGGGACGAATCCTGTGGTTCTAAACAACGCCAGTAAACACCACTTGAATCGATCGTTATGACCTCCTCGCGAATTCCGTGAGAAACGCGAAAGTCGTTCACAGCTTGCTGGCAGGCTGGGATTGACAGGTAATCGTCGATAATAACATACCCACCGACAGAAACTTTGGGATAGAGATTCACGAGAGTATCCATGGTTGACTCGTACATGTCTCCGTCCAGTCGAAGCACGGCGAGTTCGTCAATTGGCGCGCGTGGAAGTGTTTCGCTGAAAAACCCCCTCAGAAATCTTACTTGATTGTCGAGCAAATCATATTTTTGGAAATTTCTTTGCACCTCATCGAAAGGCACTGCTAACTGAGAATACTCATGAAATCGTGACGTTTTGTCCGCAGGATACTTCTTAATATCAGGTGCGGGCAGGCCTTTGAATGAATCGGCAACCCATACCACACGGTTGGTGATGCCATAAACTTTTAAAATCGCTCGCATGAAAATGCTTGCTCCGCCTCGCCATACTCCCGCCTCCAGCAGGTCACCTGGTATTTTTTCCTGAATGACGCTTTCCACACACATCCTTAAGTTTTCCATTCGCTTGAGTCCGATCATCGAATGGGCTTTTTCAGGCCATGCAAGCCCTGCATCTCGAGTTGCGTTGTCGTAAGGCTGCTTCTTAATCCATACGCGTCCACCGCCGAGCAACTTGTTCGCAAACTTTTGAATAAACGTGTTTGGCGGATGAAGGTGGTGCGATTCGTCTTCATAAATTGAATTTAACAGGCATCGTTTAATCAGATCGAGATAGAGGTTTGCGGGCGCGCTCTCCATGAATCATCCAATCTTAAAAGAATTCTATTCAAATCAGCGAAATTATGACTTTTTAAAAAAGGACTTCACCTGAGTCGTCGTTTTGTGCCAAGCTTTGAGGAGCACTTGTTTCTGGCCTTCGTACGAGAAGCGACTCGTAGAAATTTCGCGCGCCGGAGGTGGTGTTTGGAACGCTCCATAGTATGTCACTGGGATGTTGGGCCATTGGTAACTGGTTCCTCGAATCGATCGATATTCCTCGTTGAAATGAATAAAGGTCTGAGCCCGATCCGCACTGTTTGTGCAAATCCCCCCATGGATCTGATGGAACGTTGCTTCACCTAGTAGTATGATCGGAATTGAATTCGGCAAATGACACGCCCGAAACCATGTGTCGAGATTCACCAACCCTCCTCCCGGCGAAACAAAGGCCGGGTCGTATCCTCCCAATTCTTTCCACAAGGGGCGAGACATAAAAAGTCCGTTGCTTTCACTTGGCAGGTCGAACCATGTCGGCCCCGAGGACTCGTCGAAGACAGATACGCTGAAAAGTCGGTACCCATCATTAATCCATTCGATTTGATCGAGCAACATGTCTTCAACACGCTGGCTATAGCCCTTCTTCATGGACAACGCCTGAAAGTCTGGACCAAGATACCGACCACGGGAGCCGACAAAGGCGCGATCCGAAACTCGCATGGCGGCCAAGGCATTGGTCAGCAACCCCGGTGAAGCGAGACGGGCGCCGTCAATCATGACACCAATCGTATCGCCGGTTGCAATCGCAATACCAAGGTTGATTGCGGGGGCTGGGCTTTTAGACGGTGATGGCATGGATTCGATTCGAACGTCGACGTCCATATGTGAGAACTGCTTCTGCTGAGGTGGTGAAATCGAGCCATTATCGACGACAATCACCTCGTAATCCTCACGCATAATTCCACGCTGGTAACTGGCGCCCAGCGACAGGAGTGTGCGAGGTAGCTCCCTGTCGTTGTTGTAGCTGATCACGACGATCGATAATCGCTTTGACATTAACGGAACCAAAATAGTCATCTAATCAGTCAAGCCGCTAAAGATGCTCAACGACAGGCAAAGCGCGACTCTTATTTTTGTGAATGACGATAATTGAATCAAAAAAACGAATTTCTTCGATTTCGCTACCAATACGTGGAACTGAAATCGCGTTGAGTCGTTGCGGATTTCCGGATGCAAATACATCGATTCCAGAATGACCCCAATAATGGGCATGGGAATAATCAACGAGATCTTTGCAGAGGTCGATGAACGAATAGGGCTGATCGCGCCAATGTCCCCAAAAATTTGTATGGGTGTCTTCTACAAAATAGACCCCTCGATCAGTTAATCCGTTCAGGAATGCGTAGTCAAAAGTCTTGATCATGTCCGAGCACAAGTGACTGCCATCATCCAGAATGACGTCGAACGGTCCAAATTCTTGAATCACCCGTTGCAGAAACTCAGTGTCGGATTGGTCGCCGATTCTCACATGGATATTCGAATCCGCGTTTTCAAACTGAACGCAGGTTGGATCAATGTCAATTCCTAAAATGACCGAGTCGGGGTGAAAGTATTTTTTCCACATTTGTAGCGAGCTTCCATGATACACACCAATTTCAAGAAAACGGATCGGCCGTGCTCGGAACTCACTCAAGATTCGTTCATAAATTGGAAAATAATTGAGCCACTTAAATCCATTTGGAATGCTGCGCCAGATTTCAAATAACGCACCACGCGGAGGACTGGCAGGGGATTCTGCATACCTCTGTACGGATTGAAGCGATGTCGCACTCAAATAACGTGACAGCCGACGAGGCAACCGATATCTCAGCTTCAGCCTACGAAGCCAAGAAATGACCCGATTGTTCCACGATAATATTCGCTGTTGCGTCATTAATTCCCCCTTCATTGCTCTCGTCAGGTCCAACACCGGCTTCCGAAACCGAATCATCGACTGGCAAGAAACTCATTGAACGATGATGCAGGTCGTAAGTCCAGCAATGTCGTTCGCCGGGCTGCGAGGTCCTCATAGGACATGGCTTCGATTGCTTCGCGCGAATATGAAAGCTTCGATGTTGATGCGCCTCGGCTCACAATTCCCAGGCCAAAATCAGCGTCGAGTACGAATGTTTGCAGATCAGTGTGGAGTGATCGGAGCAAGACGATCGCTTTCCAGACGTCACCACACCACCTGAAGTCGCCATCAGCCGGAAATTCTTTGAGCGCTTCCGAGTGTGAGCGTGCTCGAAAGGCAATCCGTGCCGAGGGGGGATTGCAATCGTGCATGACAATGACCCCATTGGGGCTTAATACATCCAGGCAATTTAAAACATCCCTGTAGGCCTGCTCGTAGGTATGCAATCCATCAACTAGAGTGACGTCGATCTTCGAATCGCCCAGTATCGAATTCCGCTGGGCAAAAAAATCGTCACTGGTCATTTGATGTAGATGAACTTTGTTCCGCGAGAGCAAGTTCTGCATGAACATACGAATGCGATGGCGCATTGGTACGATCGGATTGGGGTCAACCCCGTGTTTCTGCCGTGCTTGAATCGGGAGCAGGCTCTGCCCGAGTTCAACTCCGATTTCGAGGTAAGATCCACCTTCCAGCTTAGACAACAGCTTTTGAACAACAATTTTTCGATCAATGGCCTGAACAGCACTCGGTACGGTTTCCTGAATTGTCATTTTCACAATTCTCTTTCACTCTTGGTTGATCACCTGAGAATTCGCAAACGGCGTACGTGTCTGTCGTTTTGAATTAACTTTTAGGAACTGATCACTCAGCAACTTTCGTTCGAAGAATTTGTTGCAAAACTTCTTGCTGAATTCGGTGAATTCGTTGTCGCCACTTGATTTGTATTACTAATAAGTGGTTTTCTCAACGCACTTCGGGGTTACCCATGTCACCGAACGCGCGCCACCCTTGTATTCGAACCAAACGCACTTCCGTGATGAAATTCCGGCATGCAAAAGATCTGGCTGCGACTTGAAAGTTCCAACGAATTAGTTGGCAAATGTCTGTTTGGCAAACGTCTCGGTGAAGCGTGAAGTCTGCGGCTTATTCCGAAATAACTCTTTTCTAACTTCGGCTCGCCCGAGATCACGGGATCGGCCGTCGCGACGTGTTCGCTTGCATGTGGATACGCACTTTCCGACAATCAAGTCGCGCCCGCGAACTTGCCTGACTGTGGGCAGATTTCCTGTCGGGAACAACCGTTTTTGAAGGTAACTTTTTTCTCATGACTGATCCACACGATTTCACTCGTAAATTGCAAAAAGATAATGGCTCTAAAATTGTCCTGGTTGTCGGTGACGGACTGGGTGGCCTGCCGCTCGAACCGGGTGGCAAGACGGAACTCGAAACGGCGAATACCCCAAACCTGGATGCACTAGCCCGTCGCGGGACACTGGGACTGAGTACCCCTGTCCTGCCAGGAATTGCACCCGGAAGCGGTCCAGGACATCTTGGTCTGTTCGGTTACGACCCTGTCAAATATCAAATTGGACGCGGAGTTCTTGAAGCGCTGGGCATCGACTTCGAACTCGGACCAAACGACGTCGCCGTTCGAGGCAATTTCTGTACGATCGACGCGGCTGGCAACATTACCGATCGCCGCGCCGGACGTATTCCGACGGAAGTTGGCACGAAGCTCAGCGAAAAGCTGAACCAGATTAAAGTTCCCGGAGTCGAAGTGTTTGTCCGAGCGGGCGAAGGTTACCGAACCGTCCTGATTTTTCGGGGTGCGGGCCTTGGTGGCGATGTCGCGGATACCGATCCACAAAAGACGGGTGTCCCTGCCTTGGAACCCGTTGCTCGTTCGGCCGGTAGCGCAAAGACGGCACAAGTTGCCGCCGAGTTCTTGCGACAAGCC
The DNA here is from genome assembly GCA_903904835.1 of uncultured Schlesneria sp. Classification (GTDB taxonomy): domain Bacteria; phylum Planctomycetota; class Planctomycetia; order Planctomycetales; family Planctomycetaceae; genus Schlesneria. Next base: position 24,701 of record CAIVEI010000115.1, on the reverse strand, counting down.
AAGATCGTTCTGAAAGATGATGCTCCCGCGAATTTCCTGACGCTCCGTGGCATCGATACTATGCCGGCCATTCCTCCTTTCCGGGAAGTCTACGGAATGAAGGCGGGGGCGATCGCCGTTTATCCGATGTATCGTGGACTCGCTCGACTTGTCGGTATGGACATTCTCGATGCAGGACATACGCTTGAAGATCAGATGAATCGCCTTGAAGCGGCCTGGAACGACTACGACTTCTTCTTCGTTCACTGGAAATACACTGATTCGTCCGGCGAAGACGGTAATTTCCCTTTAAAGGTTCAGAGGACGGAAGAACTGGATGCTGCCATCCCGCGAATTACGAAATTGAACCCTGATGTCATCGTCGTGACAGGCGACCATAGCACTCCCAGCAAAATGAAGTCGCATAGCTGGCATCCGGTTCCGGTCCTGCTGTCAGCAAACCACTGTCGATTTGATGGGTCGACGAAATTTGGTGAATCGCAATGCCTGCGCGGGGGTCTTGGTCAGTTTGAGGCCAAGCACCTGATGCTGCTTGCGATGGCTCATGCAGGTCGATTGGAGAAATACGGTGCCTGATGGTTGGTGGTAGCGTCTTCGAGGTGAGGAGGCTGGCAGCCTCCTCCACGCCGGAGGCTAGCAGCCTTCGCCACGGTGGAGGCGAAATACTTGCCTGACGATGACTCGTCAAAAACAATTTGAAAGCGAATCAGACCATGATGAATCTCGCGCTCATGATTCCTCGCGTCTCAGTCTTGCTTTGCCTTCTGTTGACCGTGACGTTGGCCTGTTGTGCCCGAGCACAAGAGGCTGGTGCGGCCAGCCAGAAAACTCGCTTCATCGACAATTCGCTACTGATTGCACCCGAATATCCCTGTACATGGCCGACGTATCCGTTCCCTCGATTCCAACTGAGTCATCAGCGAACGATTGGTTCAGATTGTGCCTATCATATCGACACGATCTTTATTGATGGCAACACAGGGACGCAACTGGATGTTCCGCCGCATTCGGTCACACGGCCAGACTTGAATCGGCCAAAATCTGGACCGTTCGGCCTGGCTTACACCGACAAGATCGAGCCGTGGCAATTTGGTGGCGAAGCGTGCGTCGTTGACGTTCGCGAGCTGCTTGATCAAGCCCCGAAGGGTGTTAGTCCTCTCGTCACTCTTGAACACGTCAAGCGGTTTGAGGCAACACATCGACCGCTGAGGTTTGGTGATGTTGTCCTGTTCCGCAGTGATTATTCTGACAAGTATTACCGGCCGTTCCCTGAAGGGTCTCGTTTCATCGCGGATGTCGTTGATCGTAAGGTGCCCGGTTATCCCGACCCCGATCCCGATTGCATGGAATTTCTCGCGACTCGCGGTGTCATGACATTGGGAACCGATAGCGCCAGTATGGGTCCCATGCCCAACCTGGCAGAACCGACTCACTACGCCGGGTTGCGGCACGGGATGATCTGGACCGAAGGAGCAACAAACCTGGGAGCCCTGCCCGACACCGGTGCGTTCTACTGCATGATAGGGCCGAAGCATCAAGGAGGCCCCTACAGTGAAGGTAGAGCCTTCTCGATTGTCGGTGGCGATCTTCCCAGGCGGTTGATCGATGCCGCCAAAAATAAACGAGTGGTTGACCTCTCGCCGACTCTGGCGCCGAACCTGCCTGTCACATCACCGGGAATTGCCACAGGGCAGCATCGCCAGGTTTACCTCAAGATTGACTTTCTGTACTCCGAATATCTTGACTTGTGGCATCATGGACACATGATGGATTCGATGACGGGAACCCATCTGGTTCCTCCCTCGTTTGCGCTTCCGCCTGAAGGAACAAACCCGGATTACGCTCCTGAAATTCGCGGCTGGTTAAAAGATTTCGAGCAAAAGTATGGTCCACGCGGATTCAGCTCGTTGACGACGGAAAAAATTCCCTTGGACTGGACTTGCGGAACTGTGCGAGTCATCGATGTGCGTTCTCTCGTGGGGACCACGGACGCCAAAAAATGGCCTGCGTCACCCGCGATCACAACAACTCTTATCAAGGACTTCGAACAAAAGAAGTCACCTCTTAAGCCAGGGGACGTCGTCTTGTTTCATACGGGGCATCTTGATCGGTACTTGAAACCGTTGCCGGATGAATCTGGAGTCTGGGCCGATCCCTTATCAGGGAAAAGTGAAGGCTGGCCGGCACCCGATGCTGACGCGATCGTCTATCTGAAAAGCCGAGGAATTCGTTGCGTGGCAACCGATGCACCAGATCTGGGTGGCGTCGATCCAAGGCAGGCATTGATGACGTATTGGACGCTTGGAAGCCGCGAGATGGTTGGTGTCGAGTTTCTGCATAATGTCGGCAAGGTCTCAGACGGCGGATACTTCCTGTTTGCCCCGCTCAAAATCCGAGATTGCCACGGCGGACCTGGCCGGGCGATCGTGTTGAACTGACCATGACGTCACCGGTCACGTTAACGTTGCATCGAACCAAGCTGGCGAGCGTCAATTCCAGGCTGGGATTTCTCTGACGTTCGCGGCCCGACAAGGTGAACAACAGTCGAATCGATGGCGCTACGAACGTCGGTTCCGGCGAATTTGATTTCTGTTGCGACCAGCCCTTCAAATTGTTCGTCGTCCTGGTGCTCCAACCGGTTTCGAGTTCGATCGAATGCTGCCAGTAAGACTGTTTCCGGTTCGACGACCGAGTCTTGTGACTTCATTTCAATCGATTTTGCGATGTCTGTTCTTGGTCGATCCGAGTCAATCACGATCAGCCCCGAATCGGGACGGACCAGTTTAAAGACGCAATTCGTTGCTTGAATTGCAATTGGAAGCGCACCGTTGGTTCGGGCATAATCTCCCGCAACCCACAACATGGAACCTGAATCCCTCAGCGTCAGTCGGTCGAGTTGAACGGCGAACTCTGTCGCCAGGCATTTTGTTCCAAGAGTGAAAAGCGCACCGGCACCTGTTTTCAAGGTGTTCTCAACACTCAACAATCGAGGTGTATGAACCAACGCGACCGACACGCCGTTTCCATGAAAAGCCGAGTTTCGAATTGTTATTTCAGCGACTTTCGGATCGCGAGCCTGCGTTGACATCCAGGCAACGGCAGCAACCCCAGGTCGTTCAGGCGAAGATTCCAATAAGTCACTATCGACTTCAGAACTTGACATTTCACAGTTGGAAATTCGCAGTGACCGAGATCGGACAGTCACCATCGCCACCAGGTCGTGGTCGACAGATTTTGAACGGCGAACCGTCACGTTTTCCAGGACAACATCGTCCGATGTGAGATTGAGCGGCACGTTCCCGACGTGAATTTCCGCAGCAACGCCGATTGATCCTCGAATTGTCAGGCTGCGTAGAGAGCTCACGCTTGTTGCTTCATATGGACCACGTTCGGTCAGAAGAATGACTCCTTCGTCCGATGGTTCGGGAAGCGGAATGAATTCACGGTTTTGATGTACGGTTGAGCCATCCAATTTCTCGATGGGCTTCGAATCTCCCTGTTGATTGCGAACTGCATGTGTCACGGCTTCCACGTTTCGCGCGACATACAGCAATTCATTGCGAAGCCCATTGTCGTAGCTGAGAGCGAGGCCGGCCGCGACGGCAACAACTGCTGCCGCCGTCCAAACCCAGTTACCCATGCGATCCTCAGCCAGCGGCTCTGCAAAATGCGGCATTGCACTGTTAAACAGCCGTCGGAATTTTCGAATTCGAGACCGGCTTTGTGAACTCGGTGCCCCCCAATGCTGTAAGACTTCCTCAAAACTTCGAGGACGCATTGAAGGTGATGGCGAAGTCAACTGCCGAATGGAGTCTGCGAGCGTCGCAGGAGTATCAGGTGCCCATTTTCGCACGTCATCGATCGTCTGAGTTTGATGAGATGCGATTTTCACCAGCGGGTCAGCAGACAAATACGGAGGCCGACCAGCAAGCAGTTGCCACAAAACACATCCCAACGAATAAAGCTCAGAGCTTGCTGATGCCGACGCCCCTGTTCCAATTAATTCCGGTGCCATGCCGTCATAGTGATCGATGGGCAATGCGTCGTGAATCGTTAAATGCGGGCGAATGACTTGCCGAACTCCGCCGTTGACAAGCACCGCCAATCCGCTCTCTGTCAGTCGGATATTGGATAAACGAATATCCCCATGAACGACGCTTCTGGCGTTTAAGGCGGCAAGGCCTTCCAGCAATTGCCGGCCAATCTCGACAACAACGGTTGCCGGAAATCGGCCACGACGAACCAGCAGTTCATTCAGTGGCAACCCCGGCACATAGCGACTGACGAGAATGAGTTCGTTATTTTCTGTCGGCAGGATTTCATTGGGAACGACCAGATACGGGTGAACAAACCCTTTCAGTCTTTCCAGAACGAGTCCCATCTGGCTGACCGCTTCGGTCCCTCGGTCACTTGTCAGTCGTTCTCGCCTGACCACGCAACGATCACGGCGATTGAGTCGTCGAGCGAGGATTGTGGAGCCATGCTTGCTTCGGCCGAGTTCGTCAATCGCCACAAATGGACCGACTCGAAGTGATTCCCCCTGACCGATTTCAAGCTGTTTCGCCTGGTAGGGAGTCAACAGGCGAAGCTGAACAAGAGAATCGATCCAGACCGAGTCAAACGCGGGTAGATCGAAAGAAAGACGTCGAACCCGCCCACGAGCACGCCGCAGGTCACGCGGGTGACACAACTGCAGCTCAGTGAGTTGTCGAACCAAATGTTCGGATGGCGGTTCATACACGATGCATGCACCCCTGTTGCGCGGATTCGCCGAGGATTTCGAATTTGCCGTCGGTCAATACGACAATTCGCAAGACCACCAGGACTTAAGATTTTTGTTGTCGCAGAAATACGAGATTTGAGCAATACGCCGATGAGAAAACGTGCTGACCGCACTCCGTAAATCTAATGACGACCAACTTGAAAGTAAAGCAGCGTGCAGGACCGACGAGAAGAGGTCGATCAGCTTTCGCTTTTTCCCCGCTCGCGGATCACCTTGCTGCAGCTTTGCAGTGACTTTTTTTCTTGCTCAGAGAGAGATTGGAACCCGTACTCATGGACCTTGGCCAAGAGCTCATCCAATTGCTGCTCAACTTCGGTGCGCCGAATCAGATCCTGCTGCTCGCGCCGAGCCCTGCGACGCTCTTTCCATTGGTCGAGTGGGCTCAGCAAGGACTCTGATGACTCAAGTGGACTGGAATCATAAAGGCTTTCGTCGACTGCCGATAAATCAGAATCGTAGCCTGAAGTTTCCGATTGCTCGCTGATTTCCGTCTGAAACAGTTGAACGACGTTCATCATCAATACGAAAGTTCCAATCAGCACAACTTGACTGAGATCCAGATACGCCCCAAAAATTAAAATCACAATGGCCACGAACATGCCGATATTGAGTGCTGTTCGATTCACAAATTCGGAGTTAACTCGCGACTGTAAACTCGCCCTGAGGATTTGACCGCCGTCCAGCGGCAACACGGGCAAAAGATTCACCAGCAGTCCGATCCAGTTTGCGATGAATAACAGCAATCCCAATTCACGCCAGACTTCAGGAGTATTTGTGTGAAGTGCGGCAATCGGCATGACGAACGGATTGAGCGAGCCGGGTAATGTCTCCGACGCGTACCACCCTGGAAACGAAAGAATACAAAGCAAAAGATTCACTGCTGGGCCGGCCGCCGCCGTGATCCCCACGCCGAAGGCTCCTCGCGCAGGGCGAACCAGAGCAATTCCTCCGATCGGAGTCAGGTGAACTTCGTCCGCCGTTCCACCGGTCCAGCGGGCCACGAAAACATGAGCAAATTCGTGCAGCAGCGCCGAGAGATACAACAATACCGTAAACATCAGCCCCAGCGCGAGCCCGTACTTTGGGCACACGACCAGTGGGACAATTCCGAACCACCAACTGATTCGAACGTCAGTCGAAAACATTCGCCCCACGAAAACCGAGGGGAGCATCCAGTTGAGACGCTCTTTCATTGCAATCGCACCCCAAACCGACGTTGAGAAACGCCGAAGTCCAGCGGATCAGTGGCCTCTATCACAAAAACACTCCGTTACTGCCAACTGCCGATGATATCGTATCCCTAAATTCGCGTGCAGACAATCGAATTTATCTCTTGCCTTTCGTGAAACTCAACTTTTCCATCCGTATTTGGGTTTCCCTGGGACTCGATGTTCGATCGAAATTCACCCACTGAAGATGGGTAAGCACACGGCTATTTGGCTGAAATCAGCCCGGCTTCGGGACTGCTGGCTGTCGCGTAAAGCCTTTTTGGAATTCGTCCAGAATTTGCCGCAAGGTAACCGGCTCGACAGGCGAGGCGCATCGCTTCCGCCATCAGCCGGGGGTTTTTTGCTGATGCAACCGCCGTATTGAGCAGAACACCATCGCAACCCAGCTCCATCGCAAACGCCACATCGCTCGCAGTTCCGACACCCGCGTCGACAATCACGGGGTAGTTCGGATCACCCTCTTTCAGGTATTCCAGGCAGATGTGAATGTTATTTGGATTCAAGATACCCTGACCACTGCCGATTGGGCTGCCGGCCGGCATTACAGAAGTTGCCCCCGCGTCTTTCAATCGACGCGCCATGATGGGATCATCCGATGTGTAGCACAAAACCTCGAAACCGTCTGCGACAAGCTGTTTCGTTGCCTCCAGAGTGGCGACCGGGTCTGGTAGCAATGTTTTCTTGTCCGCCAGAACTTCCAGTTTGACCCAACTCGCGCCGGGATTTTCCAGTCCCGACAGAATTTCGCGTCCAAGTCTTGCCGTGCGAACTGCGTCTTCTGCAGTGAAGCAGCCTGCGGTGTTGGGCAGGATGGTGTACCGCTTCAGGTCGATAAAATCGAGAATGCTGCGGCCTGTCGAATCGACGAGTCGTTCACGTCGAACCGCGACAGTAATGACGTCAGCCTCGCTGATCGTCAGACACTCGCGCATTAACTCGAATGTCGAATATTTGCCCGTGCCGACAATCAATCGGGAAGCGAAGTGATGCGATCCCAAACGAAGTGGCTTAACATCGAGTTCTGTCATAAAAGCGGTTCAGCCCCCTCCAACCAGCGTGACAATTTCAACTTGATCGTCCGCAGCAAGCCTTGTTCGGCCATGTTCGGCTCGCGGAACAACTCGGCGGTTCAATTCGACTGCCATAAATTTCGAGTTTAACTTCAGTTGAGCGATCAAGTTCTCGACCGTTGAATCATCTGCGATTTGCAGAGCCTCACCATTCACTCGAATCGAAATCATTTTTAATAAGCAGCCATAATCAGAAAAAGAAACCCGGCATCATGATAATGCCGGGCTCATCAATTCAAACACAGTTCCGACGCGGAATCACCAGCCGTCAGTCACGTTCTCGATATTGACCCCTGGAACCATACCTCGCAAGGCTCCATTACGTGTCGAGATGGCCTTAAACACGTTGGCATCAACTTTCTTGGAAACGGCTCTGGTCGAGCCATCGGCAAGGGCAAAGCAGCTCAAGTCGTTATGCCCGCTGCCAAAACTAAAAAAGTTCAAAGTCACAGAATTATTACTTGGCAGACCGGCAGCCCACCACGTGTCAAATAAATCAGGGTGATTTGGATCATCCCAAACCCGGACACAGCAACTGAAACCATCGGCCCAGAAGCCGTACAATGAATCACCGAGCATCAGCGTGTTTGACGTCCCATCCGTCACATCACCCATGCGTACTGCACTGCCGTCATACAGCATTCCGTTGGGAGTCGTCGGCGCATTCTGGAAAGTACCACTTGTGTCATACGCACCCATGTTCCCTCGATACGTTGAATACGCCCAACCCTGAGACTGCCCCGTTCCAGGCCGACCGGAAGGAAGTGCTTTTGCACTCGGGCACACATACGATTGGATGTTCGTTCTGATGTATTGCTCATTCGGTGACGGGACGTTGTTGGCTCCGAATTTCGCCTGACCAAAATCGAGAGTAATCGTCCCTTCACCCATGTTGGAAAGAATAAACGAATGCCAGCCCCATTCAGGTGGCATGAACCACTTATCGATGGTCGTAAACACCCTTTGGCGCTTGATCACGGTGTCAAGTTGTGCAGGCTCGGGCAACTGTCCAACCTGACCTCCACCGGTTCCTGGTTGAATAAATCCTGGTGGGAAACAGCGGTAAGAACTTTCATAGTTGTGCATCGCGAGCACAATCTGTTTCAGGTTGTTAAGACACTGAGCCCGCCGACCCGCCTCTCTTGCCTGCTGTACCGCTGGCAACAAAAGCGCCGCAAGCATGGCGATGATCGCGATCACGACAAGAAGCTCAATCAGAGTGAATCCCTGCCTGAGCGTTGGTCGATTAAGATGGTGACGACGAATCATTTATCAGCTCCTTCAGTTTTGAGCGGCGTTCTTGAGTGGCTGTCGCAAACCGATTCTGACACATCAGTCCTTGACAAACTGCAATCCATGCGTTGACGCTAACAAAACTGAGTCATCTTTTCAAACCCCGTTTTTTATGGCGATCAAGATTTTCTGTCTTGAGTATTCGCGGCGTCGCGGTTTGCGTTCAGGCGATACAAGTATTCGCCCGACTTGCGGACGAGCAAGACCCCCTCGTCCTCCCGATTGGCGAATGATTCGATGTCAATCGATGCGGGATCGCGGTAACCAAGGTTGATACGTCGACATGTCTCTTCAGAGATCCCACTTGCCAGTGTGACGCGGACTCGGGGAGTCTCCACGCCGTTCTCGTAAGTTCCACTCCCGCGAACATGCGTCGAATGCGCCAACACGCCCCACGGGATGTCCTTAAACCTGTCCCATTGCTTTGTGAAATAGTCTCGCACGTGATAACCGACTTGTTCAATCAGCTTTCCATGGGTCACGGAAATCTCGTGCATGTGCGGAGCATAGATGATCAATTCGCCTCCGTCGGCGACGACGGGCTCCATCTTGTACATACACTTGCCAGCCACCCAAAGTTCGTCATACATCGGTGGAGCGCACGAAAGAACTTGTTGATAGGGGCGGTCACAACGCTTGATGTGTACGCGGTTTGAAAGATCTGCCGCCTCGTTCCACGCGGATTCCGGTGTCCCGTAAAATAGTCCATGAAGACTGCAATCTGACGACACGACAAAAGTAATCGCGCGGCGGGTTTGACGAATCATTCGCGCCGCCGCATCGACGACGCGCCGGACAGGAGTGTCTTTCACTCCGATGATCTCGGCATTGGTGATTAACGCTCCCAGCCAATGGAAGAAATTCAAAATGTCCGGGCCACCGATGCCGGGGAAAAAATACTTGTTCCCTCCCGAAAAACCGACGACCTCGTGTGGAAACACTGGTCCAAGAACCAGCAACAGGTCGTAGTCCTCGATCCTGGAATTGATCTGTACGGGAACCTCAAGGGACAAGAGACCGTTCGACAGTTCTTCAGTCTCTTTCTTTCCCAGCGTTCCAATCGTTAACAGGCGTTCGGGCCGATCCCATTCGTGATTGAAAACCTGCAATTGATAAAACAACCGTCGCCGCTCGGTCTCATCAATCCCGAGCAGTTTCGCGATCTGAGTATCCGACATCGGAGGATGCGTCCCCAATGCGACAAGGACGTCGAGCGACTGACAGTGAGGGCGAACCTCCCGAAACAACGCGTCGAATAACAGCGGCAACGGGGCCGTCCGCGTCGCATCAGGAATGATCAGCAGTATTTTCCGGTCGGCGAAGTCTTCCTTCGACAAACGGGAAAACCATTCACGAACGTCGGCAGGAGAAAGAGTCGGTATCAAGTCAGCCATTCAGCCATTCCAGAGCTTGGTCATCTTCGTCGGGCGTTTTTGGGGGGGAAGCATTGTTCGTCGAAGTCGGTTTTGGGACGGAATGACCCGGTTGAGATTTTGACTTGGAAGAACCTGGACGTTCGCGCGGCAGAACACGATCCCGTGGATTACCGCCGAGTCCTGCTTTTTCCAGCAGACTCATCGCGAACGGATCAACTTCATCTGGTTCGGGCGGGACACCTTCGGGATCGGGGGTATATTGAATTTCAAACGGATGCCGTGCGAACATCAACGTATCGCCGGATTGCAGAAACTTTTCGTCAATTCGCTCGCCATTCACTTTTGTCCCGTTGCGACTGAGATCCGTCGCTCGCCAATAACCGTTAATGTATTCCAACCGACAGTGATGAGACGAAACATTGGCAAAGTCGAGCCGAATATCGCAACTTGGGCGTCGACCGACAATTAACTGCGGCTTCAAAAGCGGGATTGGATCACCGCCACCGACCGGAACCAGTTGTCCCAACATTTGATCAAAATCCTCCATCAAATGCCCGCGTACGCCACATCACTTCGATGCGAAACATGCCCGTTGTTTTTTCGGCAATGTGCCGTTCGAAACGAGTGTGAATTCACAATATCTTCAAATACCGATCCTGGAAAGTGTCTGAAATTGGTTCGCGAGAATCAATTGGCAAATTCTGTCCGCCGGGCAAAATTTCTTAAAAAAACTGTACAATCTGATTAAACGTCACGCGAAAATCAGCGTTTTCGCAAAATCCACGGCTTTGATCGCACCAATATTTTTGTCAGACAAATCCGGTGGTGTTGAAACCGACTGACTTGAGGCAAAATTGAAGCGGGATAGAATCAGTTTGAGTTGTTCCTATCCTTGAAAGTTCAGAAAGAAAAATCATGGGATTGTTTGACAAGTTGCGCGGCGAACTGATCGACATTGTTGAATGGATCGACGACACCCGTAACACGCTTGTCTGGCGGTTTCCTCGCTACCAGAACGAGATCAAGCAGGGTGCCCAGTTGATCGTTCGGCCCGGCCAAATCGCCGTGTTCGTGATGCACGGCAAAGTCGCCGATATGTTCGAGCCAGGAACCCATACGCTCAATACCCAAAACCTGCCTCTCCTCAGCACGATCGCTGGCTGGAAATTCGGTTTCAACAGTCCCTTCAAGTCGGAAATCTATTTCGTAACCACCCGACAGATCACCGATTTGAAATGGGGTACGCCCAATCCCATCATGATGCGTGATCCGGAATTCGGCCCGATTCGATTGCGAGCCTTCGGAACGTATGCCTTAAAGGCCGTCGAACCAAAAGCGTTGCTCACGGAACTTGTCGGAACAGACGGAATCGTCGAAGCAGACGAAGTGACCGAACTCATGCGAGCGATCATTTCCTCAGCCATGGCTGACATGCTCGCTGAAAAGCAGGTTGCGGCTCTCGACCTGGCTTCGAAATATACCGAGTTCTCCGAAGAATTGAGAAAGTACGTTCAAGAGCGGATCGACGACGAGTATGGCCTGGCCATTCCTCAATTGATCATCGTCAATATCTCGCTGCCAGAGGCGGTCGAAAAAGCGCTGGATACCCGCACGAGCATGGGTGTTCTCGGCGACATGACCAAGTTCCAGCAGTATTCGCTCGGCGAAGCCATGCGAGAATCGGCTCAACATGGTGGTGGCGGCGAAGGTCTCGGCCTGGGAATGGGGGTTGCCATGGCGGGCCGCATGATGACCACACCAGGAGTCGGAATGGGAGTCCCCGCCGGCGGATCACCTGTCCCACCTCCACTGCCTGCCTGGCACGTCGCAGTTAATGGACAACCACAGGGACCGTATGCTCCAGAGCAGATCCAACAGTCGATTGCCGCTGGACGGATCACTTCCGAAACGTTGCTCTGGTCCCCCACGATTGCAGGCTGGACCGCAGCCTCAAAGCTCCCAGACTGGGCTGGCTACTTCCAAAAGGCCGCAACGCCGACCCCGCCACCATTGCCACCTCAGTAATTTTGGAGCATTTCTTAGCGCGAATAACCTGGGTCCCACGGGCTGACCGGCTTTGGTCAGCCTGTGTTTTTTGGTAGCCAGCAAGAGGGGGTCGGGTGTTCAAATTTCAAAATTGGCCGGTGAAATCGTTATGCGCCGACGGAAATCACATGTCCGGCCAATTTTGAAATTTGAACGCCCGACCCCAGACTCTACAGCCATCAATTCTCACAAAACCTCACCTCACCGAACCTGGATTATTCACGCATTCTCTGCGATTCGAAGCACGATCTTTATCGATCGAGAGTTAAACCATCGTCACAAAAAACCCCCTGAACCCTTAGCCCGAAGCGCAAGCGAGGGATCTTGTCTTCATTTAACGAGGGATCTTGTCTTCATTTTAAAGGGAATCAGATCCCTCGCTTGCGCGTCGGGCTAACGAACAATCCGGTCTCATGCGCACTCGGTCTGGATTTCGTCTTACGATCATCGACTCTATTTTTTCGCCGCCTGCAATTTGAGTTTGAGCTTCACAGTCTGATTCCCCCGGATCACGACCACAGAAACTTCTTCTCCTGGCTTTTTTCCCGTTAAGGCTTTGGCCATGTCGCTCTCCGTTCGAATCGGCCGACCAGCAATTTCGATAACGATATCACCCAGATAAATCGTCCAGTCATCATCACTAAATGTTTCCCTGATCCCGGCCGCTTCTGCGGCGCTGTTTTCAAACACCCGTTCGACCAGTGCGCCACGCGTGATTCCCAGTCGACGAGTGAACGAGTCGTCAAACAATTTGAAGCCCGGTACAACTCGTTCCATGCGACTCGACTTGATCAGATCCGGAACGACCTGATTGACAATGTCGACGGGGACCGCGAAACCGATCCCGGAAAAGGCTCCCGATTCGCTGACGATCATCGTGTTGACTCCGATCACTCGCCCGGCGCTATCCAGCAGCGGCCCTCCCGAATTTCCCGGATTGATCGCAGCATCAGTTTGAATCACACCTTCGATCGAACGGCCATTCATCGATTTGATTTCACGACCCAACCCGCTGATGACTCCTGTCGTCAATGTTTGATCCAGCCCAAACGGACTGCCGATCGCAAAGACCTTCTGTCCGACCTGAAGTCCTGCCGATTCACCGATCGCCACTTTCTTAAGTCTTCCCGGCGGCGCTTCAATCTTCAGGACGGCAATGTCCTTATCGAGTTCATAACCGACCAGCGTCGCATCCCATGAACTGTTGTCGGCCAACATAACTTTGGCAGCTTGTCCTTTACGGACGACGTGAAAGTTGGTCACGACGTGTCCTGCATCGTCATAAATAAAACCCGTTCCGGTCCCCTCAGGGATTTCCAGAATCTTGAAGCTCAACCGATCGCGATGATGAGTCAACGTCGTGATATGAACGACACTCGGCGAGGCTTCTCGAAAGATCTGAATCGTCGATTTTTCATCTTCCGACAAGTCACCTCGCGGCGTGATCGGCCGCGACTCCCTGGCGGCACGGCCGCCGAAGCCAGGCAGATAACCGGCATTCTGCAGCATGATTCCTGCGACGGCCAGCAGCAGCAACGAAACCATCCAGGCCGGAACCGTGGCCGCTTGTGGAGCCGATTGTTGATCGAACCGGTCATTCATGTTGCGATTCCTACAGGCATGATCGCGCCGACGGAACACCTCGGAAGAATCTTAGTCAAATCAGCACTGTCCGCTTACGGATTCTGGAACGAAGAAGCAGTCGGTGTCAATTGAAGCTCTCTGTCGTATTGAAGAAATCACCGTGCCAGGAATCACGAACAGTCACTTCGGGGGTGAGAATGTTCTTGAACTCTTGAAAATAGTCAAAATCTTTCGCTTTAAGGGCGATCTGGTTTACGCTTGAATATTTCAAGTAGGGTGATTTAAAATCATCTGCGTCAAAATCGATCGGATGGCTCTGCAGTGACACGCTTCACGAGGAATGTCAGAAGACTGACTTCTATTCATGAGCAGAGATCATGGATCAGACTTCAGTGTGAAACGGGAGTTCGGTGATTTTTGCAATGAAAATGTGTCAATCTCAGGCCCCCATGCACGGTTAGCTCTACGGTAAATTACTAACTCAATGGTCAAATCATGGATCGTGAACTAAGTACCACTTTTGTGCCACTTTTTGACGTTTCCACTTGCTTGCCAGCGTTTGTTAAGATCGGGCAGACGTCAGCTTCGATCTCACTGGCCCTGTTGTTGATCAGCTCGATTGTCCAGGCGGCCCCTCCGAAAACCGCTCCGTCCGAAAGCTTGGGCAATCTTCTGAAAAAAGACGCCCTGCACATCTTTGAGTTAGCGGACCAGAACAAAGATGAGGGGCTCGACCAAGCCGAGCAAGCCGATGCGGCGCAGCGGACGAAAAAAGCATTCTCCAGGTACGTTAGCGAGCACACACTGGCTGGTCCCCGTGTCCCAGCCAAGGTAGAAGAACCGCTGATCGTCAACATGAATCGAATGACTTCAGATGAATTCATCCAACAGTTTCAAGCACACGCAGCGATATACGACGCAGAAGTACGAGCGCGACGAATCACAAAAAGTCATCAACCTGTCCAAAATCATGGCGGATCTGTCGTTGCAGCTAATTCTAAGCAGGCTGAGAAAGAGAAACATTCCAATTATGATTCCAAGGACCGCATTCCCGCTCAAAAAACACAGGCGCAGGGGCTGATTCAGCAACAGGCTTCGGGAACGGGGCAAAGCTCTGTCGGCGTTCAGCCGATACACTCTGGTCAAATACACTCTGGCGGATTCGTCAATCATCACAGTCAACACTTTGGTCAGCAATTCACGCCCGGCTTTAACTGGAACGGCCCGATGATGAACGGCCCGATGATGCATGCCCCCGTCATGCCTGTTATGAACAGCGGTGGCGGCATTGGGGGTGGAGCTGCACCCAGTCATCAATCAGAAAAGAATGGTAAGCACGGCAAAAACGAAGGGAAATAAGACCCTGTTGCCGCTCGAAAACGATGTTTATCAGATCGCGTAATCTGCAGCCGGTGGCATAAAGACTCTGGCTCGTCTTGCGGCAACATAAACGAGGTCACCCGGCTTCAGTTGCAATTCGGCGTATCTCTCCAGGTTCAAGTCGACATTCAATGCCAGGCCGAATTCTTTTGAAAAGACTCGCACCTTTGCCACGGAACCTGCGGGATTGACTTGCGTCACGCTCGCTTCCAGGCTCGATGTCCCGAATGGTGCACGTTCAATATCCAGCTCGTGAGGCCTGACATATGCCGTCGCATTGCGTGATTCGGCATGAGGGTAGTCGGGGTAAGCAATGTTCAAGGCCCCCATCATGGCCATCCCGTTTTCAACGCGTCCGTGAAACACGTTCACATTGCCGAGAAAGTCCATTACGAAGGGGGTTGCCGGATGATCAAAAACTTCCTGAGGTGTCCCAGATTGCTCGATGTGACCCTTGTTCATCACCACGACCCGGTCAGCCACCTCAAACGCTTCCTCTTGATCGTGCGTCACAAACACGGTTGTCAGATGAATTTCGTCATGTAACTGTCGTAACCATTGACGCAGCTCCTGCCGCACTTTGGCGTCGAGTGCTCCGAAAGGTTCGTCGAGTAACAGCATTCTCGGCTTGACGGCAAGAGCCCGTGCCAGAGCGACTCGCTGCCGCTGACCGCCAGACAACTGGGAAGGATATCGCTTATGCAATCCTTCCAGCCGAACAAGGCGCAAAAGCTCATGAACCCGATTTTGAATTTCTGAACGAGGCAATGAGCGGACTCGCATCCCGAATGCAACATTTTCGAAGATCGTCATGTGACGGAACAAGGCGTAATGTTGAAAGACGAACCCGACTTCCCGATCCCGGGGAGACTGATGAGTCACATCCTCGTTCTCGTAATGCACCTGCCCCTGATCGGCATTGTCCAGTCCGGCTATGATCCGCAGCAGTGTCGTTTTGCCCGACCCCGACGGTCCCAGTAGCGCTAGCAATGAACCACTGGGGACCTCCAGACTCACATTGTCCAGGGCCTTAAAATTTCCAAACTGTTTCGACAGATTTTTGACAACGATACTCATGGAAACTCACGACAATAACGGACGATGTTGAACTGTTTTCGACCACGGCATTTCAAGTCACTCAGTCTGGTGGGTCTGCGCCGCCTCTTTCAAGTCGGCCTGCGTCTTATGTTCCAGTGCAATCTTGATGAACAAAGTGACCAGTGACAGCATCGTGAGCAGTGACGCCACGGCGAATGAACTGGAATAAGTTTCCGAGGTTCCCCCTTCGAACAGCGTGTTGACCCGGATCGGCATGGTTTCGGTTTTGCCGATGACTCTCCCGCAGACAACATAGACAGCTCCAAACTCACCCATTGCTCGCGCATTGCAAAGAATCACGCCGTACAGCAATCCCCATTTGATATTCGGAATCGTCACTCGCCAGAACATCTGCCAGCCATTGGCGCCAAGGCTGATCGCCGCGATTTCCTCTTCAGATCCGATTGCTTCCATGACAGGAATCAATTCCCGTGCGACAAACGGCAAGGTCACGAAGGTCGTTACCAGAGCGATCGCTGGCCAGGCATTTAAGATCTGTATGTTATGCTGTTGCAGCCAGGGCCCGAAATAGCCTTTGGCACCAAATAACAAGACAAACATCAACCCGGCGACAACGGGCGAAATCGCAAACGGCAAATCGATCATCGTCGTCAGAATTGTCCGACCGGGAAATCGAAATCGAGTGATCGCCCAGGCCGCTGCGACACCGAAAATCACATTCGCACAGACCGCGATCGGCACAACAAACAACGTCAGTTGAATCGCGTGCAGCGTCTCTCGATCACCAGTCAGGTTGTTCCAGTAAGCGGCAACACCATTCGAAAAGGCATGATAGAAAACATTCGCGATCGGCAGAATCACCAGCACCGACAACACCAGAACTGACAAACTGATCAAAGTCCATCGGACCCACCACGGGTCTTCCTGTGCCGATCGACCACGCGACGCCGAAACGACCGTGGAAGTTGGCATGTGCTTGGGGATGGAATGCATTCCAGACGCTTTCTCTTGAATCGATTGAGGTTCACCTCAATTCACTGTCTGTCTCAATTGGCAGCCGAATTCGCGGCCTGGGTTCGTCGTTCCAAAGCGTTAATCACGATCAGCATCGCAAATGATGCGATCAGCAGCACGATCGCTACTGCCGTCGCTTCGGCATACTTGAATTCTTCCAGTCTTTGAATGATCAGAAAAGGAGCGATTTGGGTTTTCCCCGGCACATTACTCGATACGAAAACGACCGACCCGTATTCACCGATCGCCCTGGCAAAGGTCAAGGCGAAGCCCGTGATTAATGCCGGATAAAGTGAAGGAAGCAGTACCCGGGTAAATGTCTGCCACCGGCTGGCACCCAGGCATGCGGCTGCTTCTTCTACGTCCGCGTCAAGGCTTTCCAGCACGGGTTGCACCGTCCTGACAACGAAGGGAAGACCAATAAACGTCAACACCAGAATGATCGCCGACTGTGAATAGGCCAGCTTGATTCCCAACGGAAGCAGGAATTGACCCATCCACCCGTTATGTGCATAGAGGCTGGAATACACGAGTCCCGCGACCGCTGTAGGCAAGGCAAACGGAAGGTCGACCAGTGAATCAAACAGTCGTTTGAAAGGGAAGTCGTACCGCACCAGAACCCAGGCCAGCATGAGTCCGAGTATCGTATCGGCGATTGCTGCGATGAGTGAACTGCTGAACGTGACAAAATAGGCAGCACGAACGCGTTCGGTCCAGGCGGCAGCAATGAACTGCTGAAGTGTCAGCGACGAAGCCTTGGTAAATAACGCGATCAAGGGGATGACAACGAGAAGGCACAGATACACGAGCGTAAAGCCAAGGCTCATGCGAAATCCGGGCAGAATGCGATGTGAGGCCATATCGAATCGACTTTACGAACAGTTATTTGGAAGTCATTGATTGGCAAGGGACTGGCCAGGTGGCGATTCCTTTGTCACTTCGAAGAGCACTGCTTAACCGAAGACGGTAAAGCAGTGGCACACAAATTCGCAGATTGAAAATCTACGATTACTTCTTGTCATAAACCTGATCAAAGACTCCTCCATCCGCGAAGAATTTGGCCTGTGCTTCGTCCCAACTCGGCACAATATCGGTGATCAGGAACAATTTGATCGGCTGGAATCGTCCCGCAACCTTTTCCGCCACTTCCGCGTCGGTCGGTCGAAAATAGTGTTTTGCGATGATCTCTTGACCTTCTTTGGTGTAGAGAAATTTCAGATAGGCTTCGGCAGCGGCCCGAGTCCCTTTTTTATCGACGACTTTATCCACAACGGCAACATGCGGCTCGTGGAGAATACTGAGTTTCGGATAAACAATTTCCAGTTCACCCTTCGCTTCTTTCACTTCCAGATAGGCTTCGCTCTCCATCGTCAGGTGAACGTCTCCGATCCCCTTCTGGGCAAAAGTCATCGTGGCACCTCGGGCACCAGCATCCAGGTTTGGCGCGTTCCCGTACAGCTTCTTGATGAACTCGACGGCATCTGCTTCGCTTCCGCCATTCAGCACCACATTTCCCCAGGCGCCCAGAAAGCTCAGTCGACCGTTTCCCGAAGTCTTGGGATTGGGAGTGATGACGGAAACGCCCGGCTTCACCACGTCGCTCCACTCTTTGATCCCTTTGGGGTTTCCTTTGCGAACGACAAACACGACCGTCGACGTATAAGGAAGCGACCGGTTTTCGAAGGTGTCTTCCCACTTTTCCTTCAACAATCCCTGCTTCCGCAGGGCATCGGTGTCCGTCCAGATCGACAGCGTCGCGACATCCGCGGGCAGGCCGTCGATGATGACGCGTGCTTGACTGCTTGAACCCCCATGTGACTGGTCGATCGTCAGCGACTGACCGGTTTCTTTCTCGAACTGAGGGATAAAGGCTTTGTTCAGTTCTTTCCAAAGTTCGCGGGTCGGATCATACGAGACATTCAGCAAGGTCAACGACGACTTGGCTTGCGAAGTGGGGACGCCTGAACCTCCATTTCCGACAGCCGTTGGCTTTTCCACGCAACCGCCAATTGCCGAAACAATTACTCCAAACGCAAACAGGCTGAAAAGCCCGTTTAACCGCACGCGTATTTGACTCATTGAAAAACCCCACCAATAAACAAGCACTAAAATTATCGTATATTACTATGGCCGGAGTGACAGACGATTGCGGTCTGCGGTTCGGGCAAAAAAAGTGAATCCATTCAACTGAGAATCCATTCATTCGATTCTGATCAGATCCCGTCGCCACCGATAAAGGTCGAATTGAAGACCTCAGACTTTGTCACCGGTGCCATTCCGTAGACAGCGGCGAGGTTCGCTTCATCCATGCGGCGCGACGTGTAATTTCGAATGTCGAGCATGATTCGGCGAAACCGACAGGTCGATTCCTGGCTACAGGGTTCATAAGCCGTCGCCGAGACACAGCCGATCGGCGCAATCAATCCATCAAAAAAACGGACGATTTGGCCCATGGTGATTTCTTCAGGTCGTTTCCCGAGCTGAAAACCACCAATCCGACCGGGAATGCTTTTCACCCATCCTTTGGCCTTCATCTCTAACATAATGTGTTCGAGAAACCGGCGAGGGACGTCATTAATTTCAGCCAATTCGCGAATCGACACTGGTCCCTGCCCGTACCGGCCGACCAGTGTCAAAAGCGCCCGCAGCGCATAATCAGATTTTCGCGACACTTTCATCGACTTTGCCGCCTCTCAATCTTAAGATTAAATACGACTCCGCTGGTGATATTATTTTAGGGGTCGGAATTTGTCAACGTGCGTACTGACGCAGGAGGTTCCATGTCAGGGGTGTTTCGAAGCATTTTGGCAGTTGTCGCAGGATTCGTCGCAGCGAGTGCGATCATGATGGTCGTGGAGTGCGTAAACGGTCAAATCCTTTACCCGGAACTCGGTAAAAGTGCCGCCGGTGTCACTGACATACAGAAAATCAAAGAGATCATGGCGAGTGCCCCGATTGGCGCCCTGCTCGTCGTGCTGTTTGGCTGGGGACTCGGCAGTTTTGCAGGGGGATTCCTGACCACGCTGATCAGCCGCAAGCCACCAGGCCGATCGGCTTTGGTCCTCGGGGTCTTGCTGACCTTGGCTGGCGTCGCAAATAACCTGATGTTGCCGCCGCCGATGTGGTTCTGGCTCGCGACTTTCGTGGTATTTCTACCAGCCACGTACCTCGGCGCACGTCTGGTACCAAAAAAAGAACCGATTCAGGAAACTTAGGTCAATCACTCTACCTTGACGTTCGTCCTCGCCCTCGCCCTCGCCCTCGCCCTCGCCATCGTCCTGGTTTTCGTCATGGTTTTCGTTTTCGTCGTCGTTTTCGTCCTCGTTTTCCTTTTCGTTTTCAGCCTGAAGGGCTGACGCATATCAGCCCGGGGCAAGCTCGTCTTCGAGCGCCGCCCCGGGTTGTGGTACGGAAAATCGAGAAATGCCCTGAAAGGGCAAGGGAACCCGAAGCGGCAAGAAATCATATGGAAACGGGCCATTGGTCATCGTTGGCCACGGGCGTACGTCTTCGCTTCACGGCGTCTCCCCTTGGGGCAAATGTCGCCATCAAACCGTGGTCATGACATTCGATGACGCCGGGTAAATCGGGGCGATGCATTCAAATGACCTCGGCCAATGCAGGCCAATCATTGCGACGCTCGAATCGATGAAATTCAAGAGTTATCAGCCACAGATGCACACAGAATCACACAGATAAAGAGGAAAAAATCCGATAAAAATAGTTCAAAAGCGCAACGACCTGAACTTTGCTCTTTCGCATTTTTCTGTGTGAATCAGTGTGCATCTGTGAGATTACCTTCTCTTTTTGATTTTCCTCGGGAAATCGTTTACGTTTGGATCGGTGGGGCAAAACGCCGGTTAAGGCTGGGATGTTGGCATGGGCGATTGGAACTGATGGTCCCTCATAGCGAAAATCCGGCGCGAGAAAACTTCGGTGCAGCAATTCATTCAAAAGCCATTCGATTTCCCTCCACAATCCGATTAACGCCCTGAAAACGAATGGAGCAAAGAATTCGCGAGCCGCTTCGCGGCGACGAGAAACCAAAAATGCAAGAAAGGAGTAAAGAAGAAAAGCTAATCAAGGGAAATTAGGAATCCTGACTCAATTGGATTACCCGAAAACCTATACTTTTGCCGCGGCTGCCTCGTAAATAGCTTGGGCGGACGGCAGATCGCGCGTAACTCGAATCGTTGAACCATGAACCCCCACGAACTAAACGCGACCTCTTTGTCTGGATGTCATACCAATCAGCGCACCATTCCCAAACGTTGCCCGCCAAGTCTTCAATCCCGTCTGGCGTCGCTCCCAATGAATAAATCCCGACCGGAGTTGGTTCGCCAATATTGCGATCGAAATTCAGACGTGTCTCGTCGGCGGCCTCATTTCCCCATGGATATTTCCGCCCCGTTGTTCCGCGCGCCGCTCGTTCCCATTCTGTTTCGGTGGGCAAACGAACCTTCGCGAACTCGCAATATGCCATCGCTTCAAACCAGCTCACGCCTACAACGGGCCTGTTTCTATACGGGATCTGTTCCGCCCAATCTTCCGGTTCATGAAATTGTCCGAAACCACCGTATTTCCAGTGCGTTTTCTCCTGATAACCGTTTTGCTCAACGAACAATAAAAAATCGCTCACTGTCACCGGGTAACGGGCGATCGAGAATTCGCCTAATTTCACTTCATGAACCGGCATTTCATTGTCGTACGCCTCATCGTCAAAGTTGGGCAGGGTTGCGTCGGACTTCTGCGAACCCATCAGAAACGACCCGGCTGGAATTTTGATCCAGCGGTCGAGCGACCCAAGTGCAAGTCGAGGGTCACCGACCTGACCGAGTGCTTCCGCCGCAGAAATTCGCACTCGAACATCAACCAATTGCGAACGCTTGCGATCGAAAATGGCCATCACTCGTTTTAGCAGTTCGTGATATCGTTTGTCGGTCGGTTGATACCCGAATGGTTGCAAATCGTGAAACACAGCACCCAGCAACCCGGCACAACGTGCCTCGGTGGCCAGGAGCGGCGCCTCCCCTTTCGTCATTGGTTCAGATGATGGCAAGCCGTCTAATACCTGGGTCACGAACCATGACACCTTGCCTCCGCCCTGTTCGTGAAGAGCACCAGCCAGCAATAAAATGACTTCGCGCCATTCGGGCCGATAAAGTTTCGAATTGGCACCGAACAGGATTGCTTGCTGTTCTGTTTCGGGCTTTCCGGCAATCGCGCGTGCAGCCAGGTATTCCTGGAACTGAAGATGCCAGAATTTGATGTCATTCCCTGCTGCCACCACGATCCCGCTATCCAGTTCTTCTTCGGTTAGAAATTTCTCGGCGGCGGCAATGCTGGCCGCAGTAGGATCGCCCGGCCGGAAGAATTTTGCGAGGACGTGTTCCACAGCCCATCGTTTGGAGACTTGTGTCTTTCGTCCTTCCGTATGGTCATGCATGGCAAGGGCGAGATTCTGTAACAGCATGACGCATTTTTCGGGGGTCTCGCGATCGGGGCGAAACTCGCGCGAGCGCGTTAACCAGGTAATTACGGAGTCATACAATTCCGCCCTCTGTTCGGGCAGGCGTCGCTGGTTCCAATGGACGACTGCCAGTGCTGTCAGCATCACCGGATTGCGCGCGACGCGACGAATTTCGGGTCGGGCACGCAGCGAATCGAGTAATCCCTGTAGATGACCGAGCGCATCGGGAGTCTCGTCCCCGTATAACTTGCTGCACCAATGTTCCAGGAATCGCTCAACCGAATCGTCTGTCAAAGGGGCGATTTCAACGTGCGAAAACTGCGGCAAGACGACGGTCCCGGTAAACGCCGGCGGACGACTGGTCACCACGAAGCGACAGTTGGCAAACGTCTGAGATGCGTTTTCCGCCAGTTTCGACAGGTTGGCTCGGCGAACGGGATCGGGTGCTTCATCCAATCCATCCAGCATCACCGTGCATCGACCATCTTCCAGTTGCCGTTGAAAAAACGCCTGATCCAGACCCGTGACGTTTTCCGCCGCGAGACAATGCGCCAACCAGACAGGCGACGCCGGGTCGCTCGGTGTGCCCACGTTTTTCAAATGTTTTGCGATATGATCAGCCAAAACCGCACATCGCAAAACGATCGGAAAAGTCCGGTCGCCAATCCCCAGTCGCGATTGTGCCGCCTGAGGCACGGTTCCAAGCTCCGTCAGGCAGAGTGCCGCAGCGATTCGGCGTAGAAAGGTTGTCTTGCCCGCACCCGGATCGCCGATGATTACGAGTCGCCGTTCGGCCAGTGCCGCCTGCAGTGGAACCTCGGCAGTCTCGCCCGATTGACGGACGGCAAAGCCGCCTAGAGCCTTGGATCCCAGTTCCAGGCCACGGCGTTTTTTCGCACTGACTTGATCCTGATCTCGTACCGGCAGGCGTGAATTAAGCGGTATGTACAAGTCTTCGATCGGAAAACGATGAGCCTTCCCGCTGCCCACTGCCAGGCCACGAATGTCGATGTACGAGCTTTGTTCCAGCAGGGCAGCGAGATATGTTTCTGGAGTAGCCGAGTTGCCCTCCCCTACGTTTAGGGCGATACGATCCGAATATCGAGTTCGCCAATTCATTAGTGCAAGCACAATCTGCGTACTCAAATCAGACGGTGTTTGAACTTTTTTTCGAGTCGCACGTTCGTTCAACCATTGATGGAATTTCTTCAGACCCGCCATCGATTCTTTTATATCGGCTTGGAACTTGGTTGTCAGTTTTCCTTCTTTTTGGAACGCCTCGATTAGACGGTACTCTTCTTTCAGTTCCGCCGGCCATTCTCCATCATGTCCAATCAAAAAACCGAGGACCTCACAAGGTTTCGGTTTGTTGTCGATGGCTTGCTGACATTCGAGCCAGGTAATGCTCTTTCTCGGTTTCAAGTTCGGCTGGTGGTCGGGAATCCAGCCATAGCGATGCGCCGATAGAACGATTAAGACATCCGTCTCCTTAACTCGAGCCAGGCATTCCTGAAGCGGCGGTCGATGATCGCTGGCGGCAAAATCTTCGCACATCACCGGCAGCATCCCCACCGCGATCGCCGCTTCCCTGGCCGCCGCGCGGTACGGTTCCAGATCGGCAACCGTGGAGGAAATAAAAACTCGCGGAACAGATGGGCGATTCGTTTGAGAATTCGATTTGGCCACTAACAAATTCCCGACAAGATATGACAATGGTCAACCAGCAATGATGCTGTGACAAATCATGAAACGGGTGGACAATAACAAAGATTCACTGACAAAACCGCTCAACCATGCCCGTTTTCGAATTGCCGCTCAAGAATTCGCATGAGCAACTTCCAAACGTTAAGAATGTGTTTGTCAAATTGTATTGCCTTGTGGTAAAGATGTCGTTATGTTGTGGTTTGTAAAAGGGGGGCGATGAATCCAGCGAGGCTTTGCGTCAGGCCAAAGTCGCCCTCTCGCGCCGCGAGAGGAAAGCCGAATTGCAGCAGAGCTTCATTGGCACTTGAAAGCCCGGATGGATCGCACGGTCAATGGCAATTCGAACTTGGCCAACTTCGACCGTGCCAAAACCCTACAAAAAAGGGAACTTGGCCAACTTTACCAACTTGACCAACGTTTATTTCAGCTTCGGTGAGACAGCGGGTTTCAAAAGGGCCTCACGCGAGGCAAGATTTCAAAGAGAAGACATTTGAACAGAAGGTAACGGAAGTAACGAAGTGAAGAAAAACGTGTTCCATCGAGTGAGGTCGGAATTGTCCTGGAATCTCCGGACGCGGACTTCATTCGCAATCCCTTCGTTTCCTTCGGTACCTTCCGTTCAAACGCCTTTGTGTTTTCCTAAAGTCGAGTTGGTTTTGGTGGGACTTCGAAGACTTGTCCGCGCCCTACGTG
>CAIVEI010000114.1 GCA_903904835.1 uncultured Schlesneria sp. | reverse complement strand
GGCGTCTTCCGTACCCTGTGTCACATTGTTGATCATCGTCAGTTTCCTTACCGCCCTGCACAAATCGACAACTGTTGAACTGTCTCACTTATTATTGGCACACAGGGGACTGTTGCACGCACGAAGTTGTCTCAGCAATCAATGTCAGCGAAATGACGAACGAGCTGTGTTCCCGCAGATCAGCTTAGACATCAAAGCGGTATTCCGGGCCAAACTAAGTGTTATTTTTCTTGATTCCAGACTAAGGACCCTCGCAATAAGGAACCGTTTCCGCCCACTCGCTGACCGAATTGGTCGACGAGCATTACCGATGCCTCATTTTTCCATGCACGAATCTCAATGCCGATTGGTCTTGCAATCGATAAATCATTCTCATCGCCGTTTGAAGGCGATCGAGGATTGCGGACAATGATGGAACCGCCGTTTTGCGAATTTTGTCCGATCTCAAACCGCAGACTAGATTGCGGACGCGATACATCTTTACCTGCGACAAGATATGATGAAACAGGGTCCGAGCTTATTCGCCCGACTTTCGTTTTGCCATCACGAGACACGATCGTGATCTCTTTTGCAACGAGTTCATCGACGTCCAGTCGAGGATATTGCGTAGTCGTGGCGAGTTTCGTTTCTGGTGGTTTTGCGGTGTCGCGAATCTGTTGGATGAGTTTCAGCATCTCAGCGTTGATTTCTCGCGTTGTTTCGAGGGTCTGTTTAGCCGCCGTTTCATCAAGTGATTTAGATATCACCTTCGGAATCTCGACTGCAACTGAGCGCGAAATCTCCCGTTGAATGAAGTTAATAAGGCCATCAGAGGTAGGATCATCGACGCTGAACTCAGTCGCCGCCGTAATCGACGGTACTTGAGAAACTTCTGTTAGCGCAGCAACAGGGCCACACATTGATGGATTCATAAATCCTGACCATCGGTATTCGTGTTTCTCCGTTTGTAACGAGACTTCCACTTTAGTTAGAACCGGAGTCGAGTCTCGTTTCGATAGCACGTGAAGCCGCTCGGTGAACGACTGACCCGCAGGAAGAGCGTCGCGAGACGGCTTTCTCACAATTCCCGCAACTTCGGTCCAAGAATTTGAGTCATAATCAATAATTCCGACGTGCGGTGTTTCATTAGGCTTGTTCGGCATATTCCCGGAAGGGGCTACAATTGGACCGCCCTTCAACGCACCAATAGGTTCGATGATGGTGACATTTCGAAGCTGCGCAACAAGCACTTTGAATTCAAGACGCTTGAGTTGGATTGGGATTTGCCCATCATTTTGGATTTTGACGACGACTGGGCAAATTGGGAGAGAAATATCGCCATCAAAAAGGTTCAGATCCGGCGAGAAAACCTCCCCGATAAGAGATAATGATTCGGCAGCTGCGCGACTCGCCTCGATCTTCGCCTTTTGGTAGATGACTTCGTTTTGAGGCCGGTCCCAAAACAAAAATTTTGCGGCCTGCGCTGCCATGCTTATTACGAGTAGACAGAGCATCCAACGCTCGATCGGTTTTGATCGATGGTCGGGTGATGATTCTTGTTTCGGTGTGGAAGATTTTTTCTCGTCAGTCATTTGCACGATCCATTTTTAGAGAACTATCGACCTTCAACGGTCTCTAACGATTTTGTGGGCGTTTGGATCAAAAGTTATTGAACTTTTTTTCGCAGTGCAAAGTCTGTGGCGAGTATGCGAACAATGGGGCGTTCCTAGTCTTCGAATACAATCACTGCTTAAAACATTGGTGGACATTAAGTTACGGCCCTCTCGACACTCCAAGGACGTTCCTGCCAAACTAAGCTGTGTTCTAACTTACTTCTGGCAAGCCGGTTAAGACGATCTTTTCCTAAAATACTCGAAGTCACTCAGCAATCGAATTCGTTGGTGTGACAAACGTGGTATCGACGCACGTTCCTACGTAGACGAACGGGGTCACCTAACTTTCGAGCCGGGCTACCCGTCGTTTGCTTACACCTTACTGAAATGCTGCGCCGCTACTCGGATCGAGCAGTGTGCTTTTCGAATCTCCGACTTTGCTTAAGAATTTCTCGATACCAGCGAGCAGACTCTCCCTTGTTGGAGTTTTTCCTTTGCATTTATTTGCCCATGATCGACCGGGATGAACAACATCCCAATCAGATTTTGATTGCTCGTACCGCCCTTTACCGGGATCGTGGTTTCCAAAGCCATCAAGGTAACTGTTCCAAAGCGGTTTCTTCCATTTGATCACCGCTGCTTCAAGCGTTCCGATCATGTCGGAACTTGGTCCATCAAAAATCATGAAACGACAAGAGAAATCGCTGATCGAAAGGCTGTCTACTTTATTTATGCTGTTCGCGTGTTGGCTTAGCCGAGAGTATAGCTCGGGCGACGGTTTGTCGTCGGTCCGATCCGTCCTCGACTGCCGCCATCCTTTAGGAACTGCCTTTCCCAAATAGATTGGAAAATCGTAGGAAAGTCGATTAAGTTCCGCATACTTGGAATATGGTTCGGCGTGACCCGTGTAATACAGCGCGTAAATTCCAGTGCCGTGGAACCGCTCAGGCGGTGGGAGAGGTTGGACCGGAGTCCCATTAAAAAAGCGGATGGCGTCTTTTATCAGTTCGACGAAGGCATCGTTCTTGTAAACGTGTTTCGCTCGGTCAAAAGGCTCTTTTGTGTGAGCTACCGCCGCCTTCTTAGCCATGGACCACGACTTTCCGTTCTAAAAGCAGCCGATGCAACTCTTTGGAAACTACTTCACACATTTGCACAGGAACGGCGTTCCCTAATTGCCGCATGGATTCCGTCCACGACCCCTGAAACTTCCAGTCGTCGGGAAAAGTTTGAATGCGGGCACACTCGCGAACGCTAAAATAGCGCACCGATCCGTCGTCAAATCGAAGGGTGTTTTCTCCGCCGGGCACGCCGTGATCGCCAGCCTTCAGTGCTTTTGCAGGCTCGTCATACGGACTCCCTGTGTGACCAGCATAGGAACGGGCACCTGGATTGCAGAAATGATTCGCAAATTTAGAGCAACTTTCGCCGGGAGCGACGTCGGGGAGGTCAGCAATCGCATCCCGCACCGTCCGCCAAGCAGGTAGCAACATTCCGGGAAACAATGAACGCAAGTTTTGAACGCGCGATTTGAGCTGGATCGGAACCGACGGCCTGTTCTTTTTAGGGATTCTGTGACGTTCCCAGTATTCGCCGGTTACCCACATGTCATGAAGCAGCGCGTCTTCTTCATGTGTCTTTTGCGGAAATGAAAATTGAAGCTTCAAGTCGGAACGTATTCCAACAATAAGGACGCGATGTCGATGCTGCGGGACTCCATAGTCTGCCGCATCCAATAATTGGTAAATGACGTTGTACTTTAACCCAGATTCGCTCCCTTTTGTGACGGCCTTCTCAAGTCGCGCTGAGTGGTCGTTCCACTCCTCGTCACCGCTCCGGATCATCTGAGGGTAGGTGAGTTGATGGATAATGTATTGGTAATAGTTTGTGAAGCTGCCGCGAAGCAGCCCCTTCACGTTCTCAAAAATGAACGCCTTTGGCGCGATCTCCCGAACTGCTCTGACAGCATGAGGGAACATGTTTCGCTTATCGTCCATTCCCGCATGTTTGCCACCAATTGAAAAGGGCTGGCACGGTGGACCGCCCGAAACTAGATCAATCCTCCCCGCGTATTCGGTGAAGTCGAAGGTGCTGATGTCGCCTTCAATGATTCGTGCGTTCTTAAGTTGATCAAGCCCGTCGGCCTGGTTCTGGCGTAATGTCTTACACGCGTTGGGGTTCCACTCCAGCACGGCCTTGTGATGAAATCCTGCGTTAGCGGTGGCGAGGGCGAGACCGCCGGCACCGGCAAAAAGTTCGATCGAATTCATGATCGGATTGTAACCTGAAAAAATTGGATTGAGTAGGTATTTCCGTGACACAATGCGCGAAAGACGCACTCACAAATATAGGGTAAATAAAATCACTGTAAATGTAAGTTGTCAAAATAATGGGTGATTTTCCGAAAACGTTACGTTGAGGCTTCGGACAGCGCATGCTCGGCATAGGCAGGGCCATCGGGCGTGTGTGGGAACGTGTTTCTGGCGCAACGGTTAAGACGAAAACTTGCGACAGGATCAGCAATCGAAGTCATCGGAACGACGAATGTGTTATGTCCGCATGGACATACTCGATTCGCGTCCGTTTTCGATTGTCCCGTCATGCACTCTGAAAGACATACTCGCGGTGAAATGCCAGAGAGATGGGATCGGGAGCGAATCGAGCGGGCAGGTTGAGGCTGGCTCCTTCGATGTCCAGCAGCGCCCATTGGTGGAATTGAGAAGGTGATTGGGCACGCAGGACGGGAGAAACGACAACCTTCAGGTCGTCCGAAAACGTGACTAATCCTCGATCAAAGGCTTTGTCATACAGCGAGTTCAAACAGACGCCATTTCGCGGATCAGCTCGGCGAGATTCGTTGGCGCTCCACGGAATGATGTGGCTGGCGACCAACAGCGACGGTATTGTCACGCCCGAAATCGCGCAACGGTTCTCATAGCTGGCGAGGACACTGTTTCGAAAAAACGTTTGGACGAGGCGAACTCGGACCAGCGATAGGGATTCCGTTGGGCCACTCGGGATCAATACTTCGGAATCTTCGCGGTCAATCTCGGTTGCGACCGCCGATTCAAATGCCGATTCCGCGAGTTCCGCAATCGATGTAGGATTTGCTGCGAATTCTGACCAGAGTTCCCGATCCGCTCGGGCGACATTCCCGAGTCCGGAAACTCCTCGTGCCTGGACGACGGGGTCCAGGCTGGCGAAGTTGCAGGCTTTCATCGCGACGGCGGATGGGGTCCGTTTAAGCCTGGCGGCGAGGGCGATGATTTCAGGATTTTTCGCGTGAAGCTTCCCGAACGGCGTTCTGCAATAAAGGCAAAACGCCGCCAGTTGTTCTTCGCGACTCCACGCTTTTCGCTCGATCATGTTGTTTGTTTAATTCCTGCCAGCGAGCTAGCGAGTCGTTGCTTCCATCCGGGCAAGCCGGACGGAGAGCTTCTTTCATCAGGTCGAATGACGTAGCTTGCAGTTGTTGGTCCCGTTGGGTCAAGCCCAATGGAAACCGAATACCATTAATCATCCCGGTGCGACGTCGGTTACGTCCTGCATCTCGACAATTCGTGCAAGTGCCAGCCTGCTGCGGACGGTATTTCTTTATTTTGTTTTGATTTCCGCTGGGCTTGCCCCGGCGGGATCACAACTGGTCGGCTACAACGAAAGCTCCGCACTGGCCCGCTCTCCATTGGGCTTGTCCCGATGGAAGCAGCGACTGGCCAGCTATTTCGCCGACATTCCTTTTCGAGTCCCGTCGTAAATTCCCGTCGTCCCGACCCTCATCAACGAAACTCAAAAGAATTTGGCCACGGATTAACACTGATCCACACGGATAAAACGGAAGGAATCCCGAGAAACACCGTGGTAGCACTTCTTTGCCAGTCATTTCCTCTTTTGGATTGTTCCGTGTGATTCTGTGTCCGTCCGTGGCGATGTCTTTTCTGCCAGCGTCGGCAAAATCAATTGTGGAGCGCCGGATGTCACGCGGTAAACCGACCCCATTCGTTCAGGCCGAACGTGGCCGGTGATTCCAATAGCGAGGGTCGCAGGTCCTCTGGAGGCCTTGGTGACTGGTCAACAGAAATGAATCGAGGCCCGAAAAGGCCGGCCGTTCGGTTGCTTTCAATTACCGGCGCGGTTCGAAATCGGTGCATGATGTCTCGGTCGAACTGTCGGCCCTTCAGGCCTTGTTTGGAAATCAATCGACGGTACCAGGGCCTGCGGAAGACCTGCGACCCTGG
>CAIVEI010000113.1 GCA_903904835.1 uncultured Schlesneria sp. | reverse complement strand
TACGGCCTCCTTCCGTTCCGGCTGCTGCGGCGTCTTCCGTACCCTGTGTCACATTGTTGATCATCGTCAGTTTCCTTACCGCCCTGCACAAATCGACAACTGTTGAACTGTCTCACTTATTATTGGCACACAGGGGGACGCCGTCCTGACGAAGAGGCGAGAACGGTTGAAGTTGGCCAACTTCGAACCTGCCAAAACCCCTGTAAAAAAGGAACTTGGCCAACTTGGCCAAGTTTTTTCGGGGATGCAAATCGAGTCCAATCGGCTTTCGGATGAAAACGGAAGGACCAACAATGGTCAGGTCAATCGAAGTCAGGTGAACTCGCGCGAAGTCTGGCGAACTCAGGCGAAGTCAGGTGAACTTTTTTAGGGCGGACAGATGACGAAAAGCCTATGAAATACGAGGAATGGTCGAAGTCGCGCGAACTTTTCGATCAAATTTCATCTGGGCGGGACAGAAGAAAAGAAGAGAAGATTTTGAACAGAAGTTAACAAAGGTAACGAAGTGAAGAAAATGGCGTGCGAGACGACTTGGGCGGTGCCTCGCCTTGCCGACCGGAAGGTGAGGAGTTTTGAAGTTGGCCAAGTTGGCCAACTTCAAAACTCTCGCAAAAGCCTATAAAAAAGGGAACTTGGCCAACTTTTTTGGTGATTGGTGGGCGGGCCGAAGCGGCAGAGAGTAGTTTTGAGAGAGTAGAAAGTTGATAAATCAATAAATCGTTTATTTCTTGGTCTGGTCTACTTTCTACTCACCTGAGGTCAACTCTCTAGACGCTTCGGCTTGCCCTCCCGAAGAAATCGCCAGAACGGGCGAAGGTGGCTAACTTCGAACTTGCCAAAACCCCTGAAAAAAAGGAACTTGGCCAACTTGGTCAAGTACCGTTTTGGTGATGTTTCGGTAGGTGGGCCGAAGCGGACGCTCACGCTTTGGGTACCATGAGGCTCAAACGCAGGTTCTTGTCGTAATGCGCCGTTGCGATTTGAAGACCATCGGGATGCAGGGCCATATCGCGGGCCACGTTGCCCAGATTCAATGAGTGAAATTCATCCTTCTGATCGAGCTTCCAAAAGAAGACGTGCCCGCCTCCTTGACCTCCTGTTGCTCCGATTAAAAATCCTTCGGGGTGTGGCATCAGTCCCCATGTCGTTCCCTGGATTCCGGCCTTGCTGAGATGGCCGATGACTTCTTTTCCCTCTTGCCAGTCGATTTGCGAGACGATCGGATTTCCGACACCCGCAAAGGCGTTACTCACATTTGTAATCCCCCCCGCAAACAGTCGATTACCATCAGCAGCGAATTCCAGGCAGAACGGGCCTCCGTAGTCTGCCATGAAACCGGGGTCGTACTTGCTAAGACTGGCAATGGTGAAATTGCGGACTTGTTTGCCAGTCTCGGTTTCCCAATGCAGGAATTTTGCTGTGATGTCACCTGAAACCAGATGCTTGCCGTCGGGGTGGAATGCGACATTGTAGACGTGCCGCTCGTGTCCGATGAATTCTCGGATCAAGCTACCGTCAGCGAGAGACCACAATTTCACTTTGTGATCATTACCACACGAAGCAAGTAATTGGCGATCCGGGCTGACA
The DNA here is from genome assembly GCA_903904835.1 of uncultured Schlesneria sp. Taxonomy (GTDB): domain Bacteria; phylum Planctomycetota; class Planctomycetia; order Planctomycetales; family Planctomycetaceae; genus Schlesneria. Next base: position 100,555 of record CAIVEI010000113.1, on the reverse strand, counting down.
GCAAGAGCACGAATCCAGCCCTGATGAGCCTGAATTGTTCTTAGGGGAACAGGCATTTCGGCACCTGCCGCCCACCAGATCAACCGTCCGTCGTTGCCACCGGTAATTAAAGTGTCGCCGTTTGCGGAGAATGCCAGGCCGCGAACCCAGCTATCGTGACCGGCGAGTTCAACTTTTGTGCCGGTCGCCAATTCCCAACGGACGACTTTGAAATCTTCGGCCCCGGCAAAGACGTATTTTCCGGTCGGATCGAACCGGCAGGATAACAATGGACTGGTGTAAGCGAGTGTTTTCGCGATGTGAGTCGCTGCGGGATTGGCGGGCATGTTGGCTTCCTTGTTGATTCAGGCGTGGATGATTCGGTTTCAACACCGGTTGCGGATCGTGGAATATTCAGTGAGTAATCGCGTTACAGATTCTGAATAGTGATTTGTGAAACTACTCAACTGGGATTCGAATCCACTGAGTCGGGCTTTTCCCAAAGTAGCCATCATCGCTCCGCGTGATGAGCATGCGTCGGAAACGATTCAATCGTTGCCGACGCAACGGGACAGGTCCTCCGTTTGAATTTCTGATTTGAGAATATGTGGATTGGAATCTGGTAGGTTCTCGAACAATGCTCATCACGCGGAGCGATGATGGCTACTTTGGTCTAATGTGAAACGACTGTTGGAGTATTCGGAGCCGCGGCATCGCGGGTTTTTCCGGTCGAAGAGCACTGCTTGACCGGGGACGGTCAAGCAGTGGCACATCAATTCACTCGATTGACAAAGACGTTGTATAGCGGACCCTCCCCGTGACGCTAAGAAACGAGGTTTCACGCGAGCAATTCCGTGATCACTCGACTCGATTCTGGGACCAATGGAATTGGACGACCTGTTTTGTCCGGCAGGAAAGTATGGGGATCAATTCCGAGCAAGTGATACATGGTTGCCAGGATATCTTTCGGACCGACGGGATTGGAAACCACTTCTCCGGCGTGTTTGTCAGTCGCGCCAACAACACGGCCTCGTGCGATTCCGCCTCCAGCGAACAACACAGAATAAGCTTGAGACCAGTGATCGCGACCTCCACCCCCGACGCTGCTAATCTTGGGCGTTCGGCCATGTTCGCTGATACAAACAACTAATGTGTCGTCCAGTTGCCCTCGACAATCCAGGTCCAGCACAAGCCCTGAGAAGGCCTTGTCGAGGCCAGGAAGAAGCTGGTCTACCATGCGAGGGTAATGGTTCCAGTGCGTATCCCAGGCGTCACCAGCTAATCCGTATTCGTCCCAGAAGACGCTGACAAGCCGCGTTCCGGCATCGAGCATCCGACGTGCCGTGAGACACGACTGACCAAACAGCGTCATTCCGTAGAGTTCTCGCGTTTCCATCGACTCCTGTCGGACATCAAGAGCCGAAGCAACCGATTGAGACTGAATCAGTGAATGAGCCATCTGTTGAAAGCTGGAAAGCGATTTACCGCTTAATGAGGCATCAAGATCACGACGAGAGACGTCCAGTTGCTGCAGCAGTGATCGACGACGGTCCAGACGATCCAAAGTCAATTCGGCTGGCAGGCTGGTCGAAGCCATGCGGAAGTATGAATCTCGTTGACAACCGACGTATGGATCGAAGACTTCGACATTCATATCGCGCAGAGTTTTGTAGACACTACGGTCAGCCTGACCTTCGTATTCCGTCCATACAGGGTTGTATGCCGAACCGAGATAGGCGGCATACGGTCCGGCTCGAAACACTTCGCCCGTCCGTTGCGAACTGAAAGGGAAGGGGAGAGCGACGTTCTGCGGAAACGCCGCCATTCCGCCCCGTCGTTGTCGTTCGATATATTCAACGGCGCTACCGAAATAGGGATGATGCTTGGGATCGTTCGGACTGAGCTCCATATTCACATCAATCACGGGAACGCCCGTCATCGCGTGTGCCACACCGTGAATCGGGTATTCGTGATGGACGGATCTAAGAACTGTGGTTCGGTCCATCATCCGGGCCATGTTCGGCAGATGTTCGCAGACATCCAGCCCAGGAAGAACGGATGGAATTGGGCGCATTGTGCCACGAATTTCCAACGGCGCATTCGGCTTCATGTCGACCGTTTCCATCTGGCTGGGTGAGCCGTACAGAAACAGGATGATACATCGTTTGGCCGCACCAAAACCGTCTGGCAATGCTGGCTGTTGAACGGTGCTGACTTCAACAGCTCGAGCGGCGTCGGCTTGCAGGAGCTGCGGTAACGAAAGCCCCAATAATCCGGTTCCGCCGACTTCCATGAGCTCTCGACGCGTCAGTCCGTTACAAAGACGCCTGGGTGAACTGAGCATTCGAAGCATCACGGGTCCCTCACCACGAAAACAGATCAACATCATCTTATGCTATCGGCATTTGCGATGGCAAGGAGTAGTATCATGGGACTAACCGAAGGGCTCAAAGGAAGTTATTTGTGGCAAACGAGTATTTTCAGCGACTGATTCGCTGTCTCGACCAGGAGGCAGAGGCGGAAACAGCGGAGACAGTCCGTCTTTCGCGGCGGGCATCAGGCGACCAGGCAGAGCGGACTGGTTCCAGTCTTGTCGATCTTGCAATCCGTGATGAGACTGCGGGATTTGGCGGCCGGGTGATCGTGACGCTTGGAAAGAAGGATCGTCGCCTCGAACTACCCTGGACACGGCTTAACTCTGGCACGCCGATTGTTCTATCGGAGCAGAAGTCGATGGAACACGCCGGCTGGCGTGGCGTGATCACAGATCGCGACCGTGAGACAATCACAGTCGTGCTTGGTGATTCACCTGAAACAGAGGCCGATCGACCTGTTTATCGCATCGATCTCTCTTCGGATGAAATTGCACGACAGCGACAGAAAGAGGCTTTGCGACGCGCCGAGACTGCCGAGCGCGGACCACTCGCCGCGCTCAGAAGCCGGATTCTCGGCGAAAACCCGCCGGACTTTCGCCCCGCACGCGATTGGACTTCCCTGTCTCCTCTGGATGACTCCCAACGAGCGGCAGTGACCCACGCTCTGGCTGCAGAACATCTGGCCATTATTCATGGGCCCCCAGGGACGGGAAAGACAACGACCGTTGTGGAACTGATTCGGCAGGCCGTTCGCCGGGGCGAACGAGTCCTGGCGTGTGCTCCGAGCAACCTTGCGGTCGACAACTTGTTTGAACGACTACTCGCGGCGGGCGAGAAAGTAATCCGCATCGGACATCCGGCTCGAGTTCTTCCACAGCTTCGTGAACATACCCTCGATCTGCTGGTCGAGTCGCATCCCGACCTTAAGCTGGCACGAGAATGGACAAAAGAAGCCTGGACATTGCGGCGTCAGGCCAGCAAGTTCACTCGGACGGCGCCGGCGGCCGGTGCACGACGCGATGCCCGCGAAGAAGCAAAACGCCTTTTGCAGGATGCAAAGCAGCTTGAATCGAGACTGGTTGAATATCTGTTGGACTCGGCACAGATCGTCTGTGCGACACTGACTGGACTCAACAACGACCTGTTACGAGATCGCCAATTCGATCTGGCGGTGATCGACGAAGCGGCTCAAACAACGGAGCCACCTTGCTGGATTCCAATCTTGCGAAGTCGTCGTCTTGTGCTGGCTGGCGATCACTGCCAACTGCCACCGACGGTGACTTCGTCCGAAGCGAAGCGGAACGGGTTTCACGTCAGCCTGATGGAGAAACTAGTCAAACAATTCGGAGAATCCATCTCTCGCCGATTGACGACGCAGTACCGGATGCACGCTCAGATCATGCAGTTCTCGTCCAACGAGTTTTATAATGGGGAACTCGTCGCCGCCGATTCAGTGCGTGCTCATCGACTGGCAGATCTTCCAGGAATGGAAGACAGCCCCATGACGCAAACCGCCATCCGTTTCTTCGATACCGCAGGCTCGCATTGCGCAGAGCAGACAGAAACCGAAGGGAGCAGTCACGAGAACCCAGGCGAAGCAGAATTTGTCGCCTGGCAGGTGAATGAATTGCTGCACGCGGGAGTCCATGCAAGTGATATCGCGGTCATCACCCCGTATTCGGCTCAAGCGAGGCTGCTTCGTGGGCTGATCACTGAGGCTGACGTCGAGATTGACACTGTCGACGGATTTCAGGGCCGCGAGAAGGAGGCCGTTGTTATTTCACTCGTCCGTTCCAACGCGAAAGGGGAGCTTGGATTTCTGACCGACACCCGTCGGATGAATGTCGCTCTGACGCGAGCGCGCCGCAAACTGATCGTGTTCGGTGACAGTGCGACGCTTGCGAATCATGAGTTCTATCTGCGACTTCTCGAGTATTTTGAACAACAGGATGCCTACGGAACGGTCTGGGAAATCCCGCAACCGAATGTTTAATTGATCATTCATGTTGCCATCGCCACTTCCGCCTGCTTTGACTTCACTCGCGGGAAATAGCCATTTTTCAAGATCCAGAAGCTGACAAACCAAAATAAAAGTGCATACGTTAAGCCAATTGTCATCAGCGTCACTGAAGGCTTGCAATCAAAATAGCTGACGTTGGTGTCGAGATCGGCCTTAAACAATTCGGTGTCGAGAGCTGATCCGAGTCTCACGAATCCCTTCCAGGGTGTACTGATCGGGCGATCGACATTACTGAATCGTTGGACGAACGGTCGCTGGTACGACGTGATGTCTGTGATCGGAGCTTTGCTCTCACGTTGACGTGACTGCAGGTCCAGCACCGACTTTGACAAACTTGCAGCATGCTCGGGAAACGAATCACCAAGAAGTTGGTTTAGCCCTTTGGCAATCTCACGAGTGAATTCTTCCGCTTGCTGCTCAGCTACCGGTTGTTCGGGGATCACGATCAACAACTGCGATTCTCGTATACCACCGACTTGCCCCAATCCCAACTGCTGAGGTCGAACACTTTGAACTGCAGGTGAAAGGCCGTACGAGTCTCCAGTCCCTGAGGAAATCAATTCAAATCGCTTTCCTGGGGCATCCTTCAACGTAACTGTCGACTTGTCGTAGATCACATATTCCGAGGGACCATAGGGAGCTGCCCATAACAGAAAAACGGCCCAAAAACTGAGCGACCAGATGGCTGTCCATAACAAGAGCCATCCCAGTGTCTTTAACGATCTTCGAAAGAACATCCCAAAACCTGTCACGAGCCTGCCAAGATTTGTGTCCTGATACGGAGTGGCTTCAAACAGGGTCTTCGCCTCAGGGGAGTGCTGCCAGATTAATGTCGTGATAGCAAGCGGGATTCGAATCAGTGCTCCCAGTGAAACCGGCAGCAGACCAATGTAGGACATGGCTTGTACGAATCCAAAGTTTTGACTCGCCTGGAGACAGTACGACACCACAAATGAGACGAGGCTGATTGCCAGTACGCAAACGCCGTAAAGAGCACTCTCAGAAAACAGCAACAGAGCAAACAGCAAGTCAATTCCCCCAGCAAAAAACCAACCAATCGCCAGCAAGATACGATTTGTTTCTGGCGATGACGAAGCAAACGCGCTTCGGACTGACGCAAAAACACGTTTCGGGATTTCTTTTGTCTGCTGTCCAAGGCTGCTGATCCAGGATGACTTTGGGGTCGGCGGCTGAAAGTCAGAATCGTCGTCTGAGGAGGCTGCGAACGATGACTTTTGGTCTGTGGCGGGGACAGTTGCGGCAGCCGTCCACGTTGCAAAACGCCAAAAGAGGATGGCGATCACAGCAGCGATCAGTGGGTTAATGGTTAGTAGCATCGCGATAATCGCTGCCAGCATTGCCAGACTTTCTGGTTGAAGGCCTCGCCATAGAGGTCGGTTGTCCGTACCAATGTCCTGGCCGCTACCGTTCACTCCTGAAGTCTTTGCAACCCAAGGCACATAGCGGTAAAGATTGGCCCACACAAGACGAACAATTGCTACGAGCAACAATCCCCAGAAGCAGGCAAACAGTCCAGACATTAGACTCATCAACAAGGTTTCTTCCATACTCCACCTAAATGGAGTTATCGGTTGACTGCGGCCATATGCAATCGTTCCAGCCATCCCAGTCAGAAAGAAGAAAAGTAACCATCGGCCGGAAACTGGCTGGAAAAAAATGGTCCGTGAATCGAGTTCACGTCTCGCCCGGTTCTTTGCGTCCGATGAAACTTGATTAAGGGCCGTCTTTGATTCTGTGGAAGTATTTGGCTTCGACGAGGGTACCGGACTGGCGACGAGCGGCGGCTTGGGGACGGCCGTTGGCTGCTGAACGTGAGCCAGCCATTTTTCTAACAGTTCGGCCACTGTTTTCGCCGACTGAAATCGCTCTTCAGGTTTCTTGGCGAGCAGTTTCATGATGATGGCACACAGCCAGTCAGGAATATCTGCGTTCAGTTCCTGGATCGGCCGGGCGGGATCATGACAGACTCGTTTCAGCACTCCCATTGTCGTGCTGGCACGAAATGGTGAATGACCAACGCACATTGCGTACATCACGCTTCCCAGGCTGAACAAATCAGCGCGGTAGTCAACCGCGTCCCCGTTCGCCTGCTCAGGAGCCATATATTGCGGCGTTCCGGCAATCGCACCGCTTTGAGTCAGACTGGCATCATCAACGGCACGAGCCAGACCAAAGTCAGTCAACTTCACTCGTTGAATGCCGTTCTCAAGCAGGATGTTCGATGGTTTGACGTCCCGATGGACCAGGCCTTGTGCGTGTGCCGCAGCCAAACCAGAAGCAGTCTGCATCCCGATTCGCAGAATTTCCTTGAGGTCAAGTGACCCTTCTGCGTCAATCCTCTGCTGCAGGGACCGGCCTGCGATATACTGCATGACAATCTTGGGTTGTTCGGGAGATTCGTCAATCGCGTGGATTGTGATGACATGGTCGTGGCTAACGGCTGCGATTGCCTGTGCCTCACGAACAAATCGCTTTCTCGCTTGCGGATTATGAGCCAGGTACGGCGCCAGCACTTTGACGGCGACGACACGGTGCAACGCCGGGTCGAATGCCTTCACGACGATTCCCATCCCTCCCTGACCGATCACTTCGGTAACTTCATATGCTCCCAGTCGACCGATCGAACCGGGCTGGTCCGACGGCGAGAGGAACGAAAGAGCATTCCCGTTCGTCTGTGCGGCATCACTCGACTCGATGAACTCTTCCGCTTTCATCTGTTCAATGGCTTCTGAAAAAGCCGTTTCCTGAATGCGAACCGGTTCGTTACGGAGATGCCCCAGAGCGGAATCCCATGACGCACTTCCCGCCACCAGAGACTCGAGCGTCTTCTGGCATGCCGCACAACCGTCGACGTGACTTTGAGCGATTGCCTGATCGCTTTCGGGTAACGTTCCGTCGATCAATGACCTTAGCTGTTCTGTCGTCGGGCAGCATATTGAAAAGTCCGTCATGATTGTTCTTTCATTCTTCGCCAACCAGCAACTTCACCTGATCCTTCAGTCGAGCCATGACTCGACCTTTGGCCAGGTAGACCGCAGCGACCGTCATCTCAAGTTTTTCTGCCACTTCACGGCCCCCGACCCCGTCGACCGCCGTCATCCAGAACGCCTGCCAAGTGGACGGCGTAAAATCCTGCTTCACAATATTCGCCGCATAATGAAAAAGTTGTCGTTCATAATCGGCATCCCATTCGGCACTCGCATCCATTCCACCCGGCTGAGGAATCTCGTTCAGTTGCTGCTGAGCGTCGGTGTCGCCGCCGCCGTGCTCCCGAATTCCTTCCTTTCGCCAATGGTCTGTCAATCGATTTTGAACGATCGTAAACAGCCAACCACGAAAAGAACCTCGTTTCGCGTCGTATTCCAAACTCTTCGCTGCCGCTGCCACCTGTCTTAAAACATCTTGCGTCAAATCGGCAGAATCGGCGTCTTGCAAGCCTCGCTTACGGAGAAACCCGTAAACCAGAGGAGCATACAGATCAATGAACCGCCCCCACGCCTCCTGATCGCGAGCATCACGGATGCGGAAGAGCAGGGTCGGACGGGTGGGTGGAACACTGGTCATGAATACCTCTGACAGCAGATACGAATCGTGTCTAAAAAGTTATCGCGAAAATTACGGGAATTCTAAGAAAGGGTAAAAATCGCGTCGAAAACGGCAGGCCATAAACCGTAGCATGGGCTTCAGCCCGTGCGGAAAAGTATCTTTTGGAGGCTGGCAGCCTACACGTCAAAACCTCACAGTGAGTGTGGCAACACTTGCTGTCCAATGGTTTCATCCCCATCATCGGTTCTTGTCCTAAAATCAGAATCCCGCGCAATTGAGGTCAACGTTGATCCAGGATCGTTGGACTGAAACTGAAAGAGATTAATCATGTCACGTGGAATTGCCCTGATTGCCTCGCTCGTGATCGGACTTTTTGCCGTTCTAGCAGACCCGGTCCGACCTGATCCGGAGGCGCCTCGTCCGATTGCGGCAAGGGATACTGTATTCATCGAAGATCTAACCTGGATGGAAGTTCGCGATGCCATTCGAGAGGGAAAAGAGACTGTGATCGTGGCCACGGGAGGGGTTGAGCAAAATGGTCCATACCTTGTGACCGGTAAACACAATGTCGTTCTGCGAACAACAACCGAAGCCATCGCCCGCAAGCTGAATGCGCTTGTGGCTCCGATTGTCCCGTTTGTGCCTGAGGGAGACATCGATCCTCCGTCGCTGCACATGAAATACCCCGGCACGATCAGTGTCGCAAAAGAGACTTTCGAACGGCTGCTGATCGATATTTGTTCGTCGCTCAAAGTACATGGATTCAAAAACATCGTTTTGATTGGCGATAGCGGTGGTAATCAAACTGGTATGAAGGAGGTCGCCGAACAGCTCAATCGGAAGTGGACCGGTCAGAAATCGAAGGCCTACTTCATCCCTGAGTATTATGACCATGAATCAGTCTCGAAATGGTTGGAAAAGCAAGGGATTCACGAAACAGACGAGGGCCTGCATGATGACTTTGCGATCACCGCAACCATGATGGTCGTTGACCCTGAAAGCGTTCGAGCAAGCCAAAGAATCGCCGCTGACAAATTCCGTATCAACGGTGTTTCATTAGCTCCGATGGAAAAAACGATCGAATGGGGAAAGAAAATCGTCGAGTTTCGAGCCGAAGCAACGGCGAACGCCTATCGAAAAGCACGTTCGAAATAGCGGTTGAGTTGTCAATCTTCTAAATTACTGTGCGATTGCTTGACCGTCTTCGTTCAAGCAGTGCTCTTAGACCAAAGTAGCCATCATCGCTCCGCGTGATGAGGATTGCTCGAGAACCCGTCATATTGCAAACGGCATGTTTTTTAAAAAGTATTCAAAAAAATTATTTGTTTCGAATGCGAAGGCAAGGGTTGGAGCGTTTCCGACGCATGCACATCACGCGGAAAGGCTGTCCGTTTTTGTAGTGTGGGCTTTAGCCCGCACAAGATGTTGTGTCGCACGGGCTGAAGCCCATGCTACGGGTTGTGGCTCACCATCCTCAACTTACAAAAACTGACAGCCTCGGAGCGATGAAGGCTACTTTAGAAGACTGCGATGCAGTGGCACAGAATTCGTTTTTCCAAGTTTGACTCTGCTCCAGCGTTTCACACATACATTACCGCAGGAAAATATCGACCATGAAAATCGCCCGGATATTTGCTCACCGTGTGGAATTGCCTTTGGTCGAAGGATCGTACAAGTGGTCGGGTGGTAAATCCGTCTCAGTCTTCGACAGCACGATTGTCGGCGTTGAGACCGATAGCGGCCTGATCGGCTATGGCGAAGTTTGTCCGTTGGGACCGTTTTACCTCCCAGCCTATGCTGACGGCGTCCGAGCGGGCCTGAAAGAACTGGGACCGCATTTGCTGGGATTTGATCCATGCCAACTTTCGGTTCTTAATCACCGGATGGACGCAGCACTCAAAGGGCATGCGTACGTCAAATCAGGGATCGACATTGCCTGCTGGGATCTCCTCGGCCAGGCAACAGGTTTGCCTGTCTGCACGTTGATGGGGGGACGTTTCGCCGAAAAAGTACGTCTGTACCGAGCGATCTCACAGGAGTCTCCCGATATCATGGCCAGAAAAGTCGCCGGGTATCGGTCCGAGGGGTATACCCGATTTCAATTAAAGGTGGGTGGTGACCCCGATACCGATATCGAGCGAATTCATGCGGTCCGGGCGATGCTTCAACCGACCGACCGGCTCGTTGCTGATGCCAATACCGGCTGGACACAGCACGAAGCAATTCGAGTTGTCCGAGGTGTTCGCGACGTGGACGTCTATATCGAACAGCCTTGCTTAACGTACGAAGAATGCCTGGCCGTTCGGCGTCATACCGACCATCCTTTTGTACTGGATGAGAATATCGACAGCCTCGACATGTTGCTGCGAGCCAAAGCAGACCTGGCGATGGATGTCGTCAATCTGAAGATCAGCAAACTTGGTGGGCTGACCAAAACAAAACAAGTCCGCGATCTTTGCGTTTCCATGGGAATCGCGATGACGCTGGAAGACAGTTGGGGAGGCGACATCACAACAGCAGCGATCGCTCATCTCGCTCACAGTACTCCCGAGGAATATCGTTTTACGAGTACCGATTTTAACAGCTACGTGACTGTCAGTACGGCTGACGGAGCACCCATGCGGGTCAATGGATTCATGGAGGCAAGTTTTGCGCCGGGACTGGGGATCACTCCGAAGCAAAATGTCTTAGGCCCGCGACTTGTCGAAATCGCGTGACTGTCCCGACTGAAAGAGTTCGAAGTTAATAAATCTTCTCGATGTCCATCGATATTCAAAGAGTAATCCTATGCATTACAGAAACTTGCTCGTCAGCATTTGTCTTTTATCCGTCGGAGGACTCGCCTCTGCAGCCGATCCGCAAGACAAGGGGGCAGCGTTCCCCCGTCCAAAGCTGCAAATCATCAACGGCACTAATCAGCCCGTTGATATTTTCTGGCTGAAGTCGGAGAGCGAACGCATCCCTAACGGCAGCGTCAAAGCTGGCGATCAAACAACGATCATGACGACGATCGGTCATCAGTTTGAGCTTGTCGGCCGCGAGAGTAAGGCCACGGTTAAGGCCACCAGCCAGGTCAGTTTCCAGGGCGTTCGATTTGATCCGCCGAATCCTGATGGCGTCCCATCTTTCTATACGCAGTCGATCAGTGCTAACGGTTTTCCGATCGTGGCATCGGCCACTGTGAATCCCTACGCCCTTAAGGAAGCGGCGTTTCTTGTCAATATGATGCTCGCGAAACGGCCTGATGTTCGCGACGCCATGATCAAAAGCGGAGCCCGCATGTGCATCATGGCCTATAACGAATATACGACCGACTTGCCCGAATTCGCTCGGTTGGCGGAGGAAAAAGTACGAGATTTTGATTCCGTCCCGGCAAAGGATTTCTGGGATGCCAGGGCACGCGGTCTTGGCGGAAGCGAAGAAGATCCTTACTGTTCGGTCGCTGAAGAGAACGTGCTGGGATACGTCGGCGACCCATATTCCACCGAATGCATTCTGATCCACGAGTTCGCTCATAACATTCATCTGCGTGGGTTGCTCAACGTTGATCCAACATTCGATCGCCGATTGAAGGCGACCTACGAAGCGGCGATGAAAGCAGGACTGTGGCATGGCAAATACGCTTCCACAAATCACCATGAATATTTCGCTGAAGGAGTGCAATCATGGTTCGATAATAACCGTGTGAATGACCACGATCACAATCACGTGAATACCCGGGCATTGCTGATCGAATACGATCCCGGCCTGGCGGCGATCTGCCGAGAAGTCTTTGGTGATACCGAATTGAAGTACACCAAGCCTGCAACTCGGTTGACGGGGCACATGCAAGGCTACGACCCGGAAAAGGCTCCAAAGTTCGTATGGCCTGAACGACTCAAAAACGTCAAAACCGCCATCATTGAAAAGGCTCGATCCCGAGGTAAAGCGTCGCCCAAAGTCGTCCTCAAAGAGAAGCAAGAGATTCTCGGCTGGACTCTTAACATCAGTCCCAAGCTGATCGCTGACAGCCCCAAAGAGACGGAAAAAGCCATTGAGTTGCTGACGTCTCAACTGGAAGAAATCGAGCGTGTGGTGCCGGCTGCCGCGGTGGCGGAAATCAAGAAAGTGCCGCTGTGGTTCTCGCCAGAATACCCGAAGACACGTCCAACGGCCGAATACCATCCGGGAGCTGACTGGTTGCGCAAACACGACCGCAATCCGGAAATGGTGCGCAGTGTTGAATTCACGAATATCAAAAGCTTCGAGGCGGAACGGCGACGCATGCCGAACTTTGTGCTGCATGAACTGGCACATGGCTATCACCACCGATTTTTGAAGGACGGCTATGACAATCAACAAATCCGAAAGGCCTACGAAAAGGCGAAGGGAGCAGGGATATACGATCGAGTCGAGCGTCAGGACGCCGAAGGTAATAAGCGAATGGACCGCGCCTATGCGATGTCCAACCCCATGGAATATTTTGCCGAAACGAGCGAAGCGTTTTTCAGCCGCAATGACTTTTTCCCTTACAATCGAGCGGAACTCAAACAGCACGATCCGGACATGTTCGAATTGCTCGCCGAAGTCTGGGGCGTTGATCTCAAACAGGAGGCTGCCAGGATGCCAACGAAAGCTGACCTCGATCTGAGTCTGTTTTTTCTGTCGTATCTGAAATCTGACAGTGAACTCAGTCCACTTTTTGCTTCGCGTCTGGGGGACCACCGCTTCGACTCGTTACTGGATGACCTGTCGTCCCCGGCACGAAAGAAACGATCTGAGCTGGTTCGCAGCACTCTGGAACGATTGCCAGTCGAAGTGAATTACGAAAGCCTGTCGCGAGACAGCCAGGTTGATTTTGAAATCCTGCGCGATTCGCTGAAGCTGGATCTTTGGCTGGAAGAAAACGAACGATCGTTCGAGCGTGATCCAAGGCTGTACGCGGGAAAGGTCACGGACTGCGTGTATGTCCTGTTGACCCAGTCAACGCAACCAAAAGAAACGGCCATTACCAATGCACTCGCGCGGATGAAGCTTGTCCCTCAATTGCTGACCGCCGCACGTGAGAATTTGCTGAACCCTTCGAATGTTGTGACACAGACTTCGATTCAACAAAACAAGGGAGCCATTGCGTTCTATCAAAAAGAGTTGTTCGAACTGGTCGAGTCATCACCACAACTCGACGCGGTTAAGGCCGCCGCTGCGGACGTCGTCGTTGCCCTGCAGAAACACCAGGAATTCCTGGAAAAGGAATTGGTTCCCAAAGCCACAGGCGACTGGCGGATCGGCAAGGATCGATTCGCTCGCAAGCTTGAAATGGTCTTGGATGCAGGAGTCACAGCGGACGAGGTTCTGACCGATGCAGAAGCGACACTGAAGGTTGTTCGCAGTGACATGCTGCTGATCGCAAGGCAGTTGTGGGGCCGCTATTTTCCAAAGCATCCGTTTCCACCCGACGATGACGCTGGTCGCCGTGAGGCCATTCATCAGGTGATTCAAGAAATCGGACGGGATCGCAGCACACCAGACGAATTGGCCAATGATGCACGAGCCACCGTCACGACATTAAAGCAGTTTATCAAATCGAAAAATATTTTAGAGCTGCCTGATCCCGATCGCTGTGAAATCATCGAAATGCCGGAATTTCAACGTGGCAACAGTGTCGCGTTTCTGGAAGCGGCACCGCCGCTGGATACGTCGACGTCCAGTATCTATGCCATCAGCCCGCCTCCGAAAGATTGGGAGCCGTCACGAGTGGCCAGCTTTCTGGGGGAATACAACCGGCAAATGCTGAAGATCCTCACGATCCACGAGGCTTACCCGGGCCATTACGTACAGCTTGAATATGCGAACCGTCATCCATCGCTGATCCGACGAGTCCTCGGTTCAGGCGTGTATGCCGAAGGTTGGGCCAACTACTGTGAACTGATGATGCTCGACCAAGGCTACGGCGACGGTGATCCCGCTCTCCGAATGATGCAGCTCAAGTTCCGGCTGCGTAGCGTGGCCAATGCCATCCTCGACCACAAGATGCACTGCACCTCGATGACCGATGACGAAGCATTGACGTTCCTGATGGAAGAGGCGTTTCAATCGGAAGGGGAGGCGAGGCTCAAGGTGATCCGGTCCAAGCAGACGTCATGTCAGCTCTCGACATACTTTGTCGGCTGTTCGGCCTTCCTCCGTCTTCGCCAGCAGATCCAGCGAGAACTCGGTAGCAATTTTGACCTCGCTCGTTATCACACCGCCGTGATGGAACAGGCATCGGTCCCTGTGAAGTATCTTCCGGAGTTGGTCAGGGCGCGGCTGATAGGTGCTCGTTAGGTCGCCGCAAATCGCCTTTTTAGAACGAATAACTCGCGGTTCATGCTGAACCGCGTCTTGGAATGCACACAAGAGCTTCTCTAATGGAGGCTTCCAGCCTCCAACATTATTCTAAATCTGCGGCTGGAAGCCGCAGCTACCGGCTCATGTTGAACCGCCCGTGGGGAATACTCGCCGAACTGGAACGTCAGTGTTCTGGGATCGGCAGCCTGAAAGGCTGCAACAGATCAGCCCAGGGCAGAGCGCCGCGGCGACAGCCGCAAAGCGTCGCCCTGGGTGTGCAAGGTTAGTTACGCCCGCCCTGTTAAGGGCAGCACAATTTCTATTGGCAGAGCGCCAATGCCGTAGTTTTCGTCCGACAATCCTGTGGCACGTTATCGAATGACGAAACGCGTTTGATTGACATGAAATCTGATCCACCTCGCGAGTTAACGAGTCGATCGGCCAGCGTTCCCAAGAACGTTTGTGTCGCCCTTTTCAGGGCTGTAAATTCCATCACAAATCAGCCCAGGGCGGCGCTTCGCGGCTGATGCCGCTTCGCTCTGCCCTGGGCTGATTTGTGATGGCCTTTCAGGCCAGGAAAACATCAGGTCGGGTGTTCAAATTTCAAAATTGGCCGCCGGTGATCGGCATATTGATTGAAATCACTTACTCGGCCAATTTTGAAATTTTGAAATTTGAACACCCGACCCCCTCTTTAAAGACCATCAATTGTCGAATCGCGACGACTCAATGAACTTGATGAATTCGTCACGCTGGGCCGAGACTGTTTCTTTCGGGCCGGTCAGCTTCACAAAATAGTTGTGGTCGGAATCAACCGGGATCGCGACACCCAGCAGTTGCCAGTTCTGCTTTGGGCCACCTCCGCCAAAGGAATCGTTAAACAAACCGTGAACTTCCAACAAAGTCACTTCTTTACCCGCCCCTCGAATACGTGATTCCTTTGGCTCAGGGTCATTGGGGCCTGGTTGGAATTGGCCGCGCCAGCGATCCATATTCGCCGAAGTTCCTCCACCAGCGGTGGATAATGTCAGTCGCCCCGGCCCCGCTTCACCAGGAAGCGTGAATTCACCCAGGATCATGTTGTTTGACAAGGTCTTTTCTTCCCAACCGGCGGGGACCTGGAACTTGATTCCGCCAATTAAACGTTCGGCAGACTCACCAACCGTCCCCTTCGATTCATTACGAGAACCCTCACCGATCGGTGGTGCCTTCGCGATCCGTGCCGGAGGCTCGGTTTCCATTTCGGCCGAATTACATCCGACCAGCAACAAATTGCACAAGCATAAAAATTGCCATTTTTTCACAGCGTTATCTCTTTCCTGATCAGCGATAAGGGTGGCACGGTTTTACCGTCTTCGGAAAGGCCGTGCTCTTCGGAGACTTTATTAAAACATGAAGACACGGCCTTGTCGAAGACTCCAAAACCGTGCCACCCGGTGTTTCGGCCGCATTTATGTTAATAAGGCGCAACAGGATTACTTTACGCCGGTTTGGCATTTTCATCAGGCCAGCACGAGGCTCCCGCGCTCCCACTGGGTTGCGGGCATTGGGGCACTATACTTCCCAAGCTCGAGTCAGCGATTTACTCTGACACAAGCGCCGCAGTTAAGCTGGCCAGCACTGACTACCGCCGTCGACTCGCAAGGCCTGGCCGGTGATAAAATCACCCAGCGGTCCGGCGAAGACTTCCACCACGCGAGCCACTTCGTCGACAAGACCGATCCGATCGAGCGTTCCATCGGTGACCAGTCGGTCTTCGGCAACCTTTCGAGTGCCGAGGAATCGTCCCGTTCGCGTATCGCCGGGTGCCAGCGTGTTCGCGGTAATATTATAAGGACGAAGTTCGACGGCAAGACATCGAGTGTATTCGACAACTGCGGCTTTCGCCGTCGAATAAATGCAACTTGTGTCGCTTCCTTTAAAGGCGGAAATGGAGCTGATCGTCACGATCCGTCCCCAGCGGCGTTCCATCATGCCGCGAGCGACGTGCTGACACGTGTAGATCGTACTCATCAGGTTTCGATCGAGAACGGCTCGAACGTCAATTTCCTTGATCATCACGGCATCGTTCGGGTTGGGCTTGCCACCCGCAGCGGCGATGTCGCCGCCGGCATTATGAACGAGGATGGAAATGGGACCGAGCGCCTGCGTGACTTCGCTGACAACCCGTTCAACTTCCGAGTACTGAGTCAGATCGCCGAGAACTCGTACCGTGCGAACTCCGTAAGTTTCGCCGATTTCGCGCGCCGTATCGGTGAGCGTCGTCCCTTCGCCAAACTCTGCCGGGCCGTTCTCACGCATGCCGTGGATGCCAACGGCACATCCCATTGCAGCCAATTTTTCAGCGAATGCCCGACCCAAACCTCGCCCGGCACCCGTCACCAATGCAACCTTACCCGCCAATACGTCACTCACGCTTTGTTCCCAAAAATCCAATGTGGCTCATTAATGTCAGCTTCCATCAGTCCGACAGCATGAATTGTTGACCAAAAGTGTGCAACTCAAGAGCTACCTGTCAGGCAACACTAAAGCGCAGTGTCGATTGTCATTCTTCGTAGCCGAGGCTTCCAGCCTCCGTGGTTTTTTGACTTCTGCGGCTGGAAGCCGCAGCTACGGCTTGTGGCTCGACCTACGTTTTCGGCAGCTCCCGTATCTCGACGGTTCCACCCGCTTCAAATACGGGGTTGCCCTGCACCAACTGCTGTGCCTTGCTCAAGCTTTCCGCTTGTACTCGGATGAAACCAGATAGCTGCGTTGTAATACGAGGCGGCGTGCCATTCTTCGTCATACAAACACCATCGCCGATGGCGCTTCCCCCCTGGAAGACTCCCGCCTGTTGGAGTTTCGAAATATAGGCGGCCCAATCATTGTCACGACTGCGGCTATCGTCCGTGACGTCGTTGTGCATCAAGAAGAGATAATCGTTCATCGGCACCTGCGCAGCTTGTGAGATTTGTCCTTCAATTGCGGTACGCGAGATAATAACAGGCATCGAACCGTCCCAGAACGCGTTTTCGGTTTATGAGATTAAAAAAGTTCCCCGGCGCTTGTCACCTCTTTTTCTCAAGCAAAAATTGAAATCACATTTCGTCGATTTGTTGGAATTCGGCTCCTTTTTTCGCGATTCAGAAAACCCTTCGATTCAGGAACTTTCTTCGCAGCTCTGACGTAGACGTTGCAAACCGACAAGGTAATATTCGGTCCATTGCCGTTTTGAACTGTCTCATTTGAATTCTGCCTTTAGAGCCCCTTCATGAAACCAGTCCCCATTATTAATGCACTGCTCCCACTCGTGCATCAGGAAGATCGCGCGGCAGACTACATTCATTCGGGGACATATTATGAATGGTATGCGGCGTATGCCCAATATTTCCGACCCCGTCGAATCCTGGAAATCGGAAGTCGACGCGGTTACTCGCTGGCGGCCATGTTGCTCGCGACAGACTCCATCGATCGGGTCGTTTCAATCGATAATGAGTCCTATGGTGTGACGGTCGATGAATTGCGTGCCACGCTGTCCAAGGTCATTGCCACGGACCGTTTCTCGATCTGGAAACTCGACAGCCAGCAACTCTCCCGCCTTCCGACCGATGAACGGTTCGATTTAATTCATGTGGATGGCGATCACACGGAAGCAGGTGCCCTGCACGACCTGCAACTGGTTCAATCACACGTCGCCGAAAACGGGATGATCGTTCTCGATGACGTTGGGTTTTACCCATCGGTAATGAATGCCGCGTTGAAATGGTTGTCGAACAATCGTGGTTGGACCGCCCGAGTCATTCCAAGTTTTCGCGGTCATATCCTGTTCTTTCCTCCCCCCGCCAAAATCGAGCATCGGCAGGAACCGTCGAAACCGACAATCGACATACCGAGATTTCACGTCTCTTCCATCCAGGAAGGAATGCAAGCTGCGGTTGGTGACTGTAACGGTCACTCGTATCTCGAGCGATGGGAACAGGAGACGCCAGCGTTTGCACAAAAGATTGCATCGCACATTCCGACTGACGCGGCCACGATTGTCGACTACGGTTGCGGGATTGGACGTCTTTCTAAAGCGATTCTAGGACTGAACGATAAAATACGAATCCTGGGAGTCGACGCTTCCCCAGACAAATTGCGACTTGCCCGCGAGTACGTCAACGATTCCCGGTTTGTTCCGATGCTGCCGTGGGATCTGTTCGAAAGCTTCGATTTCGTTTATTCCGTCTACGTCCTGCAGCACGTCGCCGCCATTGAATTGCGACACGTCCTTGAACGGATTCATTTTTTCCTCCGGCCCGATGGAAAATTTGTTTGTTGCTCCTCGGATTATCGAATGGCACTTGGTCATCCACAGGGGTTTTTCGACGATGCTTGCCTTGGGGTCAATTTGCGGAAAGAAATCACCCGGCTATTCGACGACGAAGGGGATCTTTTTGACCTTGATGAATCGCCTCCGATTGTTCGAGACATGGTCACGGCGGCAGGGTGTCCGGCTGGTTCGATACCTCATCCCGCGAAAGTGTATCGACGTAAAGACATTTCTCGCGATACCCCGTACTTTCGCGTTCTGTAATTTCAGCAGCCTGCATATATCAAATGAATCCGGTTCAAAAACTCATTTTACGTAGCTATTTGAGTCCTGGTGATACGGTCATGTTGACGGCGGCCGTACGCGATCTCCATCGCGCATTTCCCGGTATGTACCTGACCGATGTGCGAACGACCGCTCATTCGTTGTGGGAGAACAACCCATACATCACGCCGCTGAACGAGAACGACTCGAACGTGCGAGTGATTGAGATGCATTACCCTCTGATTCATCAGAGTAATACCCGGCCCTATCATTTCATTCACGGCTTCACTCAATATCTCGAAGAACAACTCGGCGTCAAAATTCCCGTCACAGATTTCAAAGGAGACATCCATCTTGCCGATAGCGAAAAGCAATGGATGTCCCAGGTCCAGGAACTGGGATTTCAGGGGAACTTCTGGATTGTGATGGCAGGGGGAAAGTTTGATTTCACCGCAAAGTGGTGGAACCCCGCTTCTTTCCAAAAGGTGGTCGACTATTTCGCTGGTCGAATTCAATTTGTGCAATGCGGAGAACGCAACCACTGGCATCCCCCGTTGCAAAACGTAATTTCGTTGGTCGGTAAAACCGACATACGGCAGTTCGTAAGGCTGGTTTATCACTCCGACGGCGTGCTGTGTCCGGTAACCTTAGCCATGCATCTTGCGGCTGCCGTCGAAACCAAATCGGGCAAGCCAAAAAATCGAGCCTGTGTCGTCGTTGCTGGTGGACGTGAACCGGCGCAATGGGAAGCTTACCCACACCATCAGTATCTGAGTTCTAACGGTGCACTACTTTGCTGTGACCAGGGTGGGTGCTGGAAGTCACGATGTCAACCGGTGGGTGATGGTGACCCAAAAGACGATGATCTGTGCGTCAATCCTGTTACGATCTCAACAGACCTGAAGATTCCGAAGTGCATGGATATGCTGCGAGCCGAAGATGTGATACGTCGAATTGAACTTTACTACGAAGGCGGGGCATTGAAATTCTCTCACAACTAAAGTTTCAGACAAGTCGCACAGCATGAAGCGTGGTGAGCACTTACAAAATAGCGGCGCCGCAAAAAAGCCATCCTTCTTTGCGGCGCCTAAGGCTTGTCGAAATCTTCAGATATTTTCGTTCGTTGCCCAGAATATGGCGAAGTTTCTGTTTCTTTGAAGCGCCGCAATTCATGGCTGAATCTTGATATTCAGTTGTCGGAACTTGACATGGAGCTGCGTGAGCTCATGGAAGAACTGCTGCTGGAGCTTGAGGAAGAACTGCTGCTGGAGCTTGACGATGAACTGCTCGATGGGGGGCAAGGCATGTGAAATAGTGAACTTTGCGGACCGGAAAAATCCTGGTTTGTTGGCAAGGTCCAGACAGCCGCTTTAATGCCACTCGTCAGGAACATGGCAACAGGGATATTCAAAGACGTAGCACCCGGATAGGGGAAACCTAATGGCCCCGCAGCAAGAGTACCATCAGCAGCAATTAGTGTTCCGCCAGCGTCAAACGGGTTCAACGATACAATGGCCGTGTCAGTATTATAAACTTTAATCCAAATAAGGCCGCCACTCACTGGTGTCTGCACTGAAATAATATACGCCGTTCCGGTTGAATTGCACGTAATCGTCGGCCCATCACTTGAAACATCATCAAGGTCACTCGAGACAAGATTAATGCCTTTCATTGGAATTCGCAGGGAGACGTCGAGCTGAATCGTTGATCCGTCGAATTGAATTTTCATTTCTGAATCCTTTCAAAAACAGGGTTACTGAAATAAACCGTACCGTTGCGAGCAAAAAATCCGAACTTTCCCTTGTATTCCCAATCCTGGTAGGCGCCGTTCAGTTCTTGACTGCAGAGTTCCTCGATCGAATCATTATAAATACTTATTAGATTAATTCGATTTGGCAAGACGGTTATTTCTAGCCGAAGCTTTGCCGGAGCAGGGTGAATTAAAAACCGCTTAGAATAATTTCGATCTCCAGTTGTCTGACTATCCCGAGAATTTAACTTCGCAAGATATCTTCGAATGTATGAACTCGGCTCGGGATTTAATATCGGTGGCCAGTGTAATTCAATCGACTGAAATTGCCAGCTGTTCGTCTGGTCAGCCTGATCTGCCTGAAACCCCAGGAAAAAGCCAAAATCGGAATCATCTGCCTGTGCGCGGATGTCGACACCGAGGTGAAATCCTGTCTGATCGGGCCCGAGTTCCCCCAGTTTCACGAACCTCAGGCTGTCGGGCGTTTGGAATACTAATGCCTTCAAATCCTCGTCAATCCGCCACGTTCCCAAGCCGGTTCGGCCGGGCCAGTTGATCTCGGTGGGGCTGACCCCAAAAACATCCCGCCATTTTCTCGCGATCGGCTCCAGAGGTTGTTCATCCTGTAGACCTAAGGGGGTGATTGGCGCGTTTCTTTGGCCATTTTCATCGCGGTCGCCGGAACTCGATTCGTTGGGATTGCCAAGTCGATTGGCATGCCCGAGAAAACCAAAACTCTTAATTCCCAGCCAGCCAAAAATGAGAATGCCACAAATCAGTAATGCGTTTAAATGAGTTGAGTTTGGCAAGCGTGAGACAAGTCGTGACAGAATTACGGTGACGTTTGGCAAAACCGATGGGCTTACCCGAAACGTCGTTCGCCCACCGGCCGTTGAGCCTCGGTCAACCATTTGAAACAGGGCCGGCGTCGATTGCGACCGCGACAAAACATCGAGAGGCTGGCAATAGGGGGACAGCGCTTCCACGAGTTCCTTTGGCTCGCCGTAGCGTTGATCTCGATCTTTGGCAGTGAGTTTTCGCACGATGGCACGCAGGCCTTCGGGGATATCGCTTCGGCTCTGTGGAAATTCAGGGACGGAAAGATTCTGATGAGCCCACATCTTCCGCAACGGAGTGGGGTTGTCTACAGATTGATAAGGAGGATGTCCTGACAGTAGCCGGAAAAGCGTGCATCCCAGGCTGTACAGGTCGGCTCGGATATCGATGTCTTGCGCGCCGCTGCATTGTTCTGGTGCCATATAATCCGCAGTCCCGATCACCATATGCTCCCCCGTGAGGCGATCGTCCTCGGGGGCCTGACGTTGGAGAAGGGCCAGACCCAAGTCGGCAATTTTGAGTTGGGTGCCGGACATGAGCAGATTCGATGGTTTGATATCGCGATGGACGAGTCCACTTTCGAAAATATGCTGAAGTCCAACTGCGGCCTGTCGAATGATTTCACACGCTTCGGGAACCGGAAGTGGACCGATTCGGCGGGCTAGCGATTCAATGTTGTCTCCGTCAATGAGTTCCATCGCCAAATAAAGTGTGCCGTCGACTTCACCAGCATCATGTGCCTGAACGATATGCGGATGATTGAGTTGCCCGATCGATTCCATTTCTCGAAAAAAACGCCGACGAATAAGTTCATCACCAGAATCCTTGCTGGCAAGCAGTTTCACTGCCCTGCGGCAACGCAAGCGAATATGAATCGCTTCAAAGACCTCGCCGCCACCCCCTCGTCCAATCTTGCGGTACAAATCGTACTGCCCGATTCGGCGGATCACCTGTTGATCGTAAACGCGCGTTTCTGCATCGAAAAGTGATGGTGATCTTCTGGTAAGTGTTGAATTTGGTTGAGGTATCGTTCCATGGATGTGATGAGGTATCGTTCCATGGATGTGATTGGACAAGCTGAGGCGTATCGCATCCAGATTCGGAGCGGAATCAAAACGATTGAGACGGTGCTGACACTCGCGGCAATGAGCCAGATGGCCGACGATTTCGCTTGAATTCGACGGATCGCTCAGGAAGCATTCGAAGTCTTCATCAGAAGGGCATTCCATGAAGGGAACTCTCTATGTTGAGATCATTCACTCACCCTCGTGTACAGCAACATAATTGATCATCGGCGAATTCTATTGCGATTGCAAGATTCGACGGCGCCGTTTACGAGGCGGACATCCGAATTCGAACCCCGTATTTCATCCTCGGGCGTCAGCCAACCCAGGGTCTGCTCGGCGACAACTCTGCAGCTTCGGACTGGCGGACCGCGAACGCATCCACCACGCGATGTCGCGAAGTTAAAGTCGACTCGTTTCCCGCCTTGGCGATCACCAGCCGGAATTGAGACACTGATTCTCGGCGACCAGGGCAAAGGCCCGTTAACCACCCTTGTGTTCGGTCCAAACAGTGAAGGGGGTGGGGTCTCGTTTGGATTGCGACTTTCGACGCTTGAGCAACTTGACATGGGAAGCGTCGCCAAGGGTTTTGGTACATGGACCGGAATCGCGTGGCGAACCGCCTGTGGCGGCTCTCAACCTTCTGCTTTCACGCCGAAGGCGTGGTTCATGACAGGAACAGTAGCAATTTCATCAGGAGCAAAGACTTTGACGTACACGCGGGCCAACCGTGCCATGGGAACTCTCTGAAAGTTCGAATGAATGGCTGCGTTGACAGTTCTATTGCATGCGGGATAGATAGAGGAATCAAATGACAGAACACCTCAAATTTAACGGCACTCAAACGCGTTAAACAGACTTCCTTGTGGCAGGGATCGGTGTGAAAAAACTTCTAAAAGTGCCAGTAAAACCATTGCCGCGAACGACTTGGGTGAGGCATCGAGTTTCCCGAAGATCACGAAGTCACCTGAGCCGTGGAAGACCGGGAACTGACGAACGTGCCCTGACCGCAAGGCTCTCTCTTTACTTCTGTCCTGGCGGCAACCAGAGAGTATCTCTCCGCGAGAATTGTTCGTGATCTGTCGTCCCTTTCGGGACTCAACGTTTTCGCCTGCCGCTGACCCACCGCTGAAGCGGTAGGCTATTGTCGGGCGTCCCAAGGGGACGAAGAACCAGGCTCGAATTCGTTACTGAAGGGCGACATTTCGATGCAGGTGATATTCGTGGCGCTGCTGTTCCGCGACGAAAAACAACTCGATCACGTTTATAATGGCAATCGGCAGCGGCCGAAAAATCGACGCTCATGAGCACCTTCCAAACGTTAAGAAAGTGTCTCGACTTTTCAATTGACTCGCAGCAAATAATTTTGTAGTTTTATGTCGTTTTTGGAGAAAGCCAGGATATCGGCGAGGAATCACGTTTGACCAATGCTGCCAGCATCACATGGTGTCGATACTGGTCGTGTGGGTCTCTAGACGGCGCAAGCGGCTATTTTGAACGGGCTGAAGCCCATTCTACGGCTTGTGGCTCGTCTGGATTTCCGAAGTCAAAACCTAACAGCGGTAATTGATCTTTGACATTTTGGAACGAATTACGGATCGCCCCCGCAGCCATCAATCGCTGCGGGCTGATCCGTGGCGGAGCCCAACCATCGTTGCCGAAACCTCGCCAGTGTTTCCCATCAGTGTTTCCCATCAGTGTTGCCTAAACATGTTGAGACTCGATTTTTGAAAACTCCCTGGAAATGGCCAATGTTGCCTAAGAACTCCCAGAGTTCCCTATGCCGTTTGATGCTTGCCTAACCAGAGTTGCCTAAGCGCCGCCAATGTTGCCTATCAGAGTTGCCTAAACATGTTGAGACTCGATTTTTGAAAACTCCCCGGAAATCGCCAGTGTTGCCTAAGAACTCCCAGAGTTCCCTAAGCCGTTTCATGCTTGCCTAACCAGAGTTGCCTAAGCGCCGCCAATGTTGCCCATCAGCGTTGCCTAAACATGTTGAGACTCGATTTTGAAAAATCCCTGGAAATCGCCAGTGTTGCCTAAGAACTCCCAGAGTTCCCTAAGCCGTTTCATGGTTGCCTAACCAGAGTTGCCTAAGCGCCGCCAATGTTGCCCATCAGAGTTGCCTAAACACGTTGCGACTCGATTTTTGAAAAATCCCTGTGAAATCGCCAGTGTTGCCTAAGAACTCCCAGTGTTCCCTATTCCGTTTCATGGTTGCCTAACCGGAGTTGCCTAAGCTCCGCCAATGTTGCCCATCAGCGTTGCCCAGACTTTCCCACGAAGGAAACGTCAAAAGGAGTTTGTAAAGCGCCAAAGTCGCCGCAACATTCCTATAGTTGCCCAAAGTTTTTGAAATAAGTTAAATCGGAAAGACATTCACCACGGATCGCACCGATGTTCATGGACAGGAAACGACGGGGCGGAAGAATCCGGGGGATGGCACCTCCCGGCTCACCTGGAATGTTTGATGGGATTTGAAGTCGGGTGAACTCGCGCAAAGTCGGGTGAACTTTTTGATTGAATTTTGTTTTTGATGTGACATCAACTGACCGCCTTCTTGACGAGTTCGCTGATTATTGCCTCTGTGGCGGCATTCAGTTCCTTCAGCGCGAAGGCGGTCGGCCACATGTCTCCATCGTCGAGTTTGGCTTCGTGCATGAAGCCAAACGTCGCGTACCTTGTTTTGAACTTCTGCGCGCTTTGGAAGAAGCAGACGACTTTACCCTCTTTGGAATATGCAGGCATCCCGTACCAGAGCCGTGGCGTGAGGGTCGGTGCGCTGGCTTTGACGATGACATGCATCCGCTCGCCTAATATGCGATCGGTTCCTGACATCTCGGCGATGTTCGCGAGGACTTCGCTTTCGCCGTCCCCCTTGGCCGCGCGCGATGGGGCAGGGCGCGCGGCCACCCTCTTCGTGGCCCTCTTGACAGTCCCCTTGGTGCTTCGGCGATTCTCAGTCATTTTTCCCCCCTTTTTATAAGAAATTCCCACTTGGCTCAGCGTCAGTATTCGACGCCTCGATTTTGGTTCACCGAGGATTTAACAGCGAAGTATTTAGAAAACTTGTCCGAAACAGACTACCGTGTTACGCACGCACAATGGAATTCTTGAAGCTGAATAAGCAGTTCAGATGGAGTAATGACGATGATCAATCGTAAATCCGCAGTGCCAAAACTGTTCTACGAGCGACTTCCGACTTATGACCGTGAGGAAGTGGACCGGATGCTGGAAGCGATGCACGTCGACGGGTTTGTTTTAATTCCGGGAGTCCTCCAGACCACAGAAATAAAGATCGCACGTGATAAGATTGACCGACTGGCACCGATTGGCTGGGACTTTGAAGGATTAACGGATCATTACAAGAACGTGTTTAATCGGGACCCGTTCTGGCTGTCATTCCTGGATCGCGAAGGGGTTATCGACGTCGCCGAGCGAGCACTTGGCAGCAACTGTCACATTATTGGAGAAACGGCCTGGCGCAGTCATCCGGGCCATCGCGGAGTAGGGCTTCATCTGGATTACTTGCCGATGGAATGGCCCGCTCCTGGAGTTCCATCGGAAATCCGCGTCCCCATGTTTCTTTGTACGGCCCACTTCTACCTCAGCCCTCAAACGGAAGAGTTGTGTCCTACGCAGGTCATACCGGGAAGTCACACGGCGGGGAGTAAACCGGCCCGAACCGAGAAACAATGGGGTGACCGCATGTTACAGCCTGTCCTGTGCAATGCGGGTGATGTCTTGTTATTTCGCAGTGACCTTTGGCACAGCGGCAGCGATAATCGAACTGCGAATCAAGTTCGCTATCTATTGCAAGTCCACTATGGCAGACGAGAGATGTCACAACACTTCGCTCCGTATTTTGAGTGGCAGTTTAACCCGGAAGTTTTGGCTGCTTGCAATCCACGGCAGCGACGATTGCTGGGCGATCATGCTCAGGGGGCATACGATTGAGGGCCGACAAAACAGGTGGTTACGCTGAGTGTGGTTATCCCTGGATTGTGGGATTAGTTTTTCATACTGCCGGCCTCGAATTCGCGATGTACATTCCGCCGCTGATGGAACATCTTGGACTGGCAGAGGTAGACCACAATGCGAAAAACAATCCAATGCGAAATCGAGACAAATAGGTCTGTCGCTAGAGCCCTGGCCCATGGCATGACCAAAAGATACCGCCGCAGCTCAACAATGTCGCACTGCGGCGATTTCGACTTACATCGCCTTTTTAAAATGTCGCAGAACTGTTGTATTCGACTATTTCCCAAACGATTGCAGTGCGTATTGGGCACCGCGATAAGCCGAAAGCTGGGCGGCCTTGGTTTGAAGAACTTGTTTGTAGAATGCCGTGGCATTGACTTTGTCGTTGGCGGCATATCGGCGTTCGGCGATGAAGAAGTAAGCTTCGCATCGCTGTGCGTTTTTCATTTTCGGATCGGTGGTCGCGGTCACGAAATTATCAAGTTGTTGTTCGGAGAGCTTTCCACCAAGGAAAAGAACGAGAGCATCGATCCAGTCACGCTCGTTCTCGGGTTTACTCGCACTCGCCGCAGCGATGTCGGAGACAGCATCGGGTTTACCCGAGAGAACCAGTGACCATAAAAGCCACGGGTTCAAATATCGTGTCGCGTTGGCGTCAATTTGTATCGCTTGATTGAACGCTTCACTTGCCCCTGAATAATCCTTGGAAAAGAATTTTGCAAAGCCAAGATCGGCGTATGCGACGGGGTTTTGTGGCGTCAGTCGAATTGCCTGCTTGTAGTCTTCGATGGCTCCTGCGGTGTTTCCTTGAGAGAGGCGACAGGTTCCGCGGAGGCTTGTAAACAAAGGATTGTTCGCTTCGATGCTGATGGCTTTTGTGAAATCCTGCTCAGCATCTTTCAGATTTCCCACACTTTGATAGGTGTAACCTCGATTTGTGTAGGCAACTGCAAAATTTTTGTCAATTTCCAGG
Source organism: uncultured Schlesneria sp. (assembly GCA_903904835.1). Classification (GTDB taxonomy): domain Bacteria; phylum Planctomycetota; class Planctomycetia; order Planctomycetales; family Planctomycetaceae; genus Schlesneria. Next base: position 73,145 of record CAIVEI010000113.1, on the reverse strand, counting down.
GCTTTGTTGAAATCGTTAACCGCTTCTTGCGGTCTACCCTGTTGTTGGTAGCACAACCCTCGATTGTTGTAGACAAGGTGGTTGTTAGGGAATGTCTCAATGGCGGCGGTAAACGCAGCCAGGGCCTTATCCGGCTGGCCTGAAACATTGTAAGTTTCGGCCAGACCGACATGTGCACCCAGATGGCTTGGTTCACTCTTGATCGCTGCCTGATAGTCTTCGATTGCCGCGTTCAAATCCTTGAGGTGAATGTAAGCCGCAGCGCGCTGGTACAGAACATTCGCTTTCTCGTCGGGCTTGAGATTCGTGCGATTCAGGACGTTCTTCGTCGCGACATCCACTGCAACGATCGCGTGCTCTTTCTTGCCTTCCATATTTGCCAGGGCGATCATCCCATACAAATATGGAAGGTAATAGTTAACTACCGAGCTTCCGCCAATTTTGAGTGATTCGCGTGCATCCTGAATCCCTTCGCGCAACTCCTGGATGTCGCGTTTGAACACTCCCAGTTCGACTCGCGAACTGGCGCGAAGATACATTGCGGCATGATCTTTCGGATTCTGGGCGAGAACCTTGGTTGTTAATTCCTTGCACTTGGCAAAGTCACCCAGTTGGTACGCAGCCTCGGCATCTTTCTTCAACTTTTCCTGTTCTGCCTCGGACTGAGCCGAAGCGATTGACCCCAAACACAGAACGAGCACGATCCAATATCGACGAAACATGGGTAACTCCAAGAGCTGGCTGTCACATAAAACATCCCTGCAATGGCATGATTCAATCCGGAACCGGTCATTGCGTCAACATGTCCTGAGAAATCGATCGTTGAAAAGTTTGCAGTGAACGTGGGTCTGTGTTTGGTGACGAACCAATCCGAACCTGTTTGCGAATCAAAATCGGAATCGTCTGGTTGACCTAAATCAACGCCTAATCCTTGATCGAACTCGTTGGAACTCCTTGACATGACGAGTCATGGCCAGTATCGTCAGCGTTGCACGGAAGGGATGTTCCTCTGCATGTCGACAGACACAATCACCAGTCTGAGGCGAATTTTGTTGGATGAGCGTCCATGAAGTGCGGTTTTGAGTCTCAGCTTTTGAGCGGAGTCAATTTCCATGTAGCCTGAAATAATGACAGGTTCCTGGTCGGCACCGCGATTTGCAATCGGATCACCGGTTGTGGGTAGGTGTCATAGTCGGCTTTGACGAGCTTGACTGCGAACGAAGTGGGACTTGTGCCCGCTTTTTTTGTTTTTAGAGATGGAACTTGTTGTGGCGGTTTTCGCCGCCGTGTATTAGAGGTAGCGCAATGAACGGTCCCGAGCTCTTGCGAATCGTCGATGCGATTCACAGAGATAAGAGTATTGACAAGGAGATCGTGTTCGAAGGGATCGAGCAGGCGATCCTTTCGGCGGCGCGCAAACATTATGGCGAAGAAGAAACCATCGAAGTTCACGTTGATCGTGCCTCTGGGCATCCAACAGTCAAGACAAACGGTAAAGATGTTGATCCCGATGCGTTAGGTGAGTTGCTGGGACGGATTTCCGCTCAGACTGCCAAGCAAGTGATGATTCAAAAGATCCGCGAAGCTGAACGCGATTCGTTGTTTGATGAATACGTTGATCAACGGAATCAAATCGTCACCGGTACTGTCGCGAAGCTCGAGGGTGGCTCATCGATTGTCAATCTGGGTAAAGTTGAGGGGTTGTTGCCCCGGGGTGAGCAGATTCCTGGCGAAGGATTTAGGGTCGGTGATCGAGTTCGCGCGATCGTCCTCGAAGTGCGTAAATCCGGTAGTCGCGTCAAGATTATTCTTTCGCGAACTCACGTCGAATTTGTTCGCCGACTGTTTGAGCTGGAAATTCCCGAAGTCTCCGAGCGAATCATCGAAGTACGGTCTCTGGCACGTGAAGCAGGGTATCGATCCAAGGTCGCCGTTAGCTGTATCGACAATAATATTGATGCTGTTGGGGCCTGTGTCGGTGTTCGCGGTGCTCGAATAAAGAACATTACAGGCGAACTTGGGGACGAGAAGATCGACATTGTTCGTTGGAATGATTCTCTTCAGGTTCTCGTTCCTAATGCATTGCAGCCGGCAGAAGTTGAGGACGTCATCCTGTGTCCGATGCTGGGACGCGTTATTGTGCTGGTTCGCGACGATCAGTTGTCGTTGGCAATCGGGAAACGCGGACAAAACGTTCGGTTAGCGTCCAAGCTGGTCGGCTGGGATATCGAAGTGATGACTCGGGAAGAGCTTGACGAACAGCTTGAGCGTGCTGTCCAGGCGTTTTCGGAGACTCCCGATGTCACGGCAGATTTGGCAGAAAGTCTTGTTGCACAAGGTTTTTTGAGTTTCGATGACTTGTCGGTGATCGAACCAGATCAGCTAGCGGAAATGGGTGGGCTGACGGAAGAACAGTGTGACGCAATTGTTGCTCATGCTGAAAAAGAGAGTGAGCGACTTGAGTTAGAGCAACGTCAGCGTCGTGCTCAAGAAAAGGCTCAGGAGCATGATAAGTTTGATCATGAGCGTCGAAAGCCTGTTGAAAAGGCCAAGCCGGCCTCTGAATCGAGCAATGGTGCGGCCAGTTCTAATGGCGAATCGAATGTTTCAAAGAACGATGCCATCGGTGCGAGTGGTGATCATGACATAGAACACCAGCCAGCGACTTAGGCTTTCTGAATAGGATGTAACAAGTTAACTTGGTAGCAGGGTTGGTTCAGAATTTTTGGTTCGGAGTATTTGGAGCGCAGGCGATTCGCGTGCGTTTTGCAAATGGCGAAAGCCTCTTTTAGGGAAACATCGAAGCCCGTAAGACAATGCCGATTTGGGTTGGCAGCCCGAAGTTCAACGTCGTCATCAGAAAATTAATAGATGCAGGCGAACTTTTGTTTCAAACGTGAGGTTTGGTGTTTTAAATCCCACGGCAAGAAGCAACAAGTTTCGATGGCGTTTGAGAAAAAATGAATTCGGGCAAAGGTGTCTGGGGCTGAATGTGACGTCCCCGACGAACTCTTTGTCATTGCAGTTAAGCCGGGAACACCGGTCGGGCATTTCCCACGAAGGACTCGCGTTTGAAAATCCGGATCTTCGCTCTTGCCAAAGAGCTTGATATCGATAGTAAATTATTGATCGACTTCTGTGCCAAAGCCGGGATCATGATCAAGAACTCCGCGTTGGCGAGTATCTCGCCTGAAGAGCGGGATCGAGTGATGGATATCATTCGATCAAACGGTTCATCTCCCGCCCAATCGACCCCTGCGCCCGCTGCAATCAATCAAGTGGTGTCGAGAGACCCCGTGATTGACGTGGCTGTTAAATCTCGGCCGATTCGCGTCATGGGGGCAAAGCCGCCTCTGATGGTCCCTCGGTCAAGACAGGTTGATTCCGGCTCACCTAAAACCGTGATTGACGATCATTCCACCGTACCCGCGGAAGCGAGTTACGTAGATCATGACGCTTTGGTGTTACCTGAGCACGGTGATTCAAGTGTTGCTGTTGCTGAAACGCCGGATTCCCACGTCCCTGCAGATGAGCCGGTCTTAACATCTGCGGAATCCGAATCCAATCCAGTTGCAAATGCAACCCAGGAATTTGTTGAAGCTTCGATTCCGGCTCCTGTTGCCCCGATCGTCTCGGTGCCGCCTGTTGTTGTAACACCACCTGTTGCGGCATCGACTGTCGCAACGCCGATCGTGAAATTAACGACGCCGACTTCAAAGCCTCGGGTAATGCCGTCAGGGGAAGACAAAGGGGCACTCGCTCCACCGCCACCGCCAGTCCGCTCTGATTTTGCCGCACCAACCGCGCCGCAAAAATCAATGCGAGTGATGGTTTCACGTGGGACTGCTGATGTTGGAGGCGCAAAGGGTGCCGCGACAGCAGCGCCGCCGCCGATTAAGAAAGCCAAAGCGGCTGCAGGTCCGCTGATTGCGGAAATCCCACGCTTTAAAGCTCCTCCTTCCACCAAAGCGCCGAAGCCCGAAGAAGCGGCTCCACAACGGCCAACCCAGCGGTTTAATGCAGACGGGCCGCCAAAGGACGCGCCGCTCGGGCCAATCATCCGTAAACGGCCAGAATCCGCGAAACCGAAAAAACCAGGCGATGAAGAGCCAGAGGATTTGAAAGGGAAAAAGCACGTTGGTGGTGCTTCGCTGCAAGAAGCTCGCAACTTGCGCCGCAAAGTTTCACTGAAGGATATCGACGAAGAAGAAGAACGAACTGGCCGCGGTTCACGTGTTCGGCCTAAGCCGCAGCGGCGCTCTGGCCCCGTGCCGCTGAAGTCGACCGCCGAACTCGAGCTTCCACTCACCGTTCGATCCCTCTCCGAAGGGATTGGTCGTCCTGCCAAGTCGATTATGCAAATTCTCTGGCAGCGAGGAGACATGGTGACCATTAATTCCGCTCTCGAAGAAGACGTCGCGATCGAAGTCTGCCTTGAACTGGGAGTTGACCTGCAAATTCGCCATGAAAAGACAATCGAGGAGGAGGTCACGGAAGTTGCCGAAGGTGAAGATCGACCTGAGGAATTGCAGACTCGTCCACCAATTATCACGATCCTCGGTCACGTTGATCATGGTAAAACAACGCTCGTTGACAAGCTGCGATCGGCAAATGTTGCTGCGTCCGAACATGGTGGAATTACCCAACATATTGCGGCTTATCAGATCGAGCATAATGGTCACAAATTGACGTTTGTTGATACTCCAGGTCATGCTGCCTTCGGTGAGATGCGGGCTCGCGGTGCGACCGTGACCGATATCGTTGTATTGGTTGTAGCAGCCAATGACGGTGTCATGCCTCAGACGATCGAATGTATTTCTCATGCTCGTGCGGCAAACGTGCCGCTGGTCGTAGCAATGAATAAAGTTGACTTGCCTGACCGGAACGAGCAACGCGTGCTCACGGATCTGTCCGCACATAACGTGTTGGCAGCGGAATGGGGCGGTGACGTGGAAGTGATTCGAACTTCGGGCCTGACCGGACAGGGGTTGCCGGAACTTCTCGACACCTTGTTGTTGACGGCAGAATTGCACGAATTCAAAGCAAACCCCAATCGCCCCGCATCGGGAACTTGTCTGGAAGCGTTTCGCGACGAAGGCCGCGGCCCATTGGCCTGGCTGATTGTCCAGAAGGGGACGCTTCGGGTTGGCGACGTGGTTCTGTGCGGAGGAGCCTTTGGCCGAATTCGTGCGATGTACAACGAACGCGACGAAGAGTTGGAAGAAGCCTTGCCATCGACACCAGTGAAGGTGGCTGGATTGGACATTGTCCCTGGTCCGGGCGATCAGTTCCTGGTCCTCGCGGATGTTGATGCAGCCCGTGAGGCGGCTGAAGAGCGACGCCAGAAGGGCCGAGCATCGGTCCTCGCCAATATGGGTGGCAAGAGAACGCTGGAAGACATCCTCAATGCGGCGGCCGAAGGTGAAATCAGGGACTTGGCAGTGATTATCAAGGCCGACACTCCAGGCTCACTGGAAGCAATTCGTAGTGAGATGAATAAATTCGAACATCCAGAAGTGCGTGTCAAACTTCTTCACCAGGGAGTGGGTGGCGTCAATGAGAGTGATGTTTATCTGGCCTCGGCTTCAAACGCTGTAATCTTCGCCTTCCACGTCATTGCCGATAACCAAGCCCAACTTCTGGCTCAGCAGGAAGGGGTTGAGATTCGGCGTTACAGTATCATTTACGAAGTCATGGACGAGATTCGAAAGATTCTTGAGGGGATGCTGAAACCCGAACAACGGGAAGTTGCCACGGGTCGCGCAATTGTGCTGCGGACGTTCAGCATCACTCGTTTCGGAACAATTGCGGGATGCCGCGTCCTTAACGGAACAATTGAAAGATCCAGCCGTATTCATTTGATTCGCGAACAACGAGTCATTAATACTTACGGAATCGCATCGCTAAAACGAGAGAAGGAAGATGCTCGCGAAGTCCGCGAGGGGATGGAATGTGGTATTCGATTAGAAAACTACAATGACGTTAAAGAGGGGGATCTTCTGGAAGCGTTTAAGATTGAAGAAGTCAAGCGAAAGTTAGAGTAGGTGTCGCCGTCCAACGGTGAAAAGGGGCCGCTTCACGCGGTCCTTTTGGTCAATCAGTTTGAGGTTTCATGAATACACGTCGCGTTGCCAAAGCCGCAGAGGCCATTCGAGAATCAGTCAGTATGACAATTCTTCTCGGGTTGCGGGATCCGCGCGTCAAGAATGTGACGGTTTTGCGAGCAGAAGTAAGTGGCGACTTGCGAGCTGCCAAGGTTTATGTCTCGGTCATGGGAGATGCCAAAACGCAGTCCTTGACGATGCACGGCCTCGAATCGGCTCGAGGTTTTATACAGGCGAAAGTTGCGGATCGGTTACAAACGAAGAACACGCCGGTTCTTAAGTTTGTGCTCGATCCCGGAGTGAAATATAGCGCGGAAACGTCGCAGACGTTGCGCGAAGTCATGCCAGAAAGTACCACAGTCAGTGACGATGTTGAAACGGATGATTCCGAATTTGACAACGACATCGGCGACGTGGACGACGGCGAGGTTGACGACGAAAGCGTGTCCGGAAGTGCCGGCACGCGGTAATCACAGTTCGTCGTGGTCAGTTCCAGAATGGAGTTGAGACAAGCCCATGGTAGCAGCGTCCCGTGCCAAGGCGTCCGATCGGGCAACGCTTCTCAAGAAGCTGTTTCCAATCATCAAGAAGCATTATAAAGTCCAGATTCCGAAGGGCAACAAGCCTGTTCTGGAAACGATGCTCTACGCCATCTGTCTTGAAGACTCAACCGTTGAAGAAGCGGATTTGTCTTTCAAACGGTTGTTCACCGAATTCCCTGACCTGAACGAAGTTCGAGTCAGTACTGTCGGAGAAATTGAGCGGGCCTTCGAAGGCCAGACGGCATCCGAGTGGCGCGCGTTTCGAGTGATTTCCGTCCTCAAATTCGTTTTTGACAAATCGTACTCGTTCGAGTTTGAAAGCCTTCGAAAGAAGACTCTGGATCTCGCGACGAAACAACTGGCGAAAATCAAAGATTTGCCCCCGTTCGTACGTGATTACACGTTGCACGAAGTCACGGGCGCTCATCTGATTCCAATCGACCCGGCACTTGCTCGATTGCTTGTCTGGTTAGGTCTCGCAATGCCGAACCAGACGCCGGAACAGATGGGCGAGATGATGAAGGCAGCAGTGCGAAAAGCCGAGGTTGAATCCTTTGTATTCACACTTCGATGTCTTGCGGCTGACCAGAAACTTCATATCACTTTTGACCCGACGAAATACGCCCCGCCAGAGGGTGGATATGATACGGACACGGCGGTCGACCGACTAAACCATCTGCTCACACACGGTCTTGAAAAACCAACGAAGCCGACGGCTGCGAAGAAAGCGGTTGCAGCAGCAGCTCCGGCCAAGGAATCAAAGGCAGCGGAAACGAAAAAAGTTGCGGCTAAGAAGGCTGCGCCCGCGAAAACGCCAGTAGCGGCAGAAAAGCCTGCGGCGACCAAGAAGGCGATCAAGAAAAGTCACTGACCAAGTTATCTGTGTTCAGATTTCCGATTTCGGTTTACAACCATTAGCATTAAAGTTTGGCATGAATTTTGTTGTAACACCGAAGGCGGAATAGTGCTTTTGAATAAGGAGATCGGGCAATGAACACTTCGTTTTGGTTTCGAGTTCTCATTGCGTGGTCGATCGCTGTTTTCCGGTGCGTCCCTTCGTCCGCACAAGAAAAGCCAGGTGAACCTGTCCCCACCAATCCGGTCAGACCAAAGCTCGGGTTCCCCAAGCCCGAAATTCGGCTGCAGGAAGCGGACGACGCTGCATTACCGCTCGTTCCATTAACACCGCGTTCTGCGGCAGCAGAAACAAGGAACGAAGCTTTGTCATGGTACATGACGGGTCGATTGCTCGATTCGTCGCACCGGAACGAGCCGCGTAAAGCCCTGAGTGCTTACCGTAAGGCTGTCAAAATCGATCCCGAAGCAATCGAGGTTTACCAGGATCTCGTTCCGCTCGAATTTGAAGAGGGAAATGTGGCAGCGGCAGTTCGCTACGCAACAAAAGCCGTACAACTTGATCCAGACAATGTCGAAATTCTGCAATTGCTTGCTCGACAGGCCGCTTCGACCGGGCTGCTTCCTGAAGCAATCAAGTATCTAGAACAGGCAGTCAATTCGTCTCGACTGGAAAAAAAATCGCCTGACTATATCAGTCTTAACAAAAGTTTAGGACTGCTCTATGCCGTAACCGGCCAGAAAGAAAAAGCAGCAGACTGCTATGAAATCATTTTTGATTCGGTGAAAACCCCTGAAAATTTTGGCTTGGATGTACGAGCCAAAAAGAGCATCCTCGCTGATCCGACATCAAATTACGAAAAAATCGGCCAGGTCCTGTTGGAAGGCAATCATTTGAAATCAGCTCTGGAAGCGTTCGAGCTGGCGGGGTCGTCGCGACAGGGTGCAGGCAACCTGGCATTCAATCGTGCCAAGATTCTTTTGCTCTCCGACAAGCCGCAAGAAGCTCTCGATGAACTTCAAAAATACTTCGATGCCCAGCGAACTTCCAAAGGTCGCGAAGCGTATCAACTGCTTGCGGATATCCTGCAAAAACTGAAACGGTCGGACGAGTTAATCGGTCGTTTGGAATCGCTTGCTGAGAACGATTCACAGAACGTTTCCTTGCAATACTTCCTTGCTGACCGGCTGACGGATGTCAACGAGTTAGACCGGGCACGAAAGATTTATGACACGATGCTCCAGGGTGGAGGTGACGCATCGGGTTATGCCGGCCTCGCTCGCGTACTGAGGAAAATGCAAAAGTCGGATGACCTGTTGGATGCTTTGGGGCGCGGCATGGCTCGCGGAGAAGAAGCGGTCGCAACACTCGAACCGGAACTGAAGGCACTGGCCCAAGACAAAGCCTTGGTGGGGATGCTGATCGAATCGGGGCGGGTTCGCTCCAAAGCCGGTCAGTTGAAATTTGAAGAAGCCTACCTGATAGCAAAGCTGTCTACTGCACTGAAGGAGGCCGATGCCGCAGACGAGTTCTTTCTCTTAGCGATTACATTAACTAAAGGTACGAATCGGCCAGCGATTGCGATTCAAATCGAGCGGGCAGATTCGATGCTGAAGCTTCGAAAGTATGGCACGGCTGCCGAAATCTACAAAGACATTCTTGGATCGGGGCAGCTGACTGAACGCGGTCGAGCCGTCACTTATTACTCATTGGCACAAGTTCTCATGCGCGACAATCGTATCGACGAGGCAGTCGATGCGATTAATGAATCGATCAAACTGGATGATGACAACCCTGATTTTCGCCTTTTCGAGGTGGGGATTTACACACATGCCCGACGCTGGGATGACGCGATTCGTAAATCGGAGCAAGTCATGACTGACTTTCCCGAAGAAAAGGAAGTGATCGAACGGTGCCAGTTTAATCTCTCAAATATCTATGTCCAAAAGGGTGAAATCCGTAGGGGTGAAGAGATCCTCGAAAAAGTTCTCGAATTCAATCCTGAGAGCACGCAGGCAAACAATGACCTTGGCTATTTGTGGGCTGATCAGGGGAAAAATCTGGAACGTGCTGAGAAAATGATTCGCAAGGCTCTGGCGGCTGAACCCGAGAACGCAGCGTACTTGGACAGTCTTGGCTGGGTCTTATTCAAATTAGGAAAAATTGACGAGGCATTGCCACCTCTTGAACAGGCAACGCAAGCAAGCTTCGGTGGTGATGCGACCCTCTGGGACCACTTAGGCGATGTCCTGCTGAAAGCGATGAAAACGGAAAAAGCGATCGAGGCGTGGAAGACTGGACTACAACGTTCGGAGGAAGAGAAGCCGACGGACGAAGCACTCAACGATCGAATCCGAGAAAAATTGAAACAACACGGTGCGTCACCCAATCCCAAGCCGGCAGAAAAGGGATCACCCTGACGGGTGAATCTGATATTCAATGAGGAATTAAAAAGGCTTGAGTAGAGATCACAGATCATTTCGGCTTTAATCTCCCCGATCAATCGTTTTAAGCTTAATACTCCTTCGATTCTGACTCAGAGAACATGGCTGGACATTCCCACTGGGCGAATATCGCCTTTAAAAAAGGCCTCGTTGACAAGAAGCGAGGCAAGCTGTTTGGCAAGCTGGCACGTTACATCATCGTTGCTGCGCGACGAGGCGGTGGTGATCCGGCGGCCAATCTCGCATTGCGTTATGCCATCGACCGAGCTAGAAAAGCGTCGATGTCAAACGATACGATTGAGCGTGCGGTCAAAAAAGGGACCGGAGAACTCGAAACAGAAACCTACGATGAGGTGATGTACGAAGGTTATGGCCCGCATGGAGTGGCCATTCTCTGCGAAATCCTGACCGAAAATCGAAATCGGACAGCAGGTGAAATACGAAAGATTTTCGAGGTCAACGGCGGTAACCTTGGCAGCACCGGGTGCGTTGCGTACCTGTTCGAACGCAAGGGAATCATTCAGACCCCGACGAAATCAGTGACGGAAGATCGGCTCTTCGAAATTGCTCTCGAAGCCGGAGCATCCGACGTCCAGCAGGTCGGCGAGATGTTTGAGGTCACGACGACCCCCGATTCCTTCCAGGAAGTGATGTCCGCGATCGAGGACGCAAAAATTCCGATGGAAACAGCGGAAGTCATGCGAATCGCAACCAACACAGTCGAACTTGATCTCGAAGCCGCTCGTGCGGTCCTCAAGCTGATGGAAATCCTTGAAGATCACGATGACGTACAAAGCGTCACGGCGAACTTCAATATCCCAGAGACTGTCATGGCTGAACTGGAAGCCGATTCGTAACGAGAGCGATGAATTCCGCTGCGACAAGGCACGACTTTTACTTTGCAGACACTTCGTTCGATTGTCTGGTGAACCAATCACGCAGCAATTCGGCCTGAGTTGATTTGTCATCGCGGGCGCGGGTGATCAACTCCAGCCCTTGAGCTCGCACCAGTCTTCGGCAAAGTTCATTGCGTGTGCCAACCTTATCGGAATCGGAAACAGAGGGATCAACAACAATGCAGTCCCATTCTTGATGCCCGAAACTTAGCGACCAGTTCATGATCCATGAGTAATAGTGTACGAACTGTTCGTCAGTTTCGGCAGCGGCTTCTTGCGGAACCGCGATGACAACCAGATCCGGCTTAAGAGTTCGTACCGTGGCCTTTGCTTCGTTCTCTAAAGTCGCAATTGTTTTTCCTTCAACAGACCAGGGTGTCACATCGACGATTGCGTCTTGATTCAAACCCTTTAACGCCGCTCCGATCAGTGCGTGATAGGGTGACATCGCAAGGACTTTGACCGTACGCTGTTTTTGCAGTAAGGCTTTGACGTGCAGCAATGCTGGGCGGGGTGGGTCGATCCAGTCCAAAGATAAGGACTTGCCAGCAATACGCAGGCAAAGTTCTTCTGCCATGCGTTTATGACCATCCAGATTGGGATGAATTTCGTCGCTCATCGTCAGCCGCCAGGTCCAGGGAGCACGACTGCGCAGATGCGTTCCTGTCCGATATTGATCGCAGACATGGACGGACAGGTCGCGGCCGACGGACCGGATAATCTCACAATAAGAAACCAGCGTTTGAGTGGGACGGCTTGGCGTGTCGATCACGGCGTTCGGTGTGCAAAGTACAGCCTGACAGTTTCGTGCACGGCAGCGATTAATCAACATTTCCAGTTTCTCGCGAAATTTCTCCGGGGTGACTCGCGTGACGTCATTCAGGCCAAAGCTGATTGTGACCAAGTCTGGATGCTTACTAAGTACATCTCGTTCAAATCGCTCCAGGCCTTCTGCCGTTGTCTGCCCGCTAATTCCCGCATTAATGACCTTAACGTCTGCATTTGGAAATAACCGCCTCAACCCCAATTCGAGCAATTCGGGATAAGCCCGTTGTCCGCCCGTGTGGTAATAAACTCCCGTCACGCTGTCTCCCAGGCAAACAATGGTTCTTGGCGACTCGTTGAAACTGAGAAGAGGTTTTGACTGCAGATTGTTCTGAAGGGACTTTTCGATGGCAAATTTCAGGGCGTCCATGGCGTCGGAATAATTGGTTTCGTGCCCCCTTTCGGGACGATGAATTGAATGGACACGTGAACCACGTCTTTTCAGCAGTTCCACTAGTCGCAATGTACTCTCTGGAGGAACGAGAACGTCGCGCCCGCCTGTTGTTAGTCCGATTGGCATCGTCAGTCGTTCAGGAAACAACTCCGCCGATCGAGTGCGGTAAACCTCAGGCTGCTCAGACCTGGTTCCACCATATGACGCCGCAATTGCTTCGGTGAAACCTGCGTACTCGATCAGGTTCGCCGTTCCATTCATCGAAACAACGGCGTCAATTGTTTCCGGGTGGATGGCTGCAAATGCAAGAGCTGAAGTGCCCCCCATCGAACCGCCGCAGAGGATCACATTTTCAATCCGAAACCGCTGGTGGAGATCATCCAGAATCTGCAACAGGTCTTTCTCTGCGGCTGGCCCCATCCATGAGGTCTTTGCGCGATAGTCTGGTGATACGTAAATCAACCGATATTTTGCCGCCGCGTCACGCGCTGCACGACATTCGTCACGAGCGTCATTCATGAATTGCCAACGGTCCGAGCCGTGACCGTGCAGAGCGATCAAAAGGCTGTGCGGTTGATTGACATCAAATTGTTTTGGAAGGCGAATCACATAACGTTGCTCAGTACCGTCGAGCTTTGCGGTAAAACTGACATCAACGGGTGGCCCAAGTTCTTCGAGATCATCGGCCCCATTCAAAACGGTGACAACTCCCATAACAATGAAGCACAAGGCCGGAATTTGAATATTGAGACCATAGCAATTTGTCATTGGGACTTTCCCTGGAAACAGTTCCAAACAATAGGCGGTTTTACTATGAGCCAGATTTTGATGAGCCAGATCAGGCACACCCGCTTTCATCTAATCCGAATTTGAAAACAATCATGGCTGACAAATGCCAGATAATCGCATCATCGGACTCGCTGCGATTGGCCGGTTTCCGCAGCGCGGTAACATGCAAAAACCGTTTTCAACGCGTGCAGGCTTTGGCCACTGGTGACCGGCGGCGAAGCGGAATCGGCGCTTGCTTTGACGCAGGCTTGGACGAGCGGCGTATAGCTCGTGTCATCTGCCGGTCCTTCGTACTTTCGGATCTGAGCGGGCGTCTCTTTCGTGCTGTACCACTGCAACGGTTCACCACCGTGTGGTTCCAGTTGCAACCAACCGTCCGATCCCCAAATCTTAATGTGCGAGTGATAGCCACGATCGAGGTAATATCCACTGGTCATCGTGCCGAAGCTGCCATTATCAAACCTTAATGACATCGCGGCCGAGTCTTCAATTTTCAGCGGTTGCCCCCCGACGATACCGGCGAAGCCTGCGACCTCGACGATTTGTGAATCAGTCAGATGCATCACCAGATCGATCCAGTGAATTCCCAGCCACATCAGGTGTCCTCCTCCTGCGCGGGTACGATCAGCGAACCACGATTTGTGATAGGTCGGATTCTTGAGCCGCGTTTGATCGGCGACAATATGCAGTTCACAACCGTAGATCTTCCCGATCTGCCCTGACTGAATCAGGTTTCTTGCAGCCTTGACCGTTCCACGCAACCGGTTTGCAAATGCCAGCATCAGATATCGATGCTTCATATCGGCCAGTCTGGCAAGTGGTTCAAAGTCTTCGGCTTTGACACACGACGGCTTTTCCGCCATCACATGACAGTTTGCTTCGAGTGCCATTTGAATCACCGGAGGCGCATTGATTGCTTCCAACGTGACCAGTGCCATCCCCGGTTGATGATCGACGAGCGCCTTTGCGTGATCTCGTTCGAAATGGGTCAACTTGGCCCCCAACGATTTCTTCGCGGCAGCATCACTCAATCCACTCGGATCGGCCACGACCACGGAACGAACCTGGTCCGACAATGCGAGTCCGGTAAGGTAGGAATCCAGGTGTGCCCCGCCAACATCTGTCAGCACTGCGACCGTGAGTTCAGGCATCAGGATCTCTCCGAATGAAACAACGAATTGCGGATCAACGTTGAATTATGGCTTGCGGACATCGAGACAGATAATTTCGTCGTTATCCCGAAGATAGAGCAGGCCATTGGAAAGGGCAGGAGCCTGACGTGTCTGTTTGAGAACTTCAGCCCGGCCAATTTCTTCATAACCCTTGCTCGAGATTTTCGCGACAACTAACTCGCCATTCATTGTGGTCATGAACAGTTTGCCGTCGGCGGCTATTAAATTCCCTTTACCAAACCGCAGTTCCTGCCAGGCCCGTTCACCAGTCGCCGCATTGACACAGGTGAGATGAGTCACCGGACCGGCAGCCCCGACATTGTCGAACCCGTACAAGAACCCGTCGTGCAGGATCGATGTCTGCCATTCGTTCCGCAGGACACTCTTCGGCCCCTGTGACTTCCAGACTTCGCTGACTTCGAATTTGTTCCCTTTCGGCTTGAGAGACAATAACACGCTGCCGTGGTTTTCTCCCGATGAAACAAACACCTGATCTTTCACTGCTAACGGGGTCACGATGTTGCAATCAAAATTTGTTTCATAAGGATGTCTCCAGAGCAGGGTACCGTTGTCTGGACTCAGCCCAAGGACTGACGCCCCTGAATAGACGACAAGCTGCGAACGTCCGCCAACATTCAGTAAAGTTGGTGAAGAATATCCCGCTGGATCTTCACCCGATTTCCAAACCAGCTTGCCGGTAGTCGCCTCGAAAGCCGCAACGGTGGAGTTGGAAGCACCAACGGTGACGTGCACGCGGTTGTCGACGACTAATGGGGAACTCGCCATCCCATAATCGGCCACTTGACCGCCAAGTTCTTCTACAACGTTGTGGGTCCAGACGACCTTCCCGCTCGAAAAATTGACCGCGGTGAGAATTCCTTCGCCGGTATACGAAAAGATCAGTTCGCCCGAAATGGCAGGAGTCGCACGCGGCCCGTTCCCCATCCCATTTTGGTATTCAGGTGCCAGGGGCTGTTCCCAGACTGTTTTTCCAGTCAGAGCATTGAGCGAAACAAGCTGTTGCTCACCGTCTTTCTGAATGAGCGTGACAAGTCGCCCTCGACTGATCACCAAACCAGACATTCCCACGCCACCGGAAACACGCCAGACCTCCTTAGGACCTGCGGATGGCCATCGGTCAATTAAACCGACTTCCTGTGAGATCCCGTTGCGCTGCGGTCCCAAAAATTGCGGCCAGTCATGTTTGTCATTCGCTGGTTGTGCCAGACACAAACTGTTTACCAACAGGAACAAGGCGTAGACCGACAGAAAATGACTCCGTTTAAATCGACGGATTGAAAGGTGAGAAACATTGACATGAATGTTCATAAAAGCATCCTGCCCTGGCAACATACGGCGGAAGTGTTTGCACAACCACAATCGTCGCAAGTCACGGCCAATCGAGCAACTAAGTCGTACACTCGTTAAAGAACTTGCGCGACGATCACGAAAACACGAAATAATGAAAACACGAAATAATGCAGTCAGTCGTGGTAGTCTCCACTGACCACGCACAGACTCGACAGAACCCCCAAGTCAAACAACCGGTTCGGTGTGAGTTTCAAAACGTTTGGGCAACTCTGATGGGAAACACTGTCGGAGCTTAGGCAACTCTGGTTGGGCTACCATGAAACGGCTTAGGCAACTCTGGAAATTCTTAGGCAACATTGGCGATTTCCAGGCTTCCATTGAGTTCGATTCAGGATTTTTAACCACGGATAACGCGGATGGGCATGGATAAATCCCAAAGACAGAACAAATTTTCGGTCGTCTCTTATCCGTGCCCATCGGTGCTATCGGTGGCTAAGCTCTTCCTACCATAATGCTTGATGTCCGCGACCGGATTGAGAAACACGCTGTCGGAGGAATCTTCTTGTTGTGCGACGGGTCTCCCGACCTCGCACAAACGACCGACGAAAGGTCTCCTGCGATTCTCTTCACTTCGCTACCTTCCTCACCTTCTGTTCAAAAATCTTCTCTTCCGTTCTGTTGTCATCACGCGGCCACAAAACTTGGTGTCAAAGTTCGATGAAGTTCGAGCGACTAATCTCTACTTTCTACTTTCCCAAAACTACTTTCTCGCCGCTTCGGCGCCGCCACGGATCAGCCCGCACCCCCGCTGGGCTACGGGGGCGATCCGTAATTCATTCCAAGATGTCTAGATCAATTGCCGCCGTCAGGTTTTGGCTTCGAAAATCCAGTCGAGCAGAAAGCTGTAAAATGGGCTTCAGCCCGTTCCAGAAAACAGCTTGCGCAAGCAAGAGTCCCACACGAACAATATCGACAATATCAAAGCGATGCTGGCGACTTTGGTTTCAGGTAAGCCCTCGCGGATTCCTTCGCCTCCACCACAACAGTAAACGACATGAACGTATATGCACATTTGTCGCAGGTCAATGAGAAAATGGAAACACTTTATTATTATTTGGAAGGTGCTCATGAAAATCGACTTGCTTTTCGAATTGAAAACGAGAGTCGATTTTTAATCCACATCTTGGCAAACAGAAACGGAGACAGGTCCAGATACGCACTGGACCTACCCCTGTTTCTGTTCCGCTGGCGCGTCGGGCAGGCGTCATTGAGGTTTGCTCGGGCTAAAGCCCAAGCTACGAATCCGTAAAACCGCCGGTGAGCATTGCGGAGACTGCCGTTTTCAAGACCGCGTAGGCTCAATCCGTTCGCTGTTTCTCGCCGCCGTTCTGTCGGGAGTGCTTCGGCATCAGCGATTCGAGTTCGAAGACTTGCATCTGCATGGCTTTTAATTCTTTCAAAACCTCGACACGACTCCGATTAATGAAATGCTTGATGAGTTCCACCGCACCCATAATCAGTAACGTGAATGCAAACGCCAGTATGGAAATTTCTGGCTGGACCTGATTTCGATAACCGGTAACAAGCAGCGCGACCGTCATGAAAAACGTGGCATAAACCCAGAGAATTCCTGTGCCCCATTTTTCACGACGGAATCCGACTTCGAGTTCATTCAACATGGCTTGAGTCTCCTTTTCGTACTTAAGACGCCGTTCGCGAGTCGGCTCATTTTGAGCCAGTAATTGCTCGCGAATCTTGTTTGGCGATTCACTCATGGTTCATACCTTTCAGTCGTTCACGCAGCGCCTGACGGGCGTGATACAGCCGGGACTTCACGGTTCCCTCGGGAACACCAACGATCCCGGCCACTTCGGCAATCGTCAAATCTTCGATGAAATACAGTGTCAAGACTTCACGCAGCCTCAGGTCTAATTGATCCAGAGCCTGATGGACGGTAGCGACCTCTTCCGTGTTAAAAGTGGGTTTGTCATCCGTTTCTTCGGGATGTTCTTCAGCGTATTCACGTTCGATACGTCGAAGGGAATCCCGCTTTCGCAGATGATCTACCGCCAGTCCGTGCGCGATCCCATAAAGCCAGGCACGAACCTGCTCTGGATTCTGCAATCGGCGAATTTGTTGAAAGGCACGAATCCAGACGAGTTGAAGCACATCCCAGGCAGCGTCCTGATCGCCGATCATCTTGGTCACAAAATAGGCCAATGGTCGTTCGAACTCGGCGACCAGCTCACGAAACGCCAGCGATTCTCCGAGTTGACATCTCAGAGCCAGCCAGGCATCGCGAGTTTTTCGTGGTTCGACGTCCATTTGCCAGTCAGCCGAAGCTGAAGCCGTTTCGGTTCACTCTTTTTTTGAGTTACCTGGGAAATTTTGCCGGCAAGGGTGCGTCGAGGGTGTCTTTGTTTGGCTGGAAGCCGTCACCGTTGATGTCGACGAAGATTGGATTTGTCATTGCAGCAGGTTGTGACTTGCCGTATTCCAAACCGTAGATCGAGAGGAGGTTTCCGGCTGAATTGCCTGTTGCCACGATGAGATGGGCGTCGGATTTCAATTCGAGATCGAGTGTTCTTTCGAATTTCACGATACCGCCGCGAAAAGCGTCCGGTGTTTTCTCGCGAGAGTAGTTATGCGTTTCGTGAATACGCCCATTGACCAGCACGAAGACGCGATTAACGTCCAGCCAGTTTGGACATTGTACGCGGACCTTTAGCGACACCTTGCCAGACATCGCTTTCAGATCTTGTCCAGCAACGTGAACGTCTGGCTTGCCCGACTCCTGAGCGGTGACTTCAAGATACGGCCCGTTCGACATGACCAATCGGCCTCGCTCGGCGGCACGCACCATTTCCATCGTGTCGATCTTGGCTGGGTCGTCGGTCGACGACTGAATCCAATTCCTCAGCCAACCCGATCCGTGGAAGTTGTAGTGAGCGTCGGTGTTTACGACGCCATAAATCCGAAAACCCTGGTTCAGCAACTGCAACCAATTGAAAATCGTGTTGTGATATTGTTTACCTTCAATCTCGGTGAATGGGCCGAGATTCAGCACGCGGTCGATCGGGTGAATTTCGATCACGTCCATGAATGGAAATGCCCGCTCGAATCCGCTGTCCGGTTTGCCATCTCCATCTTTATCATAAAACATCCAGCCGATATCGGGATGATTGACCTGAATCAACTTTTCACTGCGATCGTCATGCAACGCCAATCGCTCAATCTGGGTTTCCAGATCAGGGCCTGCGATCGGCCCTCCGCCGTCTTGCGTTCGCGGAGTCAGTTTCATCGGGAATGCGTTCTGATGGTTTAAGGGGAGGGGGACTCCTGTCATTTCGATCCCTGATACCGTCGCCAACTGTGAACGGAGTCCTAATCGGTCGATGTGCGGCTGATAGGTGCTGACCCTGTTGTGTTCGGTACACGGCGCGAATTCGATCTGTTCCGCAGCGAGATTCAGGACTCGCCCAAGTTGACTTGACGTATTATCGCCAGACGGACTGCTGTGACTGTGAAATTCGCCGCTGACCCAACCCGGTGTTTCAACCGTCCGAATCAGTTTTGCGACGAGCGGAACGGTTTCATCAGGCTGAACGGTCACCTCTGTAAACACCGCGTCAAACTCAGGGCCGTGACTGATTGCCACGGCATATTTGCCGGATGGTATCGGTCGTTGAAATTTCCCACTGGCCGTGTAGACCAGGTTTCGAACGGAGAACTCACCCGTCTCGGGACCGAAATCCAGTTTGGAATCGTCGCCGAGCTGCTTGAATTCGACTTTGCAGGGAATCAATCGACCATCGCCGTCTGTGATGGTGGCCGAGACTACTCCAGGATCGAAATCGACTGTCAGCACCAGAGGACGAGGGCTGATCGGTACAGCAAGACTCGATGCAATCTTCCGTCCAAAGGCGAAAACGTCGGCCGTCAGTTCTTCGTTTGGAAGTACGACTGAAGCCATCCCTTCGGCGTCGGTTCGAACGGTTCCGTAGGAAATCTCGCCCTTTTTGAATTCGATCAATGTTTTGGGTAGTGATCGACTACTTTTGTTTCTGACGGCAATCGGGATCGCTGTCGAATTGGACGGAGCCAGGTTTGCTGCAATCGCATTTACAGCGACAAGATTTGCGCCGGGATAAAAGCGGCGTTTCAGTTGATATGACTTGCCCGGTTCCAAAGTGATCTTTGACGAACCTTCTTTGTTTTCATAACGGATCGACGTGACCTTCGGATCGCTGGTCAGTTGAAGTTTGTAGCCTTCGGCATCGAGTCCATACGCTTGAGCCCAGAAACGGTCTTCGAGCCAGAATCGATCGACTGTTCCATTGGGAGTACGTGACATCTCTTCCTTGCCGCCATCGGCCCGGAATTCATCTTCGAGCGTGACGGACAGAACTTGTGAAGTATGGTTCGTATAAGTCGTCGTCACGGTCAAAAACCGATCTGACGGACCCAATTCGTAACGCACAACCGCTTCAGGACGTTCGTCATTTCCATCCGCTTTGACGGCAACAGCAATAGACTTCTGCGATGCAATCGGTGCCTCTATCGAAAAATCTTTACCGTTGTTATCGAGTGCCGTCAGCGTCCGGTAGGGGAACACCTTCTTTCCTGGATAAAAGGCAGCAAGCTGATCATTCGGCAACGACAGGACTGTGAAATCGATAATTGCACCGGCCACATCCCGAACGGTCATGTTGGCGTGCCGGGTTGCCAGAGGCTGAGCGATCACCGCAGAGACATAGCCGTTTCGCAACACGACGTCACCATAGATGGCGTCAACCTCTTTTCCCTCAGGCAAAAATCTTTCCCAAGTCGCTTCCGTCAGCACGGCGATCTCAACGGGCTTGTCACCAACTGTGGTCACTTGTCTGGCAGCACCCAGTCCAACCGCAAGAACGAGCAGAAGTGCTGTTCCCATGACGGCGAATAACGACTTCATCAGCATGACCTTTTTAAATCGCGAGTGGGATCAGTCGAAGTCAACGCAGGCGGATTCTAAAAGCCAGCCTGAGAGATTCCAAACCTTCAGAGATCATTTTCTGAGACTGAGACCGGGTCTGTGAAGAAACACACACTCCCTTCATCTTCTGATCCTCCGACGTACACCTGTCGAGGCCACTTTGGAACGGCGATTGCTGCGATGTACAGATTGTTTCTCGATGTTCGGCGTGGTAGATTATCGGGACAATGCCCGAGTCGGTCTCTCCCGGTCGAGGACATAGCACACGAACCGACCAAACCCAGAGGATTTCAGTCGCTTATGACTGCGACGCCGCCCGAGCCTTCTTCCATACCAATTGTTGGGCTGGCTGAAACAAGCCATTTATTTCAGCCCCCGTGGATTTTTCGAAACGGTCATATCCAAACATTGGCGGGGACCTATTTGTTTGGTCGCACGAAAGATCGAAGCGGCCTGACAACGTCCGTCTCAACCGTAGGTGAAGTGGTGGTCGATGACGGTGATCGGCTGGTCTATCATGACGAATGTCCCGAGAACTGGAGACCGGGTGATCGGGTCGCTCTGCTATTACATGGGCTCGCCGGCTCTCATGCCAGTCCCTACATGCAACGTATCGCGAATCAATTATGCCGCCAGAACGTGAGAACATTTCGACTGGACTGGCGAGGTTGCGGAGCGGGCATGTCATTGGCCCGACTGCCGTATCATAGTGGCCGATCTGACGACCTGCGGGCCGCGATTACACAGGTGCAAAGCCGTTGTCCGTCATCGCCAGTCTGTTTGATCGGCTTTTCAATGGGCGGCAACGTCGCACTCAAGCTGCTGGGGGAATCCAGCACGATCGATGGGGTCATCCGAGCCGTCGCAGTCTGTCCGCCAATCGACCTTTCAGAGACGATCGAATATATCAACACTGGCTGGGCTCGCGTTTACGACGCCTATTTTGCGAAGACATGTATTCGCAACATACAACATCGCCAACTCGTCAGACCCGACGCCATCATCCCGGACGGCTGGTTTACTCGGCCGCCTCGTTCGATGCGGGAATTTGACGAAACCTTTACCGCACCCGTTTGTGGTTTTGCATCGGCGGCCGACTATTATTCACTAGCTAGCGCCAAACAGTTTTTGCCGGGAATTACAGTCCCGACATTGATTATCGCTGCACAGGATGACCCCGTTGTCCCCTTTGGACCCTTTGCAAACGCCATATTATCACCAACAACTGAATTACGAGCCCCCAGGCACGGCGGGCACTTGGGTTTTGTAACAACTAACGGCCCGACCTGGCTGGACCGCCAGGTGATTGATTGGACGACTTCATGAGAGATCGAAAGTTCTTGTTTGTAATCGCTGCTGGCGTGTTGATCGCTGCGGTGTGTGTGATGCGAATCAAGAATAACCATCCGCAGACCTATCTTGAGCAGGTTGAGGCGGCCAGGACGATGCGTCCTGCACCGGGATTTGAAGCATTGGATTCGGACAGCCACCTCGTGCGGCTGGCCGCCTGGCTGGGCCGACATCGCATCATCGTCGTCTTCTTTGACGGGGAACGAGGTGCTGACAATGATCCTGATTTGTTGAAATTGCGAGATCGTTTTGCCGAGCTTCAAGCGAATGATGTAAAAGTTGTGGGAGTGACTGCTTCTATCCCCCAAGTCAATCGCACGGCCATGGAAAGAGCAGGGGGGGAGTTTCCATTTCCACTCGTTTCGGATGTTGATCCTCAGTCCCCCGAAGGAACACTTCGAATCCATCGCCACTGGGGTAGACTCGACCCCGTCAAGGAAGCACCTCTTTCTGGCGTCTTTTTCATTGACCGCAAGGGGCAGGTTGCGCATGTCGGTCCGATTCCGAAGCCGTATGACAACGTCGACCAGATCTTCGACTTGCTGGCAAAGTGATTTGTGCGTTGGCCTATCGAGACAATCGAAAAAGAGAAGACACTGCGTCTGCGAAGACGCCGATGCAGTGGCACACCACGCGAATTGCAGTTGTCGGCAACGACTTGGGGAATTGAATCAGGTCGTGTCGATGAATGGTGGCGCGTGCTGGTGCAAAGGCCCGTTTACCACCGCCGCAGGAGCGGTTGGGTTGCGTCGGATTGCCTGATGCCAATTCGTCATCGGTGTTTTCCGAATCCAAGCCATTTGCCGCCTGGATTTGCTCATGCTGCACTTGCCATGATACCGACCAGTTGGTATAGTAAAACAACACCAACCGGTCGGTTTTGTTTTACTCGGCAAGGAAGTGGTTGCAAATGGCCAAGCGCAAACCAGAAGCATCAGCCCGTGAGCCCATTCTTGAGGCAGCGATCCGGGTCGCATCTCGAGACGGGTTGTTGTCGATGACTCTCGATAACGTCGCCCGTGAGGCAGGGGTGAGTAAGGGGGGATTGATCTATCATTTTGCCTCCAAGGAAGAGCTCGTCCGTAGTTTGATTACACATTTTGCTTTGCATGTCGAACAGACACTGAATGCGAAGGTCGCTGTTGATCCTCAGCCAAACGGACGGTGGGTTCGGGCATTGTTAGATAGTTGCGTGATACCGGCAGAGAATGCCGACGCGACTGAGTCAAACCCTTTGTTGGCGATGAGCGGCATGGGGAAGTTTCATGCATCACTGTTGGCCGCCGTTGCGGTCAACCCAACGCTGCTTGAGCCGCTACGGTCATTCGGAAAACAGATGAGGGATCGGATTCAGGCTGAGGATCCGCAGGCTCTGGAACAGTTGCTCTTATGGATGGCACTTGACGGGTTGTTTGTCTGGGGTTTGTTTGGACTGATTTCACCCACCGATCCGTTACGGCAGGAACTACTTAATCGCATTCGGGAGAAGACGTATCAGCCGGTTGATTCTCCTGCACCAAAAAAACGCTCGACGAAAGCTCCCGCAAAGCGTCCCGTTGCGAAGAAAAGAGGCTCTCCATGAGCACAACCAATCTCAAGTCCAATTCAACTCGATTGGTATCTCGCTTCAAATTACGATGTCTGTGGGCCGCTGCGATACTTGTTGTTGTGATCGGCGGCACGGCATTGGCCATCTATCAGTCTGATCGAACCGATCGCTTATCGGAATCTTCATTTCGTGGCCCCACTATCCCCACCAAGGTCCATTCGCTGGGTCGATTGGAGCCGCAATCGCGAGTGATTCGGCTGTCGAGCCCTACTGCGGCTGAGGGTTCAAGGATCGAACAACTGACCGTCAAAGAAGGGGATGCGCTGCACGCCGGGCAGGTTGTAGCCATGCTGGACACTCATGACCGGCGAAAGAGTGCACTTGACGAAGCAGAGGCGCGAGTTCGAGTGGCTCAGGCGAAGTTGTCGCAGATCAAGGCGGGGGCCAAACCCGGTGACATTCTTGCGCAGCAGTCAGCCGTCAATCGGTGTCGCTTTGTTCTCAAGAATGCCGAAGCCGAACTCGAGCGGTCTCGTAAACTGGCGGCCTCGCGGACCATCTCTGAATCGGATTTCGAACAACGTAAACTTCAGGTGGAACGCTCGCAACAAGACCTTGAGCAAGCACAAGCGACTCTTGAAAGCCTGCAGGAAGTCCGTCAAGTCGATATCGATTTACAACAACGAGAGATTGAGAGTGCGATCGCAACGGCAGCAAGGGCGCGAGCCGACCTGGATGCGACGTTGATCAAGACACCGATCGATGGCCACGTCCTGAGAATCCATACCAGGGCAGGGGAGCGGGTCAGTGATAAAGGGGTCATGGAAATTGGTCAGATCGATCTGATGTATGTCGTTGCAGAAGTCTATGAGGCGGACATCTCGCGAATCCGTATTGGCCAGTCAGCACAGGCAAAGCTGACCGGTTCGACAATATCGGTCGCTGGTCAGGTGGAAGAAATCGGTTTGATTGTCGGACGAAAGGACGTCTTGAACAACGACCCCGTCAGCGACACCGATGCGCGCGTCGTCGAAGTACGCGTTCGACTCAATAGCAGTGACAGCAGTCGAGTTTCAGGCTTTTCCAACGCACGATGCGAAATCACATTTGATGGCCAAACTGATTTGAATAAGGCTGAATGAGTCAAAATCACTTCGAAGCAAGATCTGAGTTGATGTGTTACGGCCTTCAGCATGCGGAACAATGACAGCACCGCTGAAAAAGCATTTTTTGAACGCGAAGGAAACGGGTTATGCGGTCCAGTTGGCAAGTCGCCTGGAAGCAACTCAGTCACAGCAAAGTCAAGTTGATTGTTGCGACTGCCGGCGTCGTCGTCGCCGTCCTGCTGATGCTCGTGCAGCTTGGGTTTCTGAACGCGGCATACGATTCGTCGCTGGCAGTTCCCAAGCGGATAACAGCGGATCTTGTTGTTCTCAGCCCGCAGTCACCGACGTTCGCCACGCCAACTCAATTTGCACGTCGAATGCTGTACCGGCTTCCTGCTCACCCTGCGGTCGCCGAGGTCCAGGCCATCTATCTAGGGACGGGTCGCTGGAAAAATCCGTGGGACAAATCGGAACGTCAGATCCTGGTTTACGGCCTGGGGGCCGGTGAAAACATGTTGCAGATTCCTGGTTACACCGACGCTGTCCACCAGTTGCAGCAGCCCGATGTGGGCCTTTTCGATCGACGTTCGAGGCCGACGTTCGGGCCGGTCGCAGACTCACTGGCGAAGGGCGAACGGGTCGATGTCGAAGTTAATCGCAGGAAGATCACGATTGCCGCCTGTACCGAAATCGGTGTGACGCTTGGTGTCGATGGAAACCTGTTTGTGACCGACACCAACTTCCTTCGTTTGTTCCCCAGGATTCCCGGAAGCATTGATTTGGGTTTGGTCAGGCTGAAGCCTGGCGTCGATCCTGCGGCAGCTCGGGACGAACTGGTTCGCTGGTGTGGTACCGACATGCGAATTCTGACAAAAGCAGAATTCATCGCCTTCGAAAAGCACTTTCTCGACACAGGGGCACCGATCAATTTTATCTTTGGCCTGGGTACTGCTGTCGGATTCTTTATCGGGTTTGTGATCGTGTACCAGATTCTCTACACCGAAGTTTCAACCCATCTTCCTCAGTTCGCAACGCTTAAGGCAATCGGCTTTACCGACAATTACCTCTTACGACTTGTGATGCAGGAATCGCTGATCCTGGCTGTGTTGGGCTACCTCCCCGGAACGGTGCTTTCATGGTGCGTTTATCAGATCGCGGCACGTGAGACTCAACTACCAATGGCACTGACGATGTTCAGACTCACCTCGGTACTTGGATTAACAATCACGATGTGTATTTTCTCCGCAGCCATGGCGATGCGAAAACTGCGAGCCGCTGACCCGGCCGATATCTTCTAAGACGGGAATGCGAATGATTCACTGCGTGAATAGAACTGCCGAGCCGATCGTTAACGTCAACCATTTAGCGTTTTCGTTCGGTGAGGGTGACCTTTGCAAGCAGATCTTATTCGATATCAATTTCAATGTTTTTCCAGGAGAAATCGTGCTGCTCACAGGCCCCTCGGGGAGCGGCAAGACGACGATCCTGACGCTCGTCGGTGGTCTTCGTCACGTGAAAACCGGGGAATTAACCGTCCTGGGTACCGATTTTAGAACTGCGAGCGTCGCCGATCTGGTCCGAACAAGGCGACAGATCGGGTTTATCTTTCAGGCCCATAATCTGCTGGATTTTCTCTCGGCGCGAGATAATGTTGCCATGGCGATGCAGCTACATCCGGAAGTCACGGCGACCGAGTCGCGAGAACGTGTCAGCGAGCTTCTGGAAATGGTCGGACTGAAAGACAGGATGGATTATTACCCGGCTAAGCTATCAGGCGGCCAGCGGCAACGGGTGGCGATTGCACGGGCTCTTGTGGGGAGGCCTCAACTGGTTTTGGCTGACGAGCCAACTGCGGCACTCGACAGTCATTCGGGCCGAGAAGTCGTCGAGCTTCTGCAGCGGCTGGCAACAGATCATGGCTCTGCGATCCTGATGGTGACTCATGACAACCGCGTCCTGAATGTCGCGGACCGGATCATCGAAATGGAAGATGGTCGTATCAAACAACCCGTGAATTCACTTTGACAACGCCTTTGCGTCGACGACAGATGAAATTGCAATTCGCCCGAACTTAAGAGGCTTCTGGTATTGTTTAAACATCCGATTCTCAACAATCGCGTTTCACGGCGAATGCGATCGGTTAAGATGACACGGTCGCTTGAGATCCATCCAAGAGAGTGAATACTGTCCATTTGACCCATGGGAGCAAACATGAAGACCGTTCAAATCTGTCTGGCTTTAATTGTTTCGGTGATGGCATGGGAGTCGTTCGCGCGGGCTGAAGAGAAGACCGATGGCAAAGCGACGACGAAACCGTCCAGCTTTGATCGGATCAAATCGTTAAGCGGCGAGTGGGAAGTGATTCGTGGACCGGGCGACCATGGTCAACATGGAGCCGCTGTCACTTACAAGACCACCGCTGCGGGAAGCGCAGTCCAAGAGACCCTCTTTGGCGGAACAGATCATGAAATGATCACGCTGTTCTATGTGGAAGACGGCAAGTTGGCCCTGACGCACTATTGCATGCTGCAAAACCGGCCACTTATGCGAGAGGAAAAGACATCGAACCCGGCTCAGATCGTTTTGGTTTGTCCAAAGGCCGAAAACGCAAAGATCGAAACCGAAGATCACATGCATCAAGTCACGTATACCTTCATCGATGCCGATCACGTCAAGGCTGATTGGGTACTCTTTAAGGGTGGCAAAACTGATAGCACCCATTCATTTGAATTGGCCAGGAAGAAAAAGTAGCGGCTGCGCGATCAGTTCATGTTTGACTCGAACAGGGTAATGCAGTCGAATCATGTCACAATCATTTCGTTTGAGAATTCGCTCAAAGGGATTCGACCATGGCGACTTGCCCGAGCTGTGCGGAAGATATTTCCGCCAAAGATAATTTTTGTCCCTTTTGTGGTGAGAGGCTGAAACAGGGTAAGGGTCGCAATCCCGAGGCCGCTCGAACCAAGTCGGGGGGCAGCTCAAGCAGCATGACGACCGCCATCATCGCGGTCGCCGCATGTGCCGTCATGTTTTTCGGTGTCTGCTTTTTGATCGCGTTACTGTTGCCTGCGGTGCAACAGGCTCGCGAGGCGGCTCGCCGAACTCAGTGCAAGAATAATCTCAAGCAGATTGGACTTGCGCTACATAATTACCATGACACTTTCACTTTATTCCCGGCGGCACATCTGAATGACCTTGAGGGGGAGCCAAAACTGAGTTGGCGAGTTTCAATCCTGCCATTTCTCGGCGAGGCTGGTCGATTTAACTCCTATCAATTTGACGATGCCTGGGACAGCCCCTCGAATTCGGGTTTGCTCAATCCATTGCCGGTGGTTTACGGGTGTCCTTCGCACACGATCCCCGGCAGCACGAATACGGCCTACGTCACGATCACCGGCAGCAATACCGCCTTGGGTGATGGCAAATGTGTACCACTTCGTGATATCAGTGATGGCACATCCAATACACTGATGATTGTCGAAGGCTGTGGACTCAATATCCCCTGGATGAAGCCGCAGGACATTAACGCAGCAACCGTCAAAGGAGTCGTCGACCCGAACGGTGCCAGCAGCAAGCATACGGGAGGCGCTCATGTCCTCATGGCGGACGGTTCCGTGCGGTTTGTCTCGATTAATATTGACCCGAAGATCTATCAATCTTTGATCACGCGCAACGGCGGCGAACAGATTTCCGGCTTTTAATGATCGGTCGAAACAATCGATTAATCCTTGCTGGAAAAAGCTTCTGCGACACGGATTTCTAATCCGGGAAGGAGAGGGGTTGTATACGTTTCGTCGATTGTCAAAATCGCGGTGTCGTAGTCACTTGGTTGCCAGCGCAAGACAAGGACCTCCCTTTTCAGCCGGTCAACAATCACGTACTGGCGAACTCCAATCTGGTGGTACTCCTGCCGCTTCTGAACATAGTCCCGTTCCTGGTCCGATCGATTTCCACTGACAAACTCGAACACCAAATCGGGTACTCGGTTCGGAACAACTTCGTGCGACGAGGAACCTGCCAGATAGACGCAGATGTCAGGCAATCGGTCGTTGTCTTCGCTTGTCGCGACCCAGCCTTCAATATCGACATCGTCCACAAGATCAGGGTGACGATCCCAATAGCCGCTGAGTTGTCGACGGAAAGGCCTTGATACGAATCGATGCTCTGGCCCTGCGGGACTCAAGACCAACAGCCTCCCCATGACACGTTCGTAGATGTAGGGTTCTTGAAATTGCGCCGTCGCAAATTCGTCTCGTGTCAACCATCGCCCGGCATCGGTTGGGCCGAGGTGATTCCGAGCCACAGCAGTTGACATTTTGACCTCCGCTCCTCGTCGTAAGAATGAAAAGCGACCCAATTCGACCGAGTCTTGAACAGGCTTTGTTATGTATCGTATCGCCGTACTCGACGGGTCGAAACACCGAACTCTTATCGTGTTACGAAGGGTACTCAGATTCAATTCAGTTGTCCGTAAGCCAGGGATATCCGTTTTCCGTTTATGCCCCGGCTGGACCGTTGAAATATGGAATCGTGTTGAGCAACAGGTTGTCTCGTTGCCGCTTGTCAGAACCAATATTGCATTGCACAATCGAGTGGAACAGCGTGACCGACAATGGTCGGAATGTGACTATCAATCAAGTTCAAGCAACACGATATCTCGATGTGTTTCGCGACTCCCTGCCGCGCAGTGGAAACTGGCTTGACCGTGTTTTGCTCATTAAACGAAGAACCTTTCAATGAAATATTCCTTTACGGGTCGAGTTTGTTGTTTCTGCCTGTTGCTACACGGACTCGTTGGCACAGCCTGGGGACAGGGAAGAACATTGCAGGATCAGCTTGTCGCGGAAGGACCAGCGTCGCTTGCAAAATCGGCAAGAAGTGCGGGGGACCCCAAACGCGGGGCGATTGTCTTCCACCAGCCGTTTCTCGCCTGCTCAAAGTGTCATACCGTCGGCCAGGCCTCCAGCTTGCCGGTCCTGGGACCCGACCTGACGCGTCTCGAAAAAAACGTGAAGGCTGAATCACTTGCCGAATCATTGGTTGAGTCAATCCTCGAACCATCCAAAGTCATTCGGAAAGGATTTGAACCGGTCATCGTTCAACTGACCGACGGAAGGACCGTTACCGGTCTATTTGTCGAAGAGACTGACGACACACTTGTCCTGCGCGATGTAGCACGGATTGGCGAAACGGTGACTTTGGCCAAATCGCAGATTGAAGAACGCGTCACAGGCAAGACTTCGATTATGCCCGCAGGACAAGTTAATGTCCTGGCAAACCGTCAGCAGTTTCTCGATCTGATGGCTTACCTGATTGCGATTGCCGAAAGTGGCCCCGAGACGGCAAAACAATTGCAGCCGCCGGCATCGCTGATCGCATTTGTATTGCCTGATTATGAACGTGACATCGATCATGCCAGCCTGCTTCGCGATCTGAACGACAAAGCGTTCCAACGGGGTGAGGCGATTTATTCGCGGCTATGCGTTAACTGTCACGGCACCAAGGACCAGCCAGGTTCACTTCCCACATCTTTGAAATTCGCCCAGGGAAAGTTTAAGAATGGTCACGATCCCTATCGAATGTACCACACGCTGACACACGGTTTTGGGTTGATGGCTCCGCAGACCTGGATGGTCCCTCAGCAGAAGTACGATGTGATTCACTACGTTCGCGAAACGTATCTCAAACCGCATAATCCCTCACAATACGCGACAATCGACGCTGAGTATCTTGCTTCATTGCCCAAGGGAAGCTCGCGTGGTCCATCTCCGTCAAATGTCGAACCCTGGTCTTCAATGAATTACGGACCGTTTCTGACGGCGACGTACGAAGTTGGCAGCGACGGATCGAACTTCGCCCAGAAAGGGGTCGCCGTCCGACTGGATTCCGGACCCGGCGGAGTTTCACGCGGCGCGCACTGGCAGGTTTTCGATCACGACACATTGCGCATGGCGGCAGCCTGGAGTGCCCAGCCGCAACAGTCCTCAAACTTCATTGACTGGCACGGCATCAATTTTGACGGTCGACATAATAGTCATCCTCGCGTTTCAGGGGAGGTTCAAATCTTCAATCCCACGGGACCAGCCTGGGCCAATCCCGACACGAGTTCGTTCGATGATCCACGAGTTATTGGGCGAGACAACAGGCACTACGGCCCGTTGCCACGTGACTGGGGGCGTTATCGCGGCCTTTATCAGTTTGGCGATCAGGTCATTCTGTCGTATAAGGTCGGTCGTACGAACATTCTGGAAATGCCAGGTGTGACCAGCGTAATTGAATCCAGTCCTGACCGCCCGGAAAGTTCTGAAAAGAGGGGCTCATCGGATCTTAAGCAGGATCTCAGCACTTCCGTTTACACACGGACTTTTCAAATCGGCCCCCGACCAAAGAACTTATTGCTGAAAGTCGCGACTCATCCCAAACGTGCGGCGAACATACTGGAGGCTGGTGTCGGAACGGCATCTCAAACTGATCCACGAACCGTCGCAGTATTAATCCCCGATCCGTTGCCGGCTCCAACAGGGAACGCTCAGGGGCAATTTTTCAGCGGACAGACACGAATCGATATCGATAAATTCGACGACTTTGATCTGACCGACCGCGACTACACAATCTCAGCAAAAATCAAGACAAAGACAGGGGGGACCATTTTTTGCCAGGCGCCGACCGAAGGAAATTGGGCGGCGAATGGGAAGAGCCTTTTTGTTCGAGGGAGTCGACTGACGTTTGACATCGGCTGGGTCGGAGCCGTGGTGGGAAAAGCTAACGTTGCCGACGATCAATGGCACGATGTTGCTATGACTTGGGAACAAAAATCTGGCAAGGTAACGCTGTTTGTTGACGGGAAGGTTGATGGCCAGAGGGCATTGAAACCACAGGCCAAAGCCGACAAACAGACCATTCGAATTGGCTACACAACACCAAACTTCCCCGACCCGACATTCTTCGTCGGTTACCTCAGTAACGTCCGATTCTTTCAAAAGGTGGTGACGCGACCAAAACTACAAGACTCCTCGGTAGATTTGAAAGACGAACACCTTGTGGCGTCGTGGCCGTTGAACGATGCCAGCAACGACGTGAGAAAGGATGAGTCTGGACGGGGACATGATGGTCGCGTGACCGGTGCCGGTACAGCCCCGTTCGATGAAACGAATGTCCACATTGCGGCAGGGCTATCGCCGACCCCAAAGGGTGCAAAATGGCTGCGCGGTGATGGCGGATGTTTACTGCTGAGTCTGCCTGCTGGGAATGAATCGTTAAAGTTTGTGCTCTCCGTGGCTCCGCTTCGGCATTTTGTCGGGCCTGAGGTCCTGACCGCGTTGGTAAGTCAACCTCCGTTGGATCTCACATCGTTAACTCACGGTGGTCCACAGCGATGGCCAGGCGAACTGAAAACAGAAATCGTGGTTGGCCCTGACAACGGCCCTTTTGCTGCCGACGTTTTTACCATTCCTGTGAATAATCCTTGGTTCGCTCAACTTCGGCTGACCGGATTTGACTTTTACCCTGACGGCGACCGAATGGCCGTTTGCTCCTGGGACGGGGATGTCTGGCTGGTGAGTGGCATTCTCGGCAAACACGACCTTGTTCAAAACGGCAACGGCGGAGTGAAGTCGACGCGCTCAGCACCCGGTTCTGCGGATTTGACGTCGCCACGACAATTAACATGGCGGCGGATTGCGAATGGACTGTTTCAGCCGCTCGGACTGAAAATTGTTGATGATCAGATCTACGTCACCTGCCGAGATCAGATTGCAATCCTGCGAGATCTGAACGGAGATGGCGAAACCGATTTCATCGAATGCTTTAACAGCGATCACCAGGTGACCGAGCACTTTCACGAATTCGCCATGGGCTTGCAGACCGACCCCGAAGGAAATTTTTACTACGCCAAATCAGCGCGTCACGCATTGCCTGCGGTTGTCCCTCAACATGGGACGCTGTTGAAAGTCAGTTCCGATGGGTCACGGACGGAAATTGTGGCCAATGGCTTTCGTGCGGCTAATGGTGTTTGCCTGAATCCCGACGGGACATTCATCGTCACCGACCAGGAAGGACATTGGAATCCCAAGAACCGAATCAATTGGGTCACGCCCGCCAAGCCGGGTGAGTCACCACCGTTCTACGGAAATATGTTCGGCTATCACGACGTGACCGACTCGTCCGACGGTGCCGCTCAGCCACCGTTGTGCTGGATCACGAATGCTTTTGATCGGTCACCAGCGGAATTGCTTTGGGTCACCAGCGAGAAATGGGGACCGCTCAAAGGTTCATTACTCAATCTCTCGTACGGCTATGGAAAGGTGTACGTTGTCCCGTTTGAAACGATCACTCGAACCAATCCAGACGGGGGCAGGGAACCGTCGAAGCTGGTGCAGGGTGGG
This sequence comes from uncultured Schlesneria sp., assembly GCA_903904835.1. GTDB lineage: Bacteria > Planctomycetota > Planctomycetia > Planctomycetales > Planctomycetaceae > Schlesneria. Next base: position 40,448 of record CAIVEI010000113.1, on the reverse strand, counting down.
ATGTGCGAATTACCTTTGCCAATCTTTCCGACCGGAATCATGCGGGGCCGGTTTCATCCGGTTGACGGCCAGCTATACACCTGCGGAATGTTCGCGTGGGCCGGTAATGCCACTCAGCCTGGCGGTTTCTACCGCATTCGTGCGACCGGACGACCGGCTCATCTGCCGATCGGATTGCATGCAGGAGAACACGGGATGCAGATTCGATTCGGCGATCCCGTTGATCCCGTTAAATCACTCGACCCCAGTCGTTTCGTGGTTCGCACCTGGTCATTAAAGCGGACTGCCAATTATGGGTCGAACCATTACAACGAAAAGGAATTAAAGGTCTCCTCAGTGACACTTTCGGACGATCGACGGACCGTCAGTATTGAGCTTCCCGAGATCGAACCAACATGGTGCATGTCGATCGAATATAAGCTGATCGGGTCGAACGGCGAATTGTTCAATGGCTTGATCCACAACACGATTCATGTTTTGGGTAAATGACATTCGTGTCGGCGATCGAAGTTACGGTCTTGACCGAAAATCGAGATTCTTCTAAAAATCCGCCCGCTTCGACCAGCCAATCGCTTTTCACAAGCAATTGCTGCCGAAGCATCCCTTCACAATTCACCTCAGCGCTTTCACATCACCGCTTTCAGACCTCAGGTTTTCAGGTAGGAAGGTTTCCATGCCCCGATCATCGTTCGGACTGGCCACATTGTTTGCCAGCCTCACCGTGTTAAGTCTCAGCGGAACGGCATCCGCACAGTGGTTTTCCGGTTTCGGAGGGGGACGCAGCTGCGGTTGCTCCGCCCCACCGTATATGGGAACGCCACCAATTATGCGACAAACGGCATCGGCCTATTCTGCCGCGCCGATGACGACCGCGTCCTACGCTTATAGCAACGCGGCTCAAAGCGGTCCACCAGTTGGTTGCTACATCGAACAGCCTGTCCAGGTCGTTCATGTTCCCGTCGTTCAGACGGTTAAAGTACAGCCAATGCAAACAATCGTTCATCCGGTTGTGCAGGACGTCCACGTGACGGAGTACCATCCGGTCAAGCAGACGGTCAACCGACCGGTCGTCAAAACCGAATACGTCGATCAGATGGTCACCGAAATGCGTCCGGTCACGGAACAGCGGACCGCAAATGTTTCGACGGTCGATTATCACAATGTGACGGAATACAAAACCACGCAAAAGCAAGTTGGCTACTGGGTGACCAATAACGTCCCCACAGGCCGCGTCCCCTCGTGGCAGTACGACAATCGTCCTAATGCCGCCGGCTTCATGAACCGAGCCAGCTACGATTTGCGAAACGCGTTCACTCCGATGTACCGACAGCAACGAACGTTTGTCCCACAAACGATGACTTGCACACAACCTTATACAAAGCAGGTTGCGGTTCCGGGGATGAAACAAGTGACTTACAACGTCACAACATTGCAACCAACACAAACGACTCGCAAGGTCGCTCAAAGTCGAATTGTCTACGAGCCGACAGAAATCACCGTGATGAAGCCGATGACCGTCGTAAAAACCGTTCAGACAGGGACACGACTTTCTTATGCTCCGATCGGAAGTACAGCCGTAGGAAGTGCTCCATCAACCGAAGGAGCACCAGCGACGACATTGAAGCCAACTCCCGATCAACGAGCTTCAGGTCAAAAAGCACCGCGATCAGCAGAACGAGACGATACTCTGGACGCTGATCAGTTCAAGAAGAATGGTACCTCGTACAAATCTTCAAACTCTGTTGAAACACAGTTGAGCGATTCAGCGGCACCTGCTCGGACGACTGAATCAACTGTTCCTGCCCGTAAGTTTTCGAGTCCCTCCGTAGTTCGCGTTAATCAGTGGGTCGCTCGGACCCCAGCCTCGTCTTCTCCACAACCTGGTGGCCAGTCCGCGGCGATCGCCATCGCCGACTCTACCCGGTAAATCACTGCTTGTTGATCACATCGACGACTGAATGTTTTTCCCCACCGGGTGCCGGTTTCTTGCCGGCACCTTTTTTCATTCTTTGGGGTTAAAGAATCCAAGGGTTGACGCAGGCGGCGCACCTGGGGTCTGGCTTGAACGACGAGAAAAAGGCGTCCTTATGCTCATTCGGTCGTGCGACGCGCGTGATTCAACTGCGTCGATTCACTGGGTTCCTGACAAAAGAAACAAGATTTCGATACGATCTCTGTGGCGCAAGGTCCTGCGACACCTGGTTCATGTTGGTCGGTTCTAATCAAACTTTCGAGGCAATTGTTGAATTGTCTTTAGAGGAATCATTTCATGCGTTGTTCGATGCCATCTTTGACGAGCATAAAGCGAAGTCTGGTATCCCTTTTTCTGGGGATTTTTCTGATTCCGCACGAGATGGCTGTTGCTGCTGATAAAGCTGTCAGCGATGTTGATTACCCCCTGATCGTCCTGAATGTTGCCAGTCTTCAACGACTTCGCGATCACGCCGGGCTGATGTTTGAATCTGCCGAACGCAAGGATATGACGGATCGAGTCGATCAGTGGACGGCCGAGACGTTAAAGGAAACGAAGGGAATCGATCGATCGCGTCCGTTTGGGATGATGCTGTACCTGAATACGGATTCATTTGTCAGGCCGATTGGAATTTCTTATTTGCCCGTCGAGAATCTTGACGATACGCTTCTGACCCTCGCGTACGGTACGGGAACGATCGTTCCCATCGAAGGAAAAGCGAATCGGCACGAAATCATTTATTCCGATAACTTCAAGATTCGAACTTTTTTTCGGAATGGTTATCTCTTCGTCGTCGGACCGGACGGAAACGATACCTCATTGGATTTCAACTTTCCTGATCCAGAAAAGCTGTCGACTCGATTGTCAGCCCAATACGACATTGCGATTTCGTGCCTGATCAAATCAATTCCCCCCGGCATGAAACTCTTGGCGTTACAGGCCTTTAAAAGCCAGGCCATCGCCGACTTGCAACAACGGGACGACGAGCCTGAATCGGTTTATCGACTGCGTCGGGCCAATGGCGAAGGCTGGGTTGAACTGCTGGATAAAGTTGTGAATCAGGGTGAAGAATTCACCATCGGCGGTCGGATCGACCCCGAAAAGAAAATTGCCAATATTGATGTCGAAATCGCAGGGAGCAAGGACAGCAAACTGGCAAAACTGTTCCAGAACATGGCCGGCAAGCGTACCTATTTCGGAAACCTCGTCACCAATCCGTCAACGTTCACTGCGTCCGTGTCGTGGTTGCTTGATGAACAACAGCGAAAACTGTTTGTCACCTATTTCGAGGCAGCTCAACGGGATGTTGCCAAAAGCGGAAATCAAGATGCCGCGTCGGAACTGGGAAAGATCGTCGACCCCATCTTCAAGACACTGATCACAACGGCCGACGTCGGGCATCTTGACGCCCTGGCGCAACTGACGGGGACAGAGCAGGGGGGATTCGTCCTGCTTGGGGGAGTCAAACTGGCCACGTCGCGGAATCTACCGACACAAATTGAGCAATTGCTGACATATGTGAAAGAGAATCCGAATGGAAACGAGTTGATGGAAAAACTGGAACTGGCAGCGGAGGTGATTGATTCATTCCCCGTACATCGGTTGCCGATCGATCCACCCGACAAAACGGGACAACGGATGTTCGGAGAAAAGGCTCAGCTTTACGTCTATGCGAGTCCCCAGGCAGTCTGGATTGCCTTTGGTGGCGATACAGCTCTTGACTCGTTACGACAGGCGGTCAGTGCTGTGGCGTTGCCTCAAGCGGCTCAGCCGGGACGTCATCGAGTCCCCTTTCAGTTCGTGACGCATGCGAGAAACTGGTTATCCGTGGCGGATACCGAGACTCCTGCTTCCCAACCATTTAACGAACGGGCACGAGCCTCATTTGAATCTGACAATGATGCGATGTCTCTTGAAATTCGCCCAACCGATCGCGGGGTGAGGATTCGACTTGAATTCGAAGGGGGCTATTTGGGACTGATGGGGCGTGGGGTCACAAGTGGAATCGAGAATGGGTTTTTCCAGCCGGGTCAGCGGGGGCCAGGTGGAAGAAGACCCGGCGGCAATCCACCAAACACGCCGCCAACCCCACCTCAAACAAACAATTGACCCCATCAAGAAACGGAAATGAATCTCCTCGGCTCGATTTCATCGAGACCAAGCCAGTCACAGAAATAACACCAGGTTCGAAATATGACTACCAGTACAATGACCTCCACCGATATTTACCTCGTCCGATACGGGACCGTTCCTGAAGTTGCAAGGTTCGCGAGCGAAAGCCCTGAGCTTCCCGCTCGCGGCACCGACGTCGTGGTCGAGACCCATCGTGGACTTCAAATCGGGACTGTTTTAGAACGACTTAAGCCAAATTTCGATCCGGCTAAGGAAACAGAGACCGATTTCAAATTGCTCCGGTCAGCGACGCAGCGCGACCTGGAAACAGCTCGCGATCGCATCCGCGAATGCGAAAACGAGTTCCCGCAATGGTGTGCCCGGATCAGCCAATGGAACTTGAACCTTGAGCTGATCGATATGGAATGGACTCTGGATCGACAAAAGTTAATTCTTTACGTTTTGTGCGATCGCGGCCCTGATTCGACGAAGCTTGCACTGCAAGCGGCGGCGGGGGGATTCGGCGTGATTGAGGTCCAGCCGGTTTCCGCCACAGGCCTGGTAACGATCCCTCAGTCTTCCTGCGGAAGTGGTGGTGGCGGGTGCGGTTGCGAACATTGATTCACTAGATCAGAATCAAGTCCGTCGTTTTGACTGTTTGGTTCATCTCAATCGAAAGTGACGTCAGCCATGATTCCGTGCCGAAAACGAAACCGAGTCGCCTTGCTGAAGCTCATTTGCTGCTTGATGATTTCAATCGTTTTTTCCACAGGAACTGGTATCAGCAATGGTGCTGAACCTCCAAAGGATCTGAAACCGATCGGAGGCAAGTGGTACGTTAAGGAAGGGACTAAACCGGTTTACTTCTATCGGGACGCTGACCGTTTTGTCGACCTGTTTTCCTATCACACGAAGGATTCGAATAAGGACGGGATCGAGAACGTCAGGCTGAGTCATGACAAACAATTCCTGATCATGGAAAGCCAGGGATATCCGAATCATCCAACGGCAGTCTTTCCGAATAGCGGAAACCCTAATTCGATCGTGCTGCAAAACCTGGTCTTTCGATTGCCGCTGGAACCGAAACTGGCCGACCACATTACCCGCTTGCCGATGGGGCCGATTGGTACGGCAATCAACGGAGTAGTCTTCTTTAACCCCTTCGAAGCGGGGGGCATGAATGCTGTCGAAGGCTATTCCGAGGTCTGGCTGGATTCCTGCTGCGGGCATCCGTCCCCGACCGGCATGTACCACTACCACAAGTATCCAAGTTGCGTGAAGTCACCCTTCTCGGACGATGGGAAACAGCATTCTCCCATTATCGGCTTTGCGTTTGACGGGTTTCCTGTTTACGGTCCCTGGGAAGCATCAGGCCTGATGGCCAAGGATGTCAAAGGGAGCAATGCGCTGGATGTGTGCAACGGACACAAGGACGAAGAACGGGGCTATCACTATCATGTGACTCCGGGTCGGTTCCCGTACATCATGGGTGGTTATGCTGGGGTCGTTGAACCATCAAACAGCCGTGGGTTGAGACAAGCGGGGACAGGCCCGATCGAGAATAATGCTCAACCAGGAACTCGTATGGAACAGGTGATTACGTCAGTTCGTCCAGGGACGGCATCGCGTGGCAAAACGCATGAAATCCAGATTGAATTGACCCCCGAGAACGTCAAACGCGGATTTCCAGTTCCTTCCGACAAGCCAAGCTGGTGCCAGTTCGGTCCCTATGAAGCGAAAAAAATGTCTCGCCAGGGAAATGTCATCACTGCGGAAATCGAAATTCCCAATGACGCAAGCGTGGGAGTGCTACTGGATTGTCACATCGAATTCGAACCAGCAGGAGGTCGAGGCCCCATCGTTTACAAGAAAAACGATGCGTTTCGAGTGATTGATTGACCGAGCGATTTGGCCCTGTGCCACTGCATGTCCGTTTTCGGTCAAGCAGTGCGCTTTGAAGCAGAAAACGAAAGGCAACGTCACAGCTTCTCCGAGGACTCCGAAGCAGTGGCACAAAATTCGATTTTTTATCGGCGACGATGCGTTAGAGCACCACACGTGAACAAGCAGACAACCTTGCGAACGCAAGAGTTGGTTTTCGTCAAATATGAAATTTCAGCGATGGATTCCCACGGAGTGCCGCTCAGGGTGTACAACTCGGGACTCGCTTCAATAACATCACAAATCGTCGGTTCCAGGCAGGGCGGGTGCTCTGCATGATTTTCAGGATTCCATGCCCAGGCGGGGCAGCGTACGAGAGATTCATTCACGATGAAATTCAGATTTCCGATCGTCATCATCGACGAGGATTTTCGGTCCGAGAATACATCCGGTTTGGGAATTCGCGCACTCGCCAACGCCATTGAGGGCGAAGGGATGGAAGTGCTGGGGGTGACCAGCTATGGCGATCTCTCGCAATTCGCTCAACAGCAGAGCCGCGCTTCGGCATTCATCCTGTCGATCGACGACGAAGAATTCACGCCCGGACCCGAGCTTGATCCTGCTGTGGTCAACCTGCGCGCCTTCATCGAAGAGATTCGTCGCCGCAACGCTGAAATTCCGATTTACCTGTATGGCGAAACTCGTACTTCGACACATATCCCCAACGATATTCTGCGGGAGCTGCACGGTTTCATCCATATGTTCGAGGACACGCCTGAGTTCGTGGCTCGACATATTATTCGTGAAGCGAAGGCGTATACGGACAGCCTTGCCCCGCCATTCTTCCGGGCACTCGTCCATTATGCTCAAGATGGTTCGTATTCGTGGCACTGCCCAGGCCATTCCGGCGGCGTCGCATTTTTGAAAAGTCCTGTCGGCCAGATGTTCCACCAGTTCTTCGGTGAAAACATGTTGCGAGCGGACGTCTGTAACGCCGTAGAAGAACTTGGCCAGTTGCTCGATCATACGGGGCCTGTCGCGGCATCGGAACGGAATGCCGCACGGATCTTCAATGCCGACCACTGTTTTTTTGTGACGAACGGAACATCAACGTCCAACAAAATGGTCTGGCATTCGACCGTTGCATCGGGTGACATCGTCGTCGTCGACCGTAACTGCCATAAATCGATTCTGCACTCGATCATTATGACAGGTGCCGTACCGGTCTTCCTGACCCCAACGCGAAACCACCTCGGCATCATCGGCCCGATTCCATTGTCTGAGTTTCTTCCGGAAACCATCCAGAAGAAGATTGAAGCAAATCCATTCGCCAAAGCGGCGCAAGCAAAGCACCCGGAACGCAAGCCTCGGATCTTGACGATCACGCAAAGCACTTATGACGGCATCGTCTATAACGTGGAAACGTTGAAGGGATTACTCGATGGCAAAATCGGAACATTACACTTCGACGAAGCCTGGCTGCCACATGCAACATTTCACGATTTCTACCAGGACATGCATGCCATCGGAAAGGACCGGCCGCGTCCGAAGCATTCGATGATTTTCGCCACCCACTCGACTCATAAACTATTAGCGGGGATCTCGCAGGCGTCACAAATTCTGGTCAGAGAATCGGAAACCGAGAAACTCGACAGGAACATCTTCAACGAAGCGTACCTGATGCACACATCGACGTCGCCTCAGTACGCCATCATCGCTTCGTGCGATGTGGCAGCGGCGATGATGGAACCGCCAGGGGGAACGGCATTGGTCGAAGAGTCGATCGTCGAAGCATTGAATTTCCGCCGTGCCATGCGAAAGGTCGCGGACGAATGGGGCAAGGACTGGTGGTTTACGGTATGGGGTCCCGAAAAGCTTGCCGCTGAGGGGATCGGACATCGCGATGACTGGCTGCTGAAAGCCAATGAAGAATGGCACGGGTTCGGTAACCTCGCGCCCGGCTTTAACATGCTCGACCCGATCAAGGCGACGCTGATTACGCCGGGACTGGATGTCAGTGGCAAGTTTGCTGAGTCAGGCATTCCCGCTTCGATTGTCACTCGATATCTGGTTGAACACGGGGTCATCGTCGAAAAAACGGGTCTCTATTCGTTCTTTATCATGTTCACGATCGGTATTACGAAAGGACGTTGGAACACGCTGGTGAGTGCCCTTCAGCAGTTCAAGGATGACTACGACAAGAATCAACCAATGTGGCGAATTCTGCCCGAATTCTGTCAACAATATCCTCGATACGAAGGGATTGGCCTGAAGGACCTCTGCAAGCAGATTCACGAGACGTATAAAGAAAATGACGTGGCTCGCGTGACGACGGAAATGTACCTGTCGGATATGCTGCCGGCCATGAAGCCATCAGACGCATTTGACATGATGGCTCATCGTGAAATCGATCGAGTCGAGATTGATCAGCTTGAAGGACGTGCAACGGCGGTTTTGTTAACACCCTATCCGCCGGGAATTCCACTGTTGATCCCCGGTGAACGGTTCAACCGGACGATCATCGAATACCTGAAGTTTGCCAGGATGTTCAACGAAAAATTCCCAGGCTTCGACACAGATATCCATGGTCTGGTCGAAGATGAGGTCAACGGTAAACGCCGTTATTACGTCGACTGCGTACGGAATAAGCCCGGATATGTTAATGGGAATGGCAACGGCCATTAACATTGTAGAGCATCCGGGATTCCGTTGATGGGTTATTCCTTAAACGATTGCGGACGCGATGCCTCGACCCCCGCACCGAAGTTGCCGCCTTCTTCAGCAAGAAACTGGAAGCAGCGTCACGGGTATTTATTAGCCGAATAGCCGTCGAAGGTTTTTTGACGAAGTTTATCCGTCGTTCGATGCCATTGATAAATCGAGACGTTACGGCGTCGGATTGTTCCACGTCTCGCAGCGCTTCTGCAAATGGGCCGCATGGTACGGCGATTGAGTAGCCGATTGCCATGCACAGACTGATCACAATAAGTTCTCGCATGGGACCGATCTCGAAAAGTGGAACAATATCGCATTTATTGCAATACACTTTTGCGTCAAGTAGTCGTCTTATGGTTTAACCGTCAGCAAGCTTGGGCAAAGTGCTTTGCCAATCCACGTGCCACCGCTTGACCGTCTTCGGTCAAGCAGTGCTCTTTGACCGGTAAAAGAAGTCGCCACTGCTGCCGCGAGGCTCCGCGACCGCAGCGGCTGTGCATCATCAGTTGGAATCCGATTTTTTCTCATGCGGTATTAAGAAAAGCGACCGGCCGAGGTCGCCCTCTTTTCTGAGTTCAGTCAATCGTGAAAGGCTCTCTTGTGGTGTGCCATTCACAAGTTGATTGAGAGTCAGTTGCTTATCGGTTGAAGTCGAGCCATTCCAATGGAATTCGAGATTCTTCGCATCAACTGGAACGAGTTCTACGCCGCGCAGTCCTGAGCTCAACAGGAAGGCCGGGTAATACTCAAACAATCGGCCAGAGTACGGATCAACAAGATTGACTCCGTTGAAATTGGGGATGAGTTGAACCAGCCTGTCGGGTAGTTGTCCATGTTCCAGCCGATACGCGATCAATTCCATTCGAGTTAGCGCGGCGCGAATCGTTGTGTGGCGATCTAAGACTGCTTGCACTGAAAACCGCAGGGTATTGGACGAGAAGCGTAAAAAAAATGTCGTGTCTTTCGGGTGGTTGATGATCAATTCGGAACCCTCAATAGTCTTTGTCACGCTCTGGTGTGCGTTTGACTTTGGAGACTGAAGCTGATGCTCCAATGACCAGATCGCGGCAAACTGGAATTCTGCGTCACGCGTCATCAACAAATCGGATCGTTTTCGTTCCCAGGGAAGAAGGGCAGGGAATATGGCCATTCCGGCTGCAGAATCATTTTCCCAGATTTTCAATTGAGTCAATTCCTCAATGATTTCCGTTCGCGAAGAAGAAATCCACGTCCGTCGATCGCGATCGTATGTCGCGACAATCCCCTCGGTCGCGGAAGGGAACCTGGCGAGTTCGGCTTCAATGGACTTCATTGCCGAACGAATTGACTCAGGTGTCTGCAACGGGTTGTTGGCCCAAGTCACAAGACTTTCCAAAGTCACATATTGAAAGATTGAGCCGCTCCACCAGCCATAAACGATTGATCCATGACCCAAAAAACGCCCAAGTCTCAAGTCCGCCAAGTGGCACTCTAAAGATTTGTCGATCAGTCCCTTGTCGAGATAGGCATCGGCCTGCCTGTCGAGGATGTCTTTCAATTTATGTGTATAAGCATGGACCGATTTTTCATAACCGTACTGAGGTTCCAAAGCGACATGTTCGTGATTGAGAAGCTCAACGATTTCATCGGCGACGGCTTGGCCAGCATCTTCGATTTGACTGAGTTGTTCGAGTCGCAGACGGATCGATTCTTGCTCTGCTGTGGGTGAGCGGGAGTTAGTTCGAGTTGATTGGAAAAGAGAGACGAGACTCGGATCGACTGCTGGCGGGAAGGAGACTTCAGCCACTCGATAATACGCCAGTAGCATCACGAGTAATGCCGGGGTACCAACTATTGCGACTGCGATTTTCCATCGCCGAGACCAGGAATTGTCTTCGAGCAGCCACGGTCGCATTTGCCAGAGCGTGATTAAAAACAAGGCCAGAGCGGGTAGACCGAGAGACCACCATTGCGGAACAGAAAGTACCTCGATGAGACCAAGCCAACCCATGAAAACAAGATTGAGCATGACTCCGAAAGCCATGGCGATAATCGTTCGCTGGAACAGTAATCCTGCTAGTTGACCGCTGCCATAACTCAAGAGAACCATCCAGATCGCTAACCAGGGTCTCTCGGAAATTGCCGAGATGATAGACTCCATTGGCAACTTGCTCGTCCCGCCATAATGAGTGGCGAACAGAGCTTCAAACAATCGAGCACAGCCGATGACAGCAATCGGCAACCAGAATGCGCGCCACATCCAGACTGCCTGCTTGGCCATCCAGACGGACGCGGGAGAGATTCCTCGAAACGCAAGAAACCGCGATTGACTCCGATTTGCGTCGCATCGAAAGCCCAGCACTCCCATCGAAAAAGGGATCAACGAAGCCATTCCAATAACAAGAAATGCCACGGCATCACGCGTACTTGGGTTGTTCGATCCTACTCGTCCGTTCATGGCGATCAGCGAGCCAAGTAAGACTCCTGCGATCAGCATCACCCAATGCAATGATTCACGGTTCCGCTCCTGCCAGACAAGTCGCTGCCACGTTCGATACCATGCCTGTTCAGGTTCGACACAAGTCGACAAACGAGATGTTGTCTTTCTGGATGTCGACTGGCTTTGCCAAAGATCCGTCAATCGGAATTGGATGTTTTCGAGTGACGAACCGTCAGTGTATTGCCCCTGGCACCAGCGCAATCCAAGCCAGATATCAACACCCAGAGCGCAAAAGGACAGCATGCCGACAGCGATGAAAACTAATGGTGCATTCATTTGAAAAGACTGTCCATTCCAGCTTACCAATAAGGATAGCAACAGCAAATGAAACACAAGTCCCAAGAGGAATGTCAGCGGCACCGACATCAAAACGAGTTGACTCAACAATGATCCCAAAGCTGACCAGATCAGTACAATAAGAGCGAATGGCAAGAACATCGTCCGCAGATTTTCGGCAGAGGCACCGCCTAATAATGCCAGTGAGAATAATGCAAGTACTGTTTGAAGAGCCACAACTGAGGCGACAGCAAAAGTGAACTTGGCGGTCAGCGACGGTGCAGGGGGAATCGACAGTGCGGTCAGCCAATCTGCTGTTCGCTCCTCTCGTTCGCTTGCGAAGAGCAATGCCCCGCAGCCGACCGCGTACATCACCGGGAAGAACGAGGCTGCTCCGAGCAGAAATTCAGAACGGATCTCAGGATGCAGTGCCATGAAACCAAGTGTGAATTGAGACACAATCCCGATCAGAAGGCAGCTTAACCACAGCGCACGTTGGGCGCGATATTCCTTCCAGAACATGCGATTAAACGGTATTGAGAACATAGAACACCTCGCGGCGTGAGAATTTGGAAAAGCGATTCAGTCACAATTGTTGTCTTTATTTATTAGCGAATATTAGCGAGGATTCGTGTTCCAAAACTGTTCTTATTCCGACCGGCGACGCCTGAAAGTTTTAAAAAACAGAAGCGGAACACTCATCTTCACTAATCTGCACTAATAAGAAAGAAGATTAAAAACATCTTTTACTTTATTGTAAGGCGATGCGGAGAATCGATCGGGGCTTCGTCTGCTGACTTCATGCAAACCACAAAGATTTGTTCGAGCGAGGGTGTTCGCACTTCGACATCCAGATGCAAGGGGTTGGCGGCGAGTTCGATCCGGCCTGATTCGTCCAGGTCGCGAACCATCAGTTGCCACTGTCGATCGCGCCGCTGCGCTGCAAGTAACTTTGCACCTGTTGGCATCTCGGGGGGAAGTGTTTCGACGGCATCGAGAGTGATGACAACTTCTTGAACGTGACTCTTCAAGACTTCCAGCGATTCGAACAGGACCAGCTTTCCGCCGCGCATGATCGCAATTTTATCGGCGACTCGTTCGACTTCGTTCATTTGGTGACTCGACAACAGGACCGTTCGACCCGACGCGGCAACGTCGATCATGCTCTCAAGAAACTCACGACGTACCAATGGGTCAAGCCCCGAGGTTGGTTCGTCCAGGACCAGCAGTTCGGGCTCGTGGGCCATCGCAAGTGCTAACGAAACCTTGCCTTGCATCCCCTTGGACATGGCTTTGATTTTTTTATCTGCAGGCAATTCGAACCGCTGGGTCAGATGCGTAAATCGCTGCTGATAACCGAGCGGGTAAAAACCTGCAGCAAACCACCCGATTTCTTCGACGGTCATCCATTCATACAGGGCAGGGCGGTCGGGCATGTAGCCAACCCGGCGGCGGATCTCGGCACCGTGGGCATTACTGTTGAGGCCCATGACTCGTGGTATTCCCGAATCAGGCGGCAACAACCCGAGCAGAATTTTCAACGCCGTGGTTTTACCCGCACCATTTTCACCGAGTAATGCAACCACTTCACCCCGCTGGCCCTCGAACGAAACCTGATCGAGAACGGTCTGTTTCCCGAACCGCTTTGTCACTTGAAGAAACTCAAAGATGGCAGTCATGACAAACCTTTCTTGAAGCGGCGTGTTATTCGAAAACCTTGGAATATGCTTATTGAGGAGAGAAACAATTTACCGGGATTTGCTTTACTGCGAATTCTCTACGAGTCTAGACATCTGTCATGGGCCGATGGACGGAGTTGTCATGAATCATCGATGAGTCAGTGGGTGCAAAACTTCGTTGAAGTACACAAGAACGCCGAATAAAGGGAAAAAGCCCCATCGCAGAAACCAAAGACCGATTGGGTCGGAATCTTTTGTACTGCGAGCGAGGCACAGCAAGGCGAACAACCAAAAGCCAATCATCGCAATCAAACAGACCCTCAAGACCCTTCCTCCATCCAGCAGCAGGGAACAAAGAAGGAATGCAGGGACTTGTTGTTTCAAAGTCAGGTTCAGGGCGTTTCGATAAAGCGGTTTGACTTGCTGCTGGTGCATGAATTTCGTTCCTTAACGATCATCAATTTGCTGGTGTGCCAGTGAAAACAGGACTCTATGCGACACTTCCACTAAATAGTTGCCAGATCAATTTTCCAGAGTTCATCGACAATTGCGTAGAACTCTTCTTCGGTAATGCCACTTTGTTTCGCTTCCACCACGACGAGACGAATTCGATCGTGAAGCAATTTTGTCCGGTGCTTACGGCTTCGCTCGGTCGCTTGCTTGGTGACTCGTAATCCCTCACCCCGTATCGGTTCGAGAAATCCGTCGGCCTGCAGATCACGATACGCCCTGGCAACGGTATTCGGATTCACCGCCAGCTTTGTCGCCAATTCTCTGACCGACGGAACCAGTTCGCCGACGCGAAGAGCACCATTGGCGACCGCGTATTTCACTTGACGGGCGATCTGCTCGAAGATCGCGACGCCGTTGGATGGATTGATCTCGAAGAACATTTCCAAATCCCTTTACTGTACTATCCAGGTAGTACAGTAATCGTGGCGTGCCGGATTGTCAACGAGATTTTTTTCTTTTTTCAAAAAGAATTTCGCGAACATCGACTGATCTCGTTGATTTCAAGTCTGTCTCGATTAAAAAAGACCGTATCAGTTCTTTGATTGCATCAGTCACGCCGGGGCAAAGACCATGCGGCCAGAGACTGGTAAATCCAACGGGGCACCTTATTTTTTAAGAAAGCATTCGCATGAACAGTCCTCGGCGATCCAATGTGAACTGGGCGAAGAGAATACTGGTCGTGCTGTTGCTACTCATCGTGGCATCCGTCGGCGGTGTTGTTCTGATCTGTGTGAACGCCTTACGAGAGCGCGATCGTATCCTTGCCGCCGAGGCGGCCAAAAGGCCTCCGCCATTGGCGCCTGTCGCCTATATTGCAAAAGAGCCAGTCCGCCCGTTTACGATGGAGTTTGACGATCTTCGGCATGTCGAAGATCGATTTATTCAAGCGAAGAAGCTAGTTCAGTCAGCGGTTGTCGGTGTATTAAGCCCGTCAGAAGCATCTCTCCCTCGTCAGGAGACACATTCGCTTGGAGGGACCGGAGTCATCATCACCGCGGATGGACTCGTCCTGACGAAACTGACGATCAGTCATGCTCGCGCTGGTACCTATGACGATTCTCAACTCTATCAGCCCGGCGAAGAAACTGTGGTCATCCTGGCGAACGGACAGGAATGCAAAGCCAAGCTACTCGGAGGGAATCGGACCTACGATATTTCTCTGGTTCAAATTACAGATCCGGGGCCATACCCATTCGTCCCATTGGAGTCGAACGCCGTCATTCCGCGAGGTGATTGGGTGATCGAACTGGGTCATTCGTCTGGTTTGAGCAACGAAGGTCTCGTACCGGCACATCTCGGTCGGGTTCTTGGTGTCGATCCCGAGGCGTTCATGAATGACTGTCCTTCTTGGCGTGGCTCAGCGTATTTCGATCTGGATGGTCGGTTGGTGGGAATAATCAGCTATGCCGTGCCGCTTTTTAATGAACCGAACAACGACTTTTCGCATCATCGTTTAAAGTGGTCGGCCATCTCCATCCCGCGAATTGAAACGTTTTATAAATCGATGTTGAACGGCGAAATACCTCCCAGAGGAAGTTTCCGTTATCTCCAAAACCTCGTCGAAGGGACGAAGCTGGATACTGAATACGAAACCCAGGGGGCGAATTTGATCTCGCTATTTCAGCCGCTGGCGGAGCCACTACAAACGGGTATCGTCACGATCCTTAATCATGGAGTTCCAATTGCGCTGGGAACCGTTGTAAACGAGGAAGGTTCGGCAGTTGTCAAAGCGAGCCTGCTGCCGCAGCAGTTTCAGTGTCAATTACCTGACGGGGCGACCGTGGAAGGCGTTGTGATCGGCGTGGACAAGCCGTTCGACCTGGCTGTCATTCAGCTTCCCCCGAATTCGGTTCAGCCCGTACGTTGGTCGTCAGATCAGGAAAGGAGGTCTGCGGGAACGGTTGTCGCCGCAATCGGCCCTCATGGCGAACCCGTTTCAATTGGAATCATCAGCGTCGCAACTCGCCATGTCAGCCATGTCCAGATACCAACCGATGATCTTCCTCTTCGAGTCAAAGTTGAAAAACCGAATGTGTATGGTGAAATCTCTCCCGATGGAGGGCTTCTCGTGAAGGCCGTCCACGGTTTCGCTAAGCGAGCGGGACTCAGAGCAGGGGATCGTCTTGTATCGGTCGATGGTCACAATCTTCAAACCGAAGCAGATCTAGAGAGTTCCGTAAGCAATCATTTGACGGGCGACACTGTTCCCATAGCTTTCGTCCGAGACGACGAGACGATCACCGTTCAGCTTCCGCTTGAACCTGCCGACACATATTCACAACGAACGTACCGCGCCAGTGATTTTCCAATCGCGATGGTGTATTCACCATCGATTACCGTTTTTGCAGTGGGTGGTCCATTAATCGACCTCACCGGTAAGGTGATTGCGGTCACTATTGGAGGCGCAGACGATCGTGACGGTTGGGCGATTCCCGCTGAAGCAGTCAAACGGATTGTCAACGACGCAGTCGCAGGAAGACTTAGCCGATGGCCTGCCCCTTGAATGGCTGTCATCCGTATGGGTTCGCCGATACATTCGTCAGTCATGATCGTTGATCAGTCAAACATGTCGAGTACTCGACCACGGGGTACAATGAAATGAACTCAAATATTCCGCTTGGTGGTAATTGAAAAAACAAGATTTTACGACGCATGACTCGCGGGCAGAGTCTGAAGTCGTTTCCCTGTAATTCGTGATGGATCGTGGACAGATGGCAAGGAAGAAAGTTATCGAAGGTGGGGCAGGGGATGGTGGTCACAAGTTGCCGCCATCAGGCCCGGTTAGCGACTTTAATCCGGATGATGACAAGTTTGACGACGAACTACGTCCGCAGAAACTCGGTGACGTTGTCGGACAGAAGAAAGTCGTCGATCGATTAAAAATCGTGCTCGATGCGACGCTCAGGCGCAAGGAGCCACTTGGGCATATCCTCTTCGACGGACCGCCAGGCCTCGGGAAGACGACGCTGGCGATGACGCTCGCTCGCGAAATGGGAACCGAATGTCAGATCACATCGGGACCATCACTGCAGGCTCCGAAAGATCTGTTGTCGTATCTGACGAATGCCAGCTACGGATCGGTGTTGTTCATCGACGAGATTCATCGCCTCCCTCCGGCTGTGGAAGAATTCATTTATCCCGTGATGGAAGATTTTCGCGTTGATATCGTGCTGGGTGAGGGATTGAATGCTCGCACAATCAATATGAAACTGAAGCCGTTCACCGTGATTGGAGCCACGACGCGAAGCGGGATGTTGACCGCACCACTGCGTGATCGGTTTGTTCATCGTGAGCATCTTGATTTTTATGATCTTTCTGAGCTGACCGAGATCGTTAATCGGAATTCGAAGAAGCTACGAACGGAAATCGTCGAGGATGCTGCTCGATTGATTGCTGACCGAAGTCGTGGCACGCCTCGTAAAGCAAACAACCTGTTGCGATGGACTCGCGACTTTGCCACCGTCCGAGAACCGGAAGGGCACATCACAAAACTCGCCGCCGATAACGCTTTGGCCATGCTTGATGTGGATTCCGTCGGTTTAGAAGCTCAGGACCGTCGGTATCTGCAAACCCTGATTTCCGTTTTTGCGGGTGGGCCAGCGGGACTTTCTGCGATTGGACACACGATGAATGTTCCTCCCGATACTCTGGAAGACGAAGTTGAGCCATTTCTGTTACGTGTCGGATTTATTCAACGAACCCCGCGGGGTCGAATGATTACAGCGGCCGGATTTAATCATCTTGGTTTGACACCGCCAGCCCCCCCCGGCACCGACGATGGTCAGAAGCGTTTGTTTTGATCTTTTGGTCAGGGACAAAAGAGGAAAGACTTCATCAAGCGGTACTTCTCGGCGAATCCACGCCATAAGGTCAATCATGAAAATTACGTTTCTCGGCGCAGCGGGTGAAGTGACGGGAAGTCAACATCTCATCGAAACGGAAAATCTGCGAATCTTGCTGGATTGCGGGCTATTTCAGGGACATCGAGCTGAGTCGCGTCGAAAGAACGAGCAGTTTTTTTGCGATCCGAAAAACCTGGACGGAGTGATTCTCTCGCATGCGCATGCCGATCATTGCGGCAACCTGCCGGGATTGTACAAAGCAGGTTTTCGCGACCCCATTTTCTGTACGCCTGCAACGGCCGACGTGGCCGACATCATGCTTCACGACAGTGCTCATATTCAGGAAGAAGACGCACGATATCTCAATCGAAAGCATCCTCCCGAATTACCCCGGATTCAGCCGCTGTATGACGATGGCGATGTCACCGCCGTTGTCAAAAATTTCGAGACGATTCCATACGGGGAGTGGCATGATCTTTCCAAGAATTTTCGGCTGAGATTTCAGGACGCAGGTCACATCCTGGGCTCAGCAATCACCGAGATGGAGATTCTCGAAAAGGGGGATTGGAAAAGAGTGGTCTTCACGGGGGACCTGGGTCGCCGTGACACTCCTCTGTTGCATGATCCTCAACGCGTGGAAGGTTGTGATGTCCTGATTACAGAATCGACCTATGGAAACCGCATTCATCCGCCGGCGGACGACATTAAAGTTCAGTTGAAGGCAATCCTTAAGCGAGCTGCGGCACGTGGAGGACGCGTGATTATTCCCGCATTCAGTCTGGGACGGACACAGACGTTTGTCTACTTCCTTAACGAGTTACATAACGCGGGTGATCTCCCCTCGATGCCCGTCTTTGTGGACAGCCCGTTATCCAGTGAGATCACGTCGGTGTATCGAAAGCATTCGCAATTATTGGATGTTGAGTTTCATCGAAGTTTGCAAACAGATCGCGACCCATTTTCTTTCCCGGGTCTTCGCTATATCGGTTCGCAGTCGGAAAGTATGGGACTCAATCAGCGGAAGGGTGCTTTCGTTGTGATTGCGGCGAGCGGCATGTGTGAAGCGGGTCGCGTGGTTCACCACCTCCTGCATGGATTGGGTGACCCAAACAACATCGTCCTGTTGATCGGCTATCAGGCCAAGGACACGCTCGGCCGTCGGATTCAAGACCGTATGCCGACCGTTCGCGTTCTCGATCACGACATCAAAGTTCGCGCAGAAGTCGAGTCGCTGCAGGGGTTGTCAGCTCATGCAGACGCCGAGGATTTCAAGTGGTGGTTTGAAGGACTGTCAGCCGTCAGGGGCGTTGGACGGGCCTTTATCGTTCACGGCGAGCAAGAGTCTTCCATCGCCCTGGCACATCTGCTCGATCACGTCTGCGACGAACCACCGACCGTGCCCAAGTTCGGCGAGTCATTCGAAGTTTGATCAACCGCTTTGCGGATTTCTCCGCGAGACGCGAAATAATAAAGAATGCCGACGGCTCCCCAAACCATCATTGTCAGGTGGTAACCCATTCCCGTCAGCACACCATTGTCCCATGCCGTCGCTAATTGTTCGGGCGAGCTATCGGGAACTAAAGACCGTTGATGCTGCTGGTAAAACCAGGCCACAGCCGCTTCCAAAGGACCAACTCCACCCGGTGCAGGGACGACGGCACTGACCGCTTCAGGAAGGGGCAATCCAACAATGTGGTCAATGAAACCTGGAATGACCTGCCCCGTATGAATCGCTTGCGCACAAAAGAAAAACGATGTCAGGAACCCAAAGTGGCCGAGCAGTCCGAGCGCTGCGGCACCCAGAACAATTTGCGGCTTTCCTTGATAAAGCTGGATCGAGTCCATCAGTTCTTTCACGATCTTCCCGACGAATTTCCATGTCGTTAACCAGTGCATAAGCTGCGAGTGCGTGAAGGCGGGAACGAACATCAGTGAGATGCCGATTAACCCCGCTGCAGCACCTCCCCACAAGACCCAGACGGCCCACTGTAATTCCGGTCCCGGCTTAGTCCCGGCTGGACTCAATGACGCCAGGGCACCAAGCACAAATAGTGCCCACATCCCGAGAACTCGATCGAGGAATGCGGTCGCCATGATGGAAGCAATTCGCTGAGGATGGTCTTTAGCGAGAAGGGCCGCTTTGATGAGATCACCCCCGACAGTTCCAGGCCCCATCAAGTTACACGCTTCGCCAAGCATTCCCAGCCGAAACGTTTCACGAAACGAAAATGTCAGGCCGATTCCGCGAACTAAAAGACGCCATCGGCTGAACGTTGCCATCAAAGAGAGAAATCTCACAACTAAAGCGGCGGCAAATACTCCCCAAAGGATTTTTCGGTCCTTGAGGTCCGCCAGCGTTTTACGGCTCATCCATAACAAACCTGCCATCAGTCCAATGGCGAGCAGCCATTTGAAAATAGCGATCAGTTTTGCGCGACTCGGATTATTTGCAGCAGTTGTCACTGTGTGAGATCTTCCGTGAAATTTTCGAATAGCCTGATTACTTGAGGAATCAATCGTTCAAAGGCTTTGGCTCGATGACTGATGTGCCGCTTGACGGCAGGGGAAAGCTGACCGAATGTCTGATGAAACTCTGGCACGAGGAAAAGCGGGTCGTAACCAAAGCCGTGTTCGCCGCGATAGTCTCTTAATATCAAACCGCCGCAACGACCTTCCGAATGCAATCGCACCTGTCCTGTTGGATCTGACAAGACCGCATAACAAACATAATGTGCAGTTCGCTTTTCCGAAGGGACAGCCGCAAGTTCTCGCAACAGCTTTTCGTTATTATTAGCGTCAGCACCGTGCTCGCCCGCATAGCGAGCGGAATAAATCCCGGGAGCACCGCCGAGCGCATCAACGCATAATCCGCTGTCTTCGGCGATCACCCAGCGATTCAAGATTTTGGCGACCTCGGTTGCCTTCTTCTCCGCATTGGCTGCAAACGAGTTACCATCTTCAACAACGTCCTCGACGTGGGGAAACTCACTGACGCCGATCAGTTCGATGCCATACGGGGAAAACAGTTCGGCAATCTCGCCAATCTTCTTCCGATTTCGGCTGCCGAGAACAATTTGTGGGAACTGAGTCATCTTTATCAGGCCATTCAGGGTGTCGGTGAGTGGGATTCTTGCCGAAAGCGAGATTTTGTGAAAGTGACAATATTGGACTCTGACTTGATCGCCAATCAGGTCCACGAAACAATCGTGTCCCCTCGGGTCAGCGATGAGGTTTTATCCCGTTGCTCGATCCGCGTTATTGTTTGAGTAATACGTTTTCCGTTTATTCTCTTTGCAGGTCTGACAATGAATTGGTTCCCTTCGATTCGTGCCGCTTGGATGCTCATGTTTCTGATTGCATCAGGCACAAATGCTTTTGCACAGCGAGAACTCAAGGATATCCCGATTCCCGACGCGGAAGAAGAACGAAAGACATTCGTCCTGCCCGAGGGATTTGAAGTCAACCTGTTTGCTGCAGATCCCGGAATTCATAAACCGATTCAGATGAACTTTGACCCACAGGGTCGACTGTGGATTGCAGCGTCCGAGGTCTATCCCCAAATTGCGCCGGGACAGAAAGCGACAGACAAGATCCTGATCCTGGAAGATGTGGATGGTGACGGAGTCTCGGATAAAACAACGGTTTTCGCGGACGGCCTGCTGATCCCGACTGCGGTCGAACCGGGAGACGGCGGAGCCTACGTCGCCAACAGCACCGAAATGTTGCACTTGCGTGACACGGACGGTGACGGAAAGGCCGATCAGTCTCGTATTGTGCTGAGTGGCTTCGGAACGGAAGACACGCATCATATTCTCCACACGTTTCGCTGGGGCATGGACGGCCAGCTCTATATGAACCAGTCGGTTTATATCCATAGTCACGTCGAGACACCGTTCGGCGTCAAACGTTTGAATGCCGGTGGCATCTGGCGGTTTCGTCCCGAGACGTTGAAGCTGGACGTTTTCGCACGAGGTTGGGTCAACACCTGGGGGCACACTTTCGATCGCTGGGGACAATCTTTCGTGACAGACGGAGCAGGTGGTGAAGGGATCAATTATGCCGTGCCCGGAGCCGCATACCCGTACGTCTATGGAGTGACACGGATTCTGCACGGACTGAACCCGGGCAGCCCCAAATATTGCGGTCTGGAAATGATTGATGGACGACATCTGCCTGATGACTGGCAAGGGAATTTGATCACTCACGATTTTCGTGGACATCGAGTTTGTCGGTTTGTGCTGAGCGAAGACGGTGCGGGTTTCGCGGCACGGCAGCAAGTCGATTTGATCAGCTCACCACACGTGGCATTCCGGCCAATCGACGTCAAACAGGGGCCTGACGGAGCCATCTATATCGCCGACTGGTACAACCCGATCATTCAGCACGGTGAAGTCGATTTCCGCGATCCGCGTCGCGATCACACCCACGGCCGAATCTGGCGAGTGACCGCAAAAGGTCGTAAGACACTTGCACGGCCGCAATTCGCAGGCAAGTCGGTCGTTCAGTTACTGGAATCCCTCAAATCTCGCGAAACGTACGAACGGCACCACGTCAAACGCGTGTTGAAAGAGATGGGAGCAGAGAAGGTTGTTCCCGCATTAACCGCGTGGGTCAATTCGCTTGACCCGAATGATGCGCAATTCGAACATCACCGGTTGGAAGCCCTGTGGATGTATCAGAGTCTCGACGTTCCAAATCCTGCATTGCTGGGCGCAGTTCTCAAATCGAAAACACCACAAGCTCGGGCAGCGGGCGTGCGAATCATTCCCCAGTGGAAAGAACACCTTCCTGACGCGCTCGTCTGGTTAGAGGCCCTGGTGGTCGATGAGCATCCTCGCGTGCAACTGGAAGCAGTTCGTGCCTTATCTGAATTCCCTGAACTCAAGGCCGCCGCCCTGGCATTACGTGCGGCCGACCGAACTCAGGACCAGTTCGGCGATTATGCCCTCTGGCAAACCAGTCGCGAGCTGGCTCCTGTCTGGCTTCCTGAAGTCGTTGCCGGCAAATTTGATTTCGAAGGAAACGTCGGACGTCTGATATTCGCTGTCAAATCAGCCGAAGCAGGAACGGCGGTTCCCGCGCTGGTAAATAAACTTCGTGAAGGCAAAGTTCCTGCCGCACTTGAGAACCCCTTGATGGAGACGCTAGGACAATTCGGCGGCCCGGACGAACTGCGACTGGTCTTCGACCTGGCAGTCGCGGCGACCACACCTGCAGCCACGGCAACCTCGATGTTGACGACATTGGCCGACGCAAAACGAAAACGAAATATTTCACCGTCAGGCGACCTGGGGTCGCTGACAAACGCACTCAAGTCAAAAGACGGCCAGTTGCAACAGGCGGCGGTCGATTGCATCGGTGCGTGGAAGCTCGAAACCCTGCGCGAGCCTGTGGCGTCGATTGCGGTCAATCCTCAATCAGAATCAACAGCACGCCTGGCTGCGATTCGAGGAATTTCGGAGCTGGGGGGTGACCCGAGCAAGAAGCTTCTGGCAAATTTGGGCTCGTCCGACAATGCAGAATCAATTCGAGCTTCGGCAATTTCTTCATTGATCCCGCTCGATACAAATTCCGCCGCTGGCTTGGCCGTGAAATGCCTCAGTAGTTCCAGGGAAATTCAGTCTCAAGCAGGAATCGTCAACGCCTTCCTTCAACACAAAGGAGGACCAGACGTTCTTGCCAAAGCATTGGCAGATCAAAAACTGCCCGAGGATGTCGCGAAAATCGCTTTGCGGATTATCACCGGTTCCGGTCGCCAGGAACCCAGTTTGACGGAGGCATTCAGCAAGGCAGGGAATATCGTGAACGCCCCGAAAATCCTCTCCAAACAAGAAATGGCAGCAACGGTTGCACAGATTAAGGAGCAGGGGAATGCGGCCCACGGGGAACTGATCTTTCGCCGTGCCGAATTGAATTGCCTGAAATGTCACGCGATCAGTGGTGCCGGTGGAAAGGTCGGCCCTGACCTTGTCAGCATCGGGTCAAGCGCCCAGATCGATTATCTTGTCGATTCGATTCTCGATCCGAACAAGAACGTGAAAGAAGGCTTTCAGTCGCTGGTGGTTGCCACCGACGAAGGAAAGATCATGACGGGGATCAAGGTCCGAGAAACGGATACCGATCTCTTGCTGCGTGATGTCGAAGACCGCGAATTTGCGATCCCGCTGAAATCGATCGAAGACCAGAAGTCCGGTACTTCACTGATGCCTGTCGGGCTTGTGGACAAGCTGACACGATCAGAACTGATTGATCTGGTAAAATTCCTGTCAGAACTGGGCAAGCCAGGTCCTTACGCCGCCGTGACCGCTCGGATCGTTCGCCGATGGGAAACTCTTCAACCAACGCGTGAGTCTTACCGGCTGATGTTTCCCGTCAGCGAAAAGCAGATTCTTCCCAACGATAACGAACTGAGTTGGGTCCCAGTTTTCAGCGCCGTCGCGGGATCGCTCCCTCTTCATGACATCCTCGATTTTTCCACGAAAGCAACTCCGGGCACTTCGGCTCGCAAGATTGGTTTTGTCCGATGCCAGGTCAATGTCACAACACCAGGCAATATCGGCTTTCGCCTGAATGATGCCAATGAGGTTGACATGTGGATCGACGGGAAGCCAATCGAACCGGCGGCGAACATGACCGTCCCTCTCGATGTCGGAGTCCATCGGGTGACGTTCAGTGTCAACCTGCTGACGCGTACCGTGCCACTCGGATTCCAGCTCATCGACATCGAAGGCTCTAAGGCACAGGCTCAGTTCCTCGGCGGAAAGTAGTTGCGTTGGGCCTGTGCCACTGCTTAGGAGTCTTCGGGGAAATAGAGCCGCTCCCATATTTAGTGATGGAATTCGTCCTCGAGCAACCACTTGTCTATGCAGTATCTGTGCAATTCTGGCTGTTCGATGACGTTATCTTCAACGAGAAATGTGCCTTCACTCGACTTAGTGAGGTTCCTTGCTTGGCCGAGGTGAGACACCATCTTGATCGTATCGCCATCAATGGAAAATGTTCCAGGTTCACTCAGGCTCGACGTTCCGTATTCACCTTTTTCTTTGTCCCATGTTTTTCTCAGAACATATTTACCATTCTTTTGAAAATCGATGACAACATCCTGATTTTCATTGACACCGTGTAACGTCAGTAGGCGATTGGATTTGGATGATTCCCAAAATTCCTTAATCATTCTTGGCATCATCGCGATAAAACACATTGTACCAATATCAAGAACCCAGACGACCGGGATCATCCAGAGTGATTGCCCCGCGACCGATATCCACCATGTAAGGAGAATTGGGCCAACGAACGGAATGAATACAACCGAAGTACCTCGTCCTTTCCTCCAAGCAATCCAGCAACTTTGGAAAAGTGTCAGCCAGCTTATCGTCGGAAACACGAGGCCCCAATAAAACAGTTGCGTCCGGAAAAACAGATATGCAGCGAGGGGGAACACGGATATCGGACTTAAGTGCAAGGATTTGGGATCAGAGAAACAACGAGGGTAGGCACGATGGATCATTTGGCAATTCGGACCATTTTTCGGCGGAGCGAGAATGCTGTTTCGCCTCGGAACGCGTTTCCAACAAATTCTAAGCGTGGTGTATGTTGTCAGTCATTCATGAAACGCTCATCACGCGGAGAGGTTGTCAGGTGTTGTCTTGGAGGCGCCCAGCTTCCGCCCTTATTTCTGCGGCTGGAAGCCGCAGTTACGAGCAACACAATTACATGGCAACTTCCGCCCAGATGACCAGTTCCACTGCAGCGTTGAGGGGCAATTCGTTGGCTCCGACGGCAATTCGGGTGTGCTTGCCCGCTTCACCGAATGCCTGGACGAGCAGTTCCGAGGCACCGTTGATGACCTGGGGCTGTCTGGTGAATCCGTGTGCCGATTGAACGTAGCCTTCAACTCGTACGATTCTGGTGACTTTGTCGAGACTGCCGATGCACGCTTTGATTTGAGCTAACGCGTTTAAGGCACACATTCTCGCTGCGTAAAAGGCTTGCTCTTCCTGAATCTCGGTACCGACTTTGCCTTTGAACATCAGTTCTTTACCGACCATCGGCAACTGACCACTCGTGACAACCAGATTACCCGTGCGTAACACGGGAACATAAAACCCGACCGCTTCGGGCGCTGTCGGAATATTATGGCCATGTTGCGATAGACGATGCTCGACAGTGTCAGTCATGAGTAGACTCCTGATGTTGATGAATTCAATAAGACGATCGAAGCACGTTAGTCAGGTCATCGTTCACGGGCAATGCAGGGGCATAGCTTCTGAACGGTTACGTTATTCTGAATCGGGTGTGACTCTCAAGAGCTGGTCAACTTTGGGCGATTCAATCACCTTCTTGTAACCACCGGGCCAGGTGACCGTCACTTGCTGAATTGTATCAATCTTTCCCAGGCCAAAGGTGACGGGAAGTTCGCTTTGAGAAAGATAGCTGCGCGTCGGCATGACTTGACCGATCTGCTTGCCGTTTGCCCACTGGACTTCGATCTCGGCACCGATCGCAGATCGGTTTTGTTTCGGGCCGGAAACATCGACTCGGAGCCAGTGGTTTCCCAACTGCTGATCGTTACGAAGCAGCCTGGCGGGTGAATTGACGGCCGCGAATAGGAGATCCAGATCGCCATCGCCATCAATATCAGCCACAGCCGAGCCTCGACCGACCATTCGCTTCATGAATTCACCTCCACATTTGGCTTTGGGAACCTGCGAGAATTCGGTTGGTGATTCCGGGCCGCAGTTCCAGAAGAAGTGTGGAGTTTGCGCATACTGCTGACTCACCTGAACCTTATTGATTTCGTTTTCAAGATGGCCATTCGTTGAGACAATATCGGGTCGTCCATCGAGATCGACATCGACGAAAAGCGTACCGAATTTCAATTCGAGGCGAGACTGGTATCCAATTCCGGTCGCGTTGGCCTCATCCACAAAGTCCATCGAATCACCGCGCGTCACGTACAATGCGGTCATCTCATTCGAGAAATTTCCAATCACGATGGCCAGGTGCTCGCCATTTCGAAACCGGACCGAATCAATACCCATCGCGCCGCGAGCATTTCCCTGCTGGTCGAAGGCAACGTTATGCAGTACGGCAACTTCTTCGAAGGTTCCATTCTGTTTGTTGTGAAACAGAAAGTTCTGCACGGTATCGTTTGCAACGAAGATATCCATATAACCGTCGAGGTCTGCATCAACGAATGTTACCCCCAGTGATTTCGCGACGGCGATATCTTTTCGAGCAGGGTTCGTCACGTGCAGGCCGGACTCGGCACCCACCTCGGTAAACTTTCCTCCGTCGTTCCGATAAAGGTAGGGGTAGGTACCGGGAAAATTCTGAGGTCGTCCATAGGCCCGCTCCCGACCCGTCAGTGTAAAGGGTTGAGCCTTATCAAAGTCCCGAGTCCACTTTACATAGTTGGCGACGAACAGATCCAGATCACCATCGTTGTCATAGTCGATAAACCCACAGCTTGTACTCCATTGATCGGGCTGGCCAGCGACCCCTGTTTCGGCAGTCACATCGACGAATTTTCCGTCATCATTTCGAAAGAGCCGATTGAGGCCGACTGCCGTGAAGAACAGGTCCACATCGCCGTCACCGTCAAAGTCACCGACGGCAACGCCTTGACCGTAAAATGTCACATCCAGACCGACCAATTTCGTGACATCGGTAAACTGGCAATCACCGTCATTTCGATAGAGCGATTGGGTTGGTGGTGGATCGACCGGGGCGTCGTCCCAAGGCCAGCGGCACGAGTTGACGAATAAGATGTCCTGATCACCGTCGTTGTCGTAATCGAGAAACGCACATCCGCCACCCATCGTTTCGGGCAGAAGTTTTTCACCGGCGGCACCGCTATCGTGACTGAAGTGAATCCCCGCAGAAGCCGTGATGTCTTTAAACGGCATATCAGGGATTTCGACCATCAGCGGTTTGGGGGGCTTGGGCGGCTCGTATTCGGTTTTTGATACGACTGCTGGTGGCTTCTGATTCATTTTCCAATAAGCGCCCGCACCAATCATCAGTGCCAGGACGATCAAACTGGCGGACCAGACGAAAGCCCGTCCCACGACAGCGTCGTCGCGTTCTTCGTCCTGTTGCGGCTGATTCATTAAGATTCTTTCTTAGTCGTATATGGCAACGCCGTGATTTTTCCCGGTCGGTTTTTAAGTTAAACATTCACAAAAGGGGTCTTCTTACACCGAAGGTGTAAGATATCAAAGACCAAGGCTCTTCGTTTTGCGAGCTTCTCTGGGCCGCATATCTTTACCCACGTTTTCCTTTATCGAACAGCATGGTCACCAATTCATCGAAGGGAATGCGAAAGCGAAGAGTTTGTGCCACAGATGCACACAGATTCAAACTGACAAATGCAAAACCGGAAAATACAGCCAAAAGAGTTTTCAACTTTTTTTCTTGGGATTTGTTCCTCTTTTATCTGTGTGGTCCTGGACTAATAACGCCTCGTTTATTCGCGCGCCGCGAGGAATTTATAGAAGAAAAGAGTCCGGGGGCTGACGCTCGACTGTTTTTTTCGTGTATTTCGTGTTTTTCGTGGTTCAATTTCTTCTCGTGATTCGGTTGCGGGGGAAGCCCACACTGGGTGCATCTGTGGCTAAGTTCTTGTCATTGTTATTCCACACCTTTCGTGCGAACGCCTTCATTTCCGATCAGTCACCGCCTCGCCTTCCGTCACTCGCCCGACTTCAGCGAGACCTGGGGCACCCGGTCGATTCAGCGAATAAATCACAATCGGTTCCGAGGCTTTGGCTGCCCACGGATAGTTTACTTTGGCCTTTTGTTGTGCCAGATCGCGAGCATTGTCGTCGGGTTTATATCTCTCGTGAAGTCGCCCATGCTCTTTTGCCAGTTCCTCATGTTTATCAGCAGCCGCTCGATCGCCAGCCTTTTCGGCAATCGACTTCAGTTCGGTGTGAATCTGGCGTAGTCCATAATGAGCGGCCACGTTTTCCGAATCAATCTTGAGCGTCTTGTCGTATTGCGACGCGGCTTCTTCCAGCAGTTTCTGACGTGCTGCGGATTCTGACGGTTGGCGAATCTGCTTCGCCTGCTCAAACAAGGTGTCACCAAGTCGATTGATGACCTCGTAATCCATGCTGAAATCGAATCCTCGTGCAGTACGTTCCGGCGTCTTATCTTCAAGCACCGAGCGGAAGGCTGTTTCGGCTTCTGTGAGTCGACCTTGCTGCAGGTTAATCACACCGGTCAACCACGAGATGGTCCAGGGTGGGGCAGGGGGATCTTTGAATTCCGAAGCCCGGGCCACTGCTGCCGTCGCTTCGTCGAGCAATCCTTCTTCAAAATATGCCCGGGCGATATTCAATGCACCGTCGTAACGCTTGTTGTCTTTCAATTGCTCAAGCCGCGTAAACGCCTCGTCCGCCTGCTTAAGTTCGGCACGTCCTTTCAAGAACAGCCCGATCCCATAGTCATTCCAACGTTGCCATACGGGGATTTCGACTTTGGCGTTCTCGACAACGGCATCGTTCCCTTCGACGGGAAACGTAATTGTGTCGGTGGCAAGCGTCGTGATCGGAAGGTCATTGGAATAGGGTTCTTGTGGCTTATGACCGCGAATCGGTGCATCACCCGGCTTCGCCTGTTTTGTGAAGAAGTCGGTATAGATCTTGTCGAACTTACGATATTGCACTTTGACTTCAACCGTGATCGGCTCGTGCACGTCCTCGGGAACGGGCAAGCTGTAATGGACAGTGCCAGCGGCACCGGGGGGGATCTGGTTGTTGTAGAGAGGCGTAAAAATGTCCTGCGGATTACGACGATCGATTCGATTTCCGTCCTTATCCAGCATGAAAATATTGATGAAATGTGACCAGGGATCGACTTCCTTCTTGTCGTCCATTCCCCCACTGCGGCCGATGACTTTTCCACCGCTGGTCACAGTGACATCGAGCCAGACTTCGTTCGAATCCGCCGTCCCTTGTGTAAACGGATGTCCGACTTTCAGCGTACGAACGACCGCTTCCAACAGATAAGTCTGACCAGGCTTCAGCCTGGGGACTTCCGGACGCAGTGGTGCGATCAGATTTCCGTCGATCTCGCCTCCTTCTTTGATTCCGAAAATGTCGACCCGCAGTTTCTCTTTCAGAAATTCCTGGTGTCCGGTGATGGCAGCCTGATCCTCCTTTAACCATGCAAGTCCGGTATTGGCTCCCGGGAAAAAATGGTTATGGATACTCGGTTGTTTGACCTGAGCGAACAGTTTGGCTCCAAAATCCTGCGATTCCTGGGCTGGCATATGGCACCCATTACAGTTTTGGACCGCTTTTTCCGGGTAGTAGAAACTGCGCGCTCCATGTCCCGATACACCGCTTAACAGGTAAGTATCATGGTGATTCTGTCCGCGAAGGAACTCTTTGTAGTGGTTAACTGCAAACGGGATATGGACCTTGTGGCACGTGGAACAGAAGTCTGCCGACGTGTGAAAGTCTTTGAGAAACGTCTTCTTGTGCAGGGCAGGCTTCGCTTTGACGAGTTGATTGTTAATCCATTGCAGGGCCGCGTTTTCACTGAAGGCAAACGGGTACTGTTCGGGTTCTTCGATCGTGAAGTCGGCGTTTCCGCGAGTGCTGTTGATATGAGTGATCGCATGGCAGACCGTACAGGTAATCCCCGCTTGAGAGGTTGGATGATTGACGTCATCAAATTTCGGATCGTCGAAAGCTCCACTGAAAAACGGGACGGGATCGTGACAGCCAGCACAGAACCGTGACCCGCGCACGTTTCCGTCTCGTTTTAACGACACTTCGCGGGTTTCACGAACACTCGCCAGATAGGCCGGGTTGTTAAACGAACTGAAATGGTGCGAACTATGGAACCACCCCTGATAGGCATCCTGGTGGCACTTCAGGCAATAAGCATCATTCATCAAGGAGGACGCGGGGATGAAATTACCGGTGGCAGTACGGGCCTGAGATGGGAAGAAATATTTGTCGGCCCCTTCTTTGGGTCCCGCCTGATTCCATTGGCGAGGGTCTTGGTTATGAAGCGCGATCATGCCGACGCCTGTTGCAGCCACGGCCCCCAGGTAACCGATCCCGAGCTTCCATCGGATTTTTGGTCCCGCTAACCGATGCAGCCAGTACAGCCACAGGCAAAACAGCGGCGACGCCACGTGAGCCCAGTAGACCATCGATCGAGTCGTCTGGTGTTTGATAACGAATACCGAACCTGGTCCCCCAAAATCGATTCGCATGAGCAGCAAGCCACTGATCAGCAGTATCAACGAGCCAATCGACAACGCGTAACCAACCCGAATGGCACGTTTGTTTTTTCGAAACCGCGTGTTCGATATGTGGATTAACACGAACAGCACGAAGGGGACGAGCAAGATGATGCCGAGGATCAAATGTCCGCCGAACATCAACATGTAAAACCAGTTTTCGTAAGTTCTGCCCGAGTTCCAGCTCAGAAATGTCACACTGGCGAGATAAACCGAATTCGCCCCCAGCAGGGCAATTAATGAGTAGACAAACCACATCAGAATTCGAAGTCGAGGTCCGACTGCCGGAATGACTTTTGCGCGAACCGGTCGGTCTGATGAGGGTACGTTCGGAATGGACATCTATGAAAACTCCGCAGATGTTCTGCCCATGAATAAAATGAGTCAAACGAGATGGCTCGTCATTTTCGATGAGGAATTCTCTGTCTCTTGCCGAAGTGTCAACGAATGCGTCGGGACATGAGCAGCAAGGATCGGGTCGGTCGACAACAGCTTGGACTGACCGCATGACAAAAAAATCCCTGAACGCGAGGATCAAGATAAACCCTCGCCGGAAAATCGGCACTCATCAGGGCCGAGGCGGGCGATCAAGACGTTCCGAGTCAGGAGGATTTGGCAACACGTCCCGAACCTGCTCCAAGCCAAACCATGCGTCTGTGAATACGAGGACTGTCTCTTCACCTGGGTGAAGATCTTTGAATTCAGAAGTTTGCGTTTCAGGCTGCGGACGATCCGTCGGAACTAATGGCACCTGCTGACAAAACGGACCATCGCAGAACGGGCTGTTCGATGGGGCATCGTGAACAGGCAAGTTATCCTCGTTCAGATGGTCGGCGACAACGGAAGGCTGATTGAACCCGTGAAGATAATCACCGCAGGATGCATTCGCGTTCTCTGCAATGACAACAGCCGACGTGAATACGAGCAATCCCATGGCCCAGCGGAAGAATCCGGGGAGTCGGGACGATGAAACTCGCGATTCGGCGCTCATGATAACCAATTTCCGCAGATGCGGCAGACACACGAAACTCTTTTACGTAGTGTAGGGGCTGTTTGTTGGAGTCGTCAAATTGATGATCGTTTCGGGACACCTGATTTCGACTCGGCAGTCGAACAAATTATTGCCAGTGACGCAGTTCTAATCCTGCGTTCATGTTATTCATTCGACAAGATTGCTTCACTGGAGATCAAGAGGGTTCAAAGAATCGAGGTCACGCTGAACCCGTATTATTTGTTGGCCCGACGCGCAAGCGATAGATCTTCTTTTCGTTTTAATGGGAATAAGATCCCTCGCTTGCGCGTCGGGCTAATGTTTCAAGGTGTTCCAGAGGAATAATCAGGGTTAAAACGCAAAGGCCGGGAACTCGTCATCGAGTTCCCGGCCTTTTTTTCGATTCGTTACGACCATCGTCTTGAAGGTTCAAACTTGAGTCGATGTCGCTCGACATCAGGCTGAGAACAACTTAGAACGGGCTACTATCGGCGTTTGAAGCCGAACTGGGTGACGGTGGCAATCCACTCGCGTCTGACGACGCCGATGCTGGCTGGCTGTCAATCACCTGTTCTTGCAAAGGCTGAGGTGCTGTGTCAATCGGACCTGGTACAGATTGAATCGGAGGCACGGTCTCGATGTTATGAGGCAACGGCTGGGGGCTTGTCATTGGAGCTGCATTCGTGTTTGGAGGACACGATCCGTTCATGCCACCGGCCGACACGTACGAACCAGCGTTGTGACCTCCGTGCCAACCTGAGTGCCCGGCATATGGCCCCAACTGGCCAGGAAAGAAGCCGTTGCAATAGCGGGAAGCGGAAACCGCTGGAGGTGTGGTGTGCCATTGTGAAGGGATCGGCCGAGGTGGCAATCGATTCGGCATCGGCTGCCAGAACGGGACATGCTGATAGTAGTAGCCAAGCTGAGTCGTGTCCGTCGGTTGGTAAACCATCGGAGCGGGTGACTGGCTGTAGTCAGCACCTGCACCGTACCATTTTTGAGGGAAGTAATTGGTATACTCAACACCGCGACGATGGAGCGGGTACTTTGTCGGTGGAGCATATCCATAATCGGGAGAATGCTTGCAGTAGTGTTCGCCAAATTTGCCGTGAAGGCATCCACCACGGCAGCTTGGGCAATACCCGGATTGGCAATCCTGACCGAATCCCGTGGGACAATTTCCCGTTGGGCAACCGCCGGTTGGGCAGCTTCCATTCTGGCAATCACCAGCCATCGGACCATACCGATGTCCGCCGACCTGCTCAACAGACTGAGCGGTCGCCGTTTGGCCGTTTGACCGGACTCGACCGTCGCTGATTCTCACGATGCCAGCAGAGCCGGGCCCCTGTTGTGCGAATCCACTGGTCGCCGAACCCAAGATGAGCATCAGGGAGGCTGCTATCAATCCGTTCGATTTTGTGAAACGCATCGCAGTTTCCTTTACGTCGCCGGTCGGAGCAATCCCACGGCGGTCGCAGTTCATGAATGCCGCTGACTGCGGCTCCTCAAAAGCACTGTTGTAACACCAAGACTAATAAGCAGGATTCGACACAGGCACCAACCGACTGGAAGGAACTCCCCAGCCATATTCGTACGTATGGCCGACGACAGGGGCGAGTGGTACCGAGATCGGAATACCGTAGCCCTGAGCAGCCCAGACCTGGCCATCACGCGCGTCGCTGTGATACGGGGTGACAGGGTAGACCCTGGAGTAGTGGCCTACCCACGGCAGTCCTGCACCTCCACCACCAGTCGGGATGAAATAGCCAAATTTACATTTGAAGTAGTCGAGCATCGCCTGACCGGATGGGTCGTGATAATACATACCGCCGGGAGGGCACGAGTTGCCAAAGCACATGCTGTTGAAGGCAGCACTATGACCGCGCGTGTGACGATGGAATCCCGCGCCCCACGAGTTATCTGCCGGATACTCGGTGTATTGCGATCCCTGACCGTTATGATAGCCTGACCCCACTCCAGACGATGAGGGATCACATCCGGCCGACGATTGTGATCCGATCGCTGTGTTACAGCTCTCGCTCATCATCATGGCGCCGGTCGGCGTCACCTGGCGGTTGACGACATCACTCATTTTCGGCCTGGAAATCCGCACGATGCCAGCTTGCCCCGAATCCTGAGCAACGAGTGTTCCCGTCAGGCTGGCCGCGAGGCCAACAACGAGTGCGCTCTGAACGAGGTTTTTCCACAACGATTTCATTTCAAAAATCCTTCCGTTCACATCGGATGGGCAAAGCTCAACATTAATCCACGAGATCCGCCAGGCGAATCTCTCAATGTCCTACAGTCCTATAGCGCATCTCATCATCCGGCGCGTTCACTGCCAGAGGCGAAATATCAGGTTGTTTCGGGATACCTGAAACGCCTCGCCAAGCCGGAGCGTTGTATCCGCCAACTCGTTTCGCAAACGGAATTGAAGGTGGATGAATGCCACATTCGGGCCCATTGCGAACCCAGACGGCTGGGCCGTAACCTCTGATATAATTGGTCCAATCTCGCAAGTTTTCATGCTCGACACGAAAGTGTTCTTGTTTCTGTCGATGTGCTCGAGCGATCAACGATTCACGGTACATCCGTGATGCCTTGCCCCTGGCACGAAGCTGCACCGCTTCACTTCCATCGACAACGGAATCCTGAAATTCCGCCATTGATGAATATCCCGCAGGGACAACTTTCGAAGAGGAACTCGGCTTTGCTGTTTCGGTTTGTAATTTCTGTCGGTTTTGAACCGCTGAATTTGTGACTGTTGGCTCGGCAGTCCATCCGTCGGTCGTAGCGGCAACGCTGACGATCGTGAGAATCACTACCGATCCGAATTTCATTCGCAGACGCATATTGAGCCCCTTTCACCAAAGGTTTTCGGATCAATTATTTCCACGATCCGTGCCAATAGGACGTTGCGGTTGGGTGCCAGCCGGCACCGCTCAACATGCCTGGGTAACTCGAACGATATTTCACCTGGACCATGGTCCCTTGAAGTTCCCACTTTTCGTGTGATCGAACACCAAGCGGCGTCAGAATCCATCCCCCTTTGACTCGATGGTAGTACGGCGGATAAATCGCCCGGTAGGTGTGAGGATAAAGCATTTCCTGTGGAGCCAGAGCTTGATTCGTGATCATCGTTGCTCCGGACCAGATGGGAATATTCGGTTTTGGCGTTGGATACATCGGTGCACCCAGCCGGACGTATCCTTGTTGTTGCATCGGTCCCGCTGCCCCTCCTCCGGCGCCGCCACCACCGAATCCGCCACCTGATCCACCGGCGAGATTCGCATCGATTGGCATCGGTTGCTGCTGGCAAGAAGCTCCGCTATCCGGGCCATTGCGATACGACGCTGGCTGAGCCAGATTGCGTTGCTGATCAGAGATCACAGGACGATTCAATGCCGGTGGCGGAGTTAACTCCGGACCCGTTGCAAATGGATCTGAGTCTTGATCCTGAGCATGGATCGAGGGCATCATTAGGGCGGATAAAACTACCGGCCAAACGGCGGCCAATTTACGACAAAACATCGAATCCCCTCCTTGGGTTGCCATCGGCAGTGCGTGCCCGGCAAGACTCCCTGTTCATCCGACCTGTTCGGACGATCGAACCCTACTCAATTTCGGTTCGGAACGATCGTTGGAATGAGTCATTCCCGGTCTGAGAACGTGACTGCGAAGATATTTGCAAAGGATTGCAATTTAACGGCTTAAGATCAGTTGCAGATTCTCCGCAGTCCGTGTAATTGATAGTTCCCGAAGACTTGGCTCAGACGGAAAAGTCACCCCGTCTTGTGCCATTGAACAGACAAATGGAGTTGAAATTGGCGAAGCGCACGTCTGACAACGAAAACGGTGAAAAAGGCCAGGAAGCAACGGACCGCATTGAATACGTGCTCCTCAGCCAAGAGACACGTAAGCGATACTTGAACTATGCGATGTCGGTTATCATGTCGCGAGCGCTCCCCGACGTGCGCGATGGATTGAAGCCAGTCCAACGGCGAATTCTGTATGCCATGTACGAAGATCTTCGTCTCACGGCAGATAGTAAAACCCTGAAGTGCGCGAAGATCTCCGGAACCACGATGGGTGACTACCATCCGCACGGTGAAGGGGCCATCTATGATGCACTGGTTCGCATGGCCCAGAACTTCATGCTGAGATACCCGCTTGTCCATGGTCAGGGAAACTTCGGCTCGATCATGGGTCTGCCTGCCGCTGCTTCTCGTTACACCGAAGCGAAGCTGACTCAGTTAGCTGAACACCTGATTCAAGAACTAAAGTTTCAAACTGTTGACATGCGACCGAATTACGATGGTCGTGTGAACGAACCAGTCGTTTTACCCGCTCGTTTTCCAAATCTCCTTGTCAATGGGGCGTCGGGTATTGCAGTTGGGATGGCGACGAACATGCCTCCACACAATCTGGGCGAAGTAATCGCGGCATGTATCCATTTAATTGAAAATCCTGAAGCGGAAACCAAAGATCTTCTCAAGCAGATCAAGGGGCCTGATTTTCCTCTCGGCGGTCGAATCGTGACCGATCGGAAAGATTTGCGGGCCATTTACGAAGAAGGGCGGGGGGCAATCAAAGTTCGTGGCGAATGGATGCTCGACAAAAGCAAAAAGGCTGGCAGCGAAAACCGGGTCATCATTTATTCCATTCCCTACGGCGTGGAATCGGGTCCACTTGCCGCAGAGATCGGAGCAATCGTCAATTCGCGTAAGCTGCCGCAGTTGCTAGATTCAAACGATGAAACGGACAACAAGCACGACCTGCGAATCGTTCTGGATCTGAAGCCCGGTTCCGATCCAGAACCCGTGATGACGTATCTTTTCAAGCACACGTCGCTCGAACAAAACTTTGGCTACAACGCCACTTGCCTGATTCCCGAAGAAACGGGCTCAATGGTCCCGGCTCGGTTAAGTCTTGTGGAAATCTTGCGACATTTCCTCAAGTTCCGGCTGGCAACCCTCCGGAAACGACTCGAATTCGATCTTCGGCAACTTGAGCAGCGAATTCACATCCTGGAAGGCTTCGAGATCATTTTTAATGACCTCGATCGGGCACTGAAGATCATTCGCAACAGCTCAGGCAAACGAGATGCCTGTGACAAATTGCTCAAGGCATTTCCACTGCTTGATGAAGAGCAGACCATGTCGATCCTGGAAATGCAGCTTTACAAAATCTCTCAGCTTGAAATCGATTCGATTGTCGGTGAGCTCAACGAAAAACGGACCGCCGCCGAGAAGCTTCGCAAATTGCTCGCCTCGGAAAAACGACTTTGGGGTGTCGTTCAGTCTGAGCTTGAAGAACTGTCGACCAAATTTGCTGACAAGCGCCGGACGACGATTGGCAGCAGCGAAGAAATCGTCGAATTCGATGCAAGTGTTTACATCGTCCGTGAAAACACAAATGTCGTGCTGACGCGCGAGGGCTGGGTCAAACGGGTCGGACGCCTGCAAAGCGTGGAAACCACCAGGGTCAGAGAAGGTGACGTCGTACTGGACGTCCTCCCCGGCAGCACGGTCGACAATATCATCTATTTCACAAGCGACGGAATTGCCTTTACGCTGCCGGTCGAGCTGATCCCCGTATCATCCGGTTACGGCGAACCAATTTCCAAGCATGTGAAAATGGGTGACGGCGTCACAATCGTCGCAGCGATGACAACCGACGCCCGGTTCACCCCATCGGATCAGGACATGGGTGAAGGATTACCTTCCGCACCCTATTTTTTAGCCTTGACCGCTCAGGGGCAGGTCATGCGGCTGCCTCTTTCTCCATTTCGCACTCCCTCGACGAAAGCGGGTCGAAAATACTGTCGTCCGATGGAGGGGGATCGAGTTGTCTGGGTCGAACTCGTTCGGGATGCAACGTCGATGTTCGTCGCGACAAAGCAAGCACGAGTGATTCATTTCTCGATCGACGAAATCCCTATCTTATCTGGCGCAGGCAAGGGGGTTCGAGGCATCAAGCTGTCTGATCCCAAAGATGAAGTCCTCGGGGCTGCTCAAATGGCTCGCCCCAGTGACTGTCTTCGAGTTCAAACATCCGCCGAAAAACTACTGGTCTTTGGACAGATGAAGTACGAGCTTACGGCTCGTGGCGGAAAAGGAATTCGAGCGGCACAGAGAAGTACGTTCACAGAAATCGTTCGCCCCGACATCGTCTTGATCGACTGGGCCACAATCGAAGCAGAGAAGGGGAGCAGTTAAAGTTAGAAAACAGGCGAGCCTGGAGGCGTAAGCCCCCGGACTCTTTTCCTCAACGAAAATTGGAGGGCGCGGCCGTCCTGATGAAACGGACAGAAGGTGGGGTATTGATGTTGCTAGGAATGGTGTGATTATGGAACCGAAAGCTACGAAAATGGGTGCCACGGTTTTACCGACTTCGGTAAGGCCGTGCTCTTCGGAGACGTTGTCGAACCATGAAAACACACGGCCTTGTCGAAGACTCCAAAACCGTGGCACTCCAAGTTTCGACCGCTATTCCACGCATAAGGTGCAACTGTTTTTCCCCACGTCAGTTTGACCGTTTCATTAGACCAGGGTGACGCTCCTCCCGATGCAAAATCTTCGTGGAGTGCGAAGAAACAAAACGTTAGAACAACGGAAGTGTTTATGTCCAACGCCGAATACACATCAAAAGATATCGAAGTCCTGGAAGGCCTCGAACACGTTCGGATGCGTCCCTCGATGTATATTGGAGGAACGGATTCGCGCGGACTGCACCATTTGTTATGGGAAATCCTCGACAACAGTGTCGATGAACACCTTGCAGGACACTGCACAGAAATCATCGTGACTCTGCACAAAGACGGCTCGTCATGTACCGTTGAGGACAATGGTCGCGGTATCCCCGTCGACACTCATCCGAAGACAAAAAAATCGACACTTGAAACCGTTCTGACGACACTCAACGCAGGGGGCAAATTCAACAGTCAGGCCTACGCTCGCAGCGGTGGATTGCATGGTGTCGGGTCGTCAGTCACGAACGCACTCTCAAGCGAAATGGTCGCGACGGTCTATCGTGATGGTTACGAGTGGTCGCAACGATACAAACGAGGAAAGCCAACCACCCCTGTCAAACAGGTCAAACCATTTCGCGGCCGGGGTACCACGATCTTCTTTCGGCCCGATGAAGAGATCTTTTCCAAAACAACCTTCAATGCGGACATTATCCGTCAGCATCTGGAAGATATCGCTTACATTCACGCGGGATTGAAACTTGTCTTCAACGATGAAGCAAAAAAAGAAAGGCACGAATTCCTGTACCCGAACGGGATCGTCGCATACCTCGATAAGATACTTCTTGAAGGGCAAAAAAAGGCGATCCACGAACAGGTCTTTTCGGCCTCTCGCGACGATGGCGGTGTTAAGATTGAAGTGGTCCTTCGCTGGACTGAGGCGACCGACGAACATGTTCGCAGTTACGTGAACGGAATCCGTACGCATGCTGGGGGGACTCACGAATCGGGTTTTCGTTCCGCAGTTGCAAAAGCCGTTCGTAACTACATGGAAGTTCACGACATCAAGATCAAAGGGGTCGTGATCGAAAACTCCGATATTCGAGAAGGAGTTCTCGCGATTTTGTCCGTGTTTCTTTCGGACCCCATGTTTCAAGGACAAACGAAAGAGAAACTGAATAACCCGGAAATGACTGCTGCCGTCGAGGGGATGATCCGTCCGGCGCTCGAAACCTGGCTTAACAATAATCCCACGATTGCAGACGCGGTTGTTGGAAGAATTGTCCTCGCCGCACGAGCGCGCCAGGCGAGTCGCGAAGCAGCGACCGAAGTTCGCCGCAAGTCACCAACATCACGAAGAACAAGCCTTCCCGGCAAGCTTCTTGATTGCCGGGCAACCAATCCTGCTGAAGCAGAACTGTTCATCGTCGAAGGTCAGTCCGCAGGTGGAACCGCCGGGATGGGTCGCGACAGCCGGACCCAGGCCATCCTTCCCTTACGCGGCAAAATTCTGAACACCGAATCACTGGCCACCAGCAAGATTCTTGAAAGCCAGGAAATTAAAGATCTGGTCGAAACACTGGGCACCGGACTCGGCCCCAAGTTTGATATTCACCTCTTGCGCTACGACAAGGTCATCCTGATGATGGATGCCGATAGTGACGGATATCACATCAGCACTTTGCTGCTGACCTTCTTCTTCCGACACATGAGGGATCTGATCACCAACAGAAAACTGTATCTCGCTCAACCGCCTCTGTACCGGATTCAGGTTGGCACACAAATCTTGTATGCCCAGGATGACGCGCACAAAGAAGAGATCCTGGCTGGACTTCCCGCCAATCGAAAGCCCGAAATCGGTCGGTTTAAAGGTCTGGGCGAGATGACCGCGACGCAGTTAAAAGAAACAACGCTCGACCCGAAGACAAGGACGTTATTGGCTGTCGATATCGACAGCCTCGTGGAAGCAGACCAGACGTTTTCTCAGCTACTCGGCAAAGACGCCAGCGAGCGTTATCGCATCATTATGAGCGATGCCAATCTTGTTGATGACTTGGATGTCTAGTGGTTGTTGGTCTTCGAATTGAATGTGCCACTGCTTGACCGTCTTCGGTCAAGCAGTGCTCTTTGATCGATCAATGGAGAAGCCACGGCTTCTCCGAAGTCGCCAGCGAGGCTTTGTCTCAGACCAAAGTAGCCATCATCACAAGAATCACCCTGTAACGTTAGCCCGACGCGCAAGCGAGGGATCTTGTCTG
>CAIVEI010000112.1 GCA_903904835.1 uncultured Schlesneria sp. | reverse complement strand
GAATCTGTCAAAGACGTGGTCACGGTCCACGATCTCCACGCAACGCTGCTGACGAATCTGGGAATCGATCATCGCCGTCTGACGTACCCGATGGACGGCCGCGAGGCGAGCCTCACCGACGCGGAAGTCACCAAGTGCCGAGTCGTGGACGCACTGCTGGCCTGAGTCGCCGATTCCACAATGACTTTACGCTGCAAGTCTTCTGACGACTTTCCGAGAATGCGATCGTAGAGCGCACCATCAGACAAGAATCGCATCATCCTGGGAACTTTTCTATTCGGCGGCCCTGACGACTCTGGTATACTATCCGCATGAGTAATTCCACCCTTGAAAAACAGATTGCCTCCGTCGCCGAGGGCCGGAGCAACATCACTGACGTTCAGACGCCGCATGGAAACCTTGTTGTTCTGTCCGAGCGTTTGGGTGAGCGGTTTCGCCCGCTGCTCGAATACATGGCACAGCAGATCTCAGCCGAGAGTGTTCCGTCCATGGATAACGGTTGGACGGACGAAAAAAACAATCGCCGCATTGAGTTGATTGAGAAGAAATATGAAGGCGTGCTGACGGCTGCGGAGAAGCGCGAACTGAAAGTATTGCAGCAGGAAGGCGAGCTATACGCAGATCGCATCGCCAGACCCCGCACCGAAATGCTGGAATTGCTGCTGTTAGGTCTTGAACAAAAGGCTGCTCAGCAGAAATCATCGCGATGACCGGATTGAACGTCTTTCAGTATCCCGCCCACCCTCATCGTCGCCGACACGGACCGCAGGGGTATGCATCCACCGCTCAGTTTCGCGAATGGTTGCGCGACGAGTTTACGTTTCGTTGTGTCTACTGCCTGGAACGCGAACAGTGGGTCCATCGCGCCGGCCATTTTCACGCAGAACATTTTCAGCCGGTCGCACAGCGCCCCGACTTGGAATTAGACTATGACAACCTCGTTTACGCCTGCCACGTGTGTAACGCAATCAAACGGGACCAAACCGTCCCCGATCCACTCCGAGTGCTTCTCGCCGAATCGGTTAAGGTACAGCCGAATGGAACGCTGATCGCCTTGACCCAAGAGGCTGCGAAGTTGCTGGAGATGCTCCATCTGAATTCGTTCGAATCCCGTCGTCGACGACGCTTAATGATGCGAGTCATTCGCCTCGCGGCAGTTCACGATTTGTCGCTGTTGCAAGAATTGCTAGGGTTTCCCGATAACCTTCCGGATCTTTCCCGATTGCATCCACCAAAGGGAAATCGAAGACCCGCCGGAGTCAAGCGATCACACTTCGCGCGAAGGCTGCGCGGAACATTGCCCGCAACCTGTTGAACCCTGGGGCGTAGTTAAGAAGAGACCTCGGTCGGCCCCCCTGTGCGTGGGTCGGGAGACCTCCCACAACGAGCGGCGATCATAATCGTCGAGCGTTTTCGCTCTGGCTGGCCGGCGGCGGTTTCCGTAAAGGTTACGCACACGGAGCCACCGACGACTTCGGTTACGAATCTGTCAAAGACGTGGTCACGGTCCACGATCTCCACGCAACGCTGCTGACGAATCTGGGAATCGATCATCGCCGTCTGACGTACCCGATGGACGGCCGCGAGGCGAGCCTCACCAACGCGGAAGTCACCAAGTGTCGAGTCGTGGACGCACTGCTGGCCTGAGTCGCCAATGCCGCAAATTCAATGTTATGCGTCATCGAGAGAGCAAATCAGGTTTTCCACCATAAATATGTATTAGAGTTGTAAATGCCTCAACGATTTGTTTTTTCGAGGCATCAGAACTGAATTCGAGTTGCACCGAATTCGTGGTCAATTTGTCAACTTTGCCTTTTCTCGTGATATCATGTTGTTTCGAACAAACTTCAATCAACCGTTTGTTATCTGTCGTGTAGAGTGCCACGAAGTCGTTGCTCCCGTTGACTCTTTCGGGGTTCAGATCTTCCATTGAAAGAGTCGTCTGCTTGTAGCTGGTTTTTGTCTTATCCCATTCCCGAAAAACCAATTTGCCGCTTGAGATGTCGATCCAACTTTGATCCTTCGGACGAGTTTTCAAAAGCTCCGCGAACGCAACGTCGAAATCAGAGTCGAGATGCGCCAATGAAGAATCATCTGGATTCACCTGAGTACGGACGAATGCAAGAAGGCTCTCCTCATCAGCGGACCGGGCATGGGTAGTGGGGTCGTGCAATTTGACGTATTCAGTTTTTTGATCCTGTACCCACAACTCCAGTTGCTCAATACGCGACTGCAATTCGGCGAGTTTCTGAGATTGGTCACGTCCACCGCAACCGGATGCGAAAACGACGATCGTCACCAGCAGACACCAGCTGCGGAATGCCAGGCAAGAGGTGATGGCATGACTGTTCAGAGGCATTCGCATTTCCCGCTTACGGAGTTGATTGGCATAGCAAATAAATTAACTGGCGGATTACTCGTTTTCCGTGTTGTATGCCTTGAGGCTCATCATGGCTTCCTGAAATGAAGACGGCGATCCAATAAGTCTGATCGATACCAAAACGTTCGCAAGCTGTCTGTGTCGGACCAACGCGGATTGTGGGATCGACAGTTTCTACTTCCATGAGACCGATGATGGGATTCTTGCCACAACGCAGGGGATTTTACTGTGGCGTCGACATGCACGCCAGAACAAGGCCTGTCAGTGTCGTTGATGACGAACCGCAGTCGTCTGCGACTTTTGTGGCTCCGAGTATTTCGTCCAACCACACCAATTTCGAACGTGCTGGTCCCCATGCCCACTGGCGCC
Organism: uncultured Schlesneria sp.; assembly: GCA_903904835.1. Classification (GTDB taxonomy): domain Bacteria; phylum Planctomycetota; class Planctomycetia; order Planctomycetales; family Planctomycetaceae; genus Schlesneria. The sequence continues at coordinate 5,917 of CAIVEI010000112.1, read as the reverse complement.
GCGTTTTCGTTGATCCCGCAGCTATCGGAGCAGTCGGCTCGGCTGAATTCCGATCTCTCGATCTTCAAAAAGGGGACTGGCTCCGTCTGCCGTGCCTGTCCCCCTTTTGTCTTCGCTTGTGAATTTTGTAATTTGGAAGGAACTCTTGAAGCCATTGAATTCCGGGCGTCGTCCCCTTTTTGCATTGGATCGATAAACTTGACATGAGTGGCTTTGGGTTTCCATTGGGCTTGCCCCAATGGGACCGACAACTTCAAGCTACCTGAGGCATTCAGCAGAAGAATGCTCTCCTTCCGGCTTGTCCGGATGGAAGCAACGAATTTGTAGCTCATCGGCGGGAACTGAAGGCGATGACCTCAATTTACCGACCAGTCGCTGCTTCCATCGGGGCAAGCCCGAAGGAGAGCGGGGCAACGCGCTGAGCGCGTTGTAGCTGGCCAGTTGTGATACCGCTGGGACAAGCCCAGCGGAAATCGGGAAAACATACAGGCCGAAGCGTTCTGACGCATATACCTATTGTCCAGCAACCTTGCCGACGCTAGCCCCGTCGGCGGTTCTTCCAACGACCATGTCACTTCGGAAAATAGGCCCGCCCTCGCGATTTTTCCACGAGATCTCGCCATTTGGCTGAGCCGTCATCCGGGACCAGGCGGGTGTTGACCCCTTTTTCAAAGTACGGCATCTGGCCCGCGTTGGCGCAAGTGAGCATGAAGTTGACGGTCCTGTTACTGGCGACGTACATCGTTCGACCATCCGGCCAGGTTGTTTCCAGCAGGCGTTGTGGTTCCGGCCGCGAGGCGGGCTTGGCAACCTCGTACTTTTTCAGCACGTCACGGTTTAGCTCGAAGCCGACTCCAGGAGCATCCGGGACAGCAGCGGTGCCGTTTTCCACCACGATGGGGGCTGTGAGTGTTGACGCGACAAAAAGCTGGTGGCAATTCACCGCCGGCCATTTTGCCCATTCCAGAGCACCGCCGAATTGCAACGAGTGCGCTGCGGTGATCGATGATCCGACCAATTGCAGCCAGAACGGCTTTCGCGACATCGCACAGACGGCTGCGGTCTGCATCAGCATTGTTGCTCCGCCACCGACAACAAAACCGTCACAGGCGTCCTTTGTGAGCATTTCCCAAGGGTCGGGATTCCCATAGTGCAAGGCGACTTTGGCTTTCACCGCCTCTTTGACCCGATGATTACCTTCCAGATCCGACTGAGGCAGTGGCCCTTCCCAGATGTCGACCTGGGGAATGCTGTCAAATTCCAGCAGGATCGGAATGGCCTGCTCGGCGTTTCGAAGTGTGTCGTTGAAATCCATGTCGATCTTGAACGACTCAGGCACCACCTTGATGGCGAGTTCGATTTGTTTCCAAAGATCAAACCACGGCCGCCCCTTCGTCTTCAGCGACAAATAGCCCGATTTGTAGGCCAGAGCACATTCACTGGCGAGATCCTCCGGGGGAAGATCGATGTTCCACCACGAAAGTGGCGTGCGAGCGTGGTGCTTCTTTCCCAGTAAGGCGTGGATGGGAAGGTCGAGCGTACGTGCGACGGCATCAAACAGAGCCGACTGCAAACCGGCGCCGAGCGAATCATCCCACATCAACTCGGCTGCATTCTTCCCCTGGCAGCGCGCAACAGACTGGTCATTGGTTGCTCCCCACGAATAGAACAGCATGCTCTCGCCAAACCCGGTTTTCCCGGATTTCAGCGTGACTTCGCAGATTTCCAGGTACTGCCAATGCGGGATTTCCCGCGCCATCGCCCGAGCGGGGATCTCACGAAACGGAAGTTGAATCGTCGTGCGGTCAATCTTTTCAACGGTCAACCATGACGACGAAACGGCTGCGGGAAGATCCGGAGCCGACCAATGTCCCAGCATCCCCGCTGCGGTTGCGGCAGCCCCCCATCTCAGCAAATCTCGACGATTCAGGCGTGGATTGAAAGAGATGTCCATTCGCTGCGTCATTCCCATGGCTCCCGATAGTTCTCGCAATTCAATTTCGGAACGGACCAGAGGGGAGGCACCTCAGGCGAGCACTGAGTTTAATCGCACCGTGGTGCAACGTGCCATGATAAACAGCCGGTGCAACGTGCCATGATGAACTCAGCAACTCTTTTCCAGAACAGAAAAGCAGTCAGGATTTGGGATCGTCAGTGACCGTTTGTGAATTTTGAAATAATGAAGGCTGCGTACCGTTACAGTGATTGTGTTGGGACGCTCAGAAAGCACGAAGGGATGTCGATTCGACGCCGAGAGTCGTATGATGATCGCCACCATAAAAACGTCGCAATCAACGTAAGAACCTCAACATCTCCCGCAAGGCAGTGGTCAGCGAGCCTTTGTGCGGGGTTTAATTGGATTTTTTTAAAATGCAGGACCCGGATTTAATAATAGTTGGGGCCGGGACTGCGGGACTTGTCTTGGCAAATCGATTAATCCATGAGACCAATGCGCGAGTTCTTCTTTTTGAGGTCGGGCCGCAGTATCCCAAGTGGGCGCTGGATGCTCCTTTGGCAGGGCTACGATTGCGAAAAGCCTGGTCATGGACAACTTCAACCGTTCCACAAAAGGAACTGGGCGGAAGAACCATTCCCATTCCCATGGGTCGATTGGCCGGGGGAACATCCGCAGTCAATGCCATGATCGCTGCAATCGGCCCCTCAACTGATTTTGATGCATGGGCAAAGGCGGGTTGCACAGGATGGGAATGGGAAGAACTTCGGCCATATTGGGAGAAGGCGACTCTTTCAAAAACACAAAGGATCATGCCGGTCAATCCCCCCACGTTTGTTTCTGATTTTTCTCATGCGTTTCTTGAAGGCTGCCAGCAGGAAGGCTGTCAAAAAGTGGAAAGTCTGACAGGATCGCAGTCGGAAACTTGTGGACTTTTTGATTTGTTTCAGGAAAACGGCAAACGGATCAGTACGGCCCACGCCCTCAAACGGCTTCAGTTGAGCAATCGTTTTCAAATCAGAACCGGGGTGGAGGTTTTACGAATCCCGCTTGAGGGTGAAAAGGCTGTCGGAGTTGAGGTTGGTGGAAGCAGATCCAAAAACATCATCCGCAGCAGGCACGGCGTGGTGATTTCTGCAGGGGCTTTTTTCTCACCCCAGATTTTGCAACGCTCTGGAATCGGGCCGGCCAGTCTCCTTTCTTCCGCTCGATTGAAAGTCCATGTTGATTTGCCTGGCGTGGGCTTGAATCTTCAAGATCACTTCGGAACACCCGTCGTCATACAATCGACAACACTCTCACCAGGACGGAAATCGCAATGGATTTCCGCAGCCCTCCGTTACCTCTTTTTTGGCAATGGCGTTATGGCATCCAATTGCTGCGAAGCAGGATGTTTTTTGAGCGGCCAGCGGAATTCTCCGGATCTGGAGATATTAACTCTCTTTCAAACCAACCGGCATCCTCATGCTGTTGAATTGGCATCGATTCTCATGCACCCGAAGAGTAAAGGAACGGTTACAATCGATCCTTGCAATCCGTCAGGTCCACCGATCATCGATCCACAATATTTGACAGCATCCGGAGATGCTGACCAGATTTTGGAGGGGGTTGAGCGGATTCGTTCGATCGTCAATCAACCAGCACTTCGTCGATTTGGACTGACCACCGAAATCCTTCCAGGCTCCATGAAGGGGCGGGATTTCCTTCGCTTGCATGCCAGCACATATCACCATCCCGTTGGCACTTGTCGCATGGGTTCAGACGATTTGGCCGTTGTTGATCCCGGATTAAAAGTGCGCGGGGTGAGCAATCTCTGGCTTGTTGACAATTCCATCATTCCTGCCATTCCTGCCGCACATACTGCTGCGACTGCGATCGTGATTGCTGAAAAAGCGGCTGATCTGCTGAAAAAAGATCTTTCCGAGGTTTAGAGTTGGGTCATTGCAGCGGCCTGAAGAACCTCCAGATCATCTTTCAAATTCAATCGGCCTCCTGTCCAGGTTGTGAGTTTTTCCAGGACATGATGAGTCATCCTGGAGCCAAGGATCGTTTCCCATCGTGGATTAAGAACCACACCAAGCCTGAGTGTTTCATCGACGTAGCCTGCGTGTCGCCTGAACCGGTCAAGACTTTCCAACTTGGGAAACCACCCTCTTCCCATCGAGACGGAATTAATTTCAGGCCGCTGGATCATCTGACGGGTAAAGCCATAAACGAGACTGTTTCCAGCCCCCAGAGAGTTATATTTCCCATCTCGATGAAGCATTATTCCTTGACAAATATCATTAAAAACCCAGGAGACCAGATAGCCTGCAAGATCGCCTTTGTAAAAGCATCCAAAAACCTCCAATCCTTTTATCGTACTTGCGACATCACAAATTTGTTTCCAGCTTTCAAGCTGAATACATTTGTGCATTTTCAAGCCTCGACGTTCCATGGTGTTTCGATTGACATTTAATCCAATCTGAGAAATTTCATCCCATGAGATCAACCTGACGTCGCATGTTTCCTCATTTTTTATGACGTGCTGGCGAAATTGCCTCTGAAGAAATGAAAGGTCGTAGTTTTTATCTCTTAACCAGAAATCAGTGACGGTGATTCCCGTCTTTTCCGTCGTTGGAAATACGGCAATCATTCTGCCTGACGCACGTAACAAATCCTGAGTTTCTTTCTTTGTCAGCGTTAATTTCTGGTTGCATGGGACCGACATCAGGGAAAACCTTCCAGCATCTGCCCAGACAACACCGTTCCGCGAAAAGACTTTGTGACCTAAGGCTCGATAGAAGGGAGCCAAGGGGTGGTCATTGATTGCTGGTTCAGAAAAACGCATCAAATAACTCCTGAAGATCATCTCAGAGCCGACGTAAGCATTGGCATCATGCAGGCCAGAACAACGGCGACAACGCCTTTTCGCGACACTGGGGATACCACTCGGTTCCCTTGTCGTAGATGACACACTCGACGCCAACGAAAACATAACCCATTTTTTTCAATAACGGTAAGTTGGCCTACGTCAAAATCGCCGCGCGAAGCCTTTCTCTCGTTCCCACGAACGTACAGTGTTCCCATCTTGTCAGTCGCGCATGTCCCCTTTGTGTCTTCCAGTTTCAGCACTAAGTTGTTTGTCATCGATCATTAAAAGGGCACACGTCATTTATTGGCGAAATAGACGATTTGCGATAGCATCGATTGGTATCATACTACGAATCAGTCGCGTTGCTCCCGGTAGAATAGTCTTTCACGTGTTAAATCGTGGAGTGGGGCGGCAGACTTTGTTTCGGAAGCCTGCGGCCTACTCGTCGATTGCGAAATTGAACAAAATGGACCTGTCCCCTTTGTGTTTTCCATCTGTGACAAAACCACTGCGTTTTCGCATGCCCCAGAAGGTTTCATGACAGCATTGTTTGATCACGCATAAATTTGAGTCAAGTCAACACCCGGTATCTCCGACTTTCCGCTGAGCGCCGTTGGACGGGAAAAACTCAGGGGCGACTTCCAAACGTTAAGAAACGAGGTCCAGTGTTCTGTTGACATTAAAACGTGTGCATAATAATATGTCGTTGTGTTGTTGTGGGCGCGACAGGTCGGGTGAAGGAATCTGTGGATTGACATCCACGGCTGGCGTGGATTTTTGACAATCGATTGCTGACGACATCAATTACTCTTTGGCATCCAGGAATCAATTGATTACGGCCCGAGCTGTCACTCATTTGAAGCGGCGGGGGTCCGTGGCGGTTCGTTGCATGACGGTCTTATACATCTGTATTTTTTCGTGCTTTCGAACTTTCGTGATCCTCTTGGTGATTTCGCAGTTTGGGGAAATGAAGATGAATACCGATCACGAAAGCGCGAAAGTATGAAAACACGAAGTCGGTCGAACTTTGACACTGAAATGCGTGGGGGAATAATTCCAGCGAATTACGAGAAGAGATTTTGAACAAAAGGTAACGAAGGCAATGAAGG
>CAIVEI010000111.1 GCA_903904835.1 uncultured Schlesneria sp. | reverse complement strand
TCGGCGGCTGGAAGCCGCCGTTACGTAGTGGCGGCTTCCAGCCGCCGATCTCAATGGGCTGCCAAGTAATTCAACGATTGGCGGGTTTTTCGTGGTTGATTTCAGGAAAAACCTGAAATCAACCTGAACGAACAAAACTTCGCGTTGCAGGTTACAAAGGCAAAGAGCAAACTCCTTTTTGTGACAAGTTGGTTTCGGAATACCTTGATTCTCGGAAGTGATCATGAAACGCTATTCATCAATCCCTCGTTCGCATCACCGTCACGGATTTACGTTGACGGAAGTCTTGCTGGTGCTCGCAATCCTTGGCGTCATCGCGGCAATGGTGATTCCCAACTTGATCGGCCAGCAGAAAGTCGCCTTGGTCCGGCAGACCAAAGTCAATATTTCCGGTTTTGAACAAATCGCCAAACAATATGCGGTCGCCCACGACGGAGATTTTCCGACAGACGTCAACCAGATGCTGAATCCCGGTCAAGGAGCTGACGGCAAGCCGATGGCCGCCTTCGCCGAAAAGCTTCCGAAGGATGCCTGGAACCAGCCATTGAACTACCAGTATCCCAACAGCAAGTCGAACATCGACAAGCCTGCGATCTGGTCTTCAGGACCGAACAAGCAGAACGAAGATGGCGGCGGTGATGACATCAATAACTGGTCCGAGTGATCCCCAAGACCGGGCTATTTTTATCTCGTTTATTAAACCAGGATCGGCAGCAGCGGCGCTGAGCCGTGTTGAATCTCTTGAGTGACAATGCTGCCGATCAGTGTCGTTGGGGTGCAGTCTTCGACCGTGATCGACGTCAGCGACCCTGCCAACCGGGGATTGCCGTTAAACACGACAATCCGGTCGCATGTCGTTCGCCCGGTCAACTGAACGGGACCTGTTAACGACGCTGAGTCCCCTCGTTTGACTTCTGATTTACTTGGGCCTTCGACCAGCACTTCAACTTCGCGGCCAATAAACGCCGCGTTGTCTTCAGCGCTGATCTGGTTTTGCAGAGCAAGCATTTCCTGGTTTCGATGCCGCTTGACCTCTTCGGGAATATCGTCGGCCAGTAAGTCGTGGGCCTTGGTCCCCGGGCGAGGACTATACTTGAAAATGAAGCTGTTCTTGAAACGGCATTCGCGGATCACGTCCATGCTCTTCTGATGAGCCTCTTCAGTCTCACCACAAAAACCGACGATGAAGTCGCTCGAAACCGAGGCCTTCGGCAAAGTCGATCGGATACGACCGAACATTTCCCGATAGTCCTCAATCGTGTAACCACGTTTCATCCGCTTCAGCATCTCATTACAGCCTGACTGTGCCGGGACGTGCAGATAATGAGCACACTTTGGCAAGTCTCGAACCGCTTGAAGCAGGTCGTCGGTCATGTCCTTGGGAAAGTTCGTCACGAACTTCAGTCTCAGAATTCCATCGACGTCGTGAATCGTTTCCAGCAGATCGGCCAGGCGGTACTGTTTTCCGTCCTGGGTCACCTTATAGCTGTTGACAGTCTGACCCAGCAGAGTGACTTCCTTGACCCCCTGGTCGGCGAGAACCTTCACTTCATGCAAGATATCTCGCGGCGGACGGCTTTGTTCAGGACCGCGCGTCATCGGTACGACGCAATAAGTGCAAAATTTGTCGCAGCCAATCATGATCCGAACGAACGCCTGATAAGGCGATGGCCGCATTTCTGGTTCGCGAAGCGGATCGTAGCTCTGAAAGCTGTCACTGACTTCTGCTCGCGATCCTTCCTTGCGGTCCAGGCTGACTGCCAGTGAGCGTTCCCGATGCTGGCGAGCCGCGTCGATCAGTTTGGGAACTTCGGCAAGCTGGCCCGTACCGACGACCATGTCAACATGCGGGGCCTTTTGAAAGACCAGTTCCTGATCTTTTTGAGCCATACAACCCAACACGCCGATTACCTGATTCGGTCGCGAGAGTTTACTGTATTTCAGCCGACCGAGAGCCGAGTAGATTTTGTGCTCGGCATGTTCGCGGACGCTACAGGTATTAAACAGAATGGTATCGGCTTCTCGGATATCGTCAGTCAGGCTGTAGCCTTCCTTGCGCAGTGCCCCAACAACCAGTTCGCTGTCGAGCATATTCATCTGACAGCCGACCGTCTCGATAAAGAGTTTTCCGTTGTGGTCTGTCATTTCAACCTTTCACTCATTCTACGTATTCACCCGTCGGAAACATTCAAGGATAACATAAGCCGATGACGCATGGAATCGTCAGTTTTCATGCATCATGACTTGACAGTTCGTTGTTTTTCTTTAACTTGGCATTGCAAAGCGATTTGTTCAATCGGTTGCAAATCGTCAAAATTTTAACACCTTCCAGGGTCGTGTCATGCAAAGTCCGCTTGAACTGGCTGACGCCATGTCACAGATTGCCGTTATTCGTCGAACTCTGGCACGGACGGAAACTTTTCGCGGGTACCGGTCGCTGACCGTCGCCTGGACAAGCCTGTTTGCATTCCTCGGAGCCGCCATCCAGATCGTTTGGGTTCCGTCGCCGCTGGAAACGCCGGCAAAATATTTGACGGTCTGGATCGGGCTGGCAGCAATTGGCCAGGTTTTCAGTGGTCTGGAAATTCTGGTCCGTGCCCGCCGCAGCCCGTCCACGTTGACCAGGCAATTGTCATGGCTGGCTGTCGAACAATTCCTTCCCTGTCTTTTGGTTGGTGCGGCCGTGACATGGGGAATTGCGTCGTATGCCGTCGAACAACTCTGGCTGCTTCCGGGCTTGTGGAGTCTGGTTTTTGGGCTTGGCGTGTCTGCGTCGGCCCGATTACTTCCGCGCGAAGTGATCTGGGTTGCTGTCTGGTATTTGGTCACTGGTTGCATCGTACTCGCGGTCGCCAGAGGCCCGTATGCATGTTCACCCTGGGCCATGGTTTTGACGTTTGGGATCGGACAAGCCGCGATCTCGTGCATTTTGTACTGGCGACTAGAGAAAAGTTATGACACGCAAACGGAATGATGAAATTCAAGCTCAGCCCGCAGACGAATCGGCTCCGTCAACGTCGACTGGCGGGCGATTTGCCTACGAGGGTCTGGAACGAGCCATCCACGAGAAAGCTCGACTCGGGATCATGGCGTCACTCGTCACGCATCCTGAAGGACTCCTCTTCGGTGACCTCAAGGACCTCTGCTCGTTAACAGACGGAAACCTGAATCGTCACCTGAAAGTTCTGACAGAAGCGGGTCTGGTCGAAATCTGGAAAGGTTCAAAAGCCAATCGGCCGCAAACCTTGTGCAGGATGACACCGCTTGGCAAGACCAAACTCATCGAATACGTGACAGAACTTGAACGAGTGATCGCCGACGCAGCCAAGCTGCGTGGCACTCAGATCATCGAGTCCCCCGCACCGCGAATTGCAACAGCGTAATGGAATTTTTCAAAATGGTTCCAAACCTGGGGTGCCACAGGCTTCCTCTTATGTGGAAGTTGACCGTTTGAGTCAAGTTTTTAAGTTTTCGACAAGGCCGCGCTGATTTTGGGATTTCGCTCAATGATTCATGTTAGATCTTGATGTTGCTCGATTCGTTTTCAATCAAAGCCTGATGTTGGCGGGTTTCATGCAACAACACCCGTGGCGTTGTCGAAGACTCCCAAACCGTGCCACCCCTATTTGACTTCGGCGTACTGACACTCCGTTGCCGAAAAAAAGGAAACCGCACGTTGCCGTGTGGCTTCCTTTGATTTGCGATGGCTAAGCGTCAAAGCTGAAAATCAGACAGCGGCTTGACGTCGGCGGTAAGCACGAACTGCCAAGCCAACTGCACCGAAGCCCAAGAGGGCGAAGGTTGATGGTTCTGGAACTGACGCAGTGACGGCAGGTGATTCGAGCGTGACCGTGGTCCCAACTGCATTGCCAGCACCGCCAGCTTGGTTCAACGAAAAAATCATCGTGGCGGGACTGCCGGTGATTGATCCTGGGAAATCGCTACCTGGGGTAAAGGTTCCTTGCACATAGATGGTTTCCGCGTTTGTGCCAACATCGATTGACGAAACCGACGATTCCGTAAATGTACCCCAGTTAGAATCACTGACCGAAAAGCTCGTGGATGCCCCGACAGCCACGGTCAAAGACAGGGTTCCACCAGTGTAGGGGCCAAAGTGTGAAACGCTGGTGAAATCGCCCGTCACGGTGCCGCTGTCTGCAAATCCACTCCATGTCAGGCCCGTTGCCGATGTGAGGCTGGTAGAACCAACAATGACTGTGCTTCTTCCTGACAAAGCTTCCGACCCAGCGATTGCGCCTCCCATTGCCGACTGTCCGTACAGAGCGACAACGGAGATTGCAGCAACCACAACCAAATTCATTGCAAACTTCTTCATAAATCTCACCCCTAAACAAAACAATCCAAAAACCTGGCCGGATGGACGCGGGAATCGACATGATTCCAACAAAACAAATCCACCTCACAGCCCTGGCCCTATTTCTGATTCAACGGTTTTCCAAGAACGGCGCGGTATGCCCTGCCCACGACGCATCAATGGAATTGAACGTTGAAGCAAACTTCGAAAATTGAAGAAACGCGAACGGATGGGTTCTAAAGATCCTGAGAAACCTCATGAATTGAGGGGTCTCACTGCATTCTCTTCTGACACCCTTGACCTTAATGCGGTGTCAGTTTTTGTTCGGATGAAAGGAATTTGTGACTGACCGACAGGATGGGTAGCGTGCGTTCCTCGCGAAACGCAAGACAATACACCCCAACCGAACTGGCATTGCTTCCACTGAACGATAGGGTTGATTATCCAATCTTACCGTTCGAAAACGCAATGAAGACAGCAAACAGAAGGCCCAGGGACTGCGCGATAAACGCGATCAGATCCCTTCAGAAGTTCGCGATCATTGAAAGCATTTCAAAACCTAAGCGATCAATACCAGGCAAGCAACGAGATCGGCCCAAATCCCATAGGTGAATGCAACAGAAATGTATCAATACATTTTTACCAAGTCAACGAATTTGTGTGATTATTTCACGTAAAAACATAGTTGAATGCTTATGGTGCGCATGTTTCCAATTAGATACACAGTGCCAAATGCTGTACATTGCGCATGGGCGTGACATGTATCGATAAGTTGATCCAATGTGATGCGCTAGGCTCGGGGGGGGGTATTCGCGCCGTTGTTGTTGGCAATGCCCGAGCTAGGAAGCGTTAAGATTATTCGCGATTAGGAACGCGAACAACGAGGTGTAATGTCATGAGTGCTCCAGTCGACCACACTTCGGCTTCGCTCCGCCATTCGATATCGGGCGAACCGGGGCGTGAGAGTGCTAAATTGTATCCGCTCCAGGGAACTTGGACCGAGGTGGCGCATCTGGCACTGCCGACGAAGCATCTGCTGGAGCTGAATGTCGGATGCCAGGAGATGCTTTTCGTGCCGACCTATTTCCACGAATTGATCGTCGAGTTCCCAGATGACCTGCTTCGATCGTTTGTGCAACTCATATGACCGCATGACCAATTCCTCAGGAATGTTGGATGGAATCATTCTTCCACCTCTGATTAACTCCCGTCCACGAAACGCTGCTGCCATAGCTCAAACACGAGCAACAGCCATAGCCGCGCACTGTGGTCCCATTGCGATGATATGTGCTCATCGACCAGTCGTCGTATCGCCATGGGATCAAAATACCCGCGGTCCAGGCAGCGGCGGTCGAGCAGGGTATCGGCGATCAGGCTGCGGAGCGAATTGCGGAACCAATGATCCAGTGGCACTCCAAAACCCATCTTTCGTCGAGTCTGTATCGAAGCGGGAAGCAGGTCGGCGAACGCTTCGATCAAGATTCGTTTGCCACGTCGACCCTGTAACTTCAATTCACGGGGAACCTTGGCGGCCAGCTCAACGACGTGATGGTCCATGAACGGACTGCGGCATTCGAGACTGAATGCCATGCTCGCGATGTCGACCTTCGTCAAGATGTCGCAAGGAAGATACGTTTCGAGATCGACGCAAGTCGTACGCTGTACGATGTCCCGTTCCGCACATCGGTCGTAGGCCTGCATCAGGAACGATGCAGGATCGTAACCGTTCAGTGTTTGGCGAAAATCCTGAGAAAAAAGTCCCGGTCGACGAGCATCGTCAAAAATACTGACCCAGTTTGCATATCGCCGATGGGGAGATTGACCCAGCGCCGCCAGAAACCGTTTGACTTGCCTGATCCGCGATTTCTGCTGCACCGATGCGGGTAGCTTCTGCCATACGGAACTTGTCATCGCCGCTCGCACGAGCTTCGGCAACCGATCGATTTTTGATGCCAGATCGACTGCCAGGTATCGATCGTATCCCGCAAACAATTCGTCGCCGCCATCACCCGTTAGCGCAACCGTCACGTGCTGACGAGTCAGTTGCGACAAATACATCGTGGGAATCGCCGAACTGTCCGCAAACGGCTCGTCATAATGCCAGACGAGTTTCGGCAGCATCTCGACCGCCGAGGGATCGACGACAAATTCGTGGTGATCGGTCCCGAGTTTCGCTGCCGCTTCCCGTGCGTAACTTCGTTCATCAAATTGTTTTTCTGAAAACCCGATCGAAAATGTCTGGACCGGACGTTCAGACTGCTGCTGCATCAAGCCGGTGATGATTGTCGAATCGACCCCACCGGAAAGAAACGCTCCAAACGGCACGTCGCAACGCATTCGAATTTGGACCGCTTCGCTGAGGGTCTTTCGGAGCTGCGATTTCCAGTCAGTTGAATCTGATCGATCCATTACGTTTTGATCAAACGAATCGTTCGCGGAATGCATCGACCCATCGGACACCGGTCGACGATACGGGGCTTCCCAGTACCGCTGCACGATGAGGTCACCCGTGGCAGCCTGGAATTCTGCCCAATGGCCTGGAGGAAGTTTGGAGTATCCTCGCAGCATGGTGCGCGGATGTGGCACGTATTGCAGGGTGACAAAGTCGGCCAACGCATGCGGTTCAATTTCCCGAGGCATCCCCGGAATTTGCAGCAGCGCCTTAAGCTCGCTCGCAAAACAGAGTCGATTCAGTGCGAGACGATAAACCAGTGGCTTCTGCCCCATACGATCGCGAGCGAGAAACAGAGTGCGACGGCGATCATCCCAGATTGCAAAGGCAAACATGCCTCTGAGATGAGTCACACAATCGCGGCCCCATTGCTCATACGCGTGAACGATGCACTCAGTATCTGATGCCGTACGGAACTGATGGCCCAGGCGTTCGAGCTCTGGCTTCAGTTCGCGATAGTTGTAGACCTCGCCATTAAACGCGATCCAAACGGAGCCATCTTCGTTGGACATCGGCTGATGCCCACCGGATAGATCGATAATCGACAGCCGCCGAAACCCCAGCGCAGCCCCACCAGCAAGTTGTCGGTCGTTGGATGAAAAGTAGTTCCCAAAATCATCGGGACCACGATGAATCAAAGCGTCGGTCATTCGCCGCAAAGTCGATTCGTCGAGCGGTTCGCCCTGACCCGTCCAACTCCCTCCCGCAATCCCGCACATGGTGATGGTCTCGATGCTTGTCAAAGTCAAAAAGCGATTTAATCGCGGAGAACCTGATGCGTGCGGCGCGGGCTTCGTTCGCTACCCAACGGAAAAATATGCAAATACACGCGTCATAAGTCAAAAGGCTTTCAGAGAACGGAAAAGAAAGATTGGAACACTAATCAGCGCTAATCCTCGCTAATCAGACAATTCAAAAATATTTTAATTTCTCCGGATTCTTATTCATGCGCTTCGTCTGATTCGTGGTTAAAAATCTTCTATTCCATTGGGTGTTCACGTTTTTGGATGACCTTCTCCAAGCACGTTTCGGTAGACCTCGACATACGCATCCACCATACGCTTGATACCGAAGTATTGTTGAATCCGTTCGCGACCGGCGCGTCCTAGTTCTTCTGTCAGACCTTTTTCGTCGATCAATTGCCTTAGGAACTGCATGAATCCGACTGTATCTGCTAACTTCGGCAAAAAACCTGTCTGACATTGAACGACGAGTTCTCGGTTGGCGGGAATATCGCTGGCGATGACTGGCTTACCAATCGACATGGCTTCCATCAAACTGTTGGACATCCCCTCGAAACTGCTCGCCAGGCAAAAAACGTCGAACAACTTGAGCCAGCGCGACCCGTCCTCGCGATGACCCAGGAACCGTACGTGATCCAGGCATCCCACGTCACGGGCAAAGTTTTCCAACCGTTGTCGCTCGGGTCCGTCACCCACGATCACGAGGAACAGTTTCGGGCGGATTTGCCGCAGGGTTTCCACCGCCCAGATCAGGTCTTCTACACGCTTCTGTTTTGCCAGCCTTCCAAGATAGCCGGCAATAAAAGCGTCAGGAGGTAAAAGGAGTTCGTCTAAGAGCGCTTCGCGAGTTGACCGGTCGGCGGCCGCGTCCAGACTCGGCAGCTCGATCCCGTTGCGGATGCAGACCAGTTTTTCCGCAGGAACTCCCAGTTCTCGATAGAAATCGACAACACTCGGCGAATTCCCGACGAGTCGATCAGTCTTGCTGATCAATCGCCGATCAAGCCAAAGTTGCCAGCCTTTCTTCCAGCTGTCGACGCAACGTTCTGACACGACGATTTTCGCATGGGGAACGATCCGTGAACATAAGCGGCCATAGCTGTTTGCAGCGAACAACCACGTATGCAGAATATCTGGCTGCAATCGTTGAAGTTCAGCCCGAAGTCGCCAGAACGAGAATGGATCCAATTTTGATCGCTTGCCGATTACGGTCAGCGGTATTCCAGAAGATGCCAGTTCATCGGCATATGGACCACCGCGAGTCAACGCGACCGCCGTCACATCGAATTCGGTTTTGGGAAGCCCCTTGGCCAATAACGTAAACTGCTTCTCGGCCCCGGAACGGTCGAGTGTCGGTATCAGCAGCACCACACGAGTCTTGGCCACAGTCGTTTTGAACCAGAATAGTAAATCAAAGGCTGTGTACGAGGCTCCAGACCCCGCACCTGAATTGCGCACGTTGTGAGCGTGCCTACTGACCTCGCACATGATCGCCACGGGTCTCGTGACCCGTGGCGATCATGTCCCGACACCTGGCACAAAGTCTAATAGGGAGCGATCCGAACTGCCAATCCCACACACGGCGCGGGTTTCACACCGACTGAAGTCAACATGTTTGAGAATCAGAATACAGTCGATTTTCATCACAATCATTGAACGTCTTGCTCACCCCTTTTTCCCTGCGTGGGAAGGGCGTGCGAAACCTTCATTTTACATTCGGGATGACTTGGGGTTCGGTAGTTGTTAAGTTTCTCATGAACAAGATTCTCAAACATTGTTGAAACGAAGCTTGGAATCGGCGCTGATGGTCAGGGATCGAGACAACGACGAATGGATCAAATCGCTTGAAGCGCAAGGACCGGTTCGTGAATCGGCCCTGGCTGACTTGCGTGAACTCCTGTTTGTCGGCCTGAAATCATCGTTGAAATCTCGATCGGATTACGTCGAAACCATGCTGGATGATTTCCTGCAAGACTCGCTGATCAGAATCCTGCAGGCGTTGGACCAGTTTCAAAATCGCAGCCGATTTATCACGTGGGCAACGTCAATCGCGATTCGAGTCGCAATGACGGAGTTGCGGAAACGACGCTGGCGTGATGTCTCACTGGAAAAGCTGGTTGCAGATTCGAACTTCGATCCGGTTTCGGACGTTGAAGGGGACACGTTTCCTGAGCGTCGTGAATTGGTTGAGACCATGTACCGCGTGATTAATACTCAACTGACGGACAAACAGCGGACGGTTTTGCTGGCTGAGATCAAAGGGATGGCCCAGGAAGAAATTGCAGGGCAATTGGGATGCACTCGAAACGCTCTTTACAAATTAAGCCACGATGCCCGGATTCGACTCAAGCAAGAACTTGTGCGGGCGGGTTATGATTCTCAGTCGTTTGCCGTTGCGTTTAACGGATGAAAGGGTCACGACCATGTCGGTGACAGGTGACGAAATCCAACAATTGCTCGATGTCGTTCGCGATACTCAAGCGGTCGAAATCGACTGCGACGTCTGTTTGATGCAGGTCGGCGAGTTCGCCGAGGATCGTCTCGCCGGCAAACTAATCGCGGAAGGACTGAAGGCAATTGAGCAGCATCTGCTGATTTGCCCTGAATGCCGCGAAGAATTTGAGGCACTTTGTCAGGCGATGAATGCCCTCGAAAAACCAGAGTTGGCCGGCTTGCCGGGTGCCAAAGACGAAGAACGGAAAGGTTAGAATGGCCGACGAAAAGCTGACTCTTTTTCCTATAATTGATCACAATTGCGCGCTTGCGCACCGGGGGAAATCGGTAGTCAGCATTTGATGTTTCAAAACTCTGAGATTTCGGCGAAATGGGGTCTGCGATACGGAACCGGCGTGGACTAATTATTCAGAGATCCGACTAAGCTTATATTTAGAAGCTTGATAGCAGAAATCTAAAAATTCGCCCTTACGTGAGCCACTTGCGCTGTTTGTTTGTAGGGTTCTTCAGTCCGCAGCTAGCTTCCGGCGCCCGTATCCAGCGACTGCCGCACCGATACCCCCAACGACCAAAAGCATGAAGCTGGTCGGTTCAGGCACTGGCGCCGGGGAAGAAATCTGGATGTCTTCCAAGCTGCCATTAAACCAACCTTGTCCTTCCGCTTGGCCGATCGTCAACGACTGCGTTGCAATGGGAATAGAGCCATAATTCGCGTCAGTGACAGAGCCGAGCGATACTCCATTCTCATAGAAAGTGTAAGTACTTCCAAACCTCGTCACAGAAAACTCATTCCAACTTCCCGTACTGACAGGCGCTGCGGTCGGCGAGGTCAGAAAATCAGCTGGACCGCTCGGCGATGAGTTGATGTGAAATCCAAGTTGGCCGGTTGAAAGATAGGAAAAAAACCATTTGTTCGTTGAACCAGACCCGTCGTCGTGACCGATCAGAACATTTCCGGTCTGTGCAAAACTTCGATTACTTATGGAATTGAAATTAGCCCACACATCGATTCTGAATGAATTAGTACCAAAGTCCCATGCGGTGCTGTCGGGAACAGAGACATACCCGTTTGAACCGTTCAATAGGAATGCTTGCTGACCACCGAAACCTGCACCGTAACTAGCACCGCCCACAAGAGTGCCGTTGTGTCCGCCAACCGAGTCGTTCGCATTGCCATTTCCAGACCAATATGCAATTGGGCCTGCCATTACAATCGAATTAGCGCCGATCATCAGCAGGCAAACAAATGAAACAAGTTGTAAACGCGATCGACAGATTGGCTTTTTCACGGTTTGTATCCGGTTCTTTCTAAATTCAAAATACCGGCCAACAGCGACGAGACCAAAGACCAGAATGCGCGTCAACTTGATGGCAAAAGGGAATCGGAATCAGCGGTTCTTTATTGCGTTCGCCAATACGTGTCAATATCTATAAGAGAGTTTTGGAACGAGTTTAATAAGTATTGAGAGATTACTTGCAGCTTCGATTCCGTCTTTCTGCGGAGTTGTTTAAGGGTATCTCAGCGGGGTTGATCCAAACGGTTCCGGGTGCCATTTGTTGGGTTGGCACCCACTGACGAATCGATCGGAATGAACTGCTTTGGCTGCCTCTAGTGTTCGTCGTTGACAGGAGAAGATGTCGGGGTATTGTCCATGTTGTACGAAGGCTGGCGAGAGCGCCTATTGCCATCTTTAAAAAGGGGATAGGCGCTAAAACGGAGTTGAATTAACTTCTGTTTCAATCTTGGGGTGACCAGGGATGGGTCAAACTTTGTTGGAACTCAGGGAAGAGCGTCATGAGCGAGTTTTTTAGAGGCTGGCGACGTACGATTGGTGTCGGGGCCTTGTTTGCCTCGCTCGTATTTACCGGCGCCTGGATCAAGAGTTATGTCGATTGTGGCATGATCTTTGGCTCGAAAGGGAATCGAACCAGTGGGCTGTCTGTTCCTGGAACAATCAATATTTCGGGCTACCGCCTTTCGGTCGAATGGCCTGGCCATTTGCCGCAGAACAATTGGCACTTCGCTGGATTCTACTCAGACATAAAGCTTTTGATTGCGCCGGCACAAAAAGTTGATCAACCGCTGACGCCAGCTTCACAGACCGGCAAGATGGTCGCGAATTTCGCCACGGATCGTCCGCCTCAAGTGAATTTAGATGTCAACATGACGGACAACCTTTCCGTCATGTCAGCGGTGTATACGCAAGAAGCGGATTCCGGCGAAAAAGAGTTGACCCAAACCTCGGCGGGCGAATCAAGTTTCGTACCGAATTCGGTACAACATCCTCGAGTGGGAGTCTCTTTTGATTTCGATATTTCTGACGGCAATCCTGATTGTTGCTCCAACCTCGATTTAGATGACCAGCGTGACGACATGGTCGAATCGAAGTTGCAATTTTGCGGTTTCCGCTATCTCCGTGGAGTGGGGGAAGACGGCAGTTGGGAATATGCGATTCAGATTCCTCACTGGTTCATCGTTCTCCCGCTTGGTTTATTAGCGGCAGTCATGCTGGTCGGACCACGTCGAAAGAATTCCACTGACTTGACGGAAACTGTTCCATCGTCTGCGACGATGCGGTCACATGGCGTTGAGGAAAATCATGGACTGGCAGGTTATTTCAGCGGCTGGCGCAGAAAACTGGGGGTTGTAACGCTGCTCATGTCGCTCGCTGTGGCAGGGGTCTGGGTGAGAAGTGTCGTCGTGTCAGATGTCGTGAATTTCGAATTGGAATTTGGAAAACAACTGCTTCTCGCCTCGGGAAAGCAAGGATTGGCTTGTCTACACAATCGTACTCCGAGCGATGATGGCTCGGGGACTCACTACCGGATGGTCACGGGGCCCCGTCACGAGACGATGACATTTCTTCCGCAGGAACCGGATTTCGATAACGTGGTTATGAACCTTCTTCCGACGGGAGCAGCCGTCAATCTTCCGAACGGCGCCGCAACGGAAAGTGACGAAGTTTTTTCGTCAGGCGGTGTTCCCGAAATGTTTGGAGCATCAGGTCAACCGATAGCGTCACAGGAACCTCAAATGCAGGTGCCGATGACAATCGTTGGCCTGGCCTCGCCACAGCCAACCGATGGAACTGTGCAGAGGATCGGCCTGGAGTTCAACATCAATCTATCGGACGGGTCAGAGGCGAGAGTAACCGACTGGGTCGGCACATCGATACAATGGGGCGGTTTTTACGTTGCGCACGGCCCCACGGAGACTCATTTTGTCATTCCATACGGATTTGTCGTCATCCCGCTGATGTTAATGTCGGCCCTGTTGCTATTCAGTCGGCGGAAATTGAATGAAAAGCACAATGTCGTTTCGGCGGTTTAAAACCGACAATACAAAGAGGATCCAATACTGTTCGGCACACTTTTTTGGAAAAGTTTAGTCCACCTATTCGCCTCTTCAGAAAACCTCGCTGATTAAAAAAAACGGTTCGAAAAACGAACGAATTGGCTTGGGACATCGTGTTCCGGTTTCAAGTGATTCGCTGGTTCCGCCTTTTTTCCTTCGACTCCAAGTTTGTCGCATTTGAAAATAGAAAATTCACCGTTTACTTGGGGTCACTGTTCGACTCGAACCGTGATCCGGGACGGCATTGTGGTGGTGCGAAAGACTCGCTGGGTGGCTTTCTGGAAATCGGAGGGCTTGGCGGTGTAGATGTCGACAAACGTTTGCGGATTGCGGTCGATCAGCGGAAACCACGTGCTCTGAACCTGCACCATCATTCGATGCCCGGGTCGGAAAACATGGCAGATGTCGGGAATCGTGAATTTGACCTTGTCGGGCTGATTCGGGATGAACGGTTCTGGCTTCTCGAAACTCTTTCGGAATTTTCCTCGGAAGACGTCGCCTCGGATCAGTTGCTGATAGCCACCCATCTTGACTCCCGTTGGATTCTCTTTGGGATCGGGGTAATCGTTGGGATAGACATCGATCATCTTCACGATCCAGTCTGAATCGGTTCCCGAGGTGGAAACATGCAATTCGACTTCGATCGGTCCTGACAGCACGGTGTCAGTTTCGAGGATGTCGGTTTGATAGACCAGGACATCCGGCCGACGTGAGGCATGGCGCTGGTCGGCGGTCATATACTCTGGTGCCATGTTAATCGTGACTTTGTCCAAGTAGGGGACTGGTTTCGCCGGATCACTGGGGTATTCATCGTAATTGGACTCGGCGTCGGTCTGTTTTGGTGGTTCTGACGACAGTCGGCCTCCGGACGTGAGGTAGAAAGAGCGCGTGGCAAAATTCTTGGGTGGCCAGGAATCGTATTGCCGCCAGACATTCGTACCCGTTTCGAAGACCCAGGCTTCCGGGTGAACCGCTTTCCCTTCCCCTTTCAGATGAAATTCGAAGAACGGGAATTCGATCTGTTCGCGATAGAGGACTGCGGTCTTGGCATTGAATGAGACATTTCCAAGTACTTCGCCGTCGCCGCCTGACCAGCCACCGTGAACCCAGGGTCCCATCACGAGAACATTTGTGGTATTCGGGCTGCTGGTTTCAATTTGTTTGTAAGTTTCCAAAGCTCCGAACAGGTTTTCGGCATCGAACCAGCCGCCGACTGTCATGACGGCCGGCCGAATTTGTTTGAGGTGTGGCCTGAGATTACGAGCCTTCCAGAAATCATCGTAGTTTCCATGTTTCATGACTTCGTTCCAGAACGGAACGTCACCTTTGTAATACTGGGCATCGGCGTTCGGCAGTTCTCCCAGACGCAGGAAAAAGTCGTATCCGTCGGGCGTTTCGTGATCGAATTTGAACTCGATTTTTTTTGATGGCTCCGGGCGTTTGTGACCATTTTTTGCCATGAAATTGAAGACGTGCGGAAGTTGTAAGGCTCCGTTGTGGTGCCAGTCGTCGCCGATAAACCAGTCAACAATCGGTGCCTGCGGCGAACAGGCGACAAGAGCCGGATGAGCGTCAATCATCCCGGCGCTCGTGTAAAAGCCAGGATAGGAAATTCCGGCCATGCCGACTTTTCCATTATGGTTTCGGACATTTTTGACCAGCCAGTCGATGGTATCCCATGTATCGGTGCTTTCATCGATTTCCTGGGGGCCGTGATTGGCCGACAGTTGCGGTCGCATGTCAACGAATTCGCCTTCGGACGCCCATCGACCTCGCACGTCTTGATATACGAAGATATAGCCCGCTTTGCTGAACAGGGCCGATGGACCAAGATTCTCGCGATACTGGTCGACTCCGTACGGCTTACAACTGTAGGGAGTACGGTTCAGCAGAATTGGGTAGGTCTTGGACTGATCCTTCGGAACGTAGACCGCAGTGAAAAGGCGTTTGCCGTCACGCATCGCGATCCGGTATTCGTACTTCGTATACGAGGCTTTCACGATCTCCAGGCCCTGTGCCGACGCTGTCGACGCTGGCACGATCAAAGTGCAAAGCCATACGAACCAGGAAACGGCTTTCTCACAAAGCTGAAAACGGGAGGCAAATTGCATGTTTGGCACTCAAGGTTTCGTGAAGAGACGAGGTCATTATTTGAATAACGTTACAGATTGGCGGTCATCACGCAAGTTGCGTGTTTCCGCAGAAACGCCTCAAGGCGGTTCATTTTCCAGGTTTCTTTGAAGGAGGGGGTGATTTTGTTGATTCGTTGAGCCACTTATCGATCTCAGCCGGGTTTTTCAGTTGCTGTTGTAACTTTTCAATCTGGTCATCCCAGTCGCTCTTCGGGTCGTTTGAAAGAGCGATCAGTTCTTGCTGAATGGAATCAGAGCTGACCCCACCAAATTCTTCCATCCAGAACTTCAGATCGCGATTGGGATCTGCGGTGGGTGATGCCGAATTCCGCGAAGGTCCGATTTGGCGATCGGGTGATTCAAGCTGCTTCAGGAATACGTCGCTGTCGATTCCGATTCCTCGTCGCTTTCGGATCGCATTTTGAATCCGATGGTCGCTAGAAACGACGGTTAATCGACGTGGAGCAGAATTCTGGCTGATCAGCTTTTCGATGAGTTCGTCCGCTTCATGACCCGGTTCGGCGAAGAGAACATGGATCCCTTCATGGATAAAACGGCCTGGCAAGTTAGCAGGGGCATCAATCGCATCGAAGACAACGGTACACCGCTTTCGTTCTTCGAACGTCAGTCTTCGAACGAGTTTGACCAGTAATTCGTGTCGCAACCGTGCGAGATCACCGGGGCCGTATGTTGCACGAGCCAACCCCGCTTCATGCATCAGGTTGTAACCATCAATGATCAGGAACGGCGAGGGCATGAGTGGTACTTTACGCTGGGTTGATGATTGAATATTGGCAACAGGATTTGCCACCCTCGCGTCCACGATGGCAAGAAATGTCGACGACTCGATACACTATACGGCAAGACGGTGCGTCTGTCTCGATCCGGCAATACTGCATCGAAGCCCCGTCCGATTTGATAGCCTCAGTTAACTCTCCGCAGTGACCATCGGAAATTCATGTATGTCGTGTCAGAATGTCGCCTTCATCGCCGTCTTTGCGCTGATTGCCGCGACATCGCCCGCGCGCGGTGACGTAAAGTTGCCATCCGTGATCGACGACCACATGGTTTTGCAAATGGGGCGTGAGATTCCCTTTTGGGGTTGGGCTGAACCGAGTGAAGAAATCTCTGTGACGATTACTTCGAAAGAAAAGGACGCGGGCGAGAATCAAAAGCCAGAGGCGGCGACGACCGTGACGGCTGCCGACGGACGATGGCTGGTGAAGTTACCTGCTCGAAACAAGCCTGGAGTGGTTGAAATCACCATAGCGGGTAAGAACACTTTGACATTGACTGATGTTCTTGTGGGAGATGTCTGGCTTTGTTCTGGTCAATCGAACATGGAATGGCCGGTCAGTGCGTCGCTTAATCATCAAGAGGAAGTCGCTGAGGCGAAGTATCCATCGATTCGATTTTTTAAGGTTGAACGAAGTACAGCACGGACCCCACAAGATGATAACGACGGACATTGGGTGGAATGTTCTCCGGAAACGGTCGGAGGGATGAGTGCCGTGGCCTATTTCTTCGGTCGAGAACTGCATCAACGACTGAAACGCCCAATCGGACTCGTGCAAGCCGCTCATGGTGGTGCAATCTGCGAAGCCTGGACGAGTCAATCGGCGTTAAAGCAGGACGAGGATTTTGCGAAGATTCTTGAGCGATCCGAAAGGGCGAGCAGCGATCCGAAACAGGCCAATAATCCGAACCGAGCCTCGGTGTTGTTCAATGGAATGATTGCCCCGATGCAAATGTTGTCGATCAAAGGAGTGATCTGGTACCAGGGGGAATCCAACGTCACGCGGGCATACCAGTATCGCAAGCTGTTTCCCCTGCTGATCACGGATTGGCGGCGAGGCTGGGGTCAAGGGGATTTTCCGTTTCTCTACGTGCAGTTAGCCAATTACGTTTCCGACAAATCGAAGCCTGACCGCCCCGTGGAACCTGAAGAGAGCGCCTGGGCTGAATTGCGGGAGGCTCAGGCGAAAGCACTTTCATTACCCCGGACCGGAATGGCGGTGACAATCGATCTTGGAGAACCGCGCGACATTCACCCCAAGAACAAACAAGACGTCGGTCATCGGCTGGCTTTATCGGCATTAAAAGTTGCTTATGGGCAAGATATCGTCGCGAGCGGTCCTGAATTTAAATCGATGAAAGTTGTTGGATCTCAAGTTGAATTAGAGTTTCAGAACGTTGGCGAAGGCCTGATATCACACGGCGAAGAGCTTAAAGGATTTGCCGTGGCTGGTGCCGATAAAAAATTTGTCTGGGCTCAGGGGCGGATTGACGGCAACAAAATTATCGTTACCTCTACTCAGGTCAATGTGCCGGTGGCCGTTCGTTATGCCTGGGGTGATAACCCTGAAGGGAATCTTTTCAATCGGGCGGGATTGCCGGCGTCGCCGTTTCGAACAGACCATTGGACCGGAATTACTACCGAGAATCGATAGAAATGGATTGCGAATGATTCCTGACGAATTTCCGAGACATCTCACGGAAACGCTTGTGGACGGTGAGTCCGCGATCTCATCGCTTGACGACGGACTCTTGTATCGGGGTTATCCGATCGTCGAGTTAGTTGAACAGTCGAGCTTCCTGGAAACGGCTTTTCTTGTCGTCAAGGGAGATCTACCGTCCCAGGAGCAACTTGCAGATATGCAAGCGGTGCTGAGTGAATCGGCTGTTGTTGAAAACGACATCGAATCGTGGATTGAGCGACTTCCGCTGAATGTTCCGGCAATCGATGTTTTGCGCACGGGAATCAGCTTGCTTGGCCTTTCCGATGCCTACGAAGAGGAGCTTTCAGCAAACGACGTTTGGGAAACGCTTCAACACCTGTTGGCTCAATTACCGCTCTTGCTGGCGACGCGACACCGTATTGCACGTGGTATGGAACCAGTCGTGCACCGCGAAGATTTGAGTTATGCCGGGAACCTGCTTTGGGGACTTACAAACATTGAGCCAACGCCTCTGGCAGAACAGGCATTAGATACGTTTCTGATCCTGAGTTCTGAGCATGAATTGACGCCGTCGACGTATGTTGCTCGTGTGGTCGCATCGACGCGTTCTGATTTTCTTTCAGCGGTCATTGCCGGGATTTGTGCAGTCAAAGGGGTCTGGCATGGTGGACCGGGTCGACAGGCCATTGATATTTTAGACGCTGTGGAATCTCCGGAAGCCGCACCTTCGATCGTTCGTGCTGTCTTGAAGCAGTACGAGAGAATGCCGGGTTTTTGGCATCGGGTTTATCGAACCAGCGATCCCAGGTCGGAAATATTGAGACCACTTTGCCGAAAAGTTGCCGCAGAGGTTGGGAAATTGTCGATGGAAGAGGTTGCATCGGCAATCGAAACGGCTGTCTGGGACGAACAACAGATCTTGCCAAGTTTTGACTGGCCTGCTGCTCGAATGCTGCATTATCTTGGGATGGATTCCGATCTGTTTGTTCCGTTGTTTGTCGTTGGTCGCACCGTCGGATGGGCTGCTCACTTTATCGAACAGCAGCAAACTCCTCAGCCAATCCGTCCGCGAGCCAGCTATGTCGGTCATGCCGAGCGGGCATTTGTGCCGCTTTCGGAACGAGGCTGATCGAAAGAAAATTGTTTAACGATTCAGAAAGAAATTTGACGTGAATAGTCCTGAACCGCATGCGTTCCAGCGTTGTATCGCGCCCCTTTGTCGCTCGACTTTCGACGTGATGGATGTCCTGACATCGTGTCCCGATTGCGGTAGCCTGCTTGATATCGAGTACGAGTGGGATAAGCTGCCGGTTCCCAAATCGATGCGTGAATTTGAATCACGATGGTCCAATCGACGTGATCCTCTGGACTTCAGTGGCGTCTGGCGGTTTCGAAATTTGCTTCCCTTTGCCGCCGACAAGGACATTGTGACGATCGGTGAAGGTCAAACAATCCTGCAGCAAAGCCCTGCGGTCGGAAAATATGTCGGCATGAATTCCGGAGGACTTTTTCTGCAATATGAGGGATTGAATCCTTCAGGCAGTTTCAAAGATAACGGGATGACAGCCGCGTCGACTCATGCCCGCATGGTCGGGGCAAAAATGGCTGCATGCGCGTCGACCGGCAACACAAGTGCCTCGCTCGCAATTTATGCCAGCACGGCACAACTGTTTCGTGTTGTCGTCTTTGTCGGAAGCGGCAAGATCGCTTACGGGAAACTCTCACAAGCACTCGATTATGATGCGAAAACACTGCAGATATTGGGTGATTTCGATGATGCTCTCGAGCGAGTTCGTGAAGTCGCAGGAGAACGAGGTATCTATCTTTGTAACAGTGTGAATCCATTTCGGCTTGAAGGTCAAAAGACCATCATGTACCGGGTTCTCGAAAGCCTGAATTGGCAAGTCCCAGACTGGATCGTTGTTCCCGGCGGTAACCTCGGAAATTCATCGGCGTTCGGGAAAGCGTTTATCGAACTGAAGGCGCTGGGGTTGATTGATCGCATTCCGCGCCTGGCCGTCATTAACGCTGCTGGTGCGAATACTCTCTATCAGCTTTACGAACAGCGCGGCGTTCGTTGGGATGGTGGAATGTCAGACGATTCCGTCGTGGAGACGTTCTTTTCCGAAATGGATAATGAAAATCGAAAGGCATCAACCCTGGCGAGTGCCATTGAAATTAATCGCCCTGTCAATCTGAAGAAGTGTTTACGCGCTTTGGACGCATGTGATGGGGTTGTGAGGCAGGTGACTGATCAAGAAATTCTCGACGCGAAAGCTCAAGTCGGAGCAGGAGGTTTCGGCTGTGAACCTGCCAGCGCGGCGAGCGTTGCTGGCGCGAAGCGATTGCGGGCTGAAGGAGTGATCGCCCCAAGCGACAGGGTCGTCTGTATTTTGACCGGTCATCAGTTGAAAGATCCCGATGCGACTGTTGCTTATCATTCAGGCAACACAGCATTATTTGAAGAAAAGCTCGGCATGCGAGGGGTCAAAACGGCTGAATATGCCAACAGTCCTGTTGTTGTTGAAAACAACCTCAAAAAGATCATCGAGGTGCTCGAACGTTAGAAGTCCTGAAGGCAGGGCTTCGTCACGGTTGTACTGCCAGTGGTTTCAGTGCATCCATGTTGTCGCTCCACAAGAGACCAAGTGTGCCGAGAGCATAGAAAGTGTATTCGACGTCAGTGGACTGATCCCACGCGGCCGCACGAAAGCCTCCCTCGGGATGCTCAAGGGCGAGGATAAATCGTTCGAGTCGCCGAGGATCGATCACGTCTCTGGCTTCGAGGTCAAGACATGTCAGGTATCCCGTAAACGTTGAAAGTGAATCAGCGAAGGGAATACGGGAGTTAGCTTGAAAACCACCTTCGTCACTTTTTACATCAGCGAGGTAAGCGAGGACGTCTTCCCTCAGATTCGGGCCAATCGAAGAATGCAGCATCAGGAGACCGATAGCAGCCGCCGTTGGATTTGTCCCGCTTCGTTTCATTGGGGCGATTTCGACAAAACCGCCATCGTCACGTTGTCGGGCTTTGACGAAACTGACTAAATCCTCTGGTGCCGGCAAGGTTTGGCTGATGAGTTCATAACACAGGGCCACCAGGAATGAATGATACGTACTTCCGAGAGCCCCTTCATGTGTTTTCGCGTATCCCCCATCTGAAGAACGGAAGCCTTCAAGTCGCGTGGCCAACTGCTCGGGCCAATTCAAATCGGCCTGAGCCAGGAGATTAATCCCGGAAGCCCCCTGGACCATGAGTGCCGAATAAAGCCAACTGACAACGTCAATCACGGTTGCCTGTTGATGACGTGCAGCATCAAGAAACCGGGAAACTCGTCGTGCGTCGTCAGCCGAAAACAACTTTAAAGCCGACAATGCACGAATGGCGAACGCCGTGTAATAGAGGTCTGACTCGCGACCCTCGGGTTCTTCATTGGCATATTCGACGGGAAGTCCCCGCCCACCAAATCCACCGTCTTCATTCTGTTGTGTAAGAATAAACTGGCGGTGACACTCTCGACGGACGCTATCCCAGCGGGACAGTCCTCGTGAGACACGATCATCCAGACGAAACAAATACGGGTGCGCCATGCGTCGCTCACGTCGCGCCGACGGTTTTGCCGACAATCGGTAGCAAGCCCGTCAGTGGAACAAGTTTGACTTGCGGCACAGGGACCGTTGTGTCCGACAGAACAGTATCAATCAGGAAATAGAGCAGTTGACGCAATGGATCAGGCTGGACTTCGTCTGCCAGCGCTTCGGCCCGGCTACGACATTTTTCAACGAGCGCTTGTGCCCGCTCAAAAATCCCGAGCTTCTGATAGAAGTATTTCATGCGTTCGGCACGGACAACGGCAGAAGAGGGCTCCAGAATCGCCTTCTCAAGTTCTTCTCGAACAGTTCCCTTGGCAGCTTCGAGGGCGAGCGCCAGCAATAAGGTAGGCTTTGCCAATTCGGCGTCACGACCCGCCACGATCTTGTTTGGGGCCTGCTCTTCCCAGTCTTGAAGATCATTAAGGATCTGAAATCCAACCCCGATATGACGACAAAACGCCTGAACCATGGAATCGTACGCTTCCATCGGGCCTGCCAATCGAAGGCCGGCATAAAGCGCCGCATCAAACGCAGGCGACGTTTTCAGGGCGTAAAGTTTCATTGCATCAAGCGCGGTCAGTTTAAGGATCTCTTCGCCAGTCCAGCGCAACTCGGCTCCTTGCCCTTCGCAAAGTTTAAGATGTGCATTGGCAAGTCGGTCGAGAATGTCGCTTGCGACATCGGCTCCAATTTGTCGGCGACTCTGACTCACCAGGCGATATCCTAGTCCGATGAGATAGTCGCCGACATTGATTGCGGTTCCGACGCCGTATTGGCGATGAAGAGTTTCTTGACCATATCGGTAAGGGTCATTGTCCTGAATGTCGTCATGTACGAGGGACGCCTTGTGAAAAGCTTCTATCGCGAGTGCGGTACGTCGAACCTCAACCGAGAACTTTGGCAGTTCATCACCAGGTGAAGCCTGTAGTCCAGTACCACCCGTGAGGGCATCGTACGCGGCCAGCGTAATGAATGGTCTGAGGCGCTTGCCTCCTTGCACGAGCCAGCGCCGAGCGATGGATTCTGTTTCGCCGAGTAACGTATCCCCGGTGCTCGTCCCTTGACGAACCTGTGGCAAGACCTCGTCGAACTGGTCTTCGAACATCTGGTTCGAGGCTCGCATCATCGGGACATACCCGGATGTTCGTGATTCTTCCAGTGGTTCGTACTTGTCGAGGCAATGCCATACCCAGGATTCATCGAGCTTTGTGTTCTTACAGTCACCCGAGTGAAGCGGCACTGCGTACGATGGAACACCGGCGAGCAGGACTTTGTCGATTGCCTTTTCAAGTACGTTCAGGCAGGCAACACCAAGAATGCCGTCGACGTGTCCTGAAACGATGATTTTAAGGACAATCGGCGAACCTTCTGCGACGAGAACTTTGTAACCAAGTTGTTCGGCTCGAACTTTATAGTCCGCGATCGAACACGCACCACATTTCTCACAATCAAGGCCGAATTCGTCGTAATCTGCAGGACAACCTTCTGCATGTTTCAGGCAGTGTGGTAACAACAGCAGTCGTCGCTCGAACGGAATCGCGAGAAATTGCTGCTTCCAGAATGCGTTGCCAATCAAGACCATCGTAAACCCAAGAAATCCCTCGGGCTGGCCAATCTGTTCGAGCAATTTTCGAGAATGTGCTTCCAGAGCGGATTTATTGAACGGACGACTTTTATCGAGTTGTTTGGTGTAGGTCTCGGCCGCCAAACGTATATGTTCTCTTAATTCGAGTGTCTCGGGTACGAGTTTCAAGTGTGACGTACTGCGATGACGCCGAGGTTTATCCTCAACAGGATTTTCCACTGCGGATGACTCGTCCGTGGTCATGGCCTCAACCGATTCGGTCGTGACCTCATCGCTTTCAATCATCGTCCCGTTCGTCTCGGCGAGCATAAACTGCCTTTCAAGTATCCAAACCAAGCCATAACAGACAGGCGTGGGCGCTGTTGCAGCCGTAAACTGGCTCTATCAATTGCTAAATCGTTTTGCCCCGACCGGATGGTATCGCGGCGCCTTCCTCAAGGTAAGTCGACTCAGACGATTCTGTCTGAGTCTTACCCAGTTGCTCGATGGTTCGAGCCAGAACCGACACGACGAAGATTATTGGATAAAGCCGCTCAAAATACCACAGCTTGGCAAAGTACAAACCGATCGGCGACGGATTTTGGAAGGTTCCCGACTCAACTCGCTCAAGCAACCATTCCAAACCGCGTTCGCACGAATCTTTGTATTTCTTTAACGGTAATAGGGCTTCTACCGCCAATGCTGTTTCTTCCGTCGAAGACGGAGTGTTTTTGGCCCCTCCCCAGCCACCATCGGAATTCTGAACGTCGGCGAGCCAGGCAATGGCAGACTGGGGAACCGAATCATTCAGCCGGTTCCAGTCTCGATAGGCTGCAAGAACTCGAGCGACGCCGTACACAGGGTTTTCTTCATCCGGGGAAAACTGATTACCGAACCACAGCGGAAACCACGTTCCATCGGGTCGCTGAGTCCTTGCGAGGTAAGCAAATCCTGCTGGTACTGCTCGTTCGATTCGGGACATCAAGCTGACATTCGATCCTTCAGACTGCAATCCGTCACGGACCTGTTTTTGACGCCAGAAGAACAGCGCTCGAAGTGCGTGTGCGGTCAGATCAGGCGTGCTTCGATCGAACGGCAGTGCTCCCCAGCCGCGACAGAATGTCGGCCAGCCACCGTCATTGTTTTGCAGGTCCAGCAGCCACTTCACGGCCGCCGCCAGCGATGGGGTGAGGTTTGAAACGTGCGGATTGAGTTTGAGTAATGCCAATATTGCACCTGGCGTGTCATCCGCATCAGGAACACCGCCGGATAAATCCGTCCAAGCCCAACCACCGGGTGCGGCATTCGTATAGCGATGTACGATTCGGTGCTGCTGATTCAGTAACCATTCCGCAATGGTTTCGGCATGCGCCACCGAAAGCGATTCCGGCCGTAAGGCGTTGACCGAGAGTGTCGTGACCCATGTTGCAAGATTCGTATCAATCGGCCAACTGCCATCCTCACGAACTGACGCCTTGAGAAAATCAATGCCGCGCCGGGCAACCGGATGATCAGCGTGATTCATCGCGGCAAGGCTCATTGTGACGAAACTCGTGAGAGGAGTCGCCTCAAGAAAACCGCCACTTTCCGGCTGAATTCCCTCTAATCGCCGCAGCGTTGGTCCAACCGCCGCTTGTCGAATCAGTCGAATGAATGGGTTTCGAGACGGAGCCAAAAAATGGCGAACCTGTCCGATCGCAATCAGTGCAGGCAATGCATAGCTGACAACGGGTAAGTGAATCCAACGATAAAACCAGTGTGGTAGACAACCCAACTCGAAAGGCAACGGTGGTAATTCTTGCCAGGATATCAGGCCCGCGAGCGCACACTGAGTCAGGATTGGAACCGAAAACGTGTGATCTTTTCCGTATCGGTTTCGAATGGCATCGAACCCACCATGACGGTCTATATAGGTCTTCGCCCCCTTCGAAACGTTGTTCTTGTTCTCGTCATATCCTGCAAGATGAAAGCAGGAATAGACGAGTGTTGTCGTCGAAATATTGCTGTGGCTGAGCGTTGTGTCGCCCCATCCACCATCAGCGTTCTGATGCTCGAGCAGCCAGTTCAATCCACCTTTGACAAGCGTTTCAAATTCTGCGGCACGCTGAGGTTGATTGCGTGCCACCAGTTGCAGCGCGGCCACCGCTGTTGCCGTCGAAAGGGGGGACGACGAAAGCTGGCCTTCCCAGTTTCCATTAACTGTGACCTCGTCAAGAAGCGCCGTCGCCGCGACATCATATCCTCGGCTTAGACGATCGAAATTCAACATTTTCAGTCACACTCCGGCATGCGTTGTCGTTAACGCTCAGACATCCAATGCGTCTAATCCATCCATAAGATCGTCGAGAGCGTCCCTCGGCTTTGTCGAGGCACCCGATTGGCGTTTCGGAATTCCAACAGTCGCTCCGACTGCGTCGCGACCGTCTGCGACCAGTTCAACATCTCGTTCCAGTACAGCCATCTCTAGTGCAGAAGGGGCTCCAAACAACTTCGACAAGTCAATCTTAAAATCTTCGACAGGCCCACCTTCAGCCCCAGCGATTCCGGGGGTCTTGTGTTCCGGGAATACAATCGCGTTCGCCGGGCAGACACGACTGCATGCCGGGCATCCCTTCTTGCAGTTGTCTTCCTGCTCAACAAGAATTCGGTCGAGCAAATCCACGCCGTAGACGCCAAACAGACAGAAATCGATGCATTCCATGCAATTCGTACAACGGCTGTAGTCGATTACCGGATACCAGCGTCGACGAATGCCATCACCAGCGATCACCACCGGCGCTGATGCGGGCTTCTCAACTGACGGCGAATGGTCAACATGCGTTGCTCCGTTTGTATGAGACAATCCATTTAAATGGCCTGTCCCATTCAAGTTGGACGCTCCATTGGTCGTCGGTTTGCCATTTTGCGTCGATGACGACGATTGGAAGTCGATCCCCGATATTTGAACCAGCGGGACAGTCATGACATTGGCGATGCGCTCGATTTCTTTGACGTAAGTCTGCGGATCGGGGTCATCTCGAAGGTCAATCGCAAAGATCAAACGATTCGGAACATCGAGCGCGCCGATTCCTTGCGATGGGGATTCGTCCTGTGCTTCAATGGCCGATTGTTGCTCGTCGTCTTCATCATCATTCGCGTCTTCGATCTTGTTGAGTCGCGATTCGCCAACCTTTCCCTTAACGCCGTTACGGTCGAGGACCCATCGAATTGCGCGGGGATACAGCCAACCCAATACAACCAGATCCCCTTTCAACGACTTCAGCCATAACATTCCCGTATGATCTGACGTCAGATCATAAAGGTGCGGAACGACAGAAACCTCTGCGGTTCCGGAAAGGATTAGCTGTGTCGCGATCTCTTCTTCAAGATGTCGCTTGACGGGATTCTTACCGGGAGCCTGCGAGATGATGACGTTGATTTTTCTTCCGGCCACGCGAAGGCCCTTTCTAAGAAATCATTCGTTGAACTGATTTTTCAGCATTTGTTGCGTCTTTTCCCAACCCGCGTCCAATACCTTTATGTATTCCTCGGGTTGAAGCAGTGACGACGAAGTCGCAAATTCATATAACCATCCTCGCTCGTGAGGGTCAGCGTTAATCAATGAAGGGTCATTCAGCAATGCCTCGTTAAATCGAACCACACGCCCCTCTGCAGGAGCGTACAACGTCGACGTCGCTTTGGAACTTTCGATCTCACCGATCGCTTGTTTGTGACGAACAATTGAATCGGGGTCAATCTGCCAGTCGAGGAAGTAAACGTCCTGCAATAATCGAACGGCGTAGGATGTGAAACCAACTCGCAATAAATCTCCGTTCATCTGAGCCCACAAATGTGACTCGAAATAAAGGCGGTCAGTCGGTATCCGGGCTTCGAACTTACCCATCATAAATACAAGTGGATCAGGCATAACCACGCACCGAGAACGAGTACACAGCGGGAAAAATCAAGGCGAGATCATTCGGCAGGTGGGGGGGCGTCTGCGTCGGAAAGGATAACCGAATTGGGGTTCGTATGAAAGTTCGCGGGCATCGACGGGATGGGTGGTGGTGGAAACGAATTCAGGATCGATTCTAACTCAACCACGCAGCCATCCATGGAAATGACGGCTTGCCGAAAATTCGTGTGATCAGATGCCTGTGGGGCATCGACCCCAAATTGGACCGCGGCTGCTTTTAATTTTCCGATTTTTTTTCGCAATGTCGCCAGGTAAGCCGTGGGCTCTGCGACCTTTGGTTCTAAGGCTCGGGACGTATCGAATACAGTTCGAACGATCTGCATCAGTTCAGGAAAGTCGTCAATAACTTCACTATGCTTGATGAAAGTTCTCACCATCCACGCGTGCGCAAAAATGATTTGGCATCGAGTCACGGCTTCGGCTGGCGACAATTTTGGAGTTTGCTCATCGATCGACATATTGACCTCGATCTTTTTACGGGATTCAAGAATTCTCATTTGATTGTTAAGCCGTATCAGCCAATGTGCCACTCGGCTGTCATTGCAACAACGTCTGATCAGCTCCGCAATTCTCGATTGTTAAACGGTTGGACTGAATTTCTTCAGACCATGCTCGAACTTTTTCAATGGCAGCCACCACCTCGTCGACCGCTTCGTTGCCATGAATCAACACTGGATGATGTAGCGTCAGCATCTCGGCGTCGGCTCGGCTCGACTGAGTCAATTCGCCTGCCGTCCGGAATCGACGTGACGCATGAATGAGGTGAAGCCCACGAAAACCCGGATCGAATGCGATCCCTTCCGCACGCAACGACTTCACAAACAACGACCGCGACATCCCTTGAAAGTCCTCCGCGCGGTACCGAAAGCCGACTTTGTAATACGCTGGCACAAGGTTTACGTTTGGGAGTTGTAAGGCAGTGAGTCCCGCACCCTCCCCAAGTCGCGAGCAAAGTCTTCGGACAGTTTGACGTCGGCTTTCGTTCAAGAAATCAAGCTGATCGATCTGCGGGCGGATGATTGCCGCCTGAGCCTCGGAAAGTGGGTACGCTTCATTGCCTCGATGGACATATCGCTTGATCCGCTCTGCGATGTCGGTTCTTTGGGTGAAAACAGCGCCTCCCCGACCTGCCGTCAATAGCTTGCTTCCCCCAAAACTGTGGACGCCCACATCGCCCCAATTTCCTGCAAGTCGACCAAAAAGCATTGCGCCAGGGCATTGACAGATGTCCTCAACTACGGGAATACCCTGTGCATCCGCAATCTCCCGAACTTTTGGCATATCCACGAAACCACCATGCAAATGGGAAATCAGAATTGCTTTGGTCCGAGTGGAGATCGCTGTTTCCAGTCGCGAGCAATCGAGTTGCCAGGTCGAGGGGTCGAGATCAACGAGGACAGGAGTCGCACGCAGACAAAGGATATTTTGAAAGTTGGCCTTAAAGTCGTACCCAGCGAGAATCACTTCGTCTTTTTCCGAAACTCCTACACCTCTGAGTGCCAGTTCAACCGCCGCTGTTCCGCTACTGCAAAGAAGAACGTGTTCGACATTCTGATATTCTGACAACCGTCGGCAGAGTTCCGGAACGTGCGGGCCGTGATACCGTCCCCAGTCGCCGGTTGTTAACAAGTTTCGAATTGCCAAATCAACGAGCGGATCGGACCTCGGCCAGGTTGGCGGACCTTCAGGGCGGACCGGAGGGCCTCCCAGAATCGCTGGCTTTTCTGCGTTCTGGATGTTCATCTGCTTAGCGTCTCAACCCCGTTTGATGCTGTTACTTGAAGCCGGACAAGCCGCATTGTCTACTATGTTGCTAACCAAACGCATGTGTCAAACGACCCTGTTCATAAAAGGCAATTTATGTCTCATACAATACGTTTCATCATGGTTGGCGGCTTCCTCGGTGCTGGCAAGACGACAACTTTGGCGCGTCTTGCGCGGCATTATATGTCGAAAGGGATGTCGGTTGGGATCGTCACAAACGATCAGGCAGCGGATCTGGTCGATACGAAATCGCTTCGTTCACAAGGTTTCGAAGTCGGGGAAGTGGCCGGTGCCTGCTTCTGCTGCCGTTTCACCGACCTGATCTCAACCATCGACAAGATTGGGCAGGACAAGGTTCCCGACCTGATCCTGGCCGAACCTGTTGGAAGTTGCACGGATCTGGTAGCAACGGTCATCCAGCCCCTGAAGCAACTGTATCAATCCAGATTTCAGATCGCACCGTATGGTGTCATTCTCAAGCCCAGCCAGGGGCGAAAAATTCTGAGGAATGAGCCTGGCACCGGTTTTTCACCGAAAGCTGCTTATATTCTGCAGAAACAACTCGAAGAAGCGGACTTGATTCTGATCAACCGAATCGACGAGTTATTGCCAGAAGAATTGACGGAACTGCATTCACTGTTGGATCAACAGTATCCAAATACTCCGAGACTTGCGGTCTCGGCAAAAACAGGCAAAGGCTTCGATGCCTATTTCGAGTTCCTCGATCAGGTCGGTGAATTCGGTCGGCGAGTTCTCGACATCGACTATGATACCTATGCCGAGGGCGAGGCTGAACTTGGCTGGCTCAATAGTAGCGTTCAAATTTCGTCAACGGCCGAATTTTCATTGGACGAACTATTGCTGGACACGATTCGTGGACTCAAGCAACACCTGGTCGATCAAGGTTTGGAAGTCGCACATCTAAAACTGATTGGCCTGAGCGACGCAGCATTTGGTGTCGCGAACCTTGTCAGTCGCGACCTTCCTCCCGAGCTTTCGTTGCCCTCACACATTCACACAAAGGATGTCGATCTTGTCGTTAATGCCCGCGTTGCGTGCGATCCTTCCCTGTTAGGGACGATGGTCGAACAGACCATTCGACAGATCTGCTCAGCCCGGATGGCATCGCCACAGTTTGGAGAAGCCCAGATGTTCCGGCCCGGTCGGCCTCAACCGACACATCGGATCTCGGCTACGGGAGTCGTATAACTCGCTAATCGGCAGCGACCACATCGGTAACAAAGCGAGTTGTTACTGGGTGGTCGCCAGCCTTGCTTCGGCCTGTCTGATGCTTTGGCATTCAAATTGATGTAGATTGTCTCGTGCGAGGGTGTGAACTTTTGCTGATGGAACAAAGGTCGAATCGGCGGATTCAAGCCGTTTGAGGAATATTTGCGATGTATCTACGAATGGCTCGGCGCCTTATGGTCGAAACCGACAAGCGATTGCTCTGGAAGCTTGCTTACAACTTCGGTTTCCAGGGAATGATGTCGGTTCAACGATTCAAACGGCGGATGAAACGCGGCGAATTCTTTCCACCCTTTATCTATATTTCGGTCATCAACAGCTGCAATCTGCGGTGTCAGGGCTGCTGGGTCGACGTTTCAGCAAAGCAACAGACAATTGACGTCGAATCGATGAATCGGTTGCTGAATGAATCGA
This sequence comes from uncultured Schlesneria sp., assembly GCA_903904835.1. Lineage (GTDB taxonomy): Bacteria > Planctomycetota > Planctomycetia > Planctomycetales > Planctomycetaceae > Schlesneria. The sequence continues at coordinate 7,524 of CAIVEI010000111.1, read as the reverse complement.
AAGAGGTTGGAAACCGCTTTTTTGGCATTGTCGGGGGCGAACCGTTCATGCACCCGCAACTGCTCGAGATCCTGGCGGCACACCCGGATTGTTATTTTCAGGTCTTCACAAACGGTCACTTTATTACCGACGAAGTCGCCAAAGAGTTGCGCCGGCTAGGAAACGTAACGCCGCTGATCAGCGTGGAAGGGACCGAGATCATCAGCGACGAACGTCGCGGTCGGCCCGATGTTCTCTCGAAAACGATGGAAGGCCTGCAAAACTGCCTTAAAAACAAGGTGATTACCGGCGTTTGTACCAGCGTGTGTCAAACAAATATCGACGACCTCGTCAATGAAGCCTGGCTTGACAGACTGATCGAAATGGGAGTCATGTATTCGTGGTTCCATGTCTATCGACCAATGGGCCCAAATCCGCAGCCAGAACTTTCACTCACCCGTGAACAACAATTGCGAATCCGCCGGTTTGTTGTTGACATGCGAGTCCGAAAACCCATCGGCATCATCGATGCCTATTACGACGGTGAAGGTCAGGCAATCTGCCCTGCTGCATCTGGACTGACTCACCATATTAATCCGTGGGGAGGAATTGAACCCTGTCCGATCATTCAGTTCGCCAAAGAGTCCATCCATGACAAGCGGCACATTCGCGATGTGATCGGTAAGTCAGAATTCCTGCATGATTTCAGGCAACTTGCTGCGTCGTCCACTCGTGGTTGTATTGTGCTTGAGCGTCCTGACCTGCTTCATCAACTTGTGGTCAGTCACGAAGCCGGTGACCAGACCGCTCGAAAGACGGCACTGGCAGAATTGACCAAAATGGAATCCCGACCCTCGCAATATGGCCCCGGACATGAGATTCCCGAACGGAGTTGGGCTTACCGATTCGCTAAGCGATTCTGGTTCAACGATTTTGGAGCCTACAAAGCCTTAGATGCGGCTTCCGTTCAAAAGCCGGTACACGCATGATGGCAGATGTGGTGCCTGTCAATTTCTAGAGACTCTCCAAAAGAACTAAGAAAACAGGGTGCGGCCAGTCGTGAATGACGTTCAGTGTTACCACGTCGAATGGCTGGTATGCTCCGACCAATCGCGATCGGACGTTACGCTTCAGTTGCGTGACGGACTTGTCATAAGTATCGAACCTGGCCGAACTGCGGATGCGATTGAACTCGGGCCCGTGGCGATGGTCGAGGGGCTTGTTAACGTCCATACTCATCTTGAGTTCAGTGGCCTTAAAGAACCAATTCCGACGACAGGCCGGTTCACTGACTGGATTCGAAATGTCGTCAAATACCGACGCGAAAATCCAGAATTGACCAGCGCTGCCATCAGCGCCGGAATTGAGGAATCCTGGCAATCAGGAACGACCATTGTCGGCGAGATTGCTACGGTCGGGTGGTCTGCTGCTGATTATGCGAAAGCGGACTTCAAAGGGACCATTTTCCAAGAAGTGCTGGGCCTGTCTCCCGAACGAATTCAGCAACAAACCAAACTCGCCGGATCACGTCTCACAGGTAAGAGCATTTACAGCCGAGGTATCAGTCCCCACGCTCCTTATAGCACACATCTGGATCTTGTCAGGCAGTCGGTCGAGATCTCCTTACGGACAAACTGTCCCTTGGCCATGCATCTTGCTGAAACGAAGCCAGAGATTGAACTGCTTGGCGCAGGAACTGGCGAATTTCGCGAGATGCTAATCGACTTTGGGATCTGGAGCGGCACCCAGTTTCAAACTCCACTTAAACCGATGGATTATCTGGAAGTGCTGGCCAAAGCACCTCGCTCGCTGATTATTCACGGCAATTATCTCGACGACACTGAGCTGAAATTTCTGGCCTCACAACCTCAAATGACGTTGGTTTACTGTCCGAGGACTCATGCAGCATTCGGGCATTCTAAACATCCCTGGCGACGCTTGATGGAACTTGGTGGTCAGGTTGCAGTCGGGACAGATAGCCGCGCTTCGAACCCAGATCTCAGCCTGTTTGCAGAACTGCAATTCCTGGCGGCTCGCCACCCCGACCTGTCACAGCGAGACCTGTTACAAATCGGTTCCAGAAATGGACGACTTGCCTTGGGTTTCGAACCACATTCTGGTACCCGGATTCCGGCAGATTTCACGCTGATTCGATTGGCGGATTCGGCTCGGCGAAGTCCGTATCCTGAATTATTTGACCCGGCAAATCGAGTTTTCGGAACGATGGTCAATGGACGTTGGGTCTGGCTCGCGCCTGACCTGGCCAACCAATCCTAAATCCCTGATTGCGACAAGGCCTGGATCAGTCGATCAATTTCATCACGCGTGTTGTACAGATGGCATGACACGCGTATGAAAGATTGCCCGCAGCAATCTGAGATTGGAATCTCGATCTGGAATCGTTCCCAAAGTTGTTGCTGAAGCGGATGCATGGCATTCGGTTTTGACTTTTTGATATCGCTCGCAGGTAACGGAACGGCGATCATCGACCCATACCAGTCTGGTGATTCTGGAATCCAGGCCTTCGTGTTAAACAGGCATTCAAGTTTCTGACGAGCATATTGAGCGAGTTGGTGAGTCCAATTTCGAAATCCCTGCAATCCCACTTCTTCAAGAAACTTGATCGCCGCAGGCACAGAAAGAAACGGAGCGGGGTCGCGTGTCCCCAGCCAGTTGATATGGTCCTGCCAGCGTTCGTCCCGACCGCCAAGGCTGCGTCCCCAACTTGTCATGTGTGGTTTCAGTCGTTGCTGATACGTACGTTTTACATACAAAAAACCGGACCCGAATGGCGCACTCAGCCATTTATGCAGGCTGGCGCAATAAAAGTCGCAGTCAATTTCTTTGAGATTGATGTCTCGCATCGCAATCGCATGCGGACCATCAATACATACAGGAATGCCTCGATGACGAGCTTCACGACAAATCTCGGCGACCGGAAAGATGATCGCCGAAGGTGACGTAATATGGCTGACAATTATGATCTTCGTCTTTTCGGTAACGGCACTGAAAATTGACTCAACAACAGTCCGAGTCAGATCCGCTTGGCCAGTGTCGCCGGTCAAGATCTGCTGATCGAAAAAATTGCCAAGTCTTGCGCTGACGACGCGAGCACCAACTTTTTCGCATTTCTGACGCCAGATCCGAAAGACGGCCCCATATTCGTGATCATTCAGCAAAACTTCATCGCCCGCTTTCAGTTCGATATTTTCAGCAACGACATTCATAGCCACTGTCGCATTGTCGACAAAGACCATGTCTCGCGGATCAGCACCGACAAACCTTGAAAGGGAGGCCATTGCCTCATCAAGTGCCGGTTCCATCTCGCGCAAAAAGAAATCCATCGGCTGTCGCTCCAGCCGTCGTGACCACTCTTCACGGCATTCTTGAACGACCAGCGGCGCAGGCCCAAACGAACCGTGATTGAGATAGGTGACGCCGTCCCGGACCGACCAGGCAGATCGAGGTGGTGGTATAAAGTCCAACGAATTTAACCCTTGCTGTTGACGCGAACGTCGTCGATATAAAGTTTTCGTATTCTCGACGGGAAGCAGCTATTCATGGGTATGCGCCGCATCAGGAAACTGGCCGTTACGCACTTCTTCGACGTAACGGGATGTTGCTTCCATCGCCGATGCATGAATGTCGGCATATCGTTTCAGAAATTTTGGCTGGAACCCCTGGGTCAACCCAAGCATGTCATAACTGACAAGCACCTGTCCGTCGCAATCTGGGCCGGCACCGATTCCAATCGTCGGGATGGTAAGTTTTTTCGTAATCGCCGACGCGATCGAACGGGGGATTAATTCCAATACGACAGCGAATGCCCCCGCCTCTTCGGCGGCGTGAGCATCTGCGAGCAGCGCAGCTTCGTCTCGTTGAACTTTCGACATTCCCCCAAGCTTTCGAACGGATTGAGGCCGCAATCCGACATGCGCCATCACGGGCAAGTCGGCCGCAGCCAATGCTCGAATAGTGTCAGCCTGATGAACGCCTCCCTCGATCTTGACGGCACCCGCACCCGTTTCTTTGAAAATCCGGCCAGCGTTCTCGACCGCCTGAGTTGGGCTGACCTGATATGACATGAACGGCATATCGACAATGACCAGCGCCCGACTGACAGCCCTGGCAACAATCTCACCATGATAAATCATCTGATCCAGCGTAACAGGCATCGTCGTCGATTTGCCCTGAACCACCATGCCCAATGAATCACCAACCAGAATGGCGTCGACACCCGCCTGGTCAAACAGACTGGCGAAGACGAAGTCATACGCGGTCAGTACTGTCAGCTTTTGCTCGCGGCCTTTACACGCGGCAAACTTTGGCACCGACATGGGACTTGCGGTGGAAGAATTCTTTTTCGGTTCGGACATGCGAGCTGCATCCAGTCAGCGAATACAAGGTTTGTTGGTTTTCAACGGCAATAGCAACAACAGACGTCGCGGCCCCCAGTCTATCCGCTAGCACCACTTTCTCGAAGTGCTCACATGTCCGCCCAGGGGGGCGGAGGCCCATTAGTCCTGTAAGTCCCATTCATCCTTTCAAATTGGAATTTCGATTGAACAGAAGTTTGAAACACTAATTGGCACTGGTTCTCGGTCCCGTCTGCGTGGCGAGCGACGCAGCGTTGCGATATACTGACCGATTATCAATCGGTGGGTATCGACATACCCGCCTTTCGAATATTCCACTCAAAGTTCAAAGAATATCATCGGTTGCGTGTTAATCTGGTGTGGAAATCACATTTGACATTCACCGAAATCCCGCAGCCGATTAACTTTTCGTTCAGATCAAGGAACCGCGTACGATGGCAGTATTTCTGGGGATCGACATTGGTACGAGTGGCACAAAAACACTGGCAATGCGAGAAGATGGTACGATATTAGCCAGCGCCACCACTGAATACGAACTCTCGTCCCCCAAGCCAGGTTGGTCGGAACAGAATCCCGAAGATTGGTGGGAAGCCACACAGACGACCGTCAAAAAAGTCCTCAAGGCTGGCAAAATCAAGCCGGATGACATCGCGGGAATTGGCCTTAGCGGACAGATGCACGGTAGCGTTTTTCTCGACAAACAAAATGCGGTGATTCGTCCGGCGATTCTCTGGAATGACCAGAGGACCGCTCAGGAATGTGCTGACATCGAGCACAAGGTGGGTGGTCGTGCCAAGCTGATCGAAATGGTCGCCAACCCCGCGTTAACCGGGTTCACGGCTCCGAAAATCGTCTGGCTCAAAAACCATGAGCCGAAAAATTATGCGAAGATCGCTCATATCCTGCTGCCAAAGGATTACATTCGATTTCGGTTAACAGAGGAGTTTGCCACCGACGTCAGCGACGCTTCCGGGACACTTCTTCTCGATGTTCGGGCACGACAATGGTGTAAGCCTTTGATCGACCGACTCGACATCAAAATGTCGGCCCTGCCAAAAGTTTACGAATCCGAAGATGTCACCGGGACATTGACCGAAGAGGCTGCAAAACTGCTGGGTTTGAAAAAAGGCGTTCCGGTTGTTGGCGGCGCTGGCGATCAAGCGGCAGGTGCTGTTGGAAACGGAATCGTCAAACGAGGCATCATCTCGGCAACGATGGGAACAAGCGGGGTTGTGTTTGCTCATAGCGACGATGTTCAAATCGATCCGGCCGGACGCGTTCATACGTTCTGTCACGCCGTTCGAGGCAAGTGGCATGTCATGGGGGTTGTTCTTTCCGCCGGTGGCAGCTTGCAATGGTATCGCAATCAGCTAGCTCACGCAGAAATGACTGATGGAAAGCGACTGAAAACAGACCCTTATAATTTGATTACCGAACAGGCTGCGGAAGCACCGCCGGGATGTGAAGGGTTGTTCTTTCTGCCGTATCTGACAGGCGAACGAACTCCGCATGCCGATCCCAACGCACGAGCCTGCTGGATCGGACTCAGCCTGCGTCACGGGCGTTCGCACATGATCCGATCGATCATGGAAGGTGCCACGTACGCGATGCGTGACTCACTGGAAGTCATCAATTCGATGAACATTCCGATCCGTGAAATTCGCTTGTCCGGTGGTGGTGCCCGAAGCGATTTCTGGCGACAGATGCAAGCCGACGTCTATGGTCGTCGCGTCAGCTTGATCAATACCGAAGAAGGCCCTGCCTATGGCGCTGCATTGCTTGCCGCATCCGGGACAGGTAAATATAAATCGGTCGTTGAAGCATGTACCGCCGCTGTTAAAGTGGTTGCCAGCACCGATCCTCAGGCGGAAGCAAAGCGGATTTATACGAAGTCCTATCCGATGTTTGGCAAACTCTATAAAGCCTTGAAAAATGAGTTTGTTGATATTGCCAAGATCGTTTCCGAGTCCTGATGACCATGCCCGAGACTCCTGAGAATCAGACGTCAGGGATTGCGCCGGAACCGGGAACTCCCCCTGATCACAAGGATCTGGGGCCTGTCTTTCAGGAGCTTTGCGAAATCATTGCAAAGCTGAGATCCCCGTCTGGTTGTCCCTGGGACCGCGAACAGACGCTCGAGTCCATCAAGCCTTATACGCTTGAAGAGACCTATGAATTGCTCGACGCGATCGATTCGGGGGATGACGAAGCGATCGTTGAGGAATTAGGTGACGTCCTGCTGCAGGTTCTGCTCGACAGTCAGATCGCAGCGGACGAGGGACGCTTCAATCTGACTGATGTGGTCAAAGGCTTGAATCGTAAGATGATTCGAAGACATCCGCATGTCTTCGGTGAATCTTCGGTAAGCTCAACCAGCGACGTCAGTCGGAATTGGGACCGTATCAAGCAGGAAGAAAAAAGCCGGGAATCGATCTTCGACGGACTGCCAGTCGCTCTTCCTGCCCTCGCCAGGGCCGCGCGACTTTCGAAAAAGGCAGCCCGTGTCGGCTATGATTTTCCCTCACGGGCAATGTTGTTCGATAAACTGAGGGAAGAGATTGGCGAACTCGCTCAGGAGCTTTTCCCGAATGGCGAGATTCCTCAAGTCGCCGCCTCTGTCGACGCCGCCGTCGAACCCGATCCTGAGCCATTCGATGCCAAGCGTCAAGAACGAATCGAATCCGAACTCGGTGATGTCCTTTTTGTGTTGGCCAACATAGCACGACGCTGGCACATCAATCCCGAAGAAGCGTTGCGCGCCAGTAACGCCAAGTTTCAGCGTCGAGTGGAATACATCGAAAAACGCCTGAAAGACCTCGGCCGAGATATACGTTCTGCAACACTCGTCGAGATGGAAAAGTTTTACCAGGAAGGGAAGAAGCGCGAACGAGAAGCGACCGATCCATCGTTTAACCCGTAGCCAGCGGCGCAGTGTCCAGCCGATCTCTTTGAGCGTTGCCGCATCCCCGACTTTTCGCACTGCCCCAAAGAGAAATGACGCCTCGACTGAGGTCAATTCCGCCGCTCCCGCTTCTCTTCGAGTCGCGGTTAAACCCATTTTCCGCACCCTGGCACGCGACCTAAAAATGCGTTGAACAACGCGTCTTGAATCGGTCGGAGACCGATTTCATGTCGGTGGTCGAGGTAACAGTCGACTCAAGATCTGGGC
>CAIVEI010000110.1 GCA_903904835.1 uncultured Schlesneria sp. | reverse complement strand
GGTCGCTTCCTCGTTCATCAGCGGAATCACAAAGCTCAGTGCTGGCTGAGTTTCGTCGAATGACACGATTTCGTCAGCAAGTTGGCCTGCGTCAGCGTGTCGTGGTTGATGGGGGCGTCGGGTTGTGGTGGTGTGGATCATTTTAAGGCTCCGTTTCGTATTAGTAAGAATTGTTGGCGGCTTGTACTGTCGATGTTCCCTACTATCGCGAGTCGCGTGCCATTCAATAACTGAATACAAAACAGACTTTTTGCTGCAATATTTACAGCTTTCTAGGGTTTTGCGTTAAGCGTGGCTGTAAAAAATAGTTTAATGCGACCTGGTTGGTGATAAAATACAGTGTAAAAAGTCCTTTCATCAGCGGTTGCCGCACAATCTACGGCTTTGCGTGATCGCTTTCTGAAAGGTCTGATGTCTCCACTCTCATTCAGATCGGTTGAAAATGCGATGTTCCCGTCTTGCCTTGCCTCTTCGGTATGTCAGTCATTGGGCTTTGGAACAACCTTTTCGAGAAAGAGAGCGATGCCTGATCAATGTTGTTCAGACATCGCTCTCGTATAAATCGAAGAACATCACGGTCCGCTCAGGGGCAAGATGACCGATGCGGCGCGAGCATTTTCGTCAGTTCGTTACCTTCAGCTTATCGACAGTCGAATTCAGGTTCATCGCAGGAGCTGTCGAAGAGACTCCGATACTCAGCTTGTATTTTCCTTTGTCAGAGGTCACCGGCGACAACACGTATTGAGCGTTTGCCTGGATCTGAACATTGTCCTTACCCAGCAGGTTCTGGAAGAACGCATCGTAATGACTAAACCCGATCACGTTATCGTTGAACCCGTTGCCGAAGAAGATTGCTGCGGTGTTCGTAATGTTGATCGTGGCGTTCGTTGTGTCGTCCACAAACGTCACGTTGGCGTTTCCGCCCACTGATGTTGCATTGACGGTCCCGAAGCCAACTGCCGAATTCGAATACTGCTGACCGCTCATTGTTGCCTTCTTGGACGAGAGCAACAACGAGTCGTTGAATTTCGAATCTGTTAAATTAGCGACATCGGATGCACCTCCGTAAGCGGTGACTTGCGTGAATCCGGTTCCGCTCCATGAATACCCTGTTCCCCCGAGCGACCAGGTTGAAGGGGACGCATTGAACACGTTTGATCCAACGCCCCCAGTGATAAATGCCTGGTCAACGCCTGCGGCGTTCGCATTGACCGTGATTTGCCCGATACCCGTCATCGTCAGATTCACGATTTGATTGACAAACGTCGCTTTTGTGGGAGTCGCCGTAAACGTATCGTTGTAGTTACTATCGGAAATCGTAGCGGTGTTTGTACCCGAGCCGTCCTGGACATTAAGGTTTCCACAGCCGATCAGAATGATCTGACTGTTTCCTGCGTTGAACGTCGATTGGGTTGGCGTATACACGAATGAATCGTTTCCGTTCGACCCAATCAGCAGGCCACTGTCGGTTCCACCTTGATCAAGTTCAACTTTCGTGTACAAGAAATTGTTGGCAGTGAAGTTGAAATTACTCCCTTGAAGTGTGGTCACAAATTGCCCACTCTTCAGTTGATCGTTTCCAGTTGATCCGTACAAGTAGGCTCGGTCTTGGGAACTGACCGAATTTCCGATCACATTGCTAAACCCGCTTTCGAACAGGTAGTACTGACTGTCATACATTCGGGCTTCGCCGGGTTCGACGTTGAAATCGTTCAGTTGCCCTTTCGCACCTGTCAGATTAGCGACATCGTTGCTGGCCGTTTCATACGCGTAAATTCGGAATGCACCTTGGACTGAATTGCTGAATCCCGCACCCTGCATCGTGGCGTTGAATGGACTCGCCGTGAATTTGTCGTTTGATGCCGAGTCGTAAAACCGAGCAATATCATTGTTGCCAGTGCCGATGAATGAAGTCTTTTCCATTTCAAAAGACTTAATTTCGAACCAGGTTCCATTCACGGTTGATGAATTCGAATGCAGGTCAATTTGGTCGTTACTTTCGCTTGAAGAGATCTTCAACGTGTCACTTCCAGTGTTTCCGAGCAGGTGAATCGATTCCGATGTACTGGAGTCAAAATTGTAAACGTTACCGTTCACTGTGACGGTTGCGGTTGTCGAGCTGACGTTGACCGTGAATGTGTCATTTCCCTTTGTACCGGCAATCACGGTTTCGTCATCGAAGTTCGATGCGAGAGTGACAACGTTGTTTGGATCGATGTTACCAACGTTGTATCCGACGTCGGCGATTCCGGCATGCAATTGGATTCCAGTAAACCCGAGTGCGATTGCCTTGCCGTTGTCAGCAGCAGGAGAGAAGGCACCGTAGTCTCGACCAACATTGGCAACTTCGAAATTGAGCCCGTCAACTGGTGCTGTTAACACCGTGTAGTTACCGGGTCGAAGATTTCCGAAGTTGTACTGGCCCTTTGTGTTGGTGTAGGCCGTTGCCGATACGGTTTGCCCGAGGTCATTAGTTCCCGAAAGGTCGACTTCAACGTTGGCGAGCAGTCCGTCTTTCCCATCCAGCGTTTTGTCCTGATTGTTATCGATGTAAACCTGTCCAGAAATCGACGATGGAGCATACTTTCCAAAGTTGTAACTCTGGCCGGGCTGTGCTGTTTTCGCCGTGATGTTGTTGAATGTATTGCCGGTCAAGCTGCCCCCTCGGGTTCCAAACTGGTTTGAGGCATCGAAGTAACCGGGGGTTGCCCCTTCCGCGACAGAGTAGGTTCCTGGTTCGAGGTGATCGAAGACGTAGTATCCCCGGTCGTTTGTCTGGATGGTTTCATTGACCGGTGCACCCTGATCTGTGGTGCCGGTCAACGTCATCGTAATGTTCGCGATTCCCTTCGAGGCCGGTTGAAGTTTTCCAGCCTGGGTTGCATCAACGTACACCGTGCCATCGATCCACGTGAGCGGGGTTTCGGTGAAGTTATAGCCGGTCGCAGCAACATTACTTTCCTTTGGTAACGTCACGTCAATTCGGTTCTGCGAGACGATGCCTCCCGCAGTCCCAGCATAATCCTGACCGTCAACCCAGTTCGTAGGCGTCGTTTCAGTAATCGAATAGGTGCCTGCACGAAGGCCGGTGAATTGATAATTTCCACTGGCGTCAGTCAATGTGTTCATCTGAACGGTGTTTCCCAGATAGTCGACTCCCTGGAGTGCAATTGCGACCTGGTACAGCGAGATGTCCGTTCCCTGTTGTTGGATACCATCGTGGTTGACGTCCTCAAACACGGTCCCCGCAAAACTGTTAGTATTAATCGTGATGGGGGTCGACAACTGTGATGTATAAGCACGACCGCCAACAGTCGACAGGCTGTTCCATGAGAGAGACACAGGAAGCTGCAAGACCGATCCAGGGACAGCATTCGTGCTGACCTTCACCTGGTATTGGACCTGAATCGTTTGGAGACTCGTCAATTGACCCAGATTAATCTCCAGGGTCGAGTCGGCTTTTCCATTGCCCGAAACAATTGTCCCGACGTTTGTCGTCACCGAGCCGGGAACCAGCGTCAATCCTGGTGACACCAGCGAACCAAGGTCCAGAGTGAACGCAACTTGACTGTTTCCTGCGGAATGCGAAATGACCAGAGTCGAATTGAGAACGTCACCGGCGTCAACGTTCGTTCGACTGAGGTTCTGTACGATTGTCAGTTGCGGTTCGACAACAGTGATCGGTGACGTTGCGGATGCTGCTCCGTATGGATAGCTTGCTTTCGCCGTCACAACCGGGTTTGCCCCCGCCACATTGTTACTGACGTTTGGGATCGATCCGGTAAGCTGGAATACAATTGTGTCGCCGGTCGTGACTTTGTTGTCTGGAACATTCGTTATCGTCCCTAAGTTCCAGTCAAGCTGTCCGTTCGACGCCAACAGCGTTTTACCAGCAACAAGCGATGGAGCAATCAGGCTCTTCCCGACAGAAATCAGCGTCAGGCTTTCCGGCAGGAATGTCCCATTGTTCGTCAGTTGAGGAATACTGAGGTCGAGCGGAGTCACTCCTTCGGGTATCGTCAAAACGACTTGGTAAGTGGCCCGTTCGCCAATCGTCAATTGATTTGCGACAGCGTGCTGCAAAGTTGTTGAGATTAATGACATCCCAACTTTGACCGGTGCAATCGTAATGTTGGAATCCGTCGTGATCAGATAGCTGTTGGCTGCCCCGCCGACGTCGCTTGTGTTTCCTGTTCGTTCGACAGCCAGTGGATTCGTGCTGGCAATTTGCCCTGGCGTACCAGCAAGACTGGTCCAGGAAATCTTCGAAGTCGTATCAACCGGCATTCCGGCCTGGACATCGTTATTGACAATCACCTTGTATTGCAGGACAGCGGTTGATCCTTTCGGGAGCGAGCCAAATGTGGCCTGAATCACCCCCGTCTTGTCGGTCAATTGAGCTGGAGCCGTTCCACTGACCCAATGCAACGAGCCGGGAACGTAGGTCACTCCATTCGGGAATGAGTCAGAAAACGCGATGTCGTAGGCAGTTGCTCCGCTGGAAGAAGCGTGGCCGATATTCATCGTTACCGTCACAGCATCGTTGGCGTCAACGTTATTAGCGCTCCATGTCGTGTTCACGACCAGTTTCGGTTCAACAACCTTGACGAGCGTGGCGAGCTGGGTCGCAGTTCGCGTGTCGTACGACCAGACCGCATTGCTTCGGAGGTTTGTTCCAGCAACGTTCGTGTAGTCATTGGTGACGGTCGCTGTGTAGTCGACTTCAATTGTTTGTGTCTGGGTAAAATCGCGATTTGTATTGACGAGATTTCCAACCTGCAGGCGAAGGACGCGACCAGCATCCTGATCCGCCGAAGAGAGATTCGAAATCGTTGCCGACGCGAGAATCTGGCTTGGGGTTGTTGTCGCAAGAGCCAGCGAGCTATCAACCATCACACCCGTCACACTCTTGATTGCCAATCCACGCGGTGCATCAATTTCCAGGACTGCGTTGTTCATCGTCACTTTCGGGATCGTAACCAGAACTTTATAGGTTGCCGTTTCGCCGATCACGACCTGAGTCATGGTGGTGTTCGGTTGATCCACGCTTGTGAGAGTATGCTGAACAGTCGGTGATGCAATCGTTTCTGACGCACCGTCGGTCATCGTCGCCGTGACGTAGTTATTACCATGAGGCAATGCGGTATACACGACGAGCTGTGCGTTGGAATTACTGACGACACCCGAGTGAACAACTTGTGAAGCCTGTAAGGTATACTGAATCACACAGATGTTACTTCCATCCGTGGCTTTGCCACCCGACAAGGCGTCGCTCAACTGGATTCCGCTATCGAGCAGAGAATTGGGGTTTGCGGCATTCACCAGCGAATAGCGAAGGGCTTTCCCGCTGCCATCTGTGACCGTCATCCCCAGCCCTGCGGCTGGGATCACGAATCCCTGGGGAATCACGTCCTTCACTAACACGTTGTAAGCACCGCCGATGCTGAGCCCCGTGTTATTGACGTAAATCTGAAACCGGACGGTGTCTCCGGCACCGATTGAACTGATGTTTGCGTCGTTGACAGGCCCCGTGAAAACGGCATTCGGATCATTACTGCTGACGGCCGATTTCAAAATCGACAGCACAGGCCGTGTGTACTCGACGTTTGTCGTCGCTGTCTGCGAGAAGGTCGTGTTGTTCGCAGACCCTTGCGTGGATTGAGCGACACTTGTCAACCACATTCCGTCAGCGAACGGCTGATCCTGAACAGCCACCGTAATCAGAAGGTCGAGTGTCGTCGTTTTGTCGGCTGGCGAACTGACATTGCCATAAGCGAGCGTCACGCTGTTCGAAGCTTTGTCGATGGAAAGCTTCGGCGTAATATTGAACTGCGAGTTAAACGTGTCGTTCGGCCCGACTCGAATCGAACCTGCGGTATTCGCCTGGTTCGTCCCTTGCCACGTAAGATTTGCTACCTGGTAAATCGGGAGCGGCAGGAAATCGCTTACGGTCAGATTTTCAATGTTGCTGCCGATCACTTGACGCGTGACTTCATAGGTCACAAGGTCACCCGCTTTGACCGGAGCACCCGGAACGGCGGGCTGGCCATTGATCGCATAAACGGTTGTTGACAACGCTCCGGTCGCCATTTGCTGAGCGGAACCGCTGCCATTGTAAGCGTGGTTACCAGTGGGCAATTGAGTACTGGGATCGACAGTTGTTCCGGTCGCCAGAACACGGCTTGCAAACGCGTCACCTTCGCTGATCGACATGTCACCTGACGGAACGCTGTCTTCAAACTTCGACAGCACTACGGTCCGATAGGTGATCGTGCCGGTCACAGCGCGGCCAGTCGAACCGCCCGTCGCACCCCCTCGCAGGATTCCGTCGAGCCCCAACGCTTGAAGCTGGCTGGAAACATTGAATTGGTAGTCGAGCTGACCCGTCGTTTTACCCGGCGTTGCAAGGCTGAGGCCAAGATCGCTGTTCGTGAACGATCCATCGGCATAACCCTTCACGCCGGAAACGGTAAACGTGACCGGAGTGCTGGTCAGCAGTTTTTGCCCATTGGGGACGGACGTCGTCAGCAACAGATCTTGAATCCAGGCGTAATCAGAGACCTGAAAATTGATCTGGTATTCGAGAACGTCGCCGGGACCCAGGCCGCTGGCATTCGCATCGGAGACGACTCGATAAGACTGCTGGACTGCAATATTTTGATCGGCAAGGGTATGAGTCGCGGTGGATGTGAAGGTGCTTACGACCGCAGCAGTCGTTGTGGTTGCGGGTGTGACGACCCACGAGCCTGTTGCCTGAACCGAGAAAACAGACTTCGCATCGGCGCCAAGAATCGGATCTGCCACCAGTTGATTATTTGCATTCAAATTCGGAACGTAGAAATCAAGAATGTAGCTTCCATCAATCTGCGCGCCGGTCATCGGTCCCAATTGCAGCGTCAGATGCGAGTTTGAAGAGGGAACGCCTGTCACAGGGGTTGAAAGCACTGTGTAAGAATTCGGCTTCCAGGAGACATTCCGCATTCCAACGAAGACTTCGTTGTTATCGAGCACGTTGTCCAGGGTGACCTGGTTGATCGTGGCGCCCGCCGCGACGACGACATCGACACGGTAGCTTCGAATGAAGTTTGCTCCCGTGGCGGTTTCGTTCTCGGGGCCGAGATAAGTTATTTTTGTTGCAACCAAGGCTGGCGTTACAGCCAAAGTTGACGAGGCTCCACGAATTGGAGCGTCTGTCTTCGGATTGTCGAGCGGGTCGTTGCCGTACCGGAAACCACTGGTCGCGACCAGCGAGAGAGGCGTGCCAACAGTCGCGTGCTGACCCATGCTGCACTGAATTGTAATCTGCAACGACGGTTGGGTCGTCACGAAACTACCAAAGGGCATCTGAAGAACGACGAGTTGATCGCCTGGATTCCCCTTCACCGTAATCGGGTTGCCGCTGCCGTCGACGGCGAATGGATGAACCGCATTTCCATTGGTGTCAAACTGGACTACGGTTTCCTTGAGTGATGTATCGAGCAAACGAGCACTTCCAGCGACATAAGTGATTCCCTGGTCGGCTGTCTTCCCGTGAGGAACGACAACGTCAACATAAGGTCCGTAACCGGTGCCGCCAGAGTTGCTGAACGTCAATCCGACCTGAAACGTGTCACCTAGCAAAGCTTGTGGTGCGGTTGACTGCCATGCGATGGTTGGCGTGGCGGTGACCGGAGCAGCCGCGACGGGGGTTGCCGTTAACAACTGACGGATTTCAAGAAGCTCGCATTGCAGTGAGCTGTTGGCTTTTCTCTTCCGTGGTCGGCTGTCGAATCGGGTTGTGGACATTTCTTCTTTTCTTCGCATTTATTTTTAAGGTTTGGGGGAATGACTGAAACCACGTACCGCAAAAGAAAGGCCAATGCATCGAAATGAAAAAACGAGCATGTTTTAAGGGTGATTAATGTAATATTTACTGTTATTGTGTGCGTTGCGGCGGTGGGGTGGCCGTAAATACTGCTTTGTCAGGACGGATGGTTGTAAAAAGTATTGTTAGATGCCCTGGGTTCTGAGCTATTCGCCGGAGTCCGCGAGATTTCCTTCCTCGAAGTTCGGAGGCCGGGAAAAGGGTTGTTGTGGTGGTCTCATCAAGCTTGGCGAGCCATCGATTCTTCGGCTGTGAACGGGGCAGGCTGGATATCTCCTGGTCCTGCAAAGCAGCGAGAAACCCGTTGATAAAAGATTTCGCGGTATAGGCTTCCATTATCGGATTTGGTCCACTCGCAAAGGTGGTGGTTTGAGTTTTGCATTTTGTGGAACGACGGTTGCGTTGTCTGGTGACATGACCCCCACAGATCTCTTCAAAAAGGATGGATTGGCCTTCACTGAAGGTCAACGGTTTCTGTCCGCCAGACGTGGGTGATTCCCAACGGTATTTCGCTGATCTCAGTCGCGAAAGAATTCTTGGGAAAAGAGTCAATGTCAAATCCATTACGGACGTGAAGTGGCGATGTGCTGCTTGCTTATCCCTAGGATTAATGTTGTTTCCCTGAAATGAAAGATGATCTCATGTCGGTAAAGTTTACTTTCAACGCCTTCCGTTTTGGTTTGTCAGTCTTGACGCTGTTAGCGGCAAGTATTCAATGTGCGGTTGCTGGTTCGATTCCGTACCCGAACGCCGGGACGTTGAATCCAACAACTTATACGTTTACCGCTAATAATACGGGCGATGTGATCGCGTATTTTGCTGGTTCTACGGCCTCGTACGACAATCAGCTCGGCATGCTGATTAATGGTGTGCAAAGTTCATCCGGATTTGGGCTGGATAATCATACGTCCGCACTCGGATTGGCATTTGATCTCGGCCACGTGACGAAGGGAGATACATTGGTGTTCGACATGAAAAATAACACAGTTGGAGGTCTGATTGTTTATTCCGACCCGTCAATGAACTCGGCCTATGATAACGGTGGGCCAGGGCTGAATCATATTTATTCGACCGCATATACCGGAAGTCTTGGTAATAACATTCCTGACGGAACATATGTCGGTTTCGAAGATCTTCGTGGTGGGGGCGACAAGAATTACAACGACGAAACTTTCGTATTCACAAACGTTGCCTCGGTTCTTTCGACTTCAACCACCGCTGGGATCGTCGCAGAACCATCGAGCGTCGTCGTGTTTGGACTAGGCGCGATCGGATTGATGACATCAGCCATTCGGAAACGACGCAAGAAATCTGCAAACGAGTGCGTCGTCACGGGGAACTGCGGCTGAACTTCGAGCACGTTACTTCAGGACTTTCCGTGTGTACTACGTCCGCACAACATCGTTCCAAGTCTATCCAAGAGGCCACGGGTTGCATTTATTCTAAAAGTCGCTCAAAATCGATCCCCCCTTTTGCGAACCTGAGCTGCGTCCCTTACTCTTCCACAGTGTTATAGGTTACCCACAGAAAACGGCGACAAACCTTACTTTGCCATCTTTCGTCGACGTCGAAACGAGTTGATCAGAAAGCTGAGTCCGCCAAGTCCGAGCAGGGCTAACGTCGATGGTTCAGGAACCGCAACCGGCGAATTAGAGGATGGCTGGTTCAAAGACGAGGTGCCATCCGTCGAGTTAGTAGCAGTTCCGTTGTTATCCTTTGAGTTGTCATCAGTTGAGTTGTTATCCAACGGAGTTCCACCTGACGCGGGTGCCTGTAACGTCTCACTAAACGTGTGATTGTCACTTTCGAAAACGGTCCCTCCACCATGAGTATTGGTGAGAACGATCTTGTTAAATTCATCTTCGTTCGTCATCGCGTAAAAATTGATGAATGCGAATTTTTCTCCAGCATCTTTCCCGAAAAATTCTTCGGTGGGATTACCATCGTAACTCTTGGGAAGTGACGCCAGCAGATCGCCGGTGCCATTCATGAGACGATCGTGCAGCAAACAACGACAAGGAGACTGTCGCCAATCTGACGAAGCGTGATCCAATCTTGACGAAGATGGAACGCACTGTTGAATACAATTCGCGATACATGTTTATAATCCTTTGTGCAAAAGCGATTTGACGCTAGCAAACGTTTGATGGCTAAGAGGGAGGTAAGTGATTATCAAGCCGTTTTCAGAGAAACATTCACGATGAGGCGGAATGACTCCTGTTAAACAGGTGTAAAAAACGGGGGAGGGACTTTCATGGATGATGACCGCATCAGAGTGCGCCGCATGAGTCCACTTAATTGGCGCGACACATCCCACCGAAATGTGTCAATCCAACAAACCTTTTTTGCCGATGGTGTCAGTGACCGGTTGCGTTCGTCGAATCTGGTGAACCGAGGTTGCCGACGTCCGGCTCAAGTTTCTCATTGATTTCTGTTAACGGCTTGCCGGTCCCCATTGCCGGATCCCACCAGAATCGGCGAAGGCCTGAGGGGATTGTTGGCGATTCCCCTTTATCAACGATACGAAACGTTTCCGTCGGTTGTCGCCGACTTCCATTGCTGGGCAACGTTTTGTGGTCCGATTGTTCAATACTCCAGGCAAACCACATCCCATTCCGCCTGATGGTAATGCGAATGGGGAGGTCTTCGGCGCTCCATCCGAACAATTGCGGATACCTTAGCTTACTTGGAAAAAGTCGCCTGGCAGATCGTGAGTGGGACTTGTTGAGACTGTCAAGATTCATACCGGGATCGGTCGTAATCAGCCTGCCAAACTCGATACTTTTCGAGTCGAGCTTACCCGGCATTTCCGTGACGAGCGTGTTACAGTCGACATAAAGGGGAAGTGTGTCACGTAAGAATTTCTGTTTTGCGACTGAGACGATAGCGTCAATCCTGGTCCATAATCGCCCTTCCAGTTCATTCAGTTGGTCATAGTTCAATCGGACGGTCGACACGATCGTCTCGTCCGATCGAACATCTTGCGTCGTGTTGGCTAATTCGATGCGAAGGTATGCCTCATGCATTTCGGACAGAATTTGGTTAATCATCAGACGCTCATACCGCGAAAGATCCTTTTCCGCAAAATCGCTGTTCAGCCAGCAGGCTCCTCGATCGGAAAATTGAACAATGGCGTTAACCTCATTTGGGTCAACGAGCGACATTCGTTGCTTTTGTTTGTCATTGTTTTTTTTGAGTTCTGTCTCGACCGCGACAAGTGCACCTTCCTTTTGCTTGGCTGTGAGCAGTGCCTGGGCGGTAAACGCTCGTTGACTGTCCAGCTTTCGAGAGCTTCGAAGATAAAAAAATCCGACGACTGCGACCTGCAGAGACATCAGGAGAAAACCTGCAATCAACCAGACCTTCGCGCGTTCCTCTTTATTGAAACGCCGTTTCAACGAGACTCGTTGCGTGATTCGAGAATCCTCCATGATAGCCAAAATGCTATTCGTCAATTCGAGTGCTGTCTGAAATCGACGATTCGGATTTACGTGGAGGCCCCGAAAAACGAGCGTGTCCACTTGCTTACGAAGCGGACGGACCATTCGTATTGTGGATGAGGGGGCTTCAAACGCACCGCGCGGCAATTCGTCCATCATCGCTTCGTAAAAGATAACAATCGCTGAATAGAGATCTGCACGAGAATCAGTGATCCAAGGTCGGCTACGCAGTTCCGGTGCCTTGTAACTGGCTGTTGCGCCTGCATAATCGTTTCGGAATCCGTGAACCCTGGCCCCCAAATCTCCCACAATTCTCGCCAAACCAAAATCCGACACTTTTACCTGGCCGTACTGGTCGATCAAGATATTCTCGGGCTTGATATCCCCGTGGATTAGATTTGCGCGATGAGCACAGTCCATCGCATTACAAACCTGTTGTAACATTGACAGCGCCTCGCGGCACGAAAGCGTTCGAAGTAAAAGTCGCTTTCGTAACGTTCCGTTCGGTACGTATTCCATAATGAGATAGGGGCGTCCATTCCGGATGCCGGCATCAAAAATGGTGACGATATTCGGATGCATGACATATGCTTGAACACGTGACTGTTGTTGAAATCGCTGGACAAAATCCTTGTTCAACGCGAGTTGCGCATACGCGAGCTTCACCGCCACGCGGCGATTCATGTGTACCTGGCTGGCAGAAAAGACTGTTCCAAATCCCCCGCTACCGACAAATTGAAAGTCCGTTAGTTCGGGAAACGATGATTCCAGGAATATCAGTTCTTCAGGATCGAACTCGCCGTCCAGTCGTGCCGAATGTTTCGTTGGTCGACTTGTCGAGCGATCTTTCTGATGAACAAAATGTTCTACGGTATCGATTTCGGATTGGCTGTCCTCTGCGTTTTGCAAATCGTCGTGCTGCGATAAATGACTATCGTCACCAAGAAGAGTACTCAACCTGCAAACCCTCTCTTATTCGATGAAATAAGGATTATGCTTTCAGGAACGTAAGCGGCACACCATCGTCATTAACAAAAGAAGTGGCCGACAAGTTCGTATCTGTTAGCTGTATTATAGGTAGTATGACCAATAAACAATAAATAATGGACAATATGAACCCTGATGGGTTACGGTCGCTGGAGTCGCCAGCGACATCTGAGTGATGACTTCGACATTTTTGATTAATGCGAAGCTCATCAGGTCGAAAACTGGTTCATTGCGAGGAAACAGCGAACGTCGGACAGGGTCGGGTGCGAATGTACCAGGCATTGAGCTGGTAAAACTTGTCAGCGCGGGAAGAAGGGGTTAGCGATCTGGATCGTTAACGCCTACCTTTTGTCTGGCCGTCAAATGACGGACGCAATGGTTTCCCGAACGTGCTCGCTGTCGATATCGTCCATGGATTATTGTTATTCAGAAATAACATTCACGAGAGGGTAGCGCTAACGCATGACTTGTAGGGCGTCATGTTGCCAGCTCTCTTAAAATCACACGGTAGCCCGTGCAGGGACTGGAACGCCTTCTTTGCATCGAGCAAGCTGGGTACAGGCACGGATTCGCGAGTCATCTCACGATACAATGATTCCAAATCTGTGACGATTCGATTCCTGGAAAATGACTTTTGGGCAAAGGAAAAGCCACTTCGTCCCATGCGTTGTCGTTTCGCCGGGTCAGCAAGCAGTTCGCAGATGGCGTCGGCCAATGCGACTGAGTCTTTCTCTGGGACAAGTCGACCTGTGACTCCGTCGATGACGGAGTCGCAGTTTCCGCCGACGTTTCCGGCTACCACAGGCTTAGAATAATTGTATGCGTCTATGACACCCTGACAAAGTCCTTCGGCATCGCCCTGACTGTTCACGATTGCTGGATTAACCCAGATGTCGCAATGGGCAAGCTCGTCACCGAGTTGTGCATCGCTCACAAGTCCGAGGAATTTGACCGACTTGCCAAGCCCAAGTTTCTGACTCAATTTCTCGAGCTTCGATCGTTGGTCGCCGTTTCCGGCGATGATGAATTGAGCAGGATGTTTTTCCAGGATTCGGGGAACGGCTCGCAGCAGATACTCTAGCCCCTTGCATTCAGTGAGTTGCCCGGAGAACAGCACTTGAGCCACTTTATTCTTGGGTGGATTGAAGTTTGCAGCGGAAGTAGTTGTTGCGTAGGGTAGGATATGGCATTTGCGCTGGCTCAATTTTGTGACCATGCGAGCGGTGTCAGAGCTGTCGGACATCAGTAGGTCAGCCGCCCGAAGAGTTTGTTTCAGGAGCGGGCCGGCCCATTTCTTTCGGCGAGCGGATTGGAGCTCGGTGCCGTGTGACATGACGACGAGCGACGCACCACTGAAGAATCGGGCAACCTGGCCCAGTAAACCGTTCGGATAAGCAGAGTGGACGTGCACGACGTCAAACTTGCGAGTGAGAACCAGCCAGGCCGCAGCAAGGCACCCGAAGATGATGTAAGGGATGGCGAGCAATTGCATAACGCTGTTGCGAATCTGATATGCCGTCCCTTCTTCGTGGGTCAGCCGTTCAATCGATGCTGGTGCATATCGAAATCGGCGAACTTCGATACCGTCCAGTGTGTGTGATTGCAGGCCTTTGTGAGATGGAGCCAGGACGGTAATCTGGTGCCCGCGTTCGGACATTTGTTGATGGATTTCCCGCATCCACTGAACTGCATCGTCAGCCGCGTGCTTCGGATAGGTTGAGGTGATTACCAAGACACGTTGACGAACTTTCGTGGCGTTGTCTTCTGCCATTGCAGCCGAGTTGCTCAAAACGGAATCTGGAAGATTGCGAATAAGGTCGGCTTCAGCCCGACAATCCCGGCTAACGCTCTTTCGAGACGTTTCAAGGTCGTGTCGGCATTCGGTTGCGGTGTTAACGCGAGAGGTTGCAGCGAGTGATGGGCGGATTTCACGAATCTCACATGGCTGTGATGTGGTGGTCTCTTGCTTCATTGGTCGGCTGTTGAATCGTGTATTGGACATTACTTGTGCTCGTCGCATGTTTGACGGTTTGGGGGGTAAGACTGGATCAATTCAATGCAAAAGGTAGGCCAATGCATGAAAACGAAGAAACCGGCTTGGTTTTGGGCTGTTTATTGTAAGAAATACCGTCTTTGCGCCGGTGGCTGCATGCGGAGTGGCGATACAAAGTGCTGCCGTGAAGCGAGGTGGCAATAAAAAATGCCGTTCTTGGTGTTCGTTCCGAGCTTCGTGGTGGCTCCATAGGGGTTTCCCTGCCGACGTTCGGAGCCCGGAGAAAGCGTTTCCGACGGGTGATCCCAATCAGCTTGGCGAGCATTGATTTTTCAGCTTCTAAGAGCACGTTGCTTTGTGGTTGATCAAAATAACGCGAAATCCGTCGATGACAGATTGCGCCTTGCAGGCGTTAGCGACGGGGTTTGGTCCACTCGTGGGGCTCGATGATTTAAGTTTTTGCGTCTTGTGGAACGACGGTTGCGTTATGTTTTCAAAAGACTCCCACAGATCTCTTCAAAAAGATCGGATCGGCCTTCACTGAAGGTCATGGTTTACGGTCCGTCAGGTGTGGGTGATTCCCAATGGTATTTCGCTGACGTCAGTCGCGAAAAAATTCTTGGGAAGTAAGTTCGCAGTCAAATCCATTGCGGACGTGCATCGGCGTTGTGCCGCTTGCGATTCCATAGGATCAAGTGTTTTTCCCTGAAATGAAAGATGTGCAAATGTCGGTAAAGTGTGTGATTAAGATCTGTGGCTTTGGCTTGTCATTATTGACGCTATTGGCTGCGAGTACCCAATACGCGGTTGCTGGTACGATACCGTACCCGAATCCTGGGACATTGAACTCGACAACCTATACATTTACGGCGAACAACACGGGGGACGTGATCGCCTATTTTGCGGGTTCTACAGCCTCCTTTGACAACCAACTCGGCATGCTGATTAACGGCGTACAAAGTTCGTCTGGATTTGGGCTGGACGATCATACGTCTGCACTCGGTCTGGCTTTTGACTTAGGCCACGTGACCAAGGGGGATACGTTGGTCTTCGAAATGAAGAATAACACGCTAGGTGGGCTGATTGTTTATTCTGACCCATCAATGAATTCCGCCTATGACAACGGTAGTCCTGGTTTGAATCATGTTTATTCGACGGCCTATACGGGAAGTCTTGGTAACAACATCCCTGACGGAACATTTGTAAGTTTCGAGGATCTTCGTGGTGGTGGTGACAAGAATTATAACGATGAAGATTTCGTGTTCACCAACGTTGCCTCCGTGCTTACTTCTTCCAGCACGGCGGGGGTTGTTTCAGAACCATCGAGCATCGTCGCGTTTGGAATTGGGGCGGTCGGATTGATCACATCAGCCATTCGAAAGCGACGTCAGAATTCCAAATGCATGGCCATCGCGTAACCTGAAGGGGCGACCAATCGCTGGGTTCAATCAGAGTTTTGCGCAAAACGCTCACGAAGATGGAATGAGCATTTCAGAGATGAGTAACGAAAGGGGCCGCTCGATATCGAGCAGCCCCTTTTTTATCAGTTTCTACAAAGGCGAAATTCTAGTCCTTTTGCGAATGCTTCGGAGGAGGGGGCAGTTGCAGGACGGGTCGTGACGACGTGACAGCATGTTCATATTCCCGTAATTGTTCGTAAGTGTTTTGAAATTCGGGGCGTTGAGCGAGGCGTCGATAGTCGGGCGAACTGTTGATGTGTGTGAACCGACTCAGCACGAGTGTCAGAGATTCTGCCGACGGGTAATGACCTGGCTCGTCAATTTCTTTCGGCAATGCGAGATAGGGTTTCCATTCAGGGCTGAGTATCGTTTGCAATTGGTCAGAGTTTCTCACCAATGATCTTCTGAGGGCTTCGATGAGCCGTGGAGAAACGACAGGTGCCGGTCGTTCTTCCGTCGCAACGGTTGTGGTATGTTTCGGGGTTAACTCTGCCAGAAAATGGCGAAGTTCCGCTGCGGCACCAGGAACTCGCTTCGGCAACGCACCCGATGGGGTCCCGTAGTAAAAGGCGTGTGCATCGTGGTCGATTTCGAGAGCAGTCCCGTCGAGCGAAACACCGACAAATAGCCCGCGGCTGCGGGAGTATGACAGAATCTCTGATCTCAGAGTCGCATCTGTTCCGGCTGCTGCTTCCCGTCCGACCGGACCGGCTGATACTGATGCATCGACCCCGACGGTGAACTTTCCTTTTAAAAGTCCTTCAACACTCTTGCGGGTGGTAAAGACGAGAACAACATCGGTTCCCTGGATTCCCGCTTGCCAGCCGACGCTTCCCCCGGTGAGAGTGACAAATTGCGGCAGACTCCATTCGCCGTCATGGTCTTTGACCATCACTAACCCATGGCCTCGCCGGGCTCCGGCAACGAATCCAATCTTGATGACGTTGGGGACGATGGCGATACCTTGCGCCTCTTCTAACAACCGATGGGGAATCTGCTTCCCGGGAATGGCCATTAATTCACTTAAGACTTGCTCAGATTCAACAATCGTCTCACCAGGACTGTTCGCAAACAGCGATTGAGTCATTCCCAAGGCAAGGACAAATAACGGAATCAAAAACCTGCGCATGATCGAACTCCATTTCAAGACGAAACTAAAACTCGGAAACCCGTTCAGAGTTTAACCGAAGCTGCAAATTCTCGCCGACATTTCCTGTTCACGACGTGAATTCAGTACCACGCAACGCCAATGCCAAGAATGCCGATTTCATCGCTATTGGGTCTCAATCTTACAATTGGTACCCGGGAAATGGCATTTTTTAAGCTGGCAGGGACGGAACCCTGTCTTTCGAGTTCTGTTGGCGGCTGGGGATGACTCAAAAGAAGACGGATTTGAACGGATTGCCGTCAAAATTCCCTTTCCTCAAATGGCCATGCTTTCTCCAACTGGATGAAAACATTCCAGCGAGTTTGGGGCCTACAGATCAAGTCGGATTCTTAAAAACCGGTCGAATGGCTGACTTCAAGGGGGCTTATCGCTTCGAATTCACCGCAATCGGAAGCTGGATGCTAAAGCGTGTGCCACGGCCGGGTTCGCTGTCGCAGTGAATCGTACCTCCGTGAACTTCGACGATTTTGCGGACCGTTGGCAATCCAAGGCCACTACCGTCCTGTTTGGTGGAAAAAAATGTGTCAAACATTCGGGCTTGCGTTTCCGCAGTCATCCCTTCGCCGGTATCGATAATGTCGAGCATGACTTGGTCGTCGCGAGTGTATGTCTGAAGTTCGAGAACACCGCCGCGCGGCATCGCCTGCTGCGCATTCCTCGAAAGGTTCGTTAATACCTGCAAAAACAATCGAAAATCGATATTCACAAGAGGCAGGTTCGCCGCCAGGTGCGGGCTGATTTCTATTCCTTGCTCCTTGGCTTGAGGCTGATAGAAGTCGATAAACTCTTTAACGAGTACATTCAGATCCGCGGGTTTCTGTTCGAGCGTGCCGACGCGGGCGAACTGTAGAAAGTCATTCAGCAATCGTTCCAGGTTGACGCATTGCTTGCGAACCGCGGTCACCTTTTGAAGCATTCGGCGTTCACGCGGGGAATCGCCGACGGCCAGATCTTCCAGCAGCAGATCGAGATTCAGCGCAATTGTTGATAGCGGGTTACGTATCTCGTGGGCCAGTCCACCGGCCAGAGATGCGATCTCAGCGTACTGGGACTGCAACCGCTCGTGGTCACGCGCCAGTGTATGATGGTCACTTTGTGGTTGCTGTTTCGGGTCCATCGCACGCCTCAAATCGGCACGAACACGCCCCGTGTTTGTCAGTTTTGTAAATTGAGAATGGCAAGCCACTCACCGTGGCAGCGGCTGAAAGCCGCTTAAGTTAACGATGCGCTGAGAGCGGTAACCTCTGCTACCAAAGTGGCAGGAAGCCAGCGCCACAAAAGGTAGTGAGACTGGAAGGCCCCCACTGCTTGCTGGATTCCGTTACATACCCCGAGGGGGATTTTCAAACGCAAAAGCCACTGCTCTGACAAAAATATCGGAGCAGTGGCTGCGAGTTTTCATCAGTCAATTGCGTCTTCGGCGTCGCTATCCGAGTCTGCCGTAGGAGCACCCTCGGCTTCAGCCTCGGCTTGTTCAGCCAATACAGCCTTGCGTGACAGTTTGACTCGGTTCTGGTCATCGATGGCGATAACCTTAACCTGCAGCTTGTCCCCGGCCTTACAGATTTCGTCGACCGATTTGACGTATCCCGTTGAGAGTTCGCTGATATGGCACAGGCCGTCTTTTCCGGGTGCGATTTCGATAAAGGCACCGAAGTCTTTCACGGAGCTGACGGTCCCGTTGTAGATTCGGCCAACCTTGATTTCTTCGGTCATCGCTTCGACGCGAGCCAATGCGTCTTCGGCACCTTCGCTCTTCGAACAGGCGATCATCACGGTTCCATCATCGGCGATATCAATTGTCGCGCCGGTTTCTTCCTGGATGGCGCGAATGGTCTTTCCGCCGGGGCCGATCAAGAGACCAATCTTTGCGGGATCAATCTTCGTTCGCAGCAATCGCGGTGCGTTGACCGAGATTGCTGCACGAGGCCGTCGAATTGACGTGAGCATCGTCTTTAAC
Source organism: uncultured Schlesneria sp. (assembly GCA_903904835.1). Lineage (GTDB taxonomy): Bacteria > Planctomycetota > Planctomycetia > Planctomycetales > Planctomycetaceae > Schlesneria. The sequence continues at coordinate 11,081 of CAIVEI010000110.1, read as the reverse complement.
AGTTCGATTCGGGCTTTCCGAGCCTGTTCGAGTGTGGCTCGAATGATTTCTTCGTTGATTCCGTCGATCTTGAGGTCGAGCTGAATCCCGGTGACCCCTTTTTGGGTTCCGGCCACTTTGAAGTCCATGTCACCATGGTGATCTTCATCACCCATGATATCGGTTAACAGAACATAACGGTCTTTTTCTTTAACCAGCCCGATGGAAATCCCGGCGACCGGTTGAGTGATCGGTACGCCTGCATCCATCAGCGAGAGGGTCGCACTACAGACCGACGCCATCGAACTGCTTCCGTTCGATTCCATAATGTCCGAAATGATTCGGATCGTATAGGGGAACTTTTCTTCCGACGGGATGACCGAATAAACGGATCGCTCTGCGAGAGCACCGTGTCCGATTTCACGTCGTCCAGGGCCGCGAATTGGGCGGCACTCACCGACGGAGTAAGACGGGAAGTTGTAGTCCAGCATGAACCGCTTCTGGACTTCGTCAAACAATCCTTCAACTCGTTGAGCGTCACGGATTGTTCCGAGGGTAATCGTGGCGAGTGATTGAGTTTCACCACGCGTGAACACGGCGGAACCGTGAACAATCGGCAATACGTTGACTTCGCAAGAAACGGCACGCAAGTCTTGTGGCGTTCGCCCATCAAGACGCTTGTTTTCGAGGATCAGATCACGCACGACACGGTGCTGAAGTCCTTCGAAGGCCGCACCGAACTGGTCCTTTGTCCAACCTGCGGCGGTTGCGTCTGCACCATTTGGAAAATACGACGTGAACAGTTCTTCTTTGAGTTCCTTCGTCGCACCACGTCGATCGGCTTTAACGCTGCCAATTTTCGCATCTCGCAGTCGGCTATAGGCCTTTTCTCGCAGCTCTGCGTCGAATGGATTGACCGGGACAACCGGAGCGACGAACGGCGGGCGACCGACCTTTTGTTTCAGTTCTTCCTGCAGTTCACACAGTTCGACGATGGCACGTTGTGCGAACATGATCGCGTCGGCCATTTGCTCTTCTGGCAATTGTTGAGCAAACCCCTCGATCATCAGGACCGAGTGTTTGCTTCCGGCAACGATCAGATCCAAACGGCTTTCTTCGACCTGGGTTCGGGTCGGCATCAGAATAAACTCTTCGCCGATTAATCCGACGCGAACAGCCGCGATCGGGCCGTTAAACGGTACAGGAGCGATGCTGAGGGCGGCGCTGGCTCCAATGATCGACAGAACGTCGGGATCGTTCTCGGAATCGACCGAAAGGACGTTCGACATCACCTGGACTTCTTCGATATACCCATCAGGAAAGAGGGGTCGAATGGGTCGGTCGGTCAATCGGCTGGTCAGAATTTCTTTCTGAGTCGGTCGGCCTTCGCGCTTGATGAAACCACCAGGAAACTTGCCAGCGGCTGCGGATCGTTCACGATAATCGCAAGTCAAAGGGAAAAAGTCAGTTCCGGGTCGCGAAGGACCGTTCTGAGCGGCCACAAAAACGACCGTATCACCATATTGAACCAACACAGCACCGGCCGCCTGCTTGGCCATTTCGCCTGTTGTCAGGCTGATTTTTCGTCCAGCAAATTCACGTTCTACAACCACTTTCACGGCGATGTTCCTACAAAGATGTTTTCAAATTCCGGCTTCCTGAAATGCCTCGTCGGAACAAACTCATCTGCGCAGCAGCGAACTGCGAGCGGAATGCCTTCGCGACCAAGGCAGAAAGTCGATTAGCTGCCAGCCCGATATGAACCAGCCCAAAGAAACCGACCTGACTCGACCCGTCAAAAATTGACGCCAACAGACCTACTTCCGCAAGCCGATCTTCTTGATCACGTCTGCGTAGCGGCTGGAATCGGTTGCCTCAAGATACTTGAGAAGCCGACGACGCTTACTGACCAGCATCAACAAACCCCGGCGACTTGCATGGTCTTTGTTGTGCAGTTTGAAATGTTCGGTCAGTTGCGCAATGCGGTGAGAGAGAACCGCAACCTGAACTTCTGGGGACCCCGTATCAGCTTCCGTACGCTGATACTGCTGCATGACTTCCGACTTTCGCTCTTTCGTAATCGACATATCTCAACCTTGCCTAAGTTTCATCTTTTGATCGACGGCGCTGATACTCAAATCTGCCACTTCCAGGCACAGATACGGCGACGCAGCCAATCTCTCAGTTTTTCACACTCTATGAAATCGCGGTATAGTCTATCGTCTGGAGCGAAAGTTGCAACGGACGAAAATTCGCGGGAATTCGTCGAACACAAACCGCTCAAGCATGTCTGAGGTTACTGTATCGTCATCACGGCTGAAAAGTTGGGGGCCGTTGCAATTGGGGTCGGGTGTTCAAATTTCAAAATTGGCCCCTGGTCGAACTGATCATCAAGGGATGCTGGGCGGGCCAATTTTGAAATTTGAACGCCCGACCCCCTTTCTTATTTGGCCAACTGCAATTTCGCCGCCATCAGCGTGTTTTCTAACAGCATGGCAATCGTCATCGGTCCTACTCCACCAGGTACAGGGGTGATTGCCGATGCGACGGAACAGACTTCGTTAAATGCCACGTCGCCTAACAGTTTGTCATCAACTCGGTTGATTCCAACGTCGATGACGACCGCACCCGGTTTGACCATCTCGCGCGTGACAAATTCGGGTTTGCCGATGGCTGCGATCAAAATGTCAGCGGAACGGGTGATTTCTGCGAGATTTCTCGTTCGACTATGGCAAATCGTCACGGTGGCGTTCGCCGTTTCTCCCTTTTGAACGAGCATCAAGCCAACAGGTTTCCCGACAATTTCACTTCGGCCAAGGACAACAACGTGAGCGCCATCGACGTTGACGTTCGACTCACGCAACAAGACCTGCACGCCGTGCGGGGTGCAAGGCAAAAACCGGGGGCGGCCTTGAGCCAATCGGCCGACATTTTCAGGATGAAAGCAGTCGACATCTTTCAGCGGGGTCACGGAATCCAGGACCGTTGTTTCGTTAATCTGTTTTGGCAACGGTAGTTGCACCAGAATTCCGTGTACTGTTGCATCTGCATTGAGTCTCGCAACGAATTCCAGCAGCTCCGACTGACTGATCGTTTCGGGCAGGCGGTAAACGTCGCTGGCGATGCCAGCTTTCGCGCAGGCCTGTTCCTTATTTCGGACGTAAACCTGACTGGCAGGATCTTCACCGACAAGGATGGCTGCGAGCTTTGGAGTCACGTTTGTCGAATTGTGAAATTCGGCAACATGATGTTTTAATCGCTCACGAATCGATGCCGCGATCGCCTTGCCATCAATCAACCTTGCAGTCATCAGCGGGGATTTCCTTCAATTCGTGGGCCGGGTAAGACTTTTTGCCCTATTGTGGCGATGAAACGTTCGCTCGCAATGCCGGTGCCTCAGTTCTTTGTCAAACTTCTCAGTCAGGATTTTGTGCCACTGCTACGGAGTCTTCGGAGAAGCAGTGTCTTCTCCCTTTAACTGCCGAAGAGCACTGCTTGACCGAAGACGTTCAAGCAGTGGAACACGAAATTCAGAAGATTTACAACGTTCTAGGGTTTCGATACTCGTTCTATTTTCGCTGTGGCTCGCTCTTTTTCTACAGTTTCCGTCCAGAGTTGTTGTGACAACCGATCGATAATCACGGGACGAACGTCTTCCAGGCTAAAGTCACCGGGGTGTCGTTCTGTCACTTGGATCAGATGCACTCCGAACGGTGAAACGATCGGCTCGCTGATGTCATTGACCTTCAAATTAAACGCAGCCTGGGAAACTACGGCAGGAAGCTTGCCCCGATAGCCGAACAGGCCGACATCTCCCCCTTGATTTTTGGTAGGGGCCTCGGAATAGCGTTTAGCCGCTTCCGCGAACGACAGCTTATTTGCAAGGATCTGTCGGCGAATCTCGGTCAGTTTTTCGGACCTGACAATCTTTTCTTCATCAGTTGCAGGTTGTGGCAGTTTGAAAAATATCTGACTCGCCCGAACCTGGGTTCCGTCAAACTCTTGCCGATACTGTTCATAATGAGCTTTGATCTGCGCCGGAGTGACTGTCTTCCGAGCATAAACCTGCCAGGCAAGGGTGAGTCCAAGCTCTGATTTTAATCGTTCAGGCGTGTAGCCAAGTTTTTCCAGCAAGACCTTCGGGTCTTCGCCTCCCTTGCGAATCAGGGCTTCGGCTCGAGCGATCTGGAACTGCAAATCCTCTGCTGGGGGGTCGATTTTTTTCGATGCCAGGAATGACCGAATAAGCTGACGATCGATCAGTCGTTCAAGCAATTTCGATTCTGACTGAGGTCGTTCTTCCTCCGAAATCCCTTGTTGTGAGGCAGCGAAATTGACATCCGCAGCCGTGATGGCCGTTCCGTTGACCTTCACAACGATCGTTGCCGTTTCATCAGCCAAAAACAGTGAGGCCAAGCAGGCCAGTAACGTCAGACGGGCAACCACCATGATGACTCCTTCAAAAATTCCCGCCGTGAACAGAAAGACTTTTCATACTGGCCATCGCGATTGCCAGCATGATTTTCCCCCTCCATGCAAGCCGAGAGCATAGCGAACGCCACGTTCAGAACGAAGTTTCAGATCCCCTGCCGATCACGAAAATAATTCTGAGTATGCCGATACGGTTGTCAGACAGAATCTGAAAGATGGGGCTGCTGCGGTTGCAGGAATTGTTGGCGTGGTTCAGACTGTGGTCTGATCGCGTGAACTCGCACGGTGGCGAGGCGCGAACTTTTTTCATCACGGAAGGACGTTATCAAGATGGTTCGGTTCAGTATGGTCGCCTGCCTCGTGTTGTTGTGCGGGGCGTTCGGATGCGACAAGCAGAGTGACTACAAAACTGTTGAAACAATTAAAAAGGCGCCGGCGCTACCCGATCACGAACACGGGGCAAAGGGTCCGCATGGCGGCGGAATCGTTGAACTGGGTGACGAAGAGTATCACGCTGAAGTTCTGGTTGATCACGATTCTGAATCAGTGGTCGTCTACGTTCTGGGCAAAGACGCGAAGACGGCAGAGGCGGTCGCCGCAGCCGATCTTTCCGTCGCACTGGAAGGGAAAGAACCGCTCACGCTGAAAGCGGTATCGCAATCCGGAGATGGTGAGGGTAAAGCCTCGAAATTCGTGCTTGTCGACCATGATCTGGTTCACACGTTAATGGACGCTGGATTCCTGCACGGAGATCTTCGCATTACGATCGGCGACAAACCTTACATTGGTCATATCGATTATCATCTTGACGGCTCGTCACACGACGAACACGGTCATGATGAACATAAGGACGAAAAGAAGTCGGAATAGTTCAAGGCCATATGAACGGTCTCAAGATTTGATCCACTGTTTGACCAGATAGCGTGATCTTTTGGTAGCCAAATCGAATTGTCAGGCTGTCACTCAGCAGTCAAGACTTAAAATTCGGTTTTGTGCCACTGTGTCGAAGTCTTCTTCGACGCAGTGTATTCGCTTTATTTCGAGGCAATCGAAGAGCACTGGGTGACCGAAGACGGTCATCCAGTGGCACTCTCATCTTTCGTTTTGACAAAGCATCAGCGCTTGGCCGCGACTGCTTCTGCCTGACGCATCACTCGCAGAATATTGCCACTCATTACTTGATGGATTTGACCGGCTGTATAGCCACGGTTGAGCATCTCTTGCGTGATGACAGGATAGGTTGAGACATCGTCCAACTGTTCGGGAAGCATTGAGACCCCGTCATAATCCGAGCCAATGCCGACATGGTCGATTCCTGCGATTTTCACAATGTGATCGATGTGGTCGACAACATCATGAACGCTTCCCCGTTCGATGGGGTGTTCGGTATCCCATCGTTTGCGAGCCGCTTTATAGTCCGCTTCGAGTGGAAATTGAGCTCGCAGATCGCGATTCACCTGAAACATATTTGCGCGCTTACGTGCCGATTCCGGGTGGACGAAGCCCGAAAAGAAATTGACCATGACAACGCCACCATTTTTCTTCACCTGGAGCAGCACGTCGTCAGGCACGTTACGCGGATGATCGGCAACAGCACGAGCCGAGGAATGTGAGAAAATGACGGGGGCAGACGAGACACGAATAGCGTCCTTCATCGTTTCTTCGGAAACATGAGACAGGTCGACCAGCATTCCGAGTCGATTCATTTCTCGAATGATTTCCTCACCGAACGGGGTCAGTCCCTGATGCTTCGGTTCATCGGTCGCGGCATCGGCCCAGGCGAGTGTGTCCGAGTGTGTTAACGTCATGTAACCCGCTCCAAGCTTATTCAGCCGTCTCAGATTCTCGATCGAATCTTCGATGCAATGACCACCTTCGACACCCATCAACGACGCGATTTTTCCCGACTTCTGAATCCGTTCGATATCATCGACGGTTCGAGCCATCTCGAACGTCTCGGGATACCGCTTGACCATCGTTTTGACGAGTTCGATTTGTTCCATCGTTTTCGAAAACGCGGTTCCATCCTTGGCGGTCTCAGAAGGGACGTAGACAGACCAGAATTGAGCCCCCACATTTCCCTGTCTCAAGCGAGCGATATCGGTGTTTAACTTGGGAACATTTTTCGAAATGTCTGCCTGATCGAACGACGACGAGAAGTCGGTACGTACCGCCCAGGGCAGGTCGTTGTGTCCATCGAAGATGAAACCTGAGGCATGAATCTTTCTTGCGGCATCAGTCACCACAACCGGTTTTCGTTCTTCCGCATGTCCAACGTTTGTTGAAACGACCCACACCAGGAAAGAGGCAATGAACACTTGCATGGAATGATTCAACAACGCCGATACTGAGCTTTGCAGTCGATGGGCGGATTGGTTTCGTGCAACGATTGTTGGGTCTGGCGTCGTAGCACTTCGAGAAAAAACGCCGTCCGATTGAGATGTTTTCATCGCTGTTTTCTTAAAGGGTTTTGCAGAAAATACTTTGAATTTCGATTGTACGAGGTTAACTTTATAAATCGAATCTGAAAGTGCTTTTAATTCCCAACTTGCAAGGAGGCAACGCATGGCAGCCAACGATAATCGGCGACGGAAGAAGATTGAGGCTCAGCGAGCCAAGCGTAAAGACAAACAGCGTTCGATTGCACGAGTCGAATCGTCATCAAAAATCGCTCGCGTGTTGCAGGCTCAACGCTGGACTTTGCTCGAAACACGGATTTCCGATGGGCTGATTGAGCAGGGGATTGCAAACGTATTTATCGCGCGGCGTGGACCACACAATCAGGTCGTCGGCGTGGTCTTCCTGGTGGATACCTATTGCCTGGGCGTCAAAGACGTCAGCGTGTTCTACGGTCCTGAAACACGTTGGCATGAAATCATTCAGCAACAAGTCGAAAGCGGAGCGCGGCTTGAACCGATCGCTCCAGAAGCACTTCGCAAGCTGGTCGAAGGAGCCGTCGACTATGCGAAGTCGTTTGGAATTGATCCTCATCGTGACTGGATAAAGGCCAGCCCGATATTTGGTGACATCGACGCTTCGAAATCGCTGGTCGAATTTACCTACGGTCAAGATGGTAAGCCATCTTATGTCTCGGGACCGTATGACCGTCCTGAACGAGTCAAGCAAATCCTGCAGGCGCTAACACAGCATGCAGGCGCCGGGAATTTTCATTTTACCACACACTATTCACCGGATGAACTGGATTGTGAATTACTGGACGAAGATCTGGATGACGACGACGGCGGCGATGTGATGTACATTGAGGCAACTGAATCACGACAAGCCGGTTGAGATTGAGTGCTCGACGCGGTGAAGCTGTGAAGCATTTTTTTCGCCTTCACCTTCACGTGCCACTGCTTCGGAGTCCTCGGAGAAGCAGTGTCTTGAAATCGACGTTAGTGATCTCGTTCGCCACAGCTTGACGGAAGACCGTCAAGCTGTCAGCACTTGGGGGACTGGTTGGTTCTCATCGATTTGTTGACTCGTTCCCACGCCCCTCCTTTGAAGTTGCACATTTTTGAAATCTGGAGTGGAATCAAGAATTGAACTCAAAGGTGTCAGGGGGTGACGGGTTTGGAAACCTCCGGGATAGACGTAGGCGTTGGATCACAAGCTTTGCCCCGTGGCTTCTCCAGGCACAAGCAAATTTGGTGACCAGAAAACGCGTCTCCCGTTAACCTCTTTTTTTCTGCTTTCCATGCTGGCTCGTTCAAATGGAAGCGAATTTGGACCCGCGAAATCGACGCGTTGGTCTGCCGAACCTGGCTTCTTTAGGACGGCGATCAGATCCGTGTTGCAGATCATTCAAGCCGGTGAGACAATTAATACGCGAACCAGATCTCATCGGTTTTACGCAGCCTAATCGCCGATCAGGTGATTGTTTCGGGGATCGAGCGAAGCTTGGAACGAATTAAGTCCAATCAATAATGACTGGAAGATCACGTAATTTCCTGGAGATGCCTCGTGGCACGAGCCTCGGAACTATTGACTGAACTTAGTATCGACGAATTAGAAGCGTTGGCGGATAGTCTCTTGGCACCTCCGCCCAGGCTCGACTGGATGACCTGCTTGCAAGTAAACGCGAACAGCCACTGACCCCAGACGAACTTGTTGAAATGGACCGTCTTCTGCAACAAGTTGATCAGTTAACGCTGCTCAAGACGAGAGCTCGATACACTCTCAGCCATTCACAAGCGGAAGCTGCGGGGACATGAGCGCAATGGTCCGTATCCGGCGAATGTGGGTCTACTAATTCCTTCGTGACTTCGTGTCTTCGTGCGAGAAAAATTAATTGGCCCCGGAGTGGCTCACACGAAGGCACGAAGACACGAAGGGTTGAAGAAGAGATTTCGGGAATCCTGTCAGGCATGAAACAAGGACCGGTTCGGTTAATTAAAGGATCTGGTTCTTTTCTTCCCTTTCCTCATTCCTTCGTGACTTCGTGTCTTCGTGTGAGAAAAATTACTTGGTCGAAAACGGGCTCACGCGACGGGGTGAAGAAGAAAATTCGGAGAAGGGACTGATCAATCATGAATGACTCACGCGAAGATACGAAGCCGCAAAGGGATGCGGAGGAACTTTCCGCGATCGTGGTGGATTGTGCGTATCGACTTCACGTTGAGGCTGGGCCGGGCTTGCTGGAATCGGTTTATGAGGTCGTGCTGGCAAGGATGTTGACCGAGCGAGGGATCGAGGTGAAACGGCAGGTTGCTGTGCCGATTCGGCTGATGGGGATGACGTTCGATGAAGGTTTTCGCGCCGATTTGTTGGTGGAGGGCAAGCTGTTAGTGGAACTGAAGTCGGTTGAAAACCTTTCTCCCGTCCATTCCAAACAGGTCCTCACCTATCTCCGGCTCCTCAATCTTCCGTTGGGACTTTTGATCAACTTTGGCTCTGCCACCTTCAAACACGGATGTAAGCGGATCGTCAACGGTCCTCAATCCTTTGCGTCTTCACGTCTTCGTGTGAACAATAACCAGGACCCCAACACGAATGAGTAATAAGGCGAAAATCACGGCCAACCAGATGACGGGCAAGGTCCAATTATTGACCTGGACCCGGAATGGCTCACACGAGGGCACGAAGACACGAAGGGTTGAAGAAGAAATTTCGGGAATCCTGTCAGGCATGAAACAGGGACCGCTTCGTTTAATTGCTGGAGGTGATTCTTCTCTTCCCTTTCCTTATTCCTTCGTGACTTCGTGTGAGAAATAATTCAGGACACAAGTGCGCATGAGCAATAAACCAAGCAAATCCAACAAGGAAAAACCAGACGAGCCGCGTCTTTCCCGTGGCCGTACTCGGCCTGAGGCGATCTTTCCGGTCGCACCGTCTGCGGCTTCGCTGCCCGAGAGCTACGCCGCCACGCTTCAAGAAATCAAGAACCATCTCCGCAATGGCCGTGTCCGTGCTCTCCTGGCGGCCAATCCGATCGTTATCGAAGCGTATTGGAACACGGGAAAAATCATCCTGGAACGTCAAAAAGAGGCCGCGTGGGGTGCCAAAGTCATCGACCGTCTCGCCGCCGACCTGCAAGAAGCTTTCCCCGATATGGGGGGGCTTTCTTCTCGTAACCTGTTGGCAATGAAGGTTTTCGCCCGTGAATTCCCGGATGGTCCAATTGCGCAACAACCTGTTGCGCAATTGCCGTGGGGGCACATCCTTCAGATCATTCAGCGATCAAAAGACCCCGCCGCCCGTGACTTCTACATCCGCGAGACAATCGCCCAGGGCTGGAGCCGCAGCATTCTGGAAATCCAGATTCAGAACCAACTTCACCTTCGAGCGGGTCAGGCGCAGAACAACTTCGCCCTCACCATGCCCCCGGCGGACTCGGACATGGCCACTCAGCTTTACAAAGACCCGTACCTGTTCGATTTTCTCGGCACCGCCGACCCGCGCCGCGAGGCCGAGGTGGAGCAGGCGCTGGTGGATCACATCCAGAAATTTCTGCTGGAACTCGGCGTTGGCTTCGCTTTTGTCGGACGGCGTGTGCCGCTGGAGGTGGGGGGTGAGGACTACCCGCTCGATCTCCTCTTCTACCACCTGAAGCTCCGCCGTTATGTTGTGATTGAATTAAAAGTCCGTGCATTCACCCCCGGCGATGTCGGCCAGCTCAATCTCTACCTTTCCGCCGTAGACGACCTGCTGCGTCACCCCGACGACCAGCCCACGATCGGCCTGTTGCTCTGCCGCAAAAAGAACAAACTTGTTGCTGAGTATGCCCTGCGCGGCCTGGACCAATCGATCGCTGTCGCCGCCTGGCAGACCCAGCTCACTGAATCCTTACCCGAAGAACTGCGCAGCAGCCTCCCCACCATCGAGGAAATCGAAGCGGAATTCGCGAGCGAAATCCCGCCCGAAGAACTAAACACCGGAAGTGAATCATGACGCCCTTTCTCATTCCGAACGTATTGATCGGGACTCGGCGCGTATGAGCAAAAAGGCGAAGACGCAGACCATGAAGAACGACGGTAAAGCGGCGTTGATAACGGTTTTGAATTGATGTTGCACAGCGGATTTCGCGGAAAGCAGGAGCACTGGCGAGCGAGGACGCACGCCAGTGGCACCCGAGTCCAGACCCGAGTCCCGACACCCGATGCCCAATGTTGCCTAACCATTCCATAGTTGCCTAACCCGGATTATTCGTTAGCCCGACGCGCAAGCGAGGG
>CAIVEI010000109.1 GCA_903904835.1 uncultured Schlesneria sp. | reverse complement strand
GCGCAAGCGAGGGATCTTGTCTGCAATGATAAGAAGATCCCTCGCTTGCGCGTCGGGCTAACGAATAATCCGGGCTAACCACGATGGTGCGGTGACTTTGAACGCTGGCGACGTTAAATTTGCCGGGGCAGGGGATGGCTGATGGATGACGCCCCCTGGTTCCCTGATTGGGGAAAAAACGAACCGTACAAAAAGGAAATGTCGATGAAATTGCAAGCCGCGTTGTTGTCAGTCGTGTTGTGTGTATTTTGCGCTGGAACGGCCAATGCCTTCCCACCGATGCCGGGCTACCTGAAGGACGGCTACAAAGACGACAAAGACTACAAACCATTCCTGGAAACGGTTGAGGGGCTGAAGACGAAATGCGACGTCTGTCATAAGCCAGGTGCCGACAAAAAGGCGAAGGGGCACGGCCTGAACGATTTCGGCAAGGTCTATCACGATCGATTCAAGCCAAAGGATTTCCTGGCTGCTGACAAAGAGAAGAAGACGGAAGAAGCTCTGAAGGTCTTCAAAGCCGCCTGGGAAAAATCGATCATCGAAAAGAACGCCGACGGCAAGGTCTATTTCGAACTGATCAAGGAAGGCAAACTGCCCGGCAAGAACGACTGAGCACGGCGTTACAGTGAAGCGTTCCCAAGCTCCCGGTTGGGAACGCTTCATTTAGAAGTACCGCTTCGCAAATTATTAGTGTAGACCTTCAATTTCCATTGAGAGTAGTTCACTTCCAATATCGAGTGACCCCGTATGTGTCGAATTGCATATCCGCGCTCACAATAGGGATCATTTCAAACAGAGACTGTGCGATCAGCAACCGATCGAATGGGTCGCGATGATGCTGAGGCAAAGTTTCGACAAACGTTGCGTGTGATAAACTAATATCCAAAGTGTCGAAACGATTTGCTGACAATTCTCGCGGAAGGAACGTCGTCGCGGACTCGCCGAGTTCGAGCTTCTTCAACCCGACTTTGATGGCGATCTCCCAACAGGACGCGATGCTTACGAACTTTCGATTCAACGGAGACTCTATGAGAGTTCTCACTTCGGGCGACAACAGCGCATCATCGTTGAGAAACCATAGAAATGCGTGAGTATCGAGCAAAAGATTCACTCCATATACTCCTTGAAGTCCTCCAAAGCCTGGTCAAAATCGGCGGCCATATGAATTTTGCCTTTGGCGCTTCCGGCCTTGCACGGCCATTGCTGACCAGGTTCTGTTCGAGCAAGTTTGGCTACGGGTTTGTTGTTTTCGGTAATGACTAATTCGTCGCCATCATTCAGGCCATGGATCAGGTCTGGCAGTTGAGCCTGCGCTTCCTGAATGGTTACGGTTGGCACGATCACGCTCCTTAACTCTGATTTCGCTCTTGGCAGTTCGTGTTGTTTGCTCTTCGACGGCCTAGATGGGAATTGTCGCAGGCGATGTTACCAGTTTTTAACCGATGTGGCATGCCGGAAGTTAAAGCGAATCCACTATTTTGCCAATCACGGAATTGTCGAACGGTCGAAACCCCAGTATCCAGGATGCCGTGTTCTCACAAAATCTCACCCCGTACACTCGCCGCCCGTTCTCGAATACGACGCGCAAAGCCGGAGTCAAGAACGCTAAACGGATCCTCGACTGAGACAATCTTTAGATCGAGTCTGGCCGTTTCCGTGCTCATTTTGGAACAGACCCGTCGAATTAATTTGCTGTACACCGGAAATTAGAAAAATCTTCAGCATTGCTCTGTATTGCCCCAGCGATTGCTCTCGTTTGCATCTTTCAACTGTTTGATGAGAATGTATCCCGTGGCTATTTTTTCAGCTTCTTATCAAAGTACTCGAACAGCGCTTTTTCGGCTTTTTCGGAGTCGGCACCTTTGAAGCCATGGCCGGCTCCTTCGAGGGTTAGGAGTTCGGCTTCGACGGTTGATGCCTTTAGCTTATCGACCAGCCAGACCGCTTGTTCGTGGGCGACGTATTTGTCTTCAGTACCGTGAATGCACAGTGTCGGAGCGGCGTCGGGAGTGACCCAGTACAGCGGGCTACCCTGGATGTGAAGATCCCGTTTTGTGTCGAGGTTACCGCCAAACCAAAGCGGCAGCACTTCGTGGGCATCGACACTCTTGCCGTAGGACTTTGTGAAGTCGCTTGGGCCGTAGACGTTGACCACGCAGGTGACTGAGCTGGATTGATCGGGGTTTCCGCCCGTTCCTTCGAATCTTGGAACATGAGCGGTGACCGCCAGAAATTGCGCCAGATGTCCGCCTGCTGAACCGCCGGTGACACCGATTCGGGCCGGATCAACCTTGTAAGTTTTGGCGTTGGCTCGCATCCATCGGACGGCAGCCTTCGTATCGTGGACTGCGGCGGGGAATTGGAACTTGGGTGCGAGGCGATACGAGATCGTCGCGGCGACGTAGCCTCGTTCAGCCAATTTCACGCAAAGTGTGTCGTAGCCGTCTCGCTTCCCGGCGCGAAAACCCCCGCCATGGATGCAGATCACGGCAGGGAAGGGGCCTTCGCCGGTTTTTGGCCGAGCCAGGTTGAGCTGAAGATGCTGATCATCGGGATTGGTGTATTCGATCCCTTCTTCCCAGACGACGGTGTCGGGAACCGGAGGTGCTGCAAAAATCAGAGTGCCGTTCAACAAAATGCATCCCACGACGACAGCCAGTAAACTCAGTCTCATCCTCAGGTTCCTTCAAATGCGAGTGCAAAACGAAAGCAGTGAACGGCGATGAGATTAACAAACATGATTGAAGAACTCTCCTGACTCGTCTCGATTTCGGGAATGTTGGTGCCAAGGTGACGAAGCGGTGTTGAATAGACTCGACATGTGAAGGATTTCCGCTCAGAATACGGAAGTACTGCGTAAGGCAGAACGTTGTTTTGTTGAACTTATGGCTTACGGGCCAATATCGGCCGGAGAGACTTGTCGATGACCGCTCATCCTGAATCCCATACCCATGAAGTGTCTCACACCACCCTTCACGCCGATCCACGGCTTGAGCTGGCGAAGTCACTGAAATTTGAGCCGTCTGAGTTAGTTGATTTCAGCAATGCAGACAAATCGGCAGGGCAGATGATGGGGAAACTGCTCGGATTTCTTTTTTGCGTTCTGCTGTTTCTGATGGCTGGTGTTAATCTCTGGATGTTGACTCACAGTTCCGACATCAATGACACAGATCCTCAGGCATTCGCCTACGGGAATTCTGGTAGTCATGCAGCAGCGGCTCATCATTGATTTGACGATATGAGCAGTGCCCGCAAGAGTTCGGAGGGCGAGGCAGTGCTGATGAAACGCCGAGAAATATAGAATCTTGCGTTACTAGGTACGACCTCCTGTTGGAATAAGAGGGCACGATAACACGATAATGGGTGCCACGGTTTTGGAGTCTTCGACAAGGCCGTGTCTTCATTGTTTCATTACGTGTCCGAAGAGCACGTCCTTACCGAACACGGCCTTAGAGAAGACGGTAAAACCGTGGCACCCTTTAAGCGTCACTCAATCGTTCGCGGGCGATTTCGGCCCACGGGCCTCGCTGGTCGAAGTCCAGGTATCGCTGCCAGTGTTTTGCCGCATTTTCCGTTTCGCCGAGTTGCTCAAGCAGACCCGCGAGATGAAAATGGACCTCAGGGTAGTCGGGATGCAGATCCAGCGCGATCTGGAACGCCGTTCGGGCATCCTCTAAATCACCCATTTCCGAAAGCACACAACCAAGCTGGGTCCATGCTTCCAGGAATTTGTGATCGAGTTCGACAGCCATGTGGTATCGCTCGATTGCGGCGTGCGGTTTCTTTTGTCGGTACAACGCGTCCGCAAGATGAAAGTGGTAAGACGGGTTCAGCGGGTCGCCGATCGTCGCCAATCGTAGTGCTTCTATCGCGTGGGTAATCTCGTTCTCGTCAGCCAATCGACAGCCTTCTCGAAACCAGTCGTCGTCGGTCCATCCTTGGCGATCAGCAGTTTCATTCAAGAGAGCAGGGCGGATCGGAATGGTTGACGGATTTTCCGACTGCTCAAGATCAACGTCTGGCGGATCAAAATCGAAAAGCCGTTGGCCTGATACGTCGATGAGTCCCAAGTCGTCGCGAAAAACCAGTCCGCCAGCTCCGCGTGCTAAGACTTCCAACTGAGCGAGCGGTCGGACCATATTCGGCAAAAGCACATGCAACTTTTGCAGGCTGGAAGAGATTTGCTCGGCTTTTACGCCCGATGCGGCCAGTTCACACAATCGCCGTGCGCTGGCAACCTCTTCGAAATCAAAATACGGCAGGCGATAGACTTTTTTGACTGCTTTGATGAGTCCCGCCCGTTCCCAACGCCTGATCGTGTGAACAGAAACACCAAGCAACTGGCAGAGCATCGCCGGGGTGTAAAGTTTTTGAGACTTTCTTTCCGGCGGTTCAATGCCCAGCAACTTCAGCCATTCCGACTCTGACACAATGCGGATGGGATCACCTTTTTCGTGCAGCTGACGAGCTGTTTCGAGTTTCATTGATGGAAGCCCATCAGGCTCCAGTGGCCAGCCCTCTTCTCCGACAACCAGAATTGAGGTCTGTTGTCCGACATGTTGCATGGACGTGCCACCATGCTGGTCAACAAGATCCATCGCCTGATGATGCGTCATCGAAGCCAGCGTTCCGGTAAAGGCAACACGTTCTCCGCAAAGAATGGGAGAACTTTTCAGCGTGGAATCGACATCTGCCGGGTTATCAGGGGTCACGAGTCGCAGGTGTCCGGTGGTAAGAGTGGCGATTCAATATTGTTTCCGCATATCATACACTGTTTTGCAGGTCGACTAGAATCCAACCAAGCTGCGAGAAAGCTTGACGCGATTTCGGCCAATATGATGCGATATTCGCAATCTCGCAAACTTGCTCGATACTTTTTCCCCGGAGTCTGCCCAAAAATGTCTGCCTTGCAATCCGCTGATCCTGCCCTCTGGACCGCCATTCAGAACGAACGGGTTCGACAGCATGACGGTCTCGAATTGATTGCTTCCGAGAACTACACCAGTGCGGCGATTCTTGAAGCCGCTGGAACCGTGCTGACGAACAAATACGCTGAAGGCTACCCAGGTCGCCGATATTACGGCGGCTGCGAATACGTAGACGTCGTTGAGAGCCTTGCGATTGAGCGCGCACGCAAGCTTTTCGGGGCTGAACATGCGAATGTTCAACCTCATGCAGGCTCCCAGGCCAACATGGCCGTGTATCAGGCGACATTGAAGCCCGGGGATGTCTTTCTGGCGATGAATCTGGCGATGGGGGGACACCTCACACATGGTATGAACCTGAATTTTTCAGGCCAACTCTATCAGCCAATCCCATACGGGGTTCGCGAGTCCGATCACCGGATTGACTTCGACCAGGTCGCCAGGTTGGCACGCGAGCATAAGCCGAAATTGATCGTTGCCGGCGCGAGTGCTTACCCGCGTGAGATCGACCACGCCAAGTTCGCTGAAATCGCACGAGAGGTGGGGGCGAAATTGTGGGTCGACATGGCCCACTATGCCGGGCTAGTAGCTGCCGGCATCCATAACAGCCCCGTACCGGTTTCAGATTTTGTGACCAGTACGTCACACAAGACACTCAGAGGGCCTCGCTCGGGTTTCGTTCTTTGCAAGGAAGAGTACGCCAAGGAGATCGACAAAGCGGTATTCCCAGGACTGCAAGGGGGACCATTAATGCACATCATCGCGGCCAAAGCGATCTGTTTCCAGGAAGCAATGCAACCCTCTTTCAAGGATTATGGAAGACAAATCGTCGACAACGCAAGAACGCTCGCCGAAACGCTGATGTCAGGTGGAATTAAACTGGCAAGCGGTGGAACCGACAATCATCTGATGTTGTGCGATGTGACTTCGATCGGCCTGACAGGCAAGATTGCAGAGAAGGCTCTTGATCATGCCGGGATTACGGTCAACAAGAATATGATCCCCTATGATCAGCGCAAGGCACTTGATCCGAGCGGTATCCGCATCGGTACCGCGGCGCTCACAACGCGCGGCATGCGCCAGACGGAAATGAAACATGTGGGAGCCTGGATTCTAAGAGTCCTCAAGTCGCATGAAGACCTGGCAGTCATTGAATCGGTGAAGAGTGAAATCCGCGAGTTTACCAAGGCGTTTCCAGTTCCCGGGATTGGTTAATCGTTTAACCCGAAGCCAGCGGCGCAGGCGGATCGGCGTCCAGCGCCCGATCACTTCGAGCCTTGCGGAAGACCTGTTTTTCGCAATGCTCCAACGAGAAATGACACGTCGGATGACGTCAATTCCGCCGCTCCGCTTCTCTTCGAGGCGCGGTTAAACCCATTTTCCGCACCCTGGCACGCGACCTAAAAATGCGTTGAACAACGCGTCTTGAATCGGTCGGAGACCGATTTCATGTCGGTGGTCGAGGTAACAGTCGACTCAAGATCTGGG
>CAIVEI010000108.1 GCA_903904835.1 uncultured Schlesneria sp. | reverse complement strand
CGTTCCTCCTACTGGGCCTGCTTACTCGCTGAGATGCGAGGTTCAGGGAACGTCTAGTCGCACCGATGCACAAGTTCACCCTGAGACCTCGCGGTCTCGGGGTTTTTTTGTTTGATGAATGAAAAAAACCAGGCTGCACGGGCTGAAGCCCATGCTACGACGGATGACACGTTTTTTTGTAGATCCTTTTTCTTTCACCTTTGAGTGTGAACCCATTATGGCTGACAACGTCATTATCTTCGACACCACGCTTCGCGATGGCGAGCAATCCCCCGGTTGCAGCATGACCACCCCTGAAAAACTCAAGGTCGCTGAAGCTCTGGTGGAACTGGGTGTTGATGTGATCGAAGCGGGGTTTCCGATCACTTCGCCGGGTGACTTCGAAGCGGTTCGAGCGGTCGCCCAGAAGTTTGGTGACCGGGCGACGATCTGCGGGTTGGCTCGGTGTCGGAAGAATGACATTGAACGAGCGGGTGAGGCTCTGCGCGGGATCGCTCGGCCGCGAATTCACGTTTTTCTTGCCACCAGTCCAATTCATCGTGAATTTAAACTCAAGATGGCCGAACGGGAAATTGTTAAAGCCGCCGTCGAACACGTTCAGTTCGCCAAGACGTTCTGTGACGACATTGAATTTTCACCCGAAGACGCCGCTCGCACGGAACTCGATTTTCTCACCGAAGTTGTCGAGAAGGCGATTGAGGCCGGGGCGACGACGGTCAATATCCCCGACACGGTCGGATATGCCACGCCAAATCACTATTTCAAAGTGATCTCTCACCTCAAACAGCATGTTTCGAACATCCATAAAGCGGTGATCAGTACGCACTGCCATAATGATCTCGGTCTTGCCGTCGCCAACAGTCTTGCTGCAGTCGAAGCGGGGGCTCGGCAGGTCGAATGCACGATCAACGGATTGGGCGAACGAGCGGGCAATGCGGCCCTCGAAGAAATCGTGATGGCGCTGAAGACTCGCAAGGACTATTACGGGGTTGAGACGCGGATCAATACGCCGAAACTTTGCAGTGCCAGTCGGCTGGTGTCGAGCATTACCGGGATGCTTGTTCAACGGAACAAGGCGATCGTCGGGCAGAACGCGTTCGCTCACGAAGCGGGTATTCATCAGGACGGGATTTTGAAGGAACGTACGACGTATGAGATCATGCGTGCGGAAGATGTCGGGTATGTCGGAGTGAATCTTGTCCTGGGGAAACACAGTGGTCGGGCTGCGATTCGGTCTCATGTGCTTCAATTGGGATATCAACTCGACGAAGCCCAGCTCGAGACTGTTTATAAGGACTTTATCGCACTCGCCGACAAAAAGAAGAACATCTACGACGCCGATATTGTGGCGCTGATCGAGAATCGGATGAATGTCACAATGGATCGCTGGAAGCTTGTTCGCTTTCATATTGCGGCCGGGACGGGAACGATTCCGACCGCGACGGTTGAGTTGCAGGATGAATTGGCAAGTGGTCAGCCCGCTACTGAACTGAACGGTGGGGCGGATCAGCCTGCGAAAACGTTCAGGGACGCGGCGATTGGGGACGGGCCGGTCGACGCCGTCTGCAAAGCGATGGAACGGATTGTCGGCGTCACCGCAGAATTAAAGGACTATCAGGTCCGTGCCGTCTCGGGGGGTGAAGATGCTCAGGGTGAGGCTTCGGTGGCGATTGATTATCAGGGTCGCCGATACCACGGGAAAGCGGTCAGTACTGACGTCATCGAAGCGAGTGCTCTTGCCTATCTGAAAGCGTTGAACAAAGCGGTCAGCGATCAGGTTGTCGAGAAAGCTCCTCCTGGGGTTTGAAGTAGTCTATTTCGCTCACGTCAGTCGCAACATTAGCCGGGGCGTTCCTCTTTCGGAGGAACGCCCCGGAACGTTTTTGCAATGAAAATCCAGGGAATGGCAAAATCTTGGAACGCACAGGCCAAATTGTGGACTAAAGCTGAAAAACAAGAGGTTTTGGAACACTTATCTGCACTTATCTTCGCTAATCAGAAGAGTTAATTGGAGTCGGCTTCGGTTGGCTTGCCGCTGGCGACGAGCAGAGCTTATCCGAGGACGGGCAAGCAGTGGCGCGGTCAACTGCGAGTCGCCTGGATTCACGACATGCAGTTGACCGTCGGAATGTCACTAAAGGCTGTGCAGATTCACAGACGGAGCGTTGATCGTTCCTGTTCTGCTTCAACGGATTCTGGATTTATCAACAGGTTCGGCTGATCGCTTCATCCACTCCGAACTCAACTGCGTATAGTTGAATGTAGGTTTCGAGTGGATGCAGGATTTTCCTGCGGTCTCCATCGAAAGTGAGGGCAATCATGTTACTGAAGAAATTGGCAACGAGTTTGATGTTGGTCGCCACGATGGGGATGAGCCTGCCCGGTCCGGTCTTCGCGCGTGGAGGCGGTGGTGGCGGGCACGGCGGAGGAGGCGGCCATATGGGGGGCGGTGGTGGCCACTTTGGTGGAGGTGGCCATATGGGTGGGGGCATGCACATGGGCGGTGGCATGCGGATGGGTGGTGGCGGGATGCACATGGGTGGAATGCCTTCGGGATTCCGTGGGGGATCAATGGGCGCACCAAGAGGTGGAATTAGCAGCCGGCCGATAGGGGGCGCGGTTCGTTCCAATACTGGTACAGCGGGCGCACTTCGTTCTGGAAACATCGGCGCTGTACGCGGGAACGTCGGCGGGATG
This sequence comes from uncultured Schlesneria sp., assembly GCA_903904835.1. Classification (GTDB taxonomy): domain Bacteria; phylum Planctomycetota; class Planctomycetia; order Planctomycetales; family Planctomycetaceae; genus Schlesneria. The sequence continues at coordinate 107,421 of CAIVEI010000108.1, read as the reverse complement.
GGGGGCTCGCGCGTTGGTTCTGGATCGTTTCTTGCCAATCGAGGCGGCATCGGGGGGAACGGAGCGGGAATTCGGACCGCATCGTTGAATTCCGGTGGGCTCAGTGGCTCTGGTCGATCAGGCGCAGGGTCTTTCCTGGGACGACACGGGGGACTCAATGGAAACCTTGGAGGTGGAAATGGCGGTGGAATTCGAATGGCCGGCCTCGGAGGAGCGGGTTTTGGCAACCGGGGAATTGGCGTCGGTGCGTCCGGTGGCTCGTTTGCCTCGAGACATGGATATGGGAACAACGGGACAATGAACCGAGTCACGAATATCAATAACAATTACATCAGCTATGGCGGTTTCGGTGGATATGGATGGGGCGGGTACGGTGGTTACCGTTACGGTCGCGGTTTTGGCTTTGGATATCCCTATTTCGGGTACGGACTCGGATATGGTCTGTTCTCGCCGTTATGGTACGGACTGGGTGGGTATGGGTATAACAACTTCGGCTACGCTGGTTACGGCGGATACGGTTATCCAGGGTCGTTGAACGGCTACTACTATAACCCATACGGGTATGGACTGAACTCCTATGGCGGCATGCTGACCGGTGTTGCGCCTGCGGCAACGGTTGCTACAGCTCCAGCCACGGCAACAGATCCGGCTGCGTCCGGATTTGCGGAAAAAGGTGAGGCCGCATTCAAAGCGGGAGACTATGCAGGAGCAGCCTATTCATGGCGACATGCAGTTGTTGATACACCGCAGAACCCCGTGCTGGGTCTGATGTATGCGCATGCACTTTTCGCGACTGGAAAATTTGATGAAGCTGCGGGAGCGGTTCAAGCGGCGTTGAGCCAACTCCCCAAAGATAAATGGGGAGTCGTAGTCAGCAACGGCCGCGAACTTTACGGAAACTATCAGGATTATACGACTCATCTTCGTGCTCTGGAGGCGGCTGCTCGTGAAAAGCCGAACGACCCGGCACTCAAGTATTTACAGGGATATCATTACGCGTATCTGGGCTATCCGCAGCAGGCAATTGACCAGCTTGAGAAGGTGTTAAGCTTGGTACCGCAAGACGAGATGGCGAAACAGTTGCGTGACGAAATGAAGGCCAGGCTTGCCGGGCAGAACCTTCCAACGAATGATCTACCACCGGCTCCTTCAACCCTAGTCCCGGCAGGAAGGTCGAATTTAACCGCGATGTTTTCACGGCAATTTGAAATCGGTCATTAAGTGATCGCATCGCTTACGGAAACAGGAACTTGCCCGGAACCCAACATGAAGGCATGCCAGGCGAAGCTCCTGACTGAAATACAAATCGTGACACCGTTGATCAACCGAAATCCATTTAACTTAAGGCGAAGAAAAGATGAGAACGCCAATCTGCGCTAATATTGCCTCATCAGAAAATTTAATTGCCAGACGTTTCTGTCGATGAACATCGCTAGCTTGACCAGCACTCGATTTATACCTCTGGTGATGCTGGCGTCGTGTGATGCCTTAAGACGCTGTGTTTTTGACCGTACGCGAAGTAGATGACGAGACCAATGCCCATCCAGGCGATAAGCCGCCACCAGTTTGCTGCGGGTAACGAAAGCATCAGCATCAGGCACGAAACGATGCCAAGGATGGGGACGATGGGGACCAATGGGCAGCGGAAGGGACGGACCGCCTCGGGGTTGGTATATCGCATAATGAGTACTGCGGCGCACACAATCACGAAGGCGAACAAAGTACCAATGTTCGTCAGATGCAGCAGCGCATCCAGCGGTAAAAAGCCAGCCAGAAAACCGACAAAAATGCCGATACCTATGGTGCTTTTCCAGGGTGTTTGAAAGACGGGGTGCACGTCTGCGAAGAATGCTTTAGGGACCAGGCCGTCACGAGCCATCGCCAGGAACACGCGAGGGGCACTGAGCATCATGACCAGTAGAACTGATGTCATTCCAGCGACAGCAGCACTGGCAATAATCATTTCGGCCCAAGGCAATCCTACTTTATGGAACGCTGAAGAGATCCCTGCGTCAACGTTGATTTCGTCGTACTTGACCATTCCGGTCAGGACTGCCACGACCGCGATGTACAACACTGTGCAAATCAATAATGAAGCGATAATTGCAATTGGGACGTCTCGCTGAGGGTTCTTGGCTTCTTCGGCGTGAGTCGAAATGGAATCGAATCCGATATAGGCGAAGAAAATGATTGCGGCACCGGCCAGCATTCCGACAGGTTCCCCTTTGCTGTTCACCTCACCGGCGACGGGAATGCCAAAGAAGCTGATTCCGCTCCAGCCATACGGTGCGAACGGAGTCCAGTTCTCGGGATGGATGTAGAAGGCACCGACGAGGATCACGAAGACGACAGCACCGACTTTCGTGAAGACCATCAGGGCATTGAAACCGGCACTTTCTGCAATCCCTTTGACGAGAATGGCCGTCATGATGGCCACGATCACGACCGCTGGCAAATTGCACAATGAACCTGTCAAAACGTAATGGGCATCAACGAGCTTGCCATCAACCATCGCCGCGTCTTTGTAGATCATCGTGGCTTCTTTAAATAAATCCGGAACGTGCAGCCCCAGCTTCGACAGTAATTTCTGAAAGTAACCCGACCAGCCATTTGCGACTGTGGCGGCTCCGACGGCGTATTCCAGGATCAGGTCCCAGCCGATGATCCAGGCGAACAGTTCACCCATCGTGATATAGGCGTAGGTGTAGGCGCTCCCGGCGACAGGCGCCATTGAGGCGAATTCGGCATAGCAGAGCGCCGCGAAAATACAGGTCACTCCGGCGACGATGTACGACACCATCAAAGCCGGCCCGGCACACTGGCTAGCGGCCTTGCCCGTGGCGACAAAGATTCCGGCACCGATCACGGCACCCACGCCGAGCGACGTCAAGTTGATCGGCCCCAGGACTCGTTTGAGACGTTCGTCTCCCTTCATTTCGAGTAACAGGTGGTCGAGATTCTTGCGGGCGAAAAGCTGATTCCAATTCATCGCGATTCCTTCGGATGGTTGATTAACGAGGTGGGTTAGCCCGCGAGGAATCGGGTTAACCTGATCGGAATGCGAGATTAGCGTCTGGACCGGGCAGTTTTAAAGTGACAGCGACAAAATGGACTCACATTTGTCCGGAATTGAATTTCGGTTGGCGAAGTTTTTCGATCCCGGTTTATCGGGGGGGCTGGTCTGGTGAAACGGCCAAACTGTCGCAGGGTAATACCGATAAGCGTTACCAGGGGTTAAGCCATCGACGTTCGGCGTGCCACGGATTTACCGTCTTCGGAAAACCCGTGGTTTCACGATTCGATAACGCGTTCGAAGAGCAGGGCCTTACCGAAGACGGTAAAACCGTGGCACCAATTATTACAGCTTTCTGCTCCAAAAGCAGAAGTCTTCAACAATGAAAATGTCCCATCGCCACGTCGTTTAATCATGCCAGTCTCCCCCTCCCGTTAGGTCGTGAACAATGCTCTCGCCGGGGTTTCTTCGTGGTTTTTGTCAGACCGAATCAATAGACTTTTTGTCTGACATATCTTCATCAGAATCGGTATGCGCTCCATGAATAATGCCCCGAGACCGGTTGACCAAACTGGCGACGACCTCCCTCGACGCACCTGGCGAGGTTGGTGGCGAGACTTGCCTGGCTGGTTTCGTATCGGGTGTTGGGCCGTTTTTGCTTCGATCGTGGTCCAAGTCGCATTCGCGATTCGAATTGCAGTCGGACTGATTTATCCGCATGAAGTCGCGTCACTGAGGCAGCTGGGTGCAGCCGTTCTCTATACATCCGATGCAATGTGGGACCCGATTCCCGGTGTCCTTCTGATCCGCGCTGGGCTTCGTGGACGGTCCTGCAACGATGTTTATTTTATTCGGTTAGATGAACATGGAACTGATGAGGAACTGAAGCTGATTGGAGCCAAGTTTCCGAACCTGAAACGCATTTCACTGAGGTCCGCAACGTTTTCTGCAGAAGGTCTCAACGCCCTGACTGCATGTCGGAAGCTTGAGCATTTGGAGCTTGATCGTACGGACGTCGATGATGTCACTGTCGAAACTCTTTCGAGATTTGAAATGATTTCCTGGCTGAGCCTGGAAGGAACATTGGTGAGCGACGCCTCGATTCCAACTTTGAAAAAGATTCCGCGGCTGATTCAGGTTAATGTTTCCAAAACCGACATCAGTCTCGCGGCGATTCAGGAATGGCGAACGAGCCAACCTAAACTTGTGATCCAAACCGAAAAAGACCGAATTCCCGACGCGTTAGTGGCTTCAATTCGCTGGTCTGATGGCAAGCGTTCGCGCCGATTTCAGGGGCTTTACAAATCCGGTATCCCTACGATTGGCAAAACACACGCTTGGTTGATGAGCTCGAACTTGAACGCCAGCCATCACGTGGGGCTGTGGTGGGATTCGGCGCAATTAGAAAGTTGTGCGGATGGCGATTATGTTTTCACTCTTCGGCTTGGTGATTACGAAGCCCAACCTGTGACAATCCCGATGAAAGATGGAAAGTTTGCGGTCGATTCCTTTGAGTTTCGGATGCCAGTCACAGAGGCCGAAGCATTGAAATCGACGCCACCCGAGCAGCGGAAATTGACTGAGGACGGCCAGTCTCCATATCGTGGAGGCTAGTCTGTCATCTGGAGAACTGGGAATTGGATTTCAACAACGGGCCCAATGACGATTTGCCTCCGCGCACCTGGAAAAGCTGGTGGAACGGCCTTCCTGGCTGGTTGCGTATCGGATTCTGGACCGTATACGCCTCGGCCGTCCTGCAGGTGGCAATCATCCTGAGAATCATGGTCGGATTGACTGATCCACATGAAGCCTCGTTACTGCGGCAACGGGGAGCAGAGGTTCAATACGCATCTCCTTTCAAGAGGGAATCGATTCCCGGTTCCAATCTTATCATCGCAGGACTTCGCGGAAGGTCCCGCAATGATGTTGACACGGTTCAATTGCGTGAAAATGGAACTGATGAAGATCTGAAGCTGATCGCAACCAGATTTCCTAACGTGAAACAAGTTTATCTAATGTACGGAGGAACGTATTCTGTAGAAGGGCTAAAATCCCTCTCTGCCTGTCAGAAGCTGGAGCACGTTTACCTTGATCGTACGGACGCTGATGATGCTGTCGTTGAATCACTTTCGAAATGTGAAATGATTTCGGAACTCAGTCTGCACGATACTCTGGTGAGTGACGCTGCGATTCCGGCGTTGAAAAAGCTTCCACGTCTGACGAAGCTTGTTATTTACGAAACCGACATCAGTTTCGAAGCGATTCAGGAATTGCGAACGAGCCAACCCAAACTTCAGATCCTCACAGAGAGGGACCGGGCTCCTGAAGCATTTGCGGCTTCAATTCGCTGGTCTGATGGTAAACGATCACGGCGATTTCAGGGGTATTTCAAGGCTGAAATCAACCCGGCTGGCAAAGAGAGTTCGTCGGTGACAGGTTCTCCCTTTGATTGCAGGGATCTTATCCTGTTGTGGTCAGATAACAATTTGAGGGGTGGTCGCGATGGCGATTATGTTGTTACGCTTCAACTTGGTGAAATTGAAGCCGAACCGGTCACAATCCCGATGAAAAACGGAAAGTTAACGGCTAAATCCGTTGAGTTTCGAATGCCGGTCACAGAGGCCGAGGCATTAAAATCGAAGCTGAATGGGAAGGAAAATAGTCGCTTTCCGACAACGGAATTAAAATGATGCGGCGTCCGAAGAGCACTGCTTGACCGAAGACGTTCAAGCAGTGGCACATGAGTTTTTCGTTGTGTCCGGGCGTCGCGGAATTTCGGATACCCGTCATTTTCTCAATATCCGCTTCCGAATTCATCAAATGACGTTTATGATCAGAACGCATCGGCCGATGTTAATTGGTAGAACATCAATCATTGATGAATCGGGGATTTTGCATGACGATTCAAACGACCGAAGCGGCGATGCCAGCTGGTGGCCAAAGTTCAAAACCCAATCGTTTCCCGTTTCAACCTGCTTCCCGCGATTTGATTCGGGTAGGTGGATCGCGTCGTTGGTTTCTGCAGACGGGAATGGCTGGTCTCGGGGGTTTATCGCTTCCTTCGTTATTGAAACTTCAGAGTGAATCGGTAGCAGCCAGCGAAATTCCTCGCCTACGCGACAAGAAATCGGTGATTCTGTTCTGGCTGTCGGGTGGACCCAGTCACATCGATATGTGGGACCCCAAGCCGAATGCACCATCCGAAATTCGCGGACCGTACTCGACAATTTCGTCAAAAATCCCGGGGGTTTCACTCAGCGAACATCTTCCGTTACAGGCGAGTATCGCTGACAAGCTTTCGTTTCTAAGAGCCGTCGATTGCAAGGCGAGTAATCACACACCGATCACGATGCAAGCTGGAAATCCACTTGCCCGACGGACTGACGATAACAAGGATGGCGGTGGCTATCCGTCGATGGGTTCTGTGGTCGCCCGATTCCGGGGTGCGAACCATCTAGATTTGCCTCCGTTTGTCGGACTCGCTCCTTCTTGGAATGCCGATGTCTGGGAGTCAGGTCACCTTGGTTCCGCCTATAAGCCAGTGAAGGGTTTGGAGCTTGTTGGTAAATTCGGTCTGCCGCAAGGTGTCCAGATCGATCGCCTGCAAGATCGAGATCGGTTGCGACAATCGTTTGATCGGTTGCGCCGCGATCTTGACAGCCATCACATGCTGGAAAGCCTCGACCGTTACAATGCTCAGGCGTTCGAGATGGTCGCCGGTGGCAACGTGCAGAAGGCGTTTGATATGACGTCAGAAACGGATGCGACCCGCAATCTGTATGGCCGAAACAGTATCGGTGAAAAGGCGATTCTGGCGAGGCGACTCGTTGAATCGGGCGTCACGTTCACTCTGATCAGCGGAGCGTGGGGCTACTTTGATCATCATGGAGACTCGGTTCAGTGGGGCGGCATCGTAAAGGGGCTGACACCGCTTTTGCCTCAGGTCGACCGAGCCTTGTACGCGCTCGTCACAGATCTTGAGCAACGAGGGTTACTGGATTCAACGCTGGTCTTGATGATGGGTGAATTCGGTCGTTCACCTGTCATCAACAAAGACGCAGGTCGAGACCACTGGACGAACGTGATGTCGATGGTTGTTGCGGGTGGTGGCCTGCGTCACGGTCAAGCGGTAGGCAGCACCGACGAAAAAGGTTACGACGTAAAGGACGGTTTGGTCAGGCCACAGGATCTGGCCGCAACGGTGTTTCGTCACTTTGACATCGATCTGAATTCACATTGGATCAGTCCGCAAGGCCGACCAACCCCAATCGTCGTCGAAGGGGGCCGTCCTATCCCCGAATTGATTTAATCGTCTATTCCGTCGGCAATTCGGCACAGACAAGGTGTCCGGCGGCGTTCCTGCCGTAGACTCGTTTATCGAAAAGGACCGGTACGGTCCAACATCGACCTGTCAAGAACGGAGACCTCGCTAATTCTTCGAATCCAGCGGCGCTCGCTTTAGCAAGTACCAGATTACCGTCTTCGCTCAGGACGAGTAATTTTCCGTCGGCGATCATCAGCGATCCGCAGCCCAGGCCACGCTGCTTCCATTTGACCTCGCCCGTGTCGAACTTCATGCAAGTCAGCTGGACCACGCGGCCCTGATTCGAATTGCCATCGAAACCGAAGAGGTATCCATCAAAAAGGATGCTGTTGTTGAAATGATTCCGCAGTTCTTTGTTTCGATAGATTTCCTTCAGCCGTTGGCCGTCGAATTCGAATAATCCGCAGCCGACATTGTAGGCCGTGGAAATCGAAATGCGGTTTCCATCGACGATCGGCGTGGTGGCATTGGTCCGGAATGGTGATGACCAGGGTAGAAACGCGACCGCTTCACCGCTGTCGAGTTTCGAGATTCGTAACGCTTCGCAATCCAACGTCGCGACGAATTTCACGTCGGATGTTGGAATTGAAAATATTGCGGCGGAACCGTAACCCGCTTGATGCTTGGCGGACTGCCAATTCTTTTTGCCGGTTAGCTTGTCATACGAGACGACTCGGCCCCCTTCCAGGACCAGTTGATTTCCCGAGATAACAGCAGAACTGGAAAAGCCCCAGTCCGGATTTCCGACTTCGAGATCTTTCTGAAGCAACACTTCCCAGATGACTTTTCCCGTTGCCACGTCTAAACAATAGAGTTGCCCTTCTTTGCCGAGCGAATAAACGTGCTCACCGTCGACGGTCGGGGTTGCACCGGGACCACCCTCATGCAAGTTGTCGTTCAATCGACAGGGATATTGATGGTTCCAGATTTCTTCGCCTGTGTTGGCATTGAGACACCAGACAATTTCCTTGCCGTTGACATGTCCCATCGTGAACAGCCGGCCGTCAGCAATCGAGATCGAACTGAATCCTACGCCAATCTGACGTGACCATGCGACATGCAACCCTTTGGCGGGCCAGGTTGAACTCCATCCCGTTTCGTGACTGATGCCGTCGAAGTTGGGGCCCATCCAGTTCGGCCAGGATTTCGGCGCCATAGGTTCAGCACCATCGACGATTGTCGAAATTCCTCTGACCACCAAGATCAGGATCGAGGCGATGCGACATCCAGTCAACATACGATACTCCCTCAAAACACATCAAGATTGACAAATGGGAATGGCCCGGCCAAAGTAACTTCGTAGCGTGCCTCAGTACAAGGGTCGAGTGACCGATCAATAAAGTCTTTGAGGAAATTGAGATGAGTCATTCTCGCCGCGACGTTCGACGACAGTCACACGCTATCTCTCGCCGCCAGCTTCTTCAAGCCGCTGGCGTTGGTGCGATGGCACTTGGGTCACCAGGGATGGTTGTTGCTGGCGTCGATCCGGATCAAGGTCTGGGGCGAGGAGCGGCACCGAAGTCTTGTATTTTTGTTCTGCTGTGCGGTGGTCCCAGTCATCTCGATACCTGGGACTTGAAGCCAGAAGCACCTGCAGAAATTCGCGGACCTTACCAGCCGATTTCGACGCGCGTCCCTGGGATGAAGATCTCGTCGCTACATCAGCGAATGGCGACGATGACCGATGATTTTAGTTTGATCCGGTCGATGACGCATATCGGTAATATCAGCAACCATTTCGACGCCATGCATCATTGTCTGAGTGGTCAAGCCGATGCGCCGCTCGACTCACCGTATATTGGTTCGGTCATGGCGAAGGTAAGGCCGAACGAGCGTGGCGTTGCTCCGTATGTCTGGTTGATCAAGTGTGTCGGCGACCCGGTTTTCTGTGCCCCGAATATTGGGACCGGAGGTCACCTGGGGGCAGGGCACAGTCCAATGTTTGTCGGGTCGGCAGCGAATCATCCCGCCATGCCGGGCTTCAAAGCTCCTGAGGAATTGCTTCCCCCGGTTGCGCCACAGCGCATGGTTGACCGTCGTCGGTTACTGGATGGTCTGAATCCATCAGTTACCGCTGGCGTTGAAAATCATGTTACAAAAGACTGGCAGGATTTGTATGGCCGAGCGTTTGAGCTGACGAATGGCGCCGGTGGGCGCGAGGCCTTCGAACTGGAACGAGAGTCGGCCAAAGTCCGCGAACGTTATGGAATGCATCCACTCGGTCAAAACCTGCTTCTTGCGAGAAGACTGGTGGAATCAGGTGTCGGGTTCGTTACGGTCAATGGCTGGACCGGTCCTGCACCAGGTGAAGCAGGCGGTGGACCGCCAAGTTCAAGCTGGGACATGCACGGCGGCGAAATGGGGATGGGGAACGCTTTCGGAACGGGTTCGTACGGGATGGGGTGGTGTCTTCCTCGGCTCGATGAAGCGCTTTCTGCTCTACTCGTCGATCTGAAAGAGCGAGGGATGCTTGCGAGCACACTGGTCGTGGTTACCGGGGAATTTGGACGCACGCCGCATATCAACGCGATGGCGACGAATCCCGGACGTCAACATTGGCCGTCCTGCTATTCGGCGATCCTTGCCGGGGGTGGCATTCGCGGCGGCGCGGTTTATGGTGAGTCCGATAAGATCGGCGCCTACGTCAAAGACAAACCGGTTCGCCCGCAGGATCTTGGTGCTACGGTCTACCACGCGCTGGATATTCCACTGGAAACGCGACTGGGTAAGGACGGCTTTACCCGACCTGTCAGTTCGGGACAACCGCTGCTGAGTCTGTTTGGATGATTGAAAGAGCACTGGCGAGCGAAGACGCACGCCCGTGGCACCCAGAATATCGCCGGCTTTTTGTCGTTGAGGATTGCGTCCTCCACGAGATTCTTTGGTGCACGGGCTGAAGCCCATGCTACGGTTTTGGGTTCGCCATTTTCGACGTACAAAACCGACAACCCCTGAGCAAGTGCTTACAGGGCAACCTCAGTTTCATCGATTTCCAAGTGGGTCGAAGCAGGGCCCGAGCCTTTAAGCCCATTCGTATCGAAGTCAGGACCACCATAAAAGTACCACGGCAGAATTGCCAGAATTTCAGCGGCATACTCTGGTGTTACAGACCTTGATTGCTTTAGAGATATCGGACCACGATACCAACGATTTGGTCGAGAAAATATTTCTTCGGCGATCGAGCAATACAACCAGCGGCTACCACAAAAACGACAGTCGAACAGACTGACATTACTGAAGCACGCGGCGGTCGAATCAGCACCAACGTCGGTTTCATGAAATGCTTCGACACCGCATTGGGGGTCTAAACACTGACATCGCAATTCGGTCGTATCGCACATATCAAGGCCTCGTGAATCTCTAGACTGACCGTCGATGAACTTCTGGTCGCATTCAATTTGAAAATCATTCAGACAACCAGAATGAGCTGCTGTGATTGAACGTTACAAGTCGAATCCAGATTCGCAAAGGCCTATTTTACGCTGTTCATCGCGATTTCAGAATTCTGTCTTAATCTCATTAAGAACACATGAAATATTGGACCGGGCAACTTGCAAAACGCCGTGCCTTAACGTGGAGTTGGGGATTCGCGCAAAGCTCGTGACTGATTCGTTAGTCGTTCAGTGAATCATGACGAAGGTGTGAGGTCAATTCGGAAAGAGATGACTGTTGTTGTCCCTCATCGTCAAAGTTTTCCGGAGCTAGCCAACGTTGGAACACTCCGTTTAACACAGGCCATTCTTTGTCGATGATGGAAAACCACGCCGTATCGCGACTTCGCCCTTTGTAAACGGCTGCCTGGCGAAAGATCCCTTCAAACGAAAACCCAAGTCGCTGTGCGGCTCGCCGGGAGGGGGCGTTCAGTGCATGACATTTCCATTCATATCGGCGGTATCCCAGATCGAAAGCCCGTTCCATCATAAGATACATGGCTTCGGTTGCCGCAGGTTTTGCCTGAAGCAAAGGCGAGAAATTGAGGTGCCCGACTTCAATCGAACCATGTCTGGGATCGATTCGCAGATAGCTGCAAACGCCGACGGCCTTGTTTGTTCTCAAATCGATGATGGCAAAAAAGAGAGGATCGCTCGTCGCTGCTGATTGACTCAGCCAGGCATGGTAGTCGTCGAAGTTCGCGAACGGGCCGTACGGCAGATAGGTCCAGTTACGGCCCTCTTTATCTGCTTCGTTGGCTTGATAGAGTTCCTGGGCATGCCGTACGGGGTCTAATGGTTCGATACGACAATATCGACCCTGCATCGGCGCACGCGCCGGTAAGGCCGGCGGCGTCCAGTTCGGAACCAACTGTCCAACGGGTTGTCCGAATTGATTCATCTCAGGTTGCATCGCCATACTCTGGAAAAATGGGAATCGTCGAATCGCCCTTGGAATTATCGACGTTGTTCGGAATTTACCGACGGCATTGTGTACGATTTAAAAGAACATCATTGCAATACTGGAGCGAACAATCTTCGCGCGGTATTCTTTTCTCAATCAGATTACTTTCCCTTCACCTCGTTTCTGGAGAGCTTTCATGGCATCCACAAAAGTCGCCGCGCCAAAGATTCGACAAACAAACATGTTGATTGGGGGCAAGTGGCAAGAATCGCTGGGAGGGAAGCGCTTTCCGACGGTTAACCCGGTTAATGAAAAGGTCATCGCTGAAGTTCCCGAGGGGAACGAAGCCGATGTCGATGCTGCGGTCAAAGCCGCACGAACGGCTTTTGAGTCCGGACCATGGCATAAGATGGACGCCCGCGACCGAGGCCGCTTGATGAATAAGCTGGCGGACCTCATGGAGAAAAACCTCGACGAGTTGGCGGCATTGGAAACGCTCGACAACGGCAAGCCGATCAGCGATTCCAAGGCTGCCGATCTGCCTCTCGCGATCGATTGCTTGCGTTACTATGCCGGTTGGGCCGATAAGTTGACAGGCGATACGATTCCGATTCGTGGCAATTACTTCTGCTATACGAGGCGCGAACCTGTCGGGGTCGCCGGGCAGATCATTCCCTGGAATTTTCCCATTCTGATGGCGGCCTGGAAATGGGGACCTGCATTGGCCGCTGGCTGCACGATCGTCATGAAGCCAGCCGAACAAACTCCATTAACGTGCTTGCGTATGGCGGAGCTGGCTCAGGAAGCGGGAATTCCCGATGGAGTGATCAATGTCGTGACAGGCTATGGTCAGACGGGGGCGGCCATCGTCAAACATCCTGGCGTCGATAAAATTGCGTTCACGGGTCACTATGAAACTGCTCAGAAGATCATGGTCGATGCGGCCGGGACTCTGAAGCGGTTGACGTTTGAACTAGGCGGCAAAAGTCCGAATGTCGTGTTTGCTGATGCGGACATTGACGCTGCTGTGGCTGGTGCCGAGTTTGGCCTGTTCTTCAATCAAGGCCAATGCTGTTGTGCGGGTTCGCGGTTGTTTGTCGAGCAACCGATCTATGATAAATTCGTGGAAAAACTGGTGGCACGGGCGAAGACTCGAAAGCTAGGGGATCCATTCGATCCGAAGACGACTCAGGGGCCGCAGGTTGATTCAGACCAGTTTCAGAAGATCATGAGTTATATCGACAAAGGAAAGACCGAAGGAGCACATTGTCTGACGGGTGGTACTCGATTCGGAGACAAGGGCTTCTTCATTGAGCCGACTGTGTTTGCTAATGTCACTGACAACATGGCAATCGCGCGGGATGAGATCTTTGGTCCGGTACTCAGTGTCTTGCCGTTTAAGAACGCTGACGAGATCATTGAACGTGCAAACAGCACTTACTACGGTCTGGCAGCCGCAGTCTGGACTCGCGATGTCGCCAAGGCTCACAAGTTTGCCGCGAATGTTCGAGCGGGAACGGTCTGGGTCAACTGTTATGATGTCTTTGATGCTGCGGCTCCGTTCGGCGGTTTCAAAATGAGTGGTTTGGGTCGCGAATGTGGCGAGATCGCACTTTCGAACTATACTGAATTAAAAACCATAACGATGAGTTTGACGTAGTCCTACAATCCTTCCGCGCGGCAGGTGAACTAAATTGTCCGAACGGAAGCTGACCATGACGGGATTGATATTGCTGACGGGTGCCACGGGATACGTGGGTGGTCGCCTGTTGTCTCTTTTTGAGCAGAAAAGCGTGCGAGTTCGATGTCTGACACGCCGCCCTGACGCATTGTCAGGGCGTGTTTCGACCCACACGGAAATCGTCGCGGGAGATCTCCTTGACCGAGACTCCCTTTCCACATCGTTTCATGGGGTTGACACGGCCTTTTACTTCGTCCATTCGATGGGTAACGGTCGTGATTTTGAAGAGCAGGATCGACTTGCCGCGAAAAACTTTGCGGAAGCAGCCACGGCGGCCGGAGTTCATCGGATTATTTACCTGGGTGGACTTGGAAATCCTGACCACGAATTATCCAAGCATCTACGCAGTCGTCAGGAGACGGGCGATGTCCTGCGTGCTTATCACAGGCAGGTCATTGAATTCCGTGCCTCGATCGTGATTGGTTCTGGCAGTCTTTCATTTGAGATGATTCGGGCACTGGTCGAGCGACTTCCGGTGATGATCTGTCCGCGCTGGGTCAGTGTGAAGGCGCAGCCGATCGCGATTGAAGATTTGTTGGCCTACTTGCTGGCCTCGATCGATATCCCTGTCGAGGCGTCGCAGGTTTACGAAATTGGCGGTCCCGATCAGGTCTCGTACGGCGAGATCATGCAGGAATACGCCAGGCAGCGCGGCTTGCGGCGAGTGATGATTCCCGTGCCGTTGTTAACGCCTTATTTATCCAGTCTTTGGCTGGGGTTGGTGACACCGCTTTATGCTCGTGTTGGTCGTAAACTCGTTGAAAGTTTGCGGAATCCGACGCTGATCTCCAATAATCTGGCAGAAACGACGTTACCGGTGCATCCTCGTTCTGTTCGTGATGCGATTGCTCGAGCCCTGGTGAATGAGGACCGTGAATTCGCGGAAACTCGGTGGTCCGACGCATTATCTGCAGCAGGACAGTCAGAAGGATGGGGCGGAACCCGGTTTGGCTCTCGGTTGGTCGATTCGCGTACAATCACGGTCGATGTCTCTCCCGAACGTGCATTTGCGCCGATCCGTCGAATCGGTGGCAAGACCGGCTGGTACTATGGAAATTGGCTTTGGTCGTTGCGTGGGTTCCTCGATCTTCTCGTTGGTGGCGTCGGAGTTCGTCGCGGTCGTCGAGATCCCGAGCAATTGCGTGTGGGAGACGCACTGGATTTCTGGCGCGTGGAACACTATGAACCTCCGCAGCGAATGCGGCTTTATGCTGAGATGAAACTCCCGGGACGAGCGTGGCTCGAATTTGAAGTCACTCCTTGTGAAGGAGGAAGCCAAATTCGCCAGACAGCGATCTTCGATCCTCTCGGACTACTAGGCCTGATCTACTGGTATGGGATTTCTCCGTTACATTTCTTTGTCTTTGCCGGGATGTTGCGAAACATTGCGCGAGCAGCAAAAAACACCGACGAAAAGAATCATTCAGTCCCTCGGATTCAACCGGCCGTCGAGCCTCAGTAGTCTGATGTCTCATTCAGGAGCAATTTCGTGAGTGTGAAGCCGGTTGTGATCATTGGTGCAGGGCTGGCGGGTCTGTCCTGTGCACGACATCTTGTAAGACAGGGTGTCGAGGTGCTTTTGCTTGAAGCACAAGATGATGTCGGAGGGCGGGTACGGACGGATGTGGTGGACGGGTTTCGTTTGGATCGTGGTTTTCAAGTACTGCAAACCGCTTACCCCGAAGCGAAACGCCAACTCAACTATACAGCACTTAAACTTCAAAATTTCGAACCCGGTGCGCTCATTCGTACGCGAGGAAAAATGGTCAAAATGACTGACCCCTGGCGACGGCCGCATGAGACTCTTTCGACAGCATTTAATGAAATCGGAGAATTCGCGGACCGATGGAGATTGGCCAAGCTCCGCTGGCACGTCACTCAAACGCCAATCGAAAGCTTATGCAATGAACCTGATTCGACAACGTATGAGTATCTGCGGTCAACCTGCGGTTTTTCAGCGGATATGATCGATCGGTTTCTACGCCCCTGGTTCGGCGGCGTTTTCTTTGAACGAGAATTGTCCACATCCAGCCGATTTTTCCGGTTCATCTTCCGGATGTTTGCCGTCGGCGACGCTGCGCTTCCAGAAGAGGGGATGGGCGCGATGACGAAGCAACTGGCAAAAGAGGTCCCCGGCAGCATGTGCCGACTCTTGACTCGGGTCGAGTCGATCGACGGTCGAACCGTCATCATTGAAGGGGGCGAGGTGATCGATGCTGCTTCAATCGTTTTAGCGGTTGAAGGTCCGGAAGCTTCCCGGCTAACCAGTGGGCAGATTCAATCGCCGGACTCACGGTCGACAACCTGTTTTTATTACGCTGCGTCCCAGCCTCCAATCAAGGAATCGCTGCTCGTGCTGAATGGGGATCAAACGGGGCCGATCAATAATTTGTGTGTGCCCAGTAATGTCTCGCCGGCGTATGCTCCGACAGGCCAGTCTCTGGTCAGCGTTTCGGTTGTTGGGTCAAAAGAAAATGAATCGACTGACTTGGAACTTGAAGTTCGCCGCCAGTTACGAGACTGGTTTGGGTCTGAAGTCGATCGCTGGTCGACTTTAAGACGATATCATATTCGACACGCTCTTCCCGCGCAGCCCGCTCATTTTCGGGATCGTGGCACACGGAATCCCAAACTGGCTGAAGGGTTGTATTGCTGCGGTGATTATTGCGAAACCGCATCGATTCACGGGGCGTTATTAAGCGGTCGACACACTGCTGAGGTTCTGCTTGCGGACCTTGGCATCGGCAGATCCTGAATCTTCGTTCAACCGGTTAATGCGGGTCCCTCTTTACGTGTTTTCCGCCAGAGCCTAGAGTTTAGCGAGCCGACTGGTTTCCTTTTGTTTTTTCAACGCAAACGACGCTGCTTTCATACGGATGTGATTTCATGCCACTTCGAGTTTACAACACGCTTTCGAGACAAAAGGAAGACTTTCAGACTGTCGAACCGGGCAAGGTGAGCATGTATCTGTGCGGTCCGACTGTTTACAAACCGGCCCATATCGGCCACATGGTCGGGCCGGTGATTTTCGACACGATCAAACGCTATCTGACCTACAGTGGCTATATTGTCACGTGGGTCGTCAATATTACTGACGTCGACGACAAGCTGATCAACCGGGCCAACGAAAAAGGGATTACGGTTGAGGCATTGGCCAGGGAGATGACTCAAGATTATTTTGACAATCTCAAGACGATGGCCGTCGATGGAATCGATCACTTTCCCTATGCGACACAGCACATCAAAGAAATGCAGGAAATAATAGCCACATTGATCGAGAAGAGCTTTGCCTACCCGCTCGACGGTGACGTCTACTTCAACTGCACGCGCGACGAAGACTATGGCAAACTGAGTGGTCGCAGTCTTGAGCAGATGCTCGCGGGGACCCGTGCCGAGACGCACGGGGGCAAGCGGCATCCCGCCGATTTTGCGCTCTGGAAGGGATCGAAGCCGGGCGAACCGGCATGGGACAGCCCTTGGGGGCCTGGTCGGCCTGGCTGGCATATCGAATGTTCGGCGATGGCGAAGAAAATTCTCGGCGATTCGATCGATATCCACGGCGGTGGCCTCGACCTGATGTTCCCGCATCATGAAAACGAACTTGCACAATCAGAAAGCTGCACCGGAAAGCCCTTCGCCCGTTATTGGATGCATAATGGGTTGATGCAGGCCAGCGGTTCACCCGGTAAGGTCGGCGGTGGTCATGACAAGCAAGGTGACAAACCTGCCGATCTTGCTGCGGCAAAAGAAGCGCAAGAGGCCAATAAACTGGCGGGCTCGAAAGGCGCGGCGTCAGTCAAAGAACTGTTCGCCAGGCACGATCCGGAAACAATTCGCTTCTTCCTGCTGGCCACGCATTATCGCAGCCCGATCGACTTCAGCGACGAGCGGATTGCAGAAACGGGTAAGGCGCTGGAAGGCTTTTATCGTCTATTCGAAACGTACGAGCGAATTGCGGGTCATTCGTTTTATTCGCTGAAAGTGGCTGCAAAACGTTCGGAAAGCGCCGTTCTAAACGGCGAGCCGGCTGCCTATTTCCAGGAATTGAACGAACTTCGTCGTCGGTATCTTGAATCAATGGACGACGACTTCAACACCGGCGGTGCGGTCGGTGTTCTGTTTGATTTGCGAAAGACACTTAATGCGTTCATCGCAGATCACAAGCTTGATACCGCCAGTGCAGATAAAGGGCACGTTCGGTCACTGACGGCAGGTATGACACTACTCAAAGAACTTGCGCTGATTCTCGGAGTCTTCCGCGAAGCCAAGCAAAAGGCTGCTTCGGCCGACGACGCGACACTCGACGGGTTGATGCAACTCGTCATTCAAATTCGAGCTGATGCTCGAAAGAACAAGAATTTTGCGGTTGCCGATCTTATTCGAAACAAGCTGAATGAGCTGAAGATCACTTTGGAAGACCGGACAGACCAGACGCTCTGGCGAAAAGGGTGATTGAGTGGTTTTTCACCGAGATATCACGACTCGCCCGCTGGATTGGTTTCTTTGCCGTCTTGGCCCTTTGAGTGAAAATATCAGGCAAACTGGATCTAATCCTCGATAATTACGGCCAAGCCATAACCTGTGATTGTTAATGGTGTTGTGGTTTTCCAAACTTTTCACCTGCCGTTCATATGATATTAACAATCGTGGGTATGATGATTGCTCTGGTGAGAGCTGATGATTCAGAACTTTACCGCATTTAAACTTTGCGGATTGAGTTATCAAACGGCTCTTTTGATTGAAGCAATCGCCCTCATTAACTTTGAAGTTCGCGGTTCAAATATGCGTCGAACAACGATGCGACTGATCCTGTTGCTAGCCTTCAGTTCGCGATGCACTGCGAACGATGTGGAGCTCCGCCACGAATCGTCAATTCGGTTCGCGACGTTCAATATTCAGGAACTGTCAATTTCGAAGCTTCAACAAGTTGATTCGGATGGAAATGGGGCAAATCCTCAGGTCAAAAACTGCGCCGAGATCCTGCAACGGGTTCGACCCGATATTGTTCTGATTAACGAAATTGATGCACCGTCGACGAGCGACGATGGCGACATCGTTAATCCCGCTGGAAATGCCGCTCGACTTTTTCGAGACAAATATTTGACAGTTTCCCAAAGAACACTGTCGCCACTGGAATTTCCCTACTTATATATTGCGACTTCGAATACGGGTGTCCCCACCGGACGCGATCTCGACAACGACGGAAAAAACGATGGGCCGGCAGATAGCTTTGGGTTTGGCCGATATCCAGGTGAGTACGGGATGGCACTTCTCAGTCGATTTCCAATTCAGATGGACGGGATTCGAGCATTCCGAAAGCTGCTTTGGAAAAACATGCCTGGCAATTTGATGCCGGACGGATCTCGGGGAAAGCCCGAGTTTTATGATGTGGACGAATGCAAGTTGTTTAGGCTATCCAGTAAAAGCCATTGGGACGTCCCATTGTTAATTCATGGACATCTTGTGCATGCACTCTGTTCGCACCCGACGCCACCAGTTTTTGACGGACCCGAAGACAGTAATGGTCGCCGGAATTTTGACGAGGTCAGGTTCTGGTCGGATTATGTTTCAGGACTCGATTCGGCTGACTGGATTTGCGACGATGCGGGGAAATCTGGCGGCTTGAAGCCCGGCGCTGATTTTGTGATTCTTGGCGATTTGAACGCAGAACCAGTACGTGGGGATGCGGTCTACGGTCAACGGGCGATTGATTTGTTAATCCGTCACCGTTTGATTTTCGATCCGCAGCCGAAAAGTCTCGGAGCCGAAGAGCAGCCGAACAATTACGGTTTGAACGGATATCTTCCTTTCAAAACGTCTGAATTTGGACGTCTTGATTATGTTCTCCCTTCGAAATCCTTGCATACCGTTGGCAGCGGTGTATTCTGGCCGTCGTCAAAAAGTCCTTTGTATTTCTTAGTGGACACGCCACAATCCTCAAGCGATCATAGACTTGTCTGGTTGGATGTGGAGATTCCATGACAACCAGAGCGAAAACGGGACCTGATTTTGGCCTAGGGAAAGTGCTGAGAATGGACAGTTGGTACTACAAATTGTTCGGGGATGAATTCGGGCCAGTGACGTTCGACGAACTTGTCGAATTGGCGAAAGGTCACGTCTTGTCGAGCGATGACGAAGTTCGACTCGGCGAAAACGGAGCCTGGCGCCGGGCCGGATCTATGGGGCAACTTATGGCGCACATGCCATCTGGTGCGCACCTACCGTCTGGGGCGGGGTCCCTCTCGGGTCACAGCATTTCGATTCCGACGGAAGCAAAACACGTTTCCACGTCAACCTCCGGCTCAATTCAATCGAAAACAGACGAAACCACTGGTTGGTATTATCAGGTATTTGGCGAGCTATTCGGACCGATTTCGTTTGATGATCTGGTCGAGTTGGCGAAGAACCACACACTTTCGGCAGATGACGATGTCCGATTTGGTGAAAACGGAGCGTGGCGACGAGCGGGTTCCATCGGCCAGTTGATGGCTCATTTGCCGTTTCAAGCCGGGAAAAATGCGTTTTCCGTTGAGGTCGCGAAACCTGCGGTTGTTGAGGCTCCCGAGGATGACTTCGATCTCGACGAAAATGTGACGTTTAAGCAGTCGACCCCGGCACCTGACGCCCGACGTGAACGCGTTGCTCCAGCCGCGCGAGCGAAAGTTGAAGAAGAAACCGTTCCCGCCGAACCTGAAGTGGACCCCGCGAAACAGGTTCGCTGGTGGTGCAAGATCCAGGATAAGGAATATGGACCGGTTGAGCTTTCAAAATTGGTTGACTGGGCGACAGCCGGTCGCTTGCTCCGTACCGACTACGTTCGCTTTGGTTTAGACCCGTATATTCTGGCAGACAAATTGCCGGGACTGTTCCCAGAGCTCCCTAAAGCAGCAGAAACTGAAACCAAGCCCGAATTTAACACGACATCAAGAACGCAGGTGATGTCTGCCGCAAGTCCTGTTGCACCAGCGGCAACGCCCGCACATCAGCCATCATCGACGGAGCCAACGCCGGCACCGCGGACGGATTGGTCCGCCGCCGCAGCCCAGAAACCGGCAACCAATTGGCAAATGAATACTCCTGGGGCCGGGGCCGGCTTTAATCGTCCGGGAATGCCGATGGGGAAACCGGCTTCAAAATCGGGTTCAAGTTCGATCGATTTTGAAAAAATCAAGGTACCTCTCATCGGCGGAGTTGGAGCCATCGCGCTCGTCGCACTACTTTATTTTGTCTTACCCTATTTGCCATTGGGGGATTCTGCCGACGTAAAGATGTTTAAGAAACTGAATGCCGTTGCCGTGGAATTACAATCCGCTCGAACATCAGAAGTCCCGCCGAAAAAGGAAGAATTTGCAAAGATTGCTAAGAAAATGAGCGACGCGCTCAAGCCGTTGGAAAAAGATCTTAAGGCAATGAAAACGGGTCCGGCAGCGTCAAAACTTAAGGCTCTTGCAAAAGCCCTGCAGGACGTTTCCAAAGAGGAGCTTACTTCAAAACCATCGGATCTGGAAAAAGGTCTTGGAAAGAAAGTTGCTGATCTCGCCAAGCTGTTGAAAATGAAGTAGGGCACATTTGGGTTTGCAGTGTAAAAGTTGAGCCTGTCCACGAGCGCAGGCCGACACTTTTACTTAGAGTCCATCGATCTTGCGATGAGTTTTTTAAGGTGCTTTTGAGGCTTCAATCTGATTGATCCAGCCGCGACCGATCAGGCGGATAAACCCCTCTTCGAAATCAAGCCGCAGTTTCAACCCATCGGGGACTGGTTCGACCGTCAGGCTGAAGCCGTCGTCGCCATGAGAGAAAATTTCTCTTGCTGTTTCTGCGTCGGGTACAAGCAGGTCTGTTGAAACCAGTTCGGGGAACGTTCTTGCCTGTATTCGAGCGCGGACCAATGACCCCGTCGTCTTAGTCGAAGGGGTCTCGTCAACTCGATTGATGGCTTCCATAAGCCGGTCAAGAAGCGGTGCTGGTTGACCGATCCCGATCCAGATCGTCTGTTTTCCCTGCCCGACGATAATCTCCACATTTGAGCCCGTCCACTGTGTTATTGCCGTTGGCAACTCGCGCGGGGTCAAACTGTGAAAGGCGACTCCGTGGTGGATGTCAAAGTTTTCGTTGACTTTGATGAAGTGGCCGGATTTCTCGAGCTTCAGGATCAAGTGAGGTATCGCATCATTCAGATCCGCTGCGTCCGGTCCATTGAGTGCTGCGATCAGTGAAAGGTCGCCGGCACTTGATCCGGCGAATTGCAGACCCGCTTCCAGACCCGATGCTTTCTTTGTAGCGCCGTCCTTGGATCCTACGATCTTTTCAACGAGACCTCCGATCGGAAGATTCAGGGCGAGCCCCGCAGGAACATCAGGCTGAATCATTGACGAAAATTCGCTTCGATGCGTCGTCAAACGATTCAAACTGTTCGCCATCTGACTTTTCGAGATACTTTCAATAACGACTTCAAGACTCAGGTGGTGCGTTTTTGGATCGATCCGCCCGCCGAATGTCAGCGATCTGGTGTCGAGGACGACGCGTTCAATGAGATCGAGCACGAGTTGACCAAGTGCTTTGCGAAAATTCGCCGACTCCTCCGCTTCGTCATCGTGAGGTTGCAACCACGGTTCGATCTGGCGGCGAACCCCTGCGGTAAACCTCGATTTCGTAGGTTGAGGGATTTGCCGCAGGTCATAATTAACGACTAGATCATATCGATCTCGAAGGCCTTGGGTTAACAGGTTTGGTGTGACCCGTAATCCGCGAATCGATGAGACACGGTCTGCAAAGAATGCGTAATCCTTTTTGATGATAACATGGTAAGGAGAACCGGGGCGTTCGATTTCGTAATGGTCATCGCTCACAGCATGAAAACCGAGAACGTCGAACGTCGCCGTTTTTAAGAGCTCGCCAATCCCGTCTGTTGGCACGAAAACAATCTCGGCTGGGGAGTCGTCGTCCCAAGTGGTCATCACGCCAAGAGGTTTGGTTCGTTCAATTCCCGCTAAATCACGGTAGCTCTTCAGGCGGTCGTTTAGCGTGTTGGCTAAATCCGGGCGTCCTGCTGAATCGAAGACGGTTTCGGAGGCGCTGCGCAGTCTGTCGATACTGGCCGCAAAAATGGTCAGATAGGGTTTTTCGGGCACTGATTTTGGCCTGCCGTCGTCGGCACAAGCACGTGCTATCATCAAAAGAAAGGCACAAAGTGCCAACGATGTTCGAGTTCCAATGCGGCGTATCATCGCGATTCCACCGTCCAGCAGGGCAAGCATGGTGTTTGGGGTCATTCATCTAAGTCTGATCCATTCAGCATGGTCTCACAATCGAATTGGGTTGCCAAGCCGAAAACGAATCGTTGCCATCCATCAGCCGCAACTATCGCTTTTTAAAAGAAACAGGCAGAGCAATCGAAAGGTTGCTCTGCCTGCTCTGTTTAGAAGGTTATTCTTAAGTTTCCGCGTAATTCGACAGTGACTTCGAATCAGGTTTCTTGTGTCAGCACAAAATTCTGGAATCGAACTTCGTCACGTTCAGGATCACTGATCGTCTTGAACAGTTCGCCGATCAGTTTGTGAAAATGCTTTTCCCGCACGGAATAGAAATTGTGTTTTCCATCGCGGCGAGGTTCAATCAACCCGGCGACGCGTAGCAGTGCCAAATGGTGACTCACTGCAGGCTGGCTTTGATTTAGTCGGTCGCAGAGTGCCGAGACGTGCAGTTCCTGTTCGCGGAGTAAATACAGCAGGATTTTCAGTCGCGTTTCGTCCGCAAGAAGCTTAAAGACTTGGACTAAGTCGCGTTCCAGTTGTTCCGACAATTCGGGGAACGAACCGACTGTCGGAGCTGTTCCAAGAGACTCAATTGTTGCGATCATTTCCTTCTCACTCTCTAGTTGTGATCCCGCCTGAAATTGTGCGGAAGGATCGTGATTTGTGCCTGTATTCGACACGTGGGTATCCTTAGGGTACGCCTTGAGTTCGTATTTGCAGAGCTTGTGAAAGCGCACCGCGAACTCGTTGACATACCTCGGGTCAATTTAATTTGAGGATCATTTAATAAAACAAGAACATAGCCAAACTCGACGGCCTCTGAACCCGGACTCCGAATGGAGTCTTAAGGCTTCAGATTGCCTAAACAAACCGCAAATTCAGACCGGCAGATCGCCGAGCACATAAACGGGCGGCACATTCCGAAATTCATCGATAGGCAGAATCCTGGCTGATGCAGATAGACATTGACATGATGTGAAAACAAGACCGGCACGTGAGGCTTCAGCTTCCTGAAAAAACGTATGGAAAAAGACCAACCTCAGGTATTCTAGTATGCCGGGCTATCTTTCAAGAGTCAACAGGTAACATAAATGTTACCGAATGCGGGAAAACACTGTTTTTCCCGAGGATTAGTCGCATTTTTCGAATAGTTCACACAAATTTAAGACAAAATGAACACGGGTTGGAACTTCAAAAGATTTCAGAGCAAATCGCGAACCACATTTCGTAGGATGTTTTTGTACGATTGACCAACTAGAAGCGGCGAAGAATATTTTTGACCGCTATATTTTCGCCCCGTCAATTTTGAAGAAAGTATTTCGTGTCTGACTTTGCATCTCTATCGGGTCGAACGGCTGTCGTGACTGGGGCGTCAAGTGGAATTGGAAGGGCCATCGCACTTGAATTCGCCCAAGCTGGTGCGAGCGTTGTGATCCACTGTTCAACGTCTCGGGCTGCGGCGGAACTTCTAGCGGCAGAGATTCAGTCGTCAGGCCGACGTGCCTGTGTCATTCAAGCTGATTATTCTGATTTGAAATCGCTGAGGACGTTCGTCGAAGCAGCATGGTCAGTGTTTGGTGGTTTCGAGATTTGGATTAACAACGCGGGGGCTGACGTGTTGACTGGTCCTGCCGCAGATTGGACCTACGAGCAAAAGCTGCAGCGACTTTTGCAAGTCGACGTGCAAGCCAGCATGATTGTGGCCAAAGAGGCAGGTCAAAGGATGTTCGACAAAGGGAGCGGCGTCCTGCTGACCATCGGCTGGGACCAGGCTGATCGCGGTATGGAAGGAAACAGTGGCGAGCTATTTGCCGCCACAAAGAACGCCGTGATGGGGTTTAGTCGATCTTTGGCACTCAGTCTTGCGCCGCGCGTTCGTGTCAATTGTATTGCGCCCGGCTGGATCAAAACGGCTTGGGGCGAAATTGCCAGCGATTCCTGGCAACAACGTGTCCTTCACGAAACTCCGCTAAAGCGATGGGGACTCCCTGAAGACATCGCCCGAGCTGCGAGGTTTTTGTGCAGCAATGACGCTTCGTTCATCACAGGTCAGGTCGTTAACGTTAACGGTGGTGCGGTGCGTTAACCATCGGGAATGGATTGCTGATGTGTGATTGAGTACATTAAATCGTTGTTGATTTAAGGGGGAAGGACGGTGCGAGTTTCCTGGTTTCGCTGGATTTTCAGGTCGCGCCGGTGCACCGTCTTGTTTTTGACATTGCTCACGGTGTGTTTCTGTCTGATTTATTTTTGGGTTGATCTGTGCCTTTGGGTCGCCGACGCGAATCTCGCACGACGGAATCATGCCGTTGCGGCCGTCTGGGTTGAGAGAAGCCAATGGTTCCATCCAAGTCCTGATGCAAAAACATGCCTGATCCAGGTTCGCATCGCTCGACGATGTGGCGACTTTGCTGAAGTCGAAACCAAACTTCAGCAGGCAATTAAGCTCGGTGCGCCTCGATCCGAGGTTCAGCGGGAAAACTGGATCGCGATGGCGCAATCCCAGCAGTTCGACGGAATGCAGTCTCACTGGAACGATCTGCTGCAGGACGCTCGTGATGACGAACCCGAAATTGCGCGGGCTTACTACGCCTGGGCGATGCTCCATCACCATCTGGATCTGGCCAGGAAAACGCTTGAGAGTTGGATTCAAGATTTTCCTCAGGACCCAGAACCGTATTTTCTGCTTGGGCGATTCCATCAAGCAGGTCCCAATTGGGAAGAGGCAGAAAAAGCGTATCGTCAATCATTCGCTTTCGCTCCTGACCGCGACGACGTTCGTCTGGCATTGGCAATTGCGTTAGAATCACGACTGAAAATGAATGAGGCGATCCCGTTGTTCGAATCCTATCTCCAGAAGCATCCGGACGACCTGTCTGCAGTCCAAGGGCTCTCTCAATGTTTAATCTCAAATGGTGACGTCGATTCGGCCATCCAGTTGCTACGACGGGCAGCGGAGAAAAATCCCGATGATGCCACAATCCAAAAGGCATATGGAGAGTTATTGCTATCGTCAGGCTCTCCGGCGGACGCGGCAAGCATTTTGGAAAGGGCTTATCGAGCGGCTCCAGAAAACGCGAATCTGGCCAACGTCCTGGCCCGCGCATGGAAGGCTTGTGGGCGCAAGTCAGATGCCGAACCACTCTTGGCGTTTGTGGCTGAATCGAGGCCGGAACTCGATCAACTGCTTGTCATCGAAAAAGAGCTGCGGGCAAATCCGAACAATTTAGAACTGCGAATGAAGGTTGCAGCCATCACTGCAAAGTATGTCTCTCGCCAAGACGGAATTCGATGGTATCAGCAAGTCGTCAAGATTTCGCCCAGATATCTTCCTGCGCACATGGCACTCGCCGAACTTTATCGATTAACCGGTGAGACAAAACTTGCTGAGTACCACTACAACATCGCCCTGCGAGGTCCCCAATAATGGGATCAGCCTTATTCCATTGTTGGAAATCGATCGTTCATTCAAACACTCGGATTTCACTGCTATTTGTTTTGGTCGCCGTTGTGTTTGGCGGATGCCAGAAGTCTCAATCTCTGATGCTTTCTGACAAGAATGATTCGGAAGCGGTAAAGGCGACTGCATCTACTTCAATGGGTGCTTTGCCAGCGGAAAAAATAAAGTTCGTTGATGTCGCCGAATCCAGCGGCGTTTTGTGGGTTGGTCGAAATGGCGAAGAATCCGGCCATTTTTCAATCCTTGAAACCTTCGGAGCCGGCACTGCGATCGACGATTACGACCGGGATGACAAACTCGATTTGTTTTTTGCGGGAGGGGGAGAATTTGGCCAGAACGAAAACATCCTTCCCGTTCCGATGGCTTTGTACAGGCAAATTTCTGATTGGAAGTTTGTGTCCGTGACGGGCGATGCGCGACTGTATCCGATTCGACATTACCATCATGGAACTTGGACCGTCGATTTCGATGAGGATGGATATACAGATTTGTTACTAACGGGTTGGAATGGGTTGCAGTTGTTTCACAACCAGGGTGACGGAACATTCGCCGATATTACGGATAATTCAGGCCTGATCGACCCTTTATGGAGTGTTGCTGCGGGGTGGGGCGACTTCAATCGGGATCAGATTCTCGATGTGTATGTTGGCCACTATGTCGACTGGTCATTCCAGAATAATCCCACTTGTATCGACTTGAAAACGGAGCTCAGAAACCCTTGTGATCCGAATCGATTTCACGGATTACCATGCACGGTCTATCTCGGGAATGGGGACGGTACTTTTCGCGACGCCAGCTCGGAACTTGGCGTTCACGAAGTTGGCAAGGCTCTCGGTGTTGTGATCGTTGATCTCAACCAGGATGGGCAGTCAGACATTTATGTTGCCAATGACGCCGTTCCGAACCAGCTTTACCTGTCTCAACCGTCTGGCCATTACAAAGAGGTTGGTATCGAATGTGGCGTTGCCTTGGGGGAATCTGGTTCTTCAGATGCCAGTATGGGTGTCGATGTCGCTGATCTGGATGGAGACGGAAAACTGGATCTCTGGGTGGCGAATTATGAGGACCAGACGTTCGCTCTTTATCGAAATCTTGGAAACGATGCTTTTACTCATGCCAGCCGGTCCATGGGCATCACGGCTGTCGGATCATTCGCCGTGGGTTTTGGGACTGTCGTTTTCGATGTGAATGGAGATGGATATTCGGACATTTTCTGCGCTAATGGCCACGTTTGGGCACCGCATGCCACTCCCGATCGTCGTCAATTACCCTACCTGTTCCTGAATGATCGCGGCAAAAAATTTCGAAATATCGCGCCGCAAGTTGCTGGTTATTTAGGCCAGCGACATCTCGGTCGGGGAGCGGCAGTCGGTGACCTGGACGGGAACGGAACGCCAGATCTCGTCGTGACTCATACTAACGAACCCGCCTCAATCTTGCGAAACGACACTCCCATCTCAAATTGGTTGTCGGTGCGGCTGATTGGTCGCACGAGCACTCGATCTGCAATTGGTGCTCGTGTGACAATCCGGGCAGGGGGGCATGAGCAAATTGGGCTTGTCAAAGGGGGGGCGAGCTATATTTCGACAAGCGATCGAGCAATCTATTTCGGGCTGGGAAATGCCTCATCGGTCGTTTCGATCACGGTTGCCTGGCCGTCGGGGCAAACAACTGTTTTGAAAGAGGTCGCGAGCAATCAGCGGCTAACGTTGATCGAAACAAAAGATTAGGAATCGTTGCCAAACAGTATGCGCTCGGGATCAGCGCGCGCGAACACAAATCCTGTTCTATACCGGTCGTCCGACGCGAATAAACCGGCCGTGTGCCGGTCAGCGGCTGGAAGCCGCTGCGACATCATCAGATCATCGAACCTCAATCGGGATCAGCATCGTCTCGCCATCGATCTTGATACTGAGTTCGCCTCCAACCTCTTTTTTCGCAAAAAGGGCTGGTCCTGTCGGTGTAACGAGTGCGTCATCAGAGACAACGAGATCGACCTTTTGATTCTTTCCGATCAAGAGGACTCCGGATTCGGGCATGGAATCCCATGGACCATATGGCTTTCCACCGTTCTCCTTCGGGTCTTTGTAGAAGTAAAACGAGACTTCGCCAGTAACTGACTGCTCTGTTGTCTCCTTTTTAACGACTTCGATCACACCTCTGTCGTCTCGCAAAAGAATCATTTCACCGCCATGTGGGGCTGGGTCGCCTGGATCGAGTTCACGAAGGCCACCTCCACAGCCAATCATCAGTGGGAACAGACACATGCAAGCAATACCGTTAGCGCATCGCATTTCGACGGTGGCTCTAAACAAACAAGAAAACAAGTTACCAATTCCATTCAACATTCGTTGCTCGCTTAATGAACACACTGACTTGACTGCGGAAAGCCCGCCAGGAACGGCCTGACGGGCTTTTGCGAGTTTCGGCTATTGTCTAAAAAATCGAGATTAGTAATCCCCGATGACTTCAGATCCATTGCGGGTCGAGAGTGCTTGGTAGATTCCCAGCGTCGCGGTGCCGTTACCGAGATAAGTACCAGATTTACCTCCCGTGGGCGCAGCAACTGTTGTAAAGGCGGTACCGTCAGGAAATACGTCGCCATAGCTGTCTTTGGTCGCGCCAGTGATCACCCAACTATTAATGCTATTGCCGATGAATCGAACCGATCCATCACAGAGCAGGAATTGAGCACCACCCATATGCAGGCTACCGGCGGATGTTGGGTCGTAATAGCTGGTACCGCTTGCTGGGACGTTCAAATTGTTTCCGGCACCCAGATTAATTGGGTACATCGTTGCGAATAAGGTGTCATACCAACGAGCAGACTGCCAGCATCCATCGGAGACAGAGTAGCCAGGGTCAAGCACATTGAGCAGGTGCTTGCTGTGTTCACCCATGAGGAACGTGTTACTCGTTCCGTCGGTGATATCGCGAAGTTTCACAGAGCTGTCGTTGTAGATTGTTCCGTTGAACTGTTGCAGTACGGTCGGACTCATCAAATTGGAAAAGCCGAACGTGAACGTACCTGCGTTGCCGGCATAGCTCGTGAAGTTCTGGGTAGCCCCGGCTGGTGGAGGGAAGAACGTTGCCTGAAAGCTCCAGCCCGGAGTGACCCCCGTCGCTGAAGATCTGGTCTGTGGAATCAAAATCGCTGAATTGTCCGTGTCCGTCGGGCAAATCAAAGCCTTCATCGGGATTGCGCCAAGGAAAACGTTGCTGACATCCCCTGCGTACTGGTTGAAGTTGACTTGGTTGTAAGCTGGTGCCTGATCCATATAAGGCATCAAACGGACGAACACACTGAAGTTTTCAGGGTAGGTCGACCAGACGGCGGGATTCCAGCCAGGATTTCCTGAATACGAACCGCCAGGAATGCAGCCGAATGTCCCTTCGTAGTTCATCACCGCAAGCCCGAGTTGCTTGAGGTTGTTTTTGCATTGAGTTCGTCGGGCGGCTTCACGAGCCTGTTGAACGGCTGGCAACAACAATGCGATCAAGACCGCGATGATCGCGATAACGACCAACAACTCAATCAGCGTGAAACCAGACTTGCGTCGATTTTGTTTCGACATGAACCAACCTCCAGAAAGACTCAACTCAAAAACTAACCTCTGCGAGGAACACAACCCCGCAGAATCGAACGTAGTGTATTGGCCAACATGAATGTCCGATGAATAGACGATGAAAATATGAAGAATCCTCGAACCCCAGTAGATTTGATGGAATTGTCAGATTTGGCAACTGCTAATAGGGATAAAACAGGGGGCTTTGTGGCAAGCCGAAATCAAGCAATTCCACTTTGAATATTGAAGCAAAATTTACATCGACGATTGCATGGGGCGAATGCGTCAAGGTAAGAGAGCGGTTTCGACGACGTTCTTTATAAATTCGCCGCGTTTGTCTGCTGAATCGTTGTTGGAAAGTGTCCTGAGTCGTATTTGACTTTCAGAGCTGTGCCGCCTCGCTTGCCGGTTTTCTAAGATTTCCTGTACGTGATTCAATTCGATCTGGGACGCGATCCTTCCGCCAGTTGCACTTTTCTCTGCATTAATTGGGGGAACGCAGAATCTGCTTCTTGGATCACACTTCGATTCCATTTCGTTTAAACATTTCAGTTAAGTTAGTGAGCAGTGGCAATTTGTAGCGGCAACGTCGACTTGTCCGAATCGCCGGGTTTGAATGTTCGATTTTGTCGGGACGAACCGAAACAGATGAGAGGATCTGCAAAAGCAGGGAGTGATTCGTTGCGCTGATCATAATTCACAACGAAAACCTGAACGAATCGCGATGTATTCGAAAGCTTTGCCACCCGATTGAAAATTACATGCGAACGTAAAGTCATGTATCGGATTCACTGTAGGATGACGGATCATGCCTGAAGTTCTCACTCCAGCCAGAATTCGAGAAGTCGTCTGGTGTTGCTTCGTAAGCTCGCTGGTTTTGTCAGGCTTTTGTGCCCATGCCACTGATCGAACGAAGTCAGAAAGCACTTTGTCTGAGATCGAAGAGATTCCCTGGCCTTCGCGGGAGGTGAAAACATTGCCTCCGAAAGAGTCAAAAGATCCAATAGACGTCAAAATAGAGGTTAAGAAGTCTCCCGCTGTAATCGTTATCCCGACGAGTTCGATTTCCAATGGCGGTACTGACAGGGAAATCACCAGCAGATCTCAATTCAGAAAACCACTACGTTCCATTAATGCGTCGATTCAAACGCCCCCAGGTGATCTGCCGAAGATGGAGCATGTCGACGATGACCTTGCGCTGGGGATTTTCGATCCATTCTCCAACGGACAATGCCGACCTTGGGCTTACTCTTCCTATCAATGGGAGGCGCCGGCCACACGGCACCTGCCGTTATTGTTCGAGGAACCCAATCTCGAACGACTCGGTTACACCTACGGATTATGTGATGTCGGTTTGTGCGACGAACCACCTCGCGGCGGGGAACGGATTCAACCCTTGATCTCGATGGCCCACTTTATCGGACGAATCCCCGTCATTCCTTATATGGCAGGGGTTCACCCGCTGACCGAACCGGTCTACACATTGGGCGCAGACCGGCCAGGAAGTCCCGTCCCGTACCGAAAATACCTGCCGCATTGCAGCCTTCGAGGCGCCATCTATCAAGCCGGCTTTATGGTCGGTACCGCTTTTATTATCCCGTAACTGCCGGGATCAATCCGCCATCATCTTCTTCATGAAGGCCAGCGACTGTTTCGCCAGGTATTCTTCCGTGGGAAACATTCTTCGCCAGACCTTGGTGGCTGCGGCGAGCGCCGGTAACGCCAGGCCGAATGCTTCGACCATCAGCCAACCGTCGTATTTCAGTTCTTTCAGCGTCTTGAATGTTGTCGCCCAATCGACATGCCCCTCGCCGGGGGTCGAACGATCGTTTTCCGAAATGTGAACATGAACGACTTGATCCCAGCAGCTTCTCATCGCCGCTGCTAAGTCCTTCTCCTCGATGTTCGCATGGAAGGTATCGTACATCATCTTGAGATTGGGATGATTGGCTTCGCGACAGAACCGGGCGTCGTCCGCCGCATTCGTGAGAAAATAGCACTCGAAACGATTCAGATATTCGCAGACCAGTGTGACGTGGTTTTTCTGAGCGTGATCAGCCGCTTTCGTCAGGACGTCAAGCCCTCGTTGCCACTCATCCGATGTCGGACCAGTACCGCTGAAGGTTCCCAACGCTGAGTGGATCGGACCACAAAGGTGAGTGGCCCCGGCTGCTGCGACCACTTCGATGGCTTTCTTCAATCGAGTCAGTGCGGCTTCTCGCACAGCGGCATCGGGGGAAATGGGGTTATCAGCATCGGAGCAAACCGTGACTGCCGTTCGTTCCAGGCCGATCTCACTCAGCTTTTTTCCAAGTCGGGAAAACTTCGCCAGATCGAGATCGAATACCGGCAGTTCCACTCCGTCAAACCCCCAATGCTTCAGGTTTTCGAGGATTCCGTAATGCTCTTCGGTGACGTCTGACGTCCAAAGCAGCATGTTCATTCCATATTTCATGGCCAGTAATCCTCTCTTGAATGACGGGTTAAGACAATAAAAAATGTTCCACCGGCAGCAGATCGCGCAATCGCTGTGTGACCAGCGATCGGCCAACCGCCACAACCTTTTCAGCGTCCTGTGGAATGGGCGACAGTTTGACTCGTAGCAGCACTTGATTCAAGCGAGCCAAGAGCGTTCGATCATTCTCATAAGACCGAAGAAACTGCTCGCGTCGATAGAGGTCGATAAACCACGCTAACCGATCAGTCGGTGTTTTGGCCATCCGATTGACCGCCGATTCAACAACCGTCGGTTCCACGAATTCCATCGCACGCCAATATTCTTCAAACCGGTCTGGGTAACGAACCATCAGCACGCCATCCAGAATCAATTCCATTCCGACATGGCCCAGGAACCCGCAATGAAACCGTTCGTCCGGCCCCAGTTGCTCACGAAACAGCCGTGTCAGTTCTGAGGTCACTTCTACAAAGCCTCGCGTCGCATGGAACCAGTCGTCATCCGTCAGGTGTTTCAACGCCCCCGCAGCAACCTCCGATTGAGTCGCATCCTCGCAACAAAGCCAGGGTTCCAGGCATCGCGGCCGCAATCGGACCTTCCGGTCGACGGCGGATAACCAGTCAGGAATCGCCGTCCCGGCCATGAAATAAGGCCGGGCGATATGATTCAGCGCGTGAGCAAAGTAATTCATGCGTTTTCTGGTTGTCTGGTATTTGGCCAACAATTTTTCGCCGCAGGCTGGGCCGCGAGTTTAAGCGAGTAAGCACCGCATCACCATGACATCATTAATGAAATCAATCACTACAGGTTTTTCTCAAGCCATGCAACGTATGTCTTCCCAAAAAACACGCCTCCAAAGAAACCGAATACCATCCCAAAAGGCAAAAACAGAAAAACCGGCCAGAAGCATTTCGTGACGTAATGCGTTTCGAAGATCGATCGCTCCATCATCCATCCAGCGGTAAGCGAAGATCCCTTCAGTGCCAATCCTATTCGAGACAATTCAGGTGGTTTGGGACAGTCATTTACTACGCCACATTCGCAAACAAATTCGCTCGCGACCGAAGTTCGGGAACTATGAACTTTATTACAGGCGCGGCATCGAAGAAGCATTGTGGATGCCTTTTTTAATTGCCTCGTTTCAAGCTGATCAAGATCGTTGTCTCACATTTTGCCGGATCTTCATTCCAGTGCCCGTAAATTTCGAGAGAGGGTTTCGCTGGGGTTTCCCCACGTTGCTTGATCTCGGCAACGAGTTTCGGCCAGATTTGCGGTAGCTCTGAGTATGGACCGGTGTGAACAAAGCGAAGGTATCGCTCAAGTGACACCTCCAGTGGTTCAAGGGTTCCAACTGCTGGCGTTCCCTCGGCCAACTCGATTCCGGTGAACATCATTGAGTCTGGCAGGTAGACCCAATGATTGATTCCTTTGGTCTTCAAGCTGAGAGCCTGCACCTCACGCCACATTTTGTCCATCAGCCTTTTCCCCACCACAGGGACGCTTTCTCCATCAAGGGAACCGTGGTAGCCGAATAAGCTGATTCGAAGCGGGGCGTCGATGATTTCAATCTTCATGTCTTGATCCCCTCACTCAAGGTAACGCGAACTGTAACCCGTTTCCGAAAGGATGCTTCATTCTTTGGTAACGAACGGTGAAATAAGAATGAACGTTCTTTGGAACAAGGTCAATCAATTCACTTTGACTTCGGCTCATGTCCGACCCTTTTCGAGACTTGATTCATCACATCAAAAAATCGTTCGCACGCCAGGATCGGGAAACACTCTTCCGTCGCTGGCGATTTTTCTTTAGAACTCAGTCGACTGATGTCGAGTGAAAACAAGATTGCCACCATGGATGGCTTAATAAACTCGATTGATGTGGGGTGTCATGCTGCGGGCTCTTCGGACCAGATCAGGCACAGGCAAATCCTATCGGGAATGAAGCGGGATGTCAGAGCCTCATTTTGACTATCAGATTCGTGAGAGTACTCGTGCGAAATACATGAGTCTGCGAGTCACCGTCGATCGAGGTCTGGAAGTTGTGGTTCCTCCCGGATTCAATCGGGCTTTGATCCCGAAATTCCTTCGCGATAAACACGCCTGGGTTCAATCCGCGCTGTCCAAAGTCCACGAGGCCAGACAACGACGGACCGCTGAACCCGCCATGGTCTTGCCGACCTCAATCATGTTGCCATCGACAGGGCGAACGTGGTCGGTCGATTACAAGCCACGGCGATCGCAGACAATCACCCTTACCGATGATGGGAATGGAAATCTGACGATTGCCGGTCCTGTCGAGAATATCGCGGCCTGCCAATCAGTACTCCAGCGTTGGACTCGTCGTCAGGCGTTCAATGTCTTGAATCCCTGGCTTCGAAAGCTGAGTACCGAAACAGGGATCGCCTTCGTCAAGACCGCTATCCGCTGCCAGAAAAGCCGCTGGGGAAGCTGTTCCACGACGGGTACGATCAGTTTGAATCAAAAGCTATTGTTCGTCGAACCTGATCTGGTCAGATACGTCCTGATCCACGAGCTATGCCACATGCGCGAGATGAATCATTCGCGACACTTCTGGAAACTCGTCGGCCAATTCTGCCCCGACTACCGCCTGGCTCGACGTCGCCTGAAAGACGCCTGGTACCAGATGCCAACCTGGGTTGGTTGATGACTGGAAGAGGGGGGCGGGTGAACGCCCGACCCCAGAACATCGCGGTTTCTAATCCATTAGCCCGATGATCGAGGCATCGATCATGGCTCGATTCCTGACTGACATGCCTTGTGTTCTCTCTCGCACGCGATTCACGAATTAGGATTCACAAATTTCTTTTGAAGGGCTTTCCTTCGGTAATCGAACCCGTCATCCAGCGCATCGAGAATACTCTCTTCCGTGACAATAAACCCCAACAGTCCGCCTGGTGGCTCGAACTCGATCCGATTGATTAACGTGACAAGGTCGGACGACTCATGTGGCTCAATAATATAGTCGTGCAGCCAGAGCTTCAGCGGTCCGTCAACCATCTTTTCGCGAAACAGTGAAGGAGAATTGAGTTCGACGATTTCATACGTCAACTCTTGAACCATTCCGTAAGCCTGAGCCTTACACGTCAGTCGGCTTCCCAGTTCAATCACGTCGGGCGGGGTGACGTACACAAACTGCATTGCCGGCGGTGCGATCGCCTCTAAATTGGCAGGGCGGATGAGAAAGTCAAAAACCTGGTCCACGGAACCATAGAGCTCCGTTCGACTCTCAAAAATCGGCATGCCGCGAATCCTTCAACGAATTTTAGAATCTTCAAACAAGACGAGATCGTAACGAAAACGATCGCAACCGTGGAGCGACAGGATCGGTTTCAGCCAGAGTTTTTGTCGATCAACCACAGCACGCTACTAGCCGTCGCATGGGCTTTAGCCCGTGTGCCGTAACACCTCATGCGGGCTGGTAGTCTGCGTGACAAAAACTGACGGCATCGACATGGAAGCTGGACTAATCACCAATAACACATCGCGGCAAGCGATCCCGTGACAATGGTGATCCGATCGCCGACCATCACGTCGGCTCCGCCGAACAGTGACCAGGATTCATTTACTCGAATTTCGAGTCCTTCGCCGAAGACTCCATAGTTCTGACCGATCCGGGTTCCCTGGGTTGTGAACGCTCCTCCGACCGGAGATCCGTTAAACGAGGCGTTGATGGTTCGATCGTTGTCGAGCAGGTCCGAAACGAATCGAGCATGCGAAAACGGCGTCCAGATTGTGCCATTCGGACCGTCCCATTGATCGATCAACACGCGTGCTCCGACACTCGCTCGCAGTGAATTTGCTCGACTTCGGGCAACGTCCAGCCCCGCAGCACCACCCGATTCACGAAAGCCTTGCTGGCAGAGATACAGATACTGCAAGCCAACCAGAGGCTGGATTCGAAAGATCCCTAGTTCGAGTTTCAGTCCCGCTTCGCCGTTGGCCCCGATTTGATTTCCCGAATAGTCCGCATGCAGTAGCTGGGGAAGTCCGACGCCGGTCACATTTCGATTCGTAATATAAGAGTTAAAACCATAGTTGACAGATGAGAGCAGATAACCCGTTTCGTCGTGTTTCATGGAGTACAGGCCAACCTGATACGAGTTGACACCTCCATTGGCGTTGTAGCTGTCGTTAAATGCCAGATACGACGTGCCGCCGGCGATACCGATTCGTCCGTTATCTTCGTCTTCCAGGTCGATACCGTAAACGCCGCCCCCCTGGCTGAAGTTGACGCCTGCAGCGTTGCCGTCACTGCGAAGATTGCCTCCGCCACCAAACCCCTGGAACCATGTTTTGACCGATCCGTCAGGGGGCGGAGACTGGCCTCGCACATTCGGGTTGGAGGATGTCAAATTTTGTGGACCGGTGAGGAACCGGCCGTTGCTTACGAGAGCGCTGGTCACGCGTTGCTGAAACTGATCACCAATCTGTAAGCCGATCGTTTGCAGGCTTCCGAAGATGTCTCCGCTCATTTGAGTCATCGATTGACGTTGTTGAGCGGGTGACTGTGTTCCGAGGTTGTTAATCATCGCGAACAGTCCGCCGGTCGAAGTGAGCGCGATGTTATCAAGAGCGGTTCCCACCGAAAGCTGGTTTGCTGTCTGGGCTGCGGCTTTCAGGCTGGTGGTCTGGACCAGTTGAAAGCTTACGTCGTTCGGAGCATAAGTGACGTCGACGCCGAACATGGAAAGGTTGGTTGAGACCTGTGCAAAGGGTGTCGTCACGCCCCCCGTTGCGGTTAAAATCGTATAGCGCGTTCCTGGAGTGTAGGTCCCTCCAGTCAAGGCAATCACATCCAGCGCGCCACCCAGTTTTGCCTTGCCTGTGATATTGAGTTGGTCGTTGTTGACTCCAGGAGTATTCCCTGCGGAATTGATCTTGATCTCGGTCTTTCCCCCCGTCTGCTGAGTGAAATCGCCATTCACTTTAAGCGTACCGATTCCGGTGGGGGTTCCCGGCTGCACAAAACCATTGTTCGAGACGCTGCCAACGCTCCCCGTACCGCTCAGTGCTGCTAAGCTGCTGTTGATATTGACCGGGCCGGTGATCGATCCCGTCACCTGCAGGTCGCCGGCATTCACCATTGAAGTCGTTAACAGACCGCTCGTACCGCTGAAATTCAATGTTCCGTTGCCATTTTTGGTCAGGTTGCCCGTTCCCGTCAGATGGCCAGCATACGTCCCGGATCCACCCTGATTGAAAATCAATGACGAATTATTTGTGATGTTTCCAACGAGACTTGTTGAATCTCCCTGGAGCGTCCCCTGGCTGATGATCGTGCCACCAGTGTAGACGTTGGCTCCAGAGAGGATCAGCGTTCCCGCGCCGGTCTTCGTAAATTGGCTGGGCGTTGTCTCGGTGATCGCACCGCTAAGTGTCGTCGTTCCCGAATTGATATTGGCCGTCAAACTGTTACCAAGTGAAATCTTATTCGCGATGGTTGTCACGCCGAGTTCACTGGCAAGGTCCAGTTTCAACGCGCCGGCGACAGTGAGCGTCCCCGTACCTAATGCGGCGTTATTCTCGACACGAAGAGTGCTGGCGTTTGCAACATGAACGCCCCCGGCAAAGGTGTTGACCCCGCTTAATCGTAATGTTCCCGTCCCCTCCGTGTTCAACGTATCCGTCGCTGCGGTTCCACTGATGATTCCGCTGAACAGATTTGTTGTCCCTGCTGCCGAGTTGACATAGAGTGCTGAAGTTAACGTGATCGCATTGGTGAGATTCAGTGACTCGCTGAGGCTGAGTGTCTTCGTGCCGGCCACACTGCCAACGGTCAGTGTTCCCGACCCCAATCCTGAGCCATTCGAGATCTGAATCGTTCCGCCATTGATCGTCGTCCCGCCGGAGTAGGAGTTGCTATTGGATAGCACCAGCGTACCGGGACCAGTCATGATCAGTGCGCCGCCCGTCGTGGTGTCGGACAATGTGCCATTCAGTGTCAAAATCCCCTTCCAGTTGATCGTCAATGGAGCCGGTGCCGTCGTCGATGCTGTCGCGGGCGGTACCGGTGGAACGGTCACGGGATCTGCCAGCAAGTAAGCGTGATTGTCGATCACGTTAATGCCAGTTGAGTCGAGAAACGTGGCAGCATTATTGAGGACGATCGGTGCTCCGTTCAGCAGAGTGGCACCGTTCAAAATTGAATTGAAATTGAGTCGATCACCGGATTGAGCAGCCGAGATACCCTGCCGAAGCGATCCTGCTCCTGTATCATCGATCCGGGTCACATCGATATCTGCGGCTGACAATGCCGAGACGGACATTGCTGCCGAGCAGATCGCCGCAGCGCTGACGCGGTAGATGTACCGGCTGATCTGGAAGCGAAGGAGGCTTTTTTGCATGATGCGGCACATACCAAACAACAAGTATTCGCGGACTTCATGGATTTGAAGTGTCGATTTCGCAGTTGATCCGGTCGCACGTCAGTGGATCACCAGGGTGCGGCAAGCACTCGTCCCAGCGATCCGCCAGTTACTTAAGGCTCACAATTGACTGCTGCACTTGTGAGTCACTCGTCCGTGATCTATCGAAACTTGCAGGTTTCAAAGTTGCGGTAAAAAGGGGTTGATGCCGATGAATAATCGTTATTACCCGAAAACTCGACGACCCTGCTGGCAAAATCTGCCGATTAAGGACGAAAAATCGTTTTTCAAAAGATTCGCGCAACTCTGGGACCTTTTGCGCAACATTGGAGGAAGTCAGGCCTTTCCGTGGTTGAAATCTTTCTGATTCGCACTCTGTGAAAACTTGCGCAACTATGGAAATATTTGCGCAACATTGGAAAAACAAGGCCTTTTTCGACGTTTCAGCGGTTTGAAAACTTGCGCAACTATGGAAGCATTTGTGCGACCATGGGCCAACGAAATTCGAAACTCGGAAAATCGTTTTAACACGAAGGGAACGCAGGACACCGAATTTGCAATATCACAAACTCGGAACAGTTCGCTGATATCCCTCCCTTTGAAGTCTTCTCCGTGACCTCAGTGCCTCCGTGGTGAAGCTCCTCGTCTCTTCTGCGCCGCCGGAATCAAGCCATCACAAAATCTGGTGTCAAAGTTCGATCAAGTTTGATCGACTTCGACCATTCCTCGTAATTCTCAGGGTTTTCGACGCCAATTTCCATTTTTTTCGTCGCGCTCGAGTTCGATCAAGTTTGACGCAGTTCAATCGAGTTCGAATCGAATCATTCCTCCATTGACAGGCAGACGACGTCAACTCACAAATTCTTCATAAAATTGTCTACACTTGAGGAACTTGACGTTCGGAGTGTCGCTAAAGTTCCTAGGGTTCATGGAGCGGTAGCTCCTGGCGAACCGCTTGTAGCGGCTTACTACTTTCTCAAAACCAAGCTCTCGCTGCTTCGGCGCCGCCCACACGCAAAAAATTGCCAACTTCAAGACGACGATGGCGACTTTGGTTTCATGTGAGTCCTCGCGGATTTCTTCCTCGCCGCCAAGTATATAAAACCATATCACAAAAGTAAATGTCGCTTTTCAATAGAAGAGTGAAAGTGTTTTCTTAACGTTTGGAAGGTGCTCATGAAGTTATTTACCCCGATGTGGCTGGACTTGGAGACGGCGGAAACTGCCGATTTTCCGCATTGGTCGCTGCGCATCATCCAGTAGAAGTCGAAATCTGCACAAGATTGGCTGTTTCGCTGAGGGTAATCGATGGAGCGAACAGCGGAATTCCCGAAGAGCAGAAAGTTCGATTGTCATTGAGGCCGAACATTATCGGTAGGTGGTTCGTGACATGCGCCCGCACGGGTTCTTGCGAGCCGCGTCGAAACAATGGCTCGTGGCGGCGTTTTTGTTTCGTCGGACATGACCATCGCGCTTGGGGCGCGTTCATCGAGACCTTGCCTTCGCAAGCACGAAAAGGATTTCTCCGATGCCTCACCATCGCAAACAGATTGTCGCCGGGAGTTTACTGGCGGCGACGTTCATGATTGTTGGATTCAGCCGAGACGTAGCGGCCGAAGAATATGTCTGGGCAAGATTCTATGGGTCCAACCTGCCGACAGGTTATTCCACGGACGGTTTCGGCAGCTATTACGTACCCAAAAGCATGGTCAACAACAAGCTGCAAACCGATCCGATCAAGAAACCTGCCGAACCGAAACCGGCGGCGAAAAAAACGGCCGAAACCAAGCCTGCCGAAACCAATTCTGCCGACCCCGTCGATGAGTCACAAGCACCAAAACGAGAACCGCAACAGAAGAAGGCTTTCTGGAAACGATTCACGTTTCGAAAATAGATTTCTTTCGGTCATCGAACAGGCGCAGAGAGACGGACTGATGTTTCGAAACCGGGCATTGGCACACCGCGTTTTGCCGGGTCTCTATGGACACAACTCCGATGAGCCTGGAGCTGCATCCATTTCCCTCGCGCTCAAGAAACCCTGGCATCGACAGCCGCATCACGCACTTGCCTGTATTGGCGTTAGGAAACTTCTTCCGAAGAATACTGCTTCGGCCGGGCCAATCATTGACGCCCCCACCGGACTTGTTGCCGGTTAAAAAGTGCCACGGACTTTTCGAAGACTCCGAAAGCGTGGCACTTCCTTTCGCGGATGTTCGATCAGAAGAGCAAGATGGTCTCACGCGAAGGGGCGAAGCCACGAAGGGAAGAATACATTTTTTTTCTTCTTCGCGACTCCGCGCCTTCGCGTGAAGCCTCTGCTCCTGCGATTTCAATCGCGCTGGTTTCATATCGTTTAACCGCGCCTCGCAGAGAAGCGAGTCAACCGGCGGCGATGCAAAGCCCGAGGCGTTATCCCCTATCTTCGCTGAGCTTCGTGCAACAGCTTTGCCGCCCATTCCGCATCCTCGGGCAGAAACGGCGGCTCAGGTTCGAGGCGATAATCAGTATCCTCGTAGCCACCGTTTTCGTAGGCGGCCTCGATCAGCGATTGCAGATCAAGTTTTGCGTCGGGGTCACCAGGTCGCAAGGGGATGCGGATCGTCGGAAGCCGCTCGCGTAACGGGACGCGATACATTTCCACGTTTTCCGGGTCAGTCGCGCGACTGACGGAAACACGATAGGTGCCGAGGCATGATCGGGGGACGACTTCGAGTGGGGCGATCAAAACATATCCACCTTCTCGCAGCAGATCGATTTCCACCAGATTCACTCCGGCTTCTTCAAGCTGCTTTTGCTTCTTCCGGTAGGCCGTCCTCCCTTTGAGATCATTTTTGTTGGCAGGGCTGAGGATCTCGATCGTTGTCACAATCCGATTTCCCGAGCGAGAATCAATAATCTGCAGCGTACGTTCCGTCTGCGGCTCGGCCATGCGAGGGACCAGGATTGGTTCTGCAACCGCGAGGGAAGACGATTCAGCCGAAATCGATAACGTGGGTGAAGGCCGCTCAATAATCCGCAAGTCGGGGAAATATCCGACAGGCCGATCTTCCTCTTCCTCGGGATCAAGTACAGAGACCTTTTCTTCCACTCGAACCTTCAGATCCGTTGGTAATTGCCGCCGAAGTTGATCACCCGAGTAAACGATCAAACGCGTATGCACGTCTCCCCAATGGGCTTCAAGGTAGGGGTCCATTCCGGGAAAAGGACTTTTCAAGGGGGCACCTCAGTTCCATTTCGACCGATTGCGAAATTCCGACATCTGAAAGATTCTACGGAGAGCAATCACAACGGTCGAGACTGTCAGCAAACGAAGGGGGCCTGTGTTTCCCCAGTCGAAGGCGCAACTGAGTTGCTGCTTGCCGCTACCACGCGTCCGTCACATTTTCGATTGTGGGGCTGAGAGATCTGAGCGTGCCGTTTCTGGTTGAGATGGCCATGAAGACGTTCAGATCAATTTTTTTAGAGACGGTGCGCGTTGAGCCATCGGCGAGTGCGAAATTGGAGACCTCTCCATGACCACTTCCAAAGCTTAGAAATTGAAACGTCTGAGTCCATTCAAAGGGAGGTCCCAAATAAACGTTGGCACGCCAGTACGCGTCCCAGACATCAGGGTGCGCGGGGTCGTTCCAGACCCGGGCGCAGCAACTGTAGCCGTCGTGCCAAAACCCGTAGAGGGATTCTCCAATCAGAATCGTATTCGAGAGACCGTCCGACACGTCCTGTGTTTTCACGGCGCTGTTCGGGTAAAGCATCCCGTTGGGAATTGTCGGTGATTGTGGTGGGCCGCTTCCGTTGGCGTCGTAGGCCCCCATTGCACCGCGGTAGGTCGAAATTCCGTTGTTCGCTATGGCGGATGATGTCACGCTGGGGCAAATGTAGCTTGGGATATTTACGAACGAGTAGTAGCCGTTGGGCAGGATTCGG
The DNA here is from genome assembly GCA_903904835.1 of uncultured Schlesneria sp. Taxonomy (GTDB): domain Bacteria; phylum Planctomycetota; class Planctomycetia; order Planctomycetales; family Planctomycetaceae; genus Schlesneria. The sequence continues at coordinate 64,964 of CAIVEI010000108.1, read as the reverse complement.
GTGTCGTCGGTTGGCCCGGTTTTCGTATAGCGATAATTAATCTGAATCGTTCCCTGATCCATTTGCGGAAGGATCAAAGCGTGCCAGCTCCAGTCATTGGTGTATTGCCATTGGTGCATCGTCTTCGTGATGGTACGAACACCTCCCTTCGTGGTGTAGAGCTCAACAGGCTTCACGATCGACCATGGGTCCTCCGTTGGAACTTGCGAGACGACCATTCCCGAGGGAAATGATCGAAAGGCCGATTCGTAATTGTGCATCGCTGTGGAGATCTGCCTGAGATTGTTTATGCACTGCGACCGCCTGGCGGCCTCGCGGGCCATCTGGACCGCAGGCAATAACAGGGCTGCCAGCATTGCGATGATGGCAATGACGACAAGCAGTTCAATCAGGGTAAATCCGGTCCGGTTCAGTGAATTACGCTTACTCACCATTGTCCGACCTCTCATTGAGTTGACGCGATAATGAACTTTTTGGATCGAGCGAGTGATCTAAGTGTTCGTTGTCACACCAATTGACCAATCGTAAACCGCGATCTGGTCCAAAGGTTTCGCGGAATTCTGTTTTTGGAGGAAGATTGACCGGTCTGGCGACGCAGGAAAGGTGTTTTCTTCGAGAAAACGCTGGTTTCACTCAAAACCGTGCCAATGCTTGACGGTCTTCCGTCAAGCAGTGCCGCCCGACAAAATTAACGTCGATTTTAAGTCACTCCTTCTCCGAGGACTCCGAAGTAGGGGCACGTGAAGATGGAGGTCGTCCGCGCATGACGTCATGTTGCCTCTGATTTTGCGTTTTGTCAGATCCAACGCGGTTAACGGTTTCTGTCAGATTGGCAGGCGGGGGTCGGGTTAATCCTTGTTCTGGCCACGATGGCAGAATCTTCTTCAAGGATGACTTGTCGGAAGTCCTTACAGCCATTGGTGATTCTTCATCGCGTTCAATTGGCGCGCCGTTCGCTTACCAATTCAGCGTCTCGTGGTGTCGTCTGTGGGCCGTCTACAGGCTCAGTGCCGAGTTGGAAGACTAGAAGACTAAACGCGTTTCGATTCTGGAGTAAGGTGAGATGGCAAAGAAGAGTGGCTCGAACGACCCTAAGTTGGTCCCCCTCGGTGATCGAGTGGTTCTTAAGCGAGCCGAAGCGGAAACGAAGACCGCCGGAGGGATTGTTCTGCCGGATTCCGCAGCAGATAAACCCCAACGTGGCGACGTGATTGCTGTTGGTGAAGGACACGTGAAGAGCACCGGACAAAAGGTCGCCTTGACCGTTAAGCCTGGTGATCACGTGATTTTCAGCTCATACGCTGGCGACGAATTCAAAGTCGGCGACGAGACTTTCCTGCTGCTTCGCGAGAGCGACATTCTCGCCGTCTACGGCTGATACGCCAATCCGTTGATTTTCCTGGCGATCAAAAACATTTTTCGCCGGGTGATTCAACATATCGTAAATACCCCTCGGTCCGAGTTTCTGCGAGTCGCTGATCACAGCTTCATCAGGTAATCGGATACGTGTTTTTGACATTTTAAAACCAGGAGCCTTTCCGAATGGCCAAGATTATCGCCTTTGATCAGGAAGCGCAAGAAGCAATGCGTCGTGGCGTGCAGAAGCTAGCCCGAACCGTGCGAGTCACGCTCGGACCCCGCGGACGAAACGTCATCATCGAAAAGAGCTTTGGCTCGCCGACCGTGACGAAGGACGGTGTGACTGTTGCTCGTGAAATCGAACTCGAAGACAAGTTCGAAGACATGGGTGCCCGTATGGTGCGTGAAGTCGCCAGCAAGACTTCCGATACCGCCGGTGACGGAACCACAACCGCCACAATTCTCGCCGAGGCCATCTACGTCGAAGGGCTGAAGGCTGTTGTCGCCGGGGTTAACCCAATCGACATGAAGCGCGGCATGGACAAGGCCGTCGAGCAAATCGTCGCCAAGCTCAAGGCCATGGCCGTCGAGTGCAAAAACAAGAAGTCGATTGCTCAGGTCGGTACTGTCGCTGCGAACGGCGATCACGAGATCGGCAACATCCTGGCCGATGCCATGGAACAAGTCGGTAAAGACGGCGTGATCACCGTTGAAGAAGGCAAATCACTGACGACGACTTATGAAGTTGTCGAAGGGATGCAGTTCGATCGCGGTTATCTGTCACCTTACTTCGTGACCGACCCAACCTCGATGGAATGCGTACTGGAAGACGCTTATGTTCTGATCCATGAAAAGAAGATCAGCAGCATCAAGGATCTGGTTCCAGTCCTCGAAAAGGTTGTCAACAGCGGCAAGCCACTGCTGATCGTTGCTGAAGAAGTTGAAGGCGAAGCCCTGGCAACGCTGGTCATCAACAAGCTGCGAGGGACATTCAAAATCGCGGCTGTTAAGGCTCCTGGCTACGGCGATCGACGCAAGGCCATGCTGCAAGACCTGGCGATCATGGTCGGTGGTCAAGCGATTTTCGAAGACCTCGGAATTCAACTCGAAAACGTGCAATTGTCGGACCTCGGTCGCGCCAAACGAATCGTGATCGACAAAGACAACACGACGATCATCGAGGGACTCGGCAAGTCAGCCGACATCAAGTCTCGTATCGAGCAGATCCGTCGTGAACTGGCTGCTTCAACCAGCGATTACGATCGTGAGAAGCTGGAAGAACGCGTTGCGAAGCTGTCCGGGGGTGTTGCACAGCTCAACGTTGGTGCTGCCACCGAAAGCGAAATGAAAGAAAAGAAGGCTCGCGTCGAGGACGCTCTGCATGCAACCCGTGCTGCTGTTGAAGAAGGTATTCTTCCTGGTGGTGGTGTTGCCCTGCTGCGATCCTCGCTGGAACTCAAGCCAACCGGCCTGAACGAAGACGAAACCACCGGTTTCAATATCATCGTTCGTGCTTGTCGCGCTCCTTTGACCCAGATCGCCAACAACGCTGGTGTTGATGGTGCCGTGATCTGTGAAAAGGTTGCCGAACACAAGGATGGCCACGGATACAACGCTGCTACTGGCAAGTACGAAGACTTGGTGAAGGCCGGGATCATCGATCCATGCAAGGTGACTCGTAGTGCTCTACAGAACGCTGCCAGCGTTTCGACGCTGCTGCTGACAAGCGATGCCCTGATTGCCGAAAAGCCAAAAGACGCTGAAAAGAAGGCTGGCGGCCACGGCGATCACGACGAATTCTAAGATCGTCGGATCATGTTAAGAACCAAAAGCCCGCAGGCATTGAATTGCCTGCGGGCTTTTTCGTTTTAAGCCAAGTTCGAGCGGTTCCTAGTTCCCAGGCTCCAGCTTGGGAACACCCATCTTCGAGGCTCCGCTTCGCATTCGCGGATACATCGCGTAGACATCCAACTGCAACACGCATATTCAACTTCAGCGGCTGGAAGCCGCTGCTACAGCTTATGGCTCGGTATTTTCCAAATGCCGAAGATCTCGAGGATTTTGTCAGTATTTATCGTTAAAGCTTCTCACCTTCGCAAAAAAAATGTGGTGCACGGGCTGAAGCTCATGCTACGGAGGGCGGCAACAGATACTGCATCTTTAGCCAGGATTGCCATGAGTGCTTGCGTGATGTAGGTTATTGCTGGCTAGACCATATCGTCAGGAGGTCTCACATCGTGGCCAGGCGGAATTCAGAATCAGGACGTCAAGCCGTCATTTGGCTGGCGACAGCAATCGTCGTGGTGATCGGGGCCGCTGCAACGGCATTCGTGATTTTCGCGGGTACCGATCAAATTGAGCAGCCGCTGATCGTCTGGGGTGTTTCATTTTCTGGTCTGATTTTTGTGTTGCTGTGCATGAATTTTCGCTGGGATCAACCCGTTGGCCGGCTACATCTCTGGTTATCGTCACAGAATCGTGAAGACCCGACCGATCCCTATCGCGCTGCACGCAGGCAGGCTCAAACCCGCGAGAAGTTTGGAAGCAACCAGCCCCCGTCAATTGAAACGGTGCGAGACGCGTCAGACCACGGTGGTGCGTGGGTGCCGCGATCGTCGACTTCGGCGCAGTCTCGGAAACGGTCGTAGTTTTCCTCGGTGGGCAGATCCTTTGCAAAAGCTCAAACTGCTCCGCAGGCTTCTTGTAGTTTAACCGCGCCTCGAAGAGAAGCGCGAGCGAGGCGGCGTAATTATAGTCGGCTGAGGCGTCATTTCTCGTTGGGTCTTTGCAAAAAACGGGGCTGCGGCAACGTTCGAAGAAATCGGCTGAACGCCGATTCGCCTGCGACGCTGGCTACGGGTTAAATGATGAATCGGTTAATGACATCAGTTCTTCCTGGACACAATACCGATGCAAAAACCCGACCTCAGGCTTTGCCTTTGCGGTCTGATGGGGGTTGTTTCCACTGCTTTAGCTGCTGACGCAGTTCTTTCAAGCTGAGGGCTGGAATGGGAAGATGCAGTTGCGGTTCGGCGTCGGGCGGTGCAGTCTCGCCCGATTCGTGAACCCGGTTCAGTTCTTCTTCCAGAGTTCGCAGCCAGGCAGGGATGTCGATTCCCGATCCGGAAGTTGTTTTCAAGTACTCTTCCACGGAAACTTGCAGGGCCTGGAATGAGGGTGATTCTTCGCGACCTTTTTCCGCGTCTTCACAAGCGGGCCGGATTCTGGCCAGCATATGATTGACCGAAAGCGGTTTGACGAATCGCTCTTCCAGGTGGTTTGCGACGGAAGGCATGCGCATTCCGTACTTCTTCTGAAGTGATTCCAACTGCTGCAAATGTCCGTCAGCCATCTCTTCGGTCTTGAGTGAGAAGACATCTTCCCAAATCGTCGCTGCTTCGGGCTTGCCGAGTCGGGCAAGTACTTCGTGCGCGACAGTGACGGGAAGCATGTTCCAGGCATCCCGATCGTACGAGGTTTCCAGCCTCAAGAAATCGAGTAACGAATAGAAGTGTTCGCCGTAGTCCGACTGAGTTGTTGTCGTGTTGTATTCGAGGAACCGATCGAATTTCTCGACGACAACCTGATAGATCAGGTTAAGCTGTTCGGCCACGTCGTCACGTTCGATCTTTCCGCTGCGAAGGTCATCCAGCAATTTAATGGGATGAAGGGGATCTTCGTTTTCTTCCAGATGCTCGAGGAAATGCTCGACACCGCTATGGAGGATGGCGCGGACATTTCCCAGCGTAAGCAATCGTGCGTTGAGGACATACGAACCATATGTTTTGACGAACTCAGCCGTTTCTTCCCAAAGTGGTTCGACCTTCAGCGCTTCGACCGTTGATAATCGCATGGTGTTGCTGTGTTCCAGCCACTGATCGAGATAGTTCTCGACGATTGTTCCGACGATTTCGATCAGATCCTCGTCACTGAAACGGCCACCTTTCCATTCACCGGAGGCCTTAATCACGCATTCGAGCGTATATCGCAGGGCGATTCGGAACAGGCGATCGAATTCGGTAACGGCCATTCCTTTGGGTCGCGACGCACGTTCCATCTGACGAGCCGTTTTCAGCAGATGCCAGGTCTCACGCAGCAGGCCTAATTGAGGCAGGTGAGCGAGAAGGAAGCGAATGACCATCTGCATCGAGCGAGCGGTTAAGATCTGCTTTGGCTCACCGCCGTGTTCAAGCGGGACATAAAGCAGTGGTTTGCTTTGCAGGGATCTCAGCAATCCAGGAAGGACTCGACGGACTTCTTCTTCATTTCGCTGCATCACGCCGCGATAGATGTCGATGATCCGCACGTCGTCTGCGTTCGTCTTGACGGTATCGTCAGCGGGAGAAAGTGCACAAGCGAGGCACCACTGCGCCGACCGGCAACTGAGCGCCGTCTGGATCGTGGTCTGGATCAAAAACAGTTTTGTCTGCAGTTGTGTATCGTATTCAATATTGACGTCGTGTTCGGCAGTGGCTTCACCGATTTCCTGCTTCCACAGGTTATCAATCAAGCGACTGAGATCGGCCTGGACTTCGATGGAATGTCCCAGCCAATGACGTAACGAATCGACCTGAGCCTGCTTCGATTCGCGAACGGCGTTCGACTGCGAATCGACGGGGACCAGTTCGCGTTCGACGGCGAGGGTCGCTCCCATTTGCCAAAGCTGAGCGATCGTTCGCAGGAATTTCAGCCTCGGTTCCAGTTGCTTTTCAATCAATTCAAACTCGGTCTCGCGATGGAAGGCGGGGCGATCGTCCATCGTCTCGCCTTCTTGTCCATCGTCGGCACTATCGCGATAGACGACACCTTCGTAGGCGGCATCAAACAGTTCGTCTTCTTCGTCACGTGACACTTCGTCGGTTTCATTGGCAAGTTCATCGCCGAGATCAGACTTTTGAGGCTTGCTTGAATCCGTTAATACAGGAACTGTCGGTGCCGACCAGAGTTCGCCTGCGTTGGCTTCGAGATAATCGAACATGCGACGAATCAGTGGCCACGGATCGTCCTTGGTGATTGAGCCATTGTCGACAACGATTCCCATCCACCAGAGCAATAAGTCCTCGAAAGACATGTGTCCCGCTTCGAGCCCGACCTCTTCCTGCTGGCTGAGCCATTGCATGAGCAGCCCGAGTGCGGCTACCGTGTCGCGACGTTCCAGCAATGCTGACACAACTTGTGCGTACGCTTTGGCACTTTCGAACTGAGCGACGTGTTCTCGCCAGAACTGAATGTCGCCCGCCGCTTCGCCGGCCGTTCTCCATTCAGACAATGCTTGTGCGACGTGAGATGCTGAATCGAGACTTTCGCGTGCGGCGACACGGGGCAGGTCGTTGACAGTGGAAGATCCAAACTTATCCCAGAATTCGGCGAGCGATTCATAACGGAACGAGATTGCCCCGGCTAACTTCGCGTCACCACGAGCTGCCGCTTCTTCCCACGTTCGCGTGTAAGCGTCGAGTAACGCTTCCATGATGTGTAACAGGATTTCGACCCGCTGATCGGGAACGCTGTCCTCGCGAGACGAAAAGAGCGGGAATAATCCTTGAAAACCAAGAATATTCCAGGGATCGACCAGCGCTCCGCATTCAATTCCCCGGTGAAGATATTCCTCGGCTTCTCCCAATAGCCGAAACGCCTCGGCGACTTTACCAAGTTCGATCACACGGCGTGCTCCGTGAACACGGCAGAGAACTTCACATTCAAATCTTGCCGACGCACAAGGGATGACTGCCGCCTGTCGCAGGCTCGCTTCTGGATAGCCCATGCGAGCAAATAAATGTGCCAATTGTCGCCGCTGGACTTGTTGCGTACCGTAGTTGGCCAGATACATATTCAGCGACTGACGGACATGTCCAAACGGCTGTCGAGTTGCTTTGGCATGCTTCTTAAGTCGCTTTGCTCGCTGCCCCGTCGCACTCTCTAGCAGCCAAGTATAAAACCGATCTCGTTGGCGTGCGACACGCGGAAGTAGCGACGTCAGCGTCACGCTCGAATCATGACATTCGGGACCGTCACCACTGATGGCCGATGCCATGAGAATCGTTCCGCAAAGAACGGCGGCCATATCGAACAGAACTTCTTCCGACGCGACTCGTTTTTGTTTCTGCTGCCAATCAATCAAGGAATCGATAATCACTCGACGAATCACGAAACGTCGATAGTTTCCCTTGATGTCAATCTGGTGCGGGTCCCACTCACCAAACAAGTAATTGGTCCGTTTGTTGACCGGATGCGAATGATCGTGGGCTCGTGGATCAAGAGCCAACTCGTCCATCTTATTGATGTCAAAATAAGCGTCCGAAAGCATTTCTTCCGGGACTTCGTTCAATAATTCAAGTGCTCGTTTGATCAGCGTATTATATGGGCCATGCGCGACCCCTGCGTTGCGAAGATAAAGCGGCCAGGGGCGGACGCGTTCATGGGGATAAAGGTCCATTTTCCTGCCGTTTTCCAAAACGGCGACCGGACGAAAGCCAACAAAATCGTTCAGACGATGGAGCGAGCCTTGAATGATCCCTTCACGGTCATCCCACGGTGCACCTTGCTGCAGGACTGCTTCAAAAACCTTTGCGAGGAATAACGGTTGTTCGAATTCCGCATCTTTCAGATGTGCAAGGAGGTCCCGGTGATGCACACGGTAAGCGGGAAGCACATCAGAAAAAACCAGCTTCAGCACGGCCTGGGCCTGCGTGACATCGCTAAACGCTGGTGCGGTCTGGTGTAATTGCGCAAGCAACTGCTGTAAGGCTTCAGGAGCCTTCGACCACGTGACACTGGCGATGAATTCATTTAGCTGATGCTGAAATTTCGTATCTGGACGGCCTCCAGAGAAATTCAAATATCCGAGCAATTCTTGTGCTGTCGTCAAATCGGATTGGGAAAGATTCAAAGTCCCGGTCCCCCGGCCATAAATGTCGTCAGCCAACTGTGGCAGTCTTTGCCGAAGAGACAATCTCTTCAAACAAAGGTTCTCAGTTCTTTGCATAGGATACGAGACTTGTCATCCCGTAAGCAAACCTGTTCGTACGTGAATTGGAGACAATCTTAATTGTGTCGTCAGTCCCGATGGTTTTGACTCAATCCATAGTCCGACAATGCCGATTGTTCCGATAAGTCTAAAAGCGCCGACTTTTCACTCATTCCCGAACCCCGTCCGTCGAATGGGTGGCTTAGGTGTTCTGGGTTGAGTATCGGCGTGTTTAGAGTCGCAAGCCGTTATGCAGGAATGAGTTCGGGATGGGGCTGGCCTAAGCTTTGGGGTTGTTTTGCCATTGATTGTATGTTCAACGCCGAACAGACCCGTCGACTGACACCGACCAACTCGTGTGATTCCATCAGCAAGAAATACAAGTACTCGCGATGAGCGGTCGAACGAAGGAAACTCATTCTTTTAAAGTCTTTCCGTTCCTGGCCGTGCTGATCTGCACGATGGGATCGCTGATTTTCTTGTTGCTCGTGACGACTCTTAAAATCCGACAGCGAGAAGCCGAATTCGCAGCATCAGAGCGAGCTTACCGCAACCTCGAAATTGCCGAAGCCGAAAAATCTGCCGAACTTAGCGAACCTGTGGCAGAGTCAGAACCAGAGCCTCCAAAGGTGATCGTTCGATCTCTTCCCAAGCCTGCTCCCAAGCAGGTCGCACCAGTTGACGATGGTTATGAACTCGCATTGGCGGAACGCAATCGAGAACTGACTGATTTGAAAGCCAAGTGGCGCTCGCGTGCGGATCAACTTGCATCCGAGCGTGATCAACGGCTTCGAGTTCTCACGTTGCGTCGACAGCAGATTCAAGAATCGCTGGAAAAAACGGAAACACTCAAGTCCGGCATCCTGCAACTTGAAAACAATTTGGGTGAACTTGCCGGCGAAGCCGCCGCCGAGACTGATCCCAAGGAAGACGTTGAGCGGGTTCTCGTTGAGCAGCAGATCCTGCAAATGAAACGGCGCCTGCGTGCCGCACAGGTTGCTGACGCGACGGCCCAAAACGATCAATTTCAAGTCGTGCCGTTTGATCCACAAACCGGGACAACTCGACGTCCAATCTTCATCGAATGCTCTGCGGCGGGAATTCGATTCTTGCCCGAAGATATCCTGATCACGGCGAAGGACCTTGAAGGATTTACGACAAAAGCAAACCCAATCGCTGCAGGGACAGGGGCACTGATCAATTACTGGAATGCGATCAACTTGAAGCAGCGGAACCCTCGGAATGAACCCGAGCCGTACGTGCTTATTCTCGTGAGGCCTGAAGGCATTGTCGCCTATTACGTCGCGTTGCGAATGCTTGAGCCAATTCGTACGTCGCAAGGGTATGAACTGATCGAAGAGTCGACCGTCTTGAAACTTCCAGATGTTGACAGTGGTGCAAAAACCGCCTGTCAGACTGCCGTCAGCCGGTTATTTGCCGAGCGTGAAAATATTGCTCGTTCAGCGTTGATGACAGGAAGCGGTGGAAGCGTCTTCGGAGGTGCCGCTGGTCGACGAGGCTCAGGTGGTGGAGGCTCAGGCAGCGGCGGAGGACCAGGCGTCGGACGACCAGGTGGAGGTGTCGCTGGCAATTCTGGCTCAGGCAGTGGGGGGCCGGGCGGAGGGCCAATGTTTGGTTCCGTGCGAGGCTCCGGACCCGGTGGAACCGACGATTCCGGACAATCCGGCGGAAACGGCTTCACGATGAACGATCTGACGGGCGGTGATAATTCTGTCGGATCACGAAGCTGGGAACGGGTTGAAAACTTCCAGGGCCGACCTCGTGGACAATCTCGCGGAAACGACGTCGCGGGTGGCTTCGGAGGCGAATCGGGAGGATCATCATACGGAGGTAGTGGTTCAGGACCACGTCGTGGAGCTGATTCAGGAGCGGATACCGGAAATGGTGACGGCTTCGACGGTGGGGCGGGCGACGGAATTTCTCGAGGATCTTATGCGGGCAGCCGGGGCCGATCGGGCAGCGGAACGAGCGGCAGTCCAGGTGGGGAAAATGGAGACGGAGCCGAAGAGGAATCGGGTGGCGGAACTTCCGGTGAATCCGGTGGCCGACTTGCTGCCGGTGGTTCAAGTGGTGGACTTGCCGGTGGATCAGGTGGTGGATCAGGTGGCGTAACTGGTGGCGGTACCGGTCAAAGTTCGGGGACTTCTGACCGGGGCAACTCTCGAATGGCTCAGGGATCGGGTAATCGATCTTCCGGTGGAAACGGCTCTGGGAACTCGAACCGCACCACCTTCAAAGGTTCGGCGTCCGGCGGGGCGGGATCGGGCCAATCCTCGGACGGTTGGGAGGAGTCCGAGCCAGGAATGCCGATCGGACAACGTCCAAATCGCAAGACCGCGAAGTCAAAACCGGGGAGCGACGGAGAATCCAACGGACCTGAGGGTGATTCCGATGGCGACGGTCCTTACGCACAAGGGACTGGGGGTTCCGGTTCGCGATCTGGCGGTCAATCAAGTTCATCCCGTTTATCTGACAGCGGTTCATCTTCGCCCCGTTTTTCTCACAACAAAGGATCTTCGACGCGCGCACCGCACGCCGGCGAAAGACCAAGCAAAAAGAATAATGATGATGCGGACAAACCCCTGGAGCCCGAAATGCTTGCCGGTCGACGCTGGGGATTCTGCGAACCCGGAGCCAGTATTGGGTTTGAGCGGGAAGTTCGCGTTGATGTTTCAGAAGATAAAATGATGATCGCTGAAAAGTTTGCCATTCCCGTTGGACAAGGGGAGTCGAGACAAGAAACGCTGGAACTGTTTGCAACGGCACTCGACGCCTATTCGCATGAATGGGGTCGTCCGCCGCAGGGATTCTTCTGGGCACCGCGATTGAAATTCATCGTGAAGCCCGAAGGAAATGGTCACTACGAACAAATCAATGCGATGATGACTCGTGCAGGTTTGGCGACCTCGCATGAATTTTCGAAACAAAATGAATCAATCGAATTCGGCCGCGATACGGCAAGCACGACAAAGCCAGCGAAAAAACCAGCACTCAAGGCTGCTTCCTCACCTAAAGCGGGGGCCAATCGATGAGTCGCCGTCGCCCGAAGGGAGAACTGCAGTTTGGCTCCGACTCGTTCCTCGACGTCGTTGCGAACATCGTTGGTATCTTGATTATCCTGATCGTGATTGCCGGCCTGCATGTCAGTAAGATCCCCGTCGTTTTTCTGCCGCCTGGGACCCCTTTGTCTGATGAGCCCCTGTCCGATTCGGCTGATTATGCTCGTGCAAAGACTCATGAGTCCGAAGAAGTCTATAAGGAACCGCAGACTCAAGAATTGACGATGCAGGAACCCGAAGAAGAACCAGAATTGGAGCCAGAACCACAGGCAATGCCGGTACGGCCTCCTTTGCCCGAGTTGGTTGTTCCACAGGAACTTGTGGAAATGACAAAGGAGCTGGAAACAGTGCTTGCCTCGATCACAAAAGAGGAACTGGCACTTGCGGCTCGCGTGCAGCAATCGAATTTGCAACAGGTCGAATTAACCGAACGCCAAAAGGCAGTCCAGGAAATGTTGGCTGTTTCGACTCAGCAACTCGACGCCAGCAAAATGCGGAAGGCAAAAGCTGTCGCCGATTTGGAACTCGCCAGAAAAGACCTGGAACGGCTGGCCAGGCAGATCGAGGAGATCGAAGATAAACCGGCTAACGTCCAGACACTGGAACACAAGATTACACCGATCAGCCGCGTCGTGAACGGCAACGAAAAGCACTATCGCCTGGAACGAAATCGCGTTTCAGAAGTACCGGTCGATGAGCTTGTCTCGCGACTGAAGGACCAGATTCAAAAACGAAAAGACTGGTTGGTGAAAACTCGACAGCACCAGGGTCAAATCGGGCCCATCGAGGGCTTCAATATGCAGTACCTGGTGCGAGTGGAGACACTTTCGGGTTTGGACGAACTGAGAACCGGGCAGGGGGGGTATCGCATCAGTCTTTCCAACTGGCAGATTCATCCTGAACCTGAAACCAGGGGAGAGACCGCTGAAGTCGCGTTGCGTAAGGGATCAAGATTCTATCAATCGATTCTTGGCGCGGCGCCGGATACGACGCTGACGTTTTGGGTCTATCCCGATAGCTATGAACTCTATCGGAAGCTGCAGAAATTCACGCATGATCACGGATTCTCCGTTGCCGGTCGGCCGCTCCCCGCAGGAGTTCCCATTTCCGGGTCGCCAAACGGTTCTAAATCGGCAAGCCAATAGCTGGCCGCCTGCCTGATCAATCACGATGTTGAGTACGTTTTAAAAGCCAATCATTCTGGTGCCACTGGATGACCGTCTTCGGTCACCCAGTGCTCTTCGATGACCTCGAAAAAAGAGAAGACACTGCGTCTCCGAAGACTCCGATGCAGTGGCACAAAACCCGAATCTTAAGTCTTGACAACGCACCAGGGTTATCGTTTGGCTTTCCTGGAATGCCGATTGCCACTTTAATGGAGAGATGGCACAAGACATTCATCAAAACCAACCACCCCCAATCCATTCTCAAGAAGCGTCATTAACCGTTCCTTGGACGTTAAAGCCGCTTTCGATCGGGTCCGTCGCGATCGGATTTCCTGTCGTTCAGGCGGCACTCAGCGGTTATAGCGATGGCCCCATGCGGATCGTCGCAAGGCGGTTAGGGGCCAGTTACACGCTGGCCGAAGTCATGATCGACCGATTTGTGCTCGACCTCAAGTCGCGTCATCGAACGCGGCGGCATCTACTGGTGACGGATGAAGAACATCCTGTCGGCGGGCAACTGATGGGTTCGGAACCCGCTGATTTTGGGCCGGCCGCTCAGAAGCTGGTGAGTGCTGGTTTCGATGTCATTGACATCAATTTCGGGTGTCCCGTCAAATCAACTGCCGGAGCCTGTCGAGGTGGGTTCCATCTCAGACAGCCGGAAGTCGCGTTGGAAATCGTCAGCCGGACCCGTGCTGCTGTACCTGATCACATTCCCGTGACGCTGAAGATGCGGCGCGGCGTCGATGATTCGACCGAAAGTCGTGATCGTTTCTTTCAAATCCTTGACGGAGCGTTTGAGCGAGGTGTTTCAGCAATCACAGTCCACGGTCGGACCGTCGAACAGAAATATATTGGCCCGAGTAACTGGGATTTTCTTCGCGAAGTGAAGCAGCACGCAGGATCGAAAACGATTCTTGGCAGCGGCGACCTGTTCACGGCACAAGCCTGCCTTGACATGTTCCAGATAACGGGTGTTGATGGCGTTTCAGTTGCGCGCGGTGCGATCGGTAATCCGTGGATTTTTTCACAAGTCAAGGCGTTGTCGTCAGGCCTTCCGATGCCAGAACCCGATCTGATCGAGCAACGTCGTGTGATGGAGCTTCAGTTCCAACTTTGCGAGCAAGTCAGTGATGCACCGCAGGCACTGACCACGATGCGAATGTTCGGGATGAAGTTTGCGCAATTGCATCCGCAATACGCGGATGTTCGCAATGCATTTGCAGGCTCGCAAAGCATTGAAGATTGGAAGCGCGTCCTTGATCAGTGGTATCGTTGATAGGCGATGTTGAGATTGAAGTGTCGGCCTAGCGCGGGACGATCGACCCGAATTTCAATTCGCCACCGGCGATTGTTGCTTCGATATTCAGGGTTAGGCGTTCGTTCGAGGAAGAGATGGGACTGATAGGACTTATGGGACGTAGAGGACCTGTTCGACCGGCGGTGGATTGGGACGGGCTTATTCGAGTGTCAGCCGTAATGTGGAAAATCACCAAGTCTGCCAGAGATCCACGGCGCAATCGGACGACTTCCTGCCCTAGCAGCTTTGCCGGGTTCTGGCTGGCCATATCCACTGCCTGTTTCACCGATACGCCGGCGAAACTGATCGCGTTTGCCACGCAGTCATCGATTTCTTGAGCAGAACCTGCCAGCAGTTCCTGTTGTCCGGCGACGACGAGTTTGCCACTGGGCAAAATTTCGCTGCGGCCCAGCTTGCTTTCGTAGACACCGGGCGGACAACCTGCCCATCCGGCGGCATCGCAGGTCAGGATCGTCTTTTGTGGGGACTTCACGCGGATAAAAGTTTGGACAAGATTGGGGGGCAAATGGTGTCCATCCACAATCAGGCTGGCGCTCAATCTCGAATCAGCCAGTTGTTCGTAGATCACGTTTCGATGGCGGTGTATCATCGAATGAGCGCCGTTACCCAGATGGGTACTTAATGTGGCGCCGGCATTGATACCCGCCTGGATCTGCTCGGGCGTGGCCGCAGTGTGACCGAGCGAAACCACAACCCCGCTGGCCACTGCCTTTTTAATGAACTCAATTCCATTTTCAACTTCGGGTGCGACAGTGACCAGACGGATACGGCCCCCGGAGATTTCTTGCAGGCGTTGAAATTCGTCCCAGTCGGCCGGTCTGACGTGTTGTTTGGGATGTGCCCCGCGTGGGCCGTCTTCGCCTGAAATATAGGGGCCTTCCAAATGGCAGCCAAAGGCCATTCGATTCGCCCATGCCGATTGTTCACAAGCCAATCGAATTGCGGCAAATCCGGTTGCCAGACCTTCGAACGAATTGGTGATCAGCGTTGGGCACAGACGCGTCACGCCGAATCCAAAGTGGGGCGATAATATTTTTAACACGGCTTCCGCCGTCAATTCGTCATCGCTGAACCAGGTCCCGCCATATCCATTGATCTGCAGATCAAGGAAAGCCGGCGAGACAAACGGCCAGTCGTTAAGGCTTCCTTGCGGCCAGGCAGGCTCAATCCGACGAATCCGATCGCCTTCAATTTCGACGCGAATCGGTTCGCCGTTCGCATAGTGACGCGCGAAAAGAGTGAGCATAGGATTTGTCACGCCATGATTTTTTGAATACGAGTGACCGCTTCTTCAATGTTGGCTCGACTGTTGAAGGCACTCAGTCGGAAGTAGCCTTCGCCAGCAGCACCGAAACCACTGCCGGGAGTTCCGACCAGGTTCGCCTGGGACAGCAGGTGGTCGAAGAATTGCCAGCTTGTCATTCCGCCAGGTGTCTTCAGCCAGACGTACGGGGCGTTCGTGCCACCGTAAACGACCAGCCCAGCTTTTCTTAGCCCGGCACATAGAATCTTGGCGTTTTCCAGATAAAAGTCGATCATGGCTCGAACCTGGGTCTTACCCTGTTCGCTGTAGACCGCCTCGGCCCCTCGTTGCACGATATAGCTGACACCGTTGAATTTGGTGGTATGACGTCGGTTCCAAAGTGCATGAAGCTCAACTGATTCGCCCGTTGATGTTTTAGCCTTCAGGCCTTTCGGCACGACGGTAAAGGCACAGCGAGTTCCCGTGAAACCAGCGGTCTTGCTGAAGCTGCGGAATTCAATCGCCACTTCACGGGCACCCTCAATCTCGTAAATCGAATGAGGAATCGATGGGTCGGTAATATACGCTTCATAAGCCGCATCAAAGAAAATGATCGTATCGTTGGCTTTGGCGTAATCGACGAACTTTTTCAAAGTCTCTTTCGAGGCCACGGTCCCGGTTGGATTATTAGGATAACACAGATACAGCAAATCGACTTTATGATCGGGCAGGGCGGGTGTGAAATTGTTTTCTTCTGTGACGGGCAAATAGACCAGTCCCGCATATCGACCTGTGTCATCCGCAGCACCAGTCCGGCCCGCCATCACATTGGTATCGACGTAAACGGGATAGACAGGGTCGGTCACGCCAATCACGTTTCCCGCACCAAAAATATCGAGAATGTTTCCGGTGTCACACTTCGAACCGTCGGAAACGAAAATCTCGTCGGCAGCGACTTGTGCCCCACGACTCGCGAAATCGTTTTGAGCGATCGCGTTCCTCAAAAAGTCGTAGCCCTGTTCGGGACCATAACCGCGAAACGTTTCCCGTTTCGCCATTTCGTCCGTGGCACGGTGCATGGCGTCGATAATCGCTGACGGAAGAGGTTCGGTCACATCACCAATTCCAAGGCGAATGATCTTGGCGGAAGGATTTTCTGCGGCGAACTTCGTAACTCGACGACCGATCTCGGGAAACAGGTAACCTGCCTTAAGCTTCAGGTAGTTGTCGTTGACGAGGGCCATTATGAAATTCTCCGATTCGGCGTAAGGCGGTGTAATAGTTCAAGGTTGAGGTCGAGTTGTAGAACCCAACGCAATTGAATTCAACCTTGTCTTGTATTGTTCGGCTCAACGTCGTGCACAACGTGCGGTTCACACCGCGAGTGCCAATTTGGCAGTTGCTATTTGGTTTGAGGGATACGATTACTCGGGAAATTCCAGCATTTTTGACAGTTCACACATGGCGCGCCACTTGCTTTTGATGATTGCACGCAGTCGATGGACTGCCTTTCTATTTCGATGTTGATTGCATTTGGAGTTCCCCGTGACGCAGCCTCAGGAATTCACGTTTCAGACCGAGATCAAGCAGCTCCTTCATATTCTCTCTCATTCGCTGTATCAGAACCGCGAGATTGCCTTGAGAGAGCTGATTTCGAATGCGTCCGATTCATTGAATAAGCTTCGGCACATTCAATTAAGCGACGAGCAATACCGGGACGACGCTCCATTGGAGATCACGCTGGAGCCGGACAAGGAAGCCAAGCTGCTCGTGATTCGAGACAATGGCATCGGTCTGACTCATGACGAACTGGTTCAGAACCTTGGAACAATCGCGCACAGCGGTTCGAAAGAGTTTCTCCGTTCCCTGGCGGCGAAGGCAGAGGGGGCTGGAGCTGCTCCATCGGCCGATTTATCGCTGATTGGACAGTTTGGAGTCGGTTTTTACGCCGCTTTCATGCTCGCTGATAAAGTGGAAGTTGTCACACGAAGCTATCGCGAGCAGACGGGCTGGCGCTGGGAATCCGACGGTTCCGGCCGATTTACGATCACGGCAGTGGAAGGCGACGTTCCGCGAGGAGCCCAGATTCGTTTGCATCTGAAAGATGATATGGATGAATTCACCGACCCCCATCGGCTGAAATTCATTGTTCGCAAGTATTCGACATTTGTGCCACACCCGATCAAGCTTGCCACCGATATCCTGAACGAGCAGAAGCCGATCTGGGTGGAGCCAAAAAATCAGGTCACTGATGAACAGCACGCCGGTTTTTATCAGTGGTTGACGCACCATTCCGAGGAAAAGCCACTGTGGCATTTGCATCTTTCGAGCGATTCACCCATCCAGTTTCATTCGATTTTGTACTGTCCTCCATCAAATTTCGAATTGATGGGCTTCGGTCAGATCGAGCACGGGATCAACCTTTGTGCCAAGCGAATTCTGGTCCAGGACGATTGCCGTGACTTGTTGCCAGAATACCTGCGATTCCTGTACGGAGTCGTCGATTCTGCCGATCTGCCGCTGAATGTCTCGCGAGAAACTCTGCAAGACCACAAATTGCTGCCAAAGCTGAAAAAGGTCCTGATTAAGAAGGTTCTGGATTATCTGGCAAGTTTGGCCGAAGAGCAGCCTGAGACGTTTAAGACGTTCTATCAACAATTTGGTCCGATTCTGCGAACGGGGATCGGTCAGGATTTTGAGAACCGCGAGCGGATTGCCAAGCTGATGCGGTTCCACTCGACGCACACCGCGACCGAAGCGTCACTGCTTGTCGGCGGTAAGGTGGACAAATCCGTGATTCCGAGTGTTTCGCTCGACAGCTACCTGCAACGAGCCGTCGAAGGGCAGACTCAGATTTTTTATCTCAGTGGACCCGATCTCGATGCCTTGTCACGACATCCACTGCTGGAAGCGTTCCGAAAACGTAACCTGGAAGTGCTGTTCCTGGACGATCCGATTGACGAATTCGCCTTGACTCAGTTGCGTCGCTACGAGAATAAGGACCTGATTTCGATCGATTCTGCCGACGTCGTCTTCCCGGAATCAACGAAGCCTGCCGAGACTGATGAACTGAAACTGAAACCGAAGAATCTGACACGGATTCTGGAACTCTTCCGAGGTGCCCTGGATGGGAAAGTGGAAGACGTTCGTGAGTCGTCCCGGTTGACGGACAGCAACTGCTGCCTGATTAATCCTCAAGGAACAATGAGCAATCAACTTCAAAAGGTGCTTAGCCACACGATGAAGGAATACGAAATGCCAAAGCGGATCTTTGAAATCAATCCCCATGCGGGTCTGATTACTCGTCTTTGCGATCTCAGCAGTAATTCCGACAACGACGACTTTATTCGCGACTGCGGACGGCAGTTGTATGCCAACTCGCTGATTTTGGACGGATTGATACCGGATGTCGAAGAGACGACCACTCGGTCGCTTCGATTTATGGAAGAATTGGCCAGAAGCAAATCGTCGATTGTGATCTAACGCATTTGCCGTCAAGTGTTTCAGGGGGCTCCTCGTATAGAGGAAGCCCCCTTTTTTGTTTTGGTTGGGCCAATTTTGATATTCGAACGCTTGACCCAAAAACTACGGCTCACGAATTAAAATGGGTTGTTTGGGTTGCTGTAACAAACCCTGCGGCCTGTGACGGTCGTTTTATGCCAGACGTGGATTACGCCTTCTGATCCCGTTAATTCTCACGATCGTTGTAACCGATACCTCAAGAGTAAGTGTTTTATTCAGTCGCAAGGTGAGGGTTTGCTTGCACTGACGTTAACGTCATGCTGTCCTCCACGCGGTTCACAAGGTTGTGACATGAACAAGTGGTATCGCCCTTTCGGATTAGTGTTGCTGGCCGCTATGGCAGGTAATCTTTGTGGTTGCGCTCAGACGAGCGGATGGCTCGCGAAGAAGCCGCCCAAAAAGGACGCCGAAGAAAAGCTGGCTGATTCGAAGGATTCGAAGAAGAAAACTCGCGATAAGGACAGCAAGGGGAAGAATTCGAAAGAACTCGCCGACTTGAAGTCTGATGAGTCGAAGAGTGCTTTAGGCGGTCCAAAAAACGCGAAGACGAAGGTGAAATCGGCCAAGACCGATGACACCAAGGTTGTGTCTGCATCCAAAGCGGATGCTCCGAAGAAAACCAAACCGCGAGTTGATCCGCTTGCCGTAGAAGAGGGTGCGGATGCCGTTGCCAGCACTGCGTCGGCAAAGCCCAAAACCAAGCCGGCAGCACGACGATCTGAGGACGATCTGGACACGTTCTTATCATCAATCGAGAATCCACCAGGCAAAGTTGGAAAAGATAAGGGCGCGGTCAAAGAAAAAGCTTCAGACGAATTTGATACTCCAAGTGGCAACGATGCTCGGAAGAACGTCGTTCAGGTGAAGAAAGAAGTCGAAAGCAGCTCTGACGGATTTGACGGGGACATCGCTGATTGGGCCGAAGAGAAATCCAGCCCTGCGGAAAGTCCCATCAAAACAGCCCAGACATCGAAACTTGGTTCGTCATTTGACGACGAACCAATCAGCACGACAGGTGACAATCCAGAGTCATCATCCGACGATGAAAAGTTCGTTTCGACGGAAGAAACACAAGAATCAAGAGTTGATTCTCCCCAGAAGCACTCTGCCAAACATGGTGTTGGGCGGGGGATGCAAGATCTGTGTCCGAATGCCGACGGCGATTTGGCTGACGTGCTAAAGGATCTTGATTCGTCGGATGCGGAATCGCTGAAGCGAGGGCTGCATCAGATCGGCCAGATGGGAGAAAAGGGTGTCGCCTCGGCACCGTTGCTACAAAAGTTGCTGAAGCACGACGACCAGTTCGTTCGGGCACATGCCGCTTTAACGATGGCACGGCTAAAGCTGACAAATATCGAATCAGTCAAAGTTGTGACTGATTCGTTGAAATCTCGTGATGCAAGTTTGCGATCGTTCGCATCGGCGGTACTCGGTGAAATGGGGCCACAGTCGAACAAAGTCCTCACGTCGCTGGCAGAAAGCCTGAATGACAAGGATGGCCAGGTACGACTTCGTGCGGCGGAAGTGTTGATCCGTCACGATGGATTTGCCTATCCCGCACTGCAATCGTTGCTGGCGAGTTTGGCCGACAAGGACGAGAACGTTCGCTGGTTGACGACATATTCGCTGGCGGAGTTGGCTCCTGAATCTCCAGAAGCAGTTCAGGCCCTGCTCAAGGCCTCGCATGATCCTGTCCTGAAAGTTCAAATCGGTGCGGTCTATGCTCTCGGTGAAATCGGGCCGTACGCGAAACGAGCCACCAGCGAACTGCGGAAAGTGTTTAAGACTTCAGACGATGAAGAACTGAAGGCGGCGATTGTTTACTCGCTCGAACAAATCGAAAAGTGATCACTGGCGCTGAACGATGTGAATTGTTTGTGATTAATTCAGGCCACAATCTCACAATCGACCTGCACGGGCTGAAGCTCATGCGACGACGATGAACGACTTGCTGTTTTTCACGATTGATCAGTTCCCTGACTTGGTATCAAGATGATTCATGTTCTTGCCTTCGTGGAACTGACACCTGGCCATCGCGATGACTTCCTGCGAGAGTTCGCACAAGTGACGATCCCCGTTCGCCAGGAAGCTGGTTGTATCGAATACGGAGCTGCCGTGGACGCGACCACGGACCTGACGCAGCAACAGCGTCTGGGAGATGATATCGTTCTGATCGTTGAGAAATGGGAAAGTCTGGCCCATCTTAAGGCTCATCTCGTCGCTCCCCATATGACCGACTATCGAATTCGGATCAAACCATTCGTTAAGTCGACCCGATTACAGGTTCTCGATCCGAAGGTCTGAACCTGAAAATCGCAGCATCCGGGGATACCGCAACTCTGTGTGCAGTCGTCCTTCCGTGAGTTGACACACGCCGCGCTGCCGTCTCTAATGACCAACGGTTATAGGGCTTATTGGAAGGCAGAAGGGTTGCACAACTTTGGGCTCTATTTTCACGAAATTCTCTAAACACGGTGAGGAGTAAGTTCATGCGGAAGAGTTTGACTTGGATTGCGTGTTGCGCAGTGGTTGCGGCGTTCGTCGGGGGCCCAGAAGCGCAGGCTCGTCCTGACTATTTGAAGGCATTCAATGCCACTTATCCAACTCTGAAGGCTGAAGCCGAAACTGCGAAGTGCGGAATCTGTCATCCAGAAGAAAAGAAGTCTGTTCGCAGTGACTATGGCAAAGCTTACGGCGCTGCCGTTGGCGAAAAGAACGTCAAGTTCGCCACCGACGAAAAGAAACTCACTGACGCTCTGAAGAAGATTGAATCCGAGAAGAGCGCCACCGCCGGTAAGACTTACGGTGAGCTGATCAAGGAAGGAAAGCTTCCTAAATAAATCTGGTGACGTTGAATCGTCATCAATTTTGCATGGACCAGTTGAAGCCCGATTCTTCGAGTCGGGCTTCATTCATTAACGCTGGCGAGAATTTTCGTCGGCGATACGAACGACTGATTATCATGACCACTGATAACACGCACGGAAAATACGACAACGAATCAAAGATCGTTTCGCTTGATAAAGAGCCGATTTCGAGACAAAAACCGAAACGGTCCTGGATCGGCTTCTTTCGTGATATCCTGATCTATTTTATCACGTATATCGTCGTATCAGGGGTCACGATCGGACCATTTTTCTGGAGCTGGTACGGAGCCGTCCATGCGGACGGTTCAAAGTGGATTGCCCGTTTCTACCAGCCTTTAGCTTTCCTATGCGAGATCTGTCCGCCGTTGGGCCGGTTGATTAATGCATGGGTCAATTGGTGGATACTCTGATCGATCGCGTTTCGCGATCTGTTGCAGATGCTAAGGCTCTTTCTGCGGGTGTGTGTACATGCGTATTTTATTTCTTTGTTTTTTAATGCATTTATTCTTCGGTTAACGACAATAATTAGTTTGCCCAAACGGATCGAAGGTCTATACTCATGCGGCAATCTGTTAAATATGTCTTGGCGATGGCCTGCCGTATTCAGATGCCAAATGAACTGACAAGCATTCCCAAGGTAGAAATTTCATACAGATGCAAAGCCGTCCGACGAATCTTGACGACTTGCAGAAAAGTGGCTGGGTTTCAAAATCCGTTAAAGCTGAACTTCGCGATAATTTTCTTGCGGCCCTTTCGGCTGGCGAGCCACTTTTCCCCGGAATTATCGGATACGAGGATACGGTCATACCCGAGATCAACATTGCGTTGATTGCTGGCCATGACATGCTGTTTCTCGGTGAAAAGGGGCAGGGGAAAAGTCGCTTAATGCGTACCCTATCTCGATTTCTTGACGAAGCGATTCCTTATATCGCTCATCCGGAAGCACCCTTGCACGACGATCCATACCATCCGATTACTCGGGTCGGTAAAGAGCTTGTCGCAACTGTCCCCGCGAGCGAAGTCCCGATCGGCTGGTGGCCACGCGAAGAGCGGTATGTTGAGCGGCTAGCGCCAGGTACCAAATTTGCCGACATTATCGGTGAAATCGATCCAGCGAAACTGGCAGGCGGCACCAGTATGTCAGCGGAAGCCGCACTTCATTTCGGACTGATTCCGCGAATGCATCGCGGCATTTTCGCTATGAACGAGCTCCCGGAGCTGGACGAACTGGTGCAGGTGGGAATGTTTAATATTCTCGAAGAACGGGACGTCCAGATTCGCGGGTTTCCAGTTCGATTCGACATCGACGCGTTGATCCTCTTCTCTGCGAACCCATCGACGTACAACCGAAGCGGGAAGGTCATTCCTCAGCTCAAGGATCGAATCGGTTCGGTCATCCATACTCACTATCCCACAGATCGTGATCAGGGAATCGAGATTATGGAACAAGAAACCGGAATCGATTTGAATGGTCCGTTCCCCGTGGTCGTTCCGCGGTTTATGAAAGAAATCATCGAAGAGCTGAGCATTGCTGCTCGCAAGTCAAAGTACATTGATCATCAATCCGGCGTCAGTGCCCGATTCAGTATCGCGAATTATGGAACGATGATTGCCAGTGCTCGCCAGCGCGGTGCTCGATTGGGTGAGCGTCCCGCAGTACCGAGGATCAGTGACCTGGGCCACTTGTATTCTTCGTCGCTCGGCAAGCTGGAACTCGATTTGATGGGCAGTCACCAGATGAGTGAACGACAGATTCTCGATTCGCTGGTCGCAGAGGCAATTCGTACCGTATTCAAAGAATACGTGGACGAACACGGGATGGACGAGGTCTCTCAGATCTTCAGTAAAGGTGTCAAAATTGAAGTGGGTGACATGCTTCCGTCTTCGCACTATGCCGATCGTTTAAAGCGAGTACCGCCTGCCTGGGAAAAGGCGTTTGAAGTGAATGCGTCCGCTGATAGCGCTGTGCGCGCCTCATGCGTGGAATTTGTCCTGGCTGGTCTCTATGCGACAGAAAAAATCTCTCGCAGCCAGTCCCGAGGGGAAATTCGATATGAAGTCTGACGAAATGATTCCAGGTCAACTCGGCGGCGTCATTCATACGTATCAGAATTACGACCCAAAAAATATTCCCGGCCCGTCTGCACCACAGCCCGATCTGGTGTCGCCCGCATTTGAGCATATGCTTGAATTCGGCAACATGCGCGAATTGACCGACGAAGAATTAGCCCGAGCGATCAAGCTTGATATTCGTCAAATCTCTGGTTTTGGGCCGAGCCTCGAGTCGCTGCGAAAGATGTTGCTCGAACGGATACAGAAAATACTCGCCACTTATGAGACGAAAAAGGTTGTTGAAGAAGCCAAACGCTCATTCACCAAACTGGCCCACAATACTCATCCGCCAGATGAATTGAAATCCGCCTTCCAGAAGGCCGTTGAAGAAGAGCAGATTCGGGACCTCGAACGCCTGTGGTATCAAGCCGGTGGCGAAAAATCCCGGTTCGCCAGGCAGCTAGTTCAATTGGTCGATCGACTGGGAGACAAATACCAGATCGACGAACTCGTTTCGAAGTACACCTTCACGGGTCGTAAACCTCTGTCAATCGACGACGCTCTCGCGGTAAAAGAAGAGCTAGAGACGATCGAACGTCTGTTAAAACAGCTCGACGAGGCCGCAAAGACAGCTCAGATTGCTGTCATCGATTTGTCCGAGTTGAGTGAATATGCCGATGAGGAGCAGCTCGAAGGTCTGCAGGCGATGCAGCGGCAAGTCGAAGAAATGGTCCGTCAGCTCGCAGAACAACAAGGGCTGGAAAAGACAAAGAATGGCTATCAGCTAAGCCCGAAAGCCTATCGCATTTTTCAGGGACGATTGCTGGAACAGATCTTCAGCCAGTTGCAGGAATCGCGAACCGGACGACATCAGGGACCGATCCAGGGTGAAGGGGCGGTCGAGATGCCCGTCACGAAGGAATACGAATTTGGGGACTCGGTCTCGCAGATGGATATTCCTCAGTCTCTGATCAATGCCATGGTTCGCGACCCGTCAGGTCCATTGCAGATGCGATCTGAAGACATTGTCATTCATCGCACTCGCAACAACCCGAAATGCGCGACAGCGGTCCTGATGGACATGAGCGGTTCGATGCGACAGGGTGGTCAGTACATGAACGTCAAACGAATGGCGTTAGCCTTGGACGGATTGATCCGTCGCGAATACCCCGGTGACTTTCTGCAATTTATCGAGATGGCCACTTTTGCCAAGCCGCGTCACTGCAGTGAAGTGGCCGCCCTCATGCCAAAGACCGTCACGATTTTTGATCCGGTCGTCCGCCTGCGAGCTGACATGAGTCGTGAAGACATCAGTGAGTCGGATATCCCGCCGCACTTCACGAATATCCAGCACGCCATGCAACTGGGTCGCCAGTTTCTTTCAACACGAGACACACCCAACCGTCAGTTAATCCTGATTACGGATGGCCTTCCAACCGCTCACTTCGAAGGACCTCATTTGTATTTGCTTTACCCGTCGGACCCGGCAACGGAAGAAGCGACCATGAGAGAAGCATTGCTCTGTGAACGGGAAGGGATTGTGATCAATATCTTTCTGTTGCCAAGCTGGTCGCAAACTCGCGAGGACATCCGGTTCGCTCACCGCCTGGCAGAAACCACGAAGGGCCGGGTTTTCTTCACAGCAGGCAATGATCTCGATCGGTTTGTCGTCTGGGATTACGTGAATCGCCGGAAATCGATTATTGGTTAGGCTGATGAAGCGGGGGGCGAACGTTCAATTTTCAATCGCCTGTGGTTTCAGTTTCCTGACGACGAAGTCAACGAGGATGGTGTCGTTCCTAAAGCCACCAACAGTCGCAGTTGAGCTCGGTTGTATTCGATGACCGCCGTCAGCAACTGCTGCCGTGCGCTCGCCAGTCGTGTCATACTGTTCAATGCTTCCAACGGAAGCGATTCGCCAGATCTTGTCAGTAACAAATCTTCTTTTGCACCTCGTTCGGCTGCTAGCAATTGTGTCCAGGTGACTGCCACCGTACGACGGCGGGTTCGAACCTGCATCTGGCGTTCTGAGACTTCCCGACGAATCTGCGCAAGAGACATCGCGCGTCGAAAAATCGCCTGATCTCGCTCAGCCTTTCGTATCCCCTGCCAGCTGTGATTTCCCGCCCCAAGATTCTGCACGGTCCAAATCGCCCACAGATCCAGATCGGTTCGGCCCTGAGTATTCGTGTAGAATCCTGTAACTCCCAGGTCTTGACGGTTGCTTCCCCCGCCGAACGCACCTCCGCTGAATCCGAGCGAAATCAAAGGGAGCCAGGGCCGCATCTTTTCGTCTCGCAATCGATATTCGGCAGCGCCGATTTCTGCCGAGCGTGACACGACTTCGGGACGATGCTGTTGCGCTTGAGCGACCAGTCCTTCAACATCCACAGAATCATCGACAAGATTCAATAATTCAATCGGTCCCGATGGTGTCACGAGTCGAACACTGGGATCAAGGTGCAGCAATCGACTCAGTTCTGCGGCAGCAACGGCCGCTTCTTCCTGGGCCTGCTCTTCTTCGAGCCTCATCAATAACAAGTCGGCACGTGCGCGATGAGCGTCGGCATCGCGTCCTTGCCCGACGCGGGCAAAATCATTCTGAGACTTCTCGATCTGTCCGATTTCTTTTAATGAGACGAGCAGGGCTTCGCGGCGGGCTTCCGCCGCGACGAGAGTCAGATAACTGTCTGCAACATCCAGCAACGTCAAATTTTCGATGGCGTGAGATTCATAGGCACGCGCCGTCACCGTTTGTCCGGCGACGAGTGGAAGATAATAGGCGTCACCAGCATGAGCAAAAATCCGTACGGCAGGAATCCCGATTGTCTGGGTACTGACGGTTTGTGTTCCACCCCCCAGGTAAAGCGATTGAGAATTCACATTCCGGATTTGACCGAACGACGTCTGTAACACGCCTGAGTGCAGATGATAGTCGGTTCCCGCCGTCAGCGTCGGCAGTAGCAACGCTCGCGCTTCCTTATGTTGCGCGATTGCCTCGTTCACAAGTTCTCGCGCCAATGCCATTCGCGGATTCTGCGATTCTGCCAATCGAAGTGCCGTTCCCAAATCGATCACCATTTCACAGGTCGATGAAGGGATGATATCGACTTGCAGGTCATCATCATTAACGGAAGAATTTTGTTTAATGTCCCCTTCAGCAAATGCAGTAACTGACAGCGTCAGACAAATCAGAGCTGTCGCAGCACATCGACCGATCGACGAAGTGGCGGCAAACGTTGCTGAACAGATTGTGCGCCATGAGAGACATTCGTCTCGGAATCGCGTTTGAGGCAATATCAACATGCGTCACCTCATTTAGGGCTTGGGACGACATCTTCGGTCGATTCAACGTCGATCGCATTTCGCACAAGCAGTTCAGACTGAGGCTGCCCGAGGGCATGATAAAGTTCAAACTGAGCGATGTTGTAATTGATGATCGTATTCAACAGCGCCAGCCGAGATCTGACGAGCAATCTCTGGCTGTTCAGAACCTCAATTGGTAATCCATCGTTACCACGAATGCGTTTCAAGTCCTCACGCCAGGAAAGCTCGGATTCTCGAATGGCTTCTTCAGCCGTTGACAATTGATGAAACCGTGCGTGAACGCGCACGTATGCCGTGGCAACTTCGGCTCTGACCCGATCTAGAACAATCAATTGCTGCCATTCTGATTGTCGAACACGACTTTCCGATGCGGCAATCTGAGCTTTATTTCCAACACCCAGGTTACGTAAAGACCAATAGACGATCGCATCCAGATCCGCGCGTGATTGAAAGTTGCCGAATCGTTCCTGGCCGCTGGCGTTTGGAGTCGATCCAGCAAGTGCGGATGCGATATCACTACCGCCTCCGAACGCACCGGAACTGAAACCAAGAAACACGGTCGGCGAGAACGGGAGCATTTTCGCCCCGTCGAGCGCCAGCAATGTCTGAGCGAATTCCGCTCGTTGCTCGGCCAATTCTGGTCGCCTCAGCGCGGCAATTGTCAGAAGTTCGGGTAAGGAGATTGGCTCTGGGACGATCGAATGCGGAACCGCCCAGCGATCCGTCGGTACCAGTCGAACAGCCGTATCGAGACCAACCAGCGCCGCAAGGCGGGCAGAGGCACTGAGCATTTTCCCTTCGGATTCGATCACGTCATTGTCACGTCGAAGCAGTTCCACGGTCGCGCGATTTTCATCCGCAGGGCGGCCTTCGCCAGCCTTGGCAAAGGCTTTTGTGATGCGGGCGACTTCTGCAAAATCCTGGCGCGCCTGCCATGAAATGCTGCGAATCCCTGCGGCACGAACCAGTTCCAGATAAGCGGTGGCAACCCGTCGTTGAACGTCGTTGTTGACGGTCACGGTATTTGCCATTTTCGAAGTCTGAACTTGTCGACTGATCAGGTAACGATAATAGCTGTCAGAAACGTTGAGGTTCCAGACGACACCAGGGACGTTGACCGTTCCCGCACCAATCGCGCTGGCACCAGCGCCGACGAATAATGCCTGACGACTGACCGTCAGCATATTACCCGTCGGCTGCTGAAGTGTCCCTGTGTGGCTGTCGAAGTTCGTTCCCAGGTTGATTGTTGGTAGCAATTGGACTGCGGCAAGCTGCCGGAGAGCGGCCGCTTCCAGAACACGCTGTTGGGCCGCAAGAAATTCCGGATTCTGGACACCAATTAATGAGAAAACACCAGCCATATCGATCGGCGTGGTTTCTAATGACTGTGAGAGCAACATTGATTTCGGGGCAGCGAAATCCTGGTTCATGGATTTCATATCAGCTTCGTCTGCCCGGCAGCAATTTCCAGATTCAGTGGCAACGAAGTTCAGAAACATCAGCAAACACAACGACACGTTTCTGATCCAGAACAATGCCTCTTTACGGTGAAGAATTCGGATTCCACTAGATGGCCGACTTCGGTCACCCAGTGCTGTTCGATGGCTGTAAAAACTACGAAAACACTGCTTCTCCGACGACTCCGATGCCGTGGCACAAAACAGGAATGTTACTCCTTGGCTACTTGCGATCAGAGTTGTGTCTAAGTGTCGATGCTTGTCTTGCTGAAAAAAGATCATCATTTCGACTCCGCGACGGGGGCTGGCGGAATCGTCGGAGGAGTCGAATGGATTAAGAGATCGGCGGGGGGCTGACCGATTGCCACGTAAAGTTCGTATTGAGCCTGATTATAACTCGCGATTGTATCGAGGTAGTCTTGTTGGGCGATGGCTCGCAACCTCAGGCTGTCGAGCACTTCGATCGGACGACCTTCGCCAGCGTAGGCGCGTTTCAAGTCTTGTTGAAATCCAAGTTCACTGGCTGTGACGGCACGTTCCCGCAGGTCGAGCTGAGCGGCGCGCGCCTGTGTTCTCGCATAAGCGTCGGCGACTTCTGCACGAATTTCATTGAACCTCTTTGTACGCTCCCAATCGGCTGCTGCCAGCCGTGCCGTCGCGGTTTTGATAAGCGCTCGATTGGCGAGTCCCATGTTTCGGATCGACCAATACAGGACAATGTCCACGTCAGTTCTGTCACCGAAATCGCCGAACCGAGGGCGCCCAGTGTTGTTCGAGTTAACATTTCCACCTCCACCAAACGCTCCGTTACTAAAGCCGGCGATGAACTGCGGGGAAAACAGCAGAAGTTTCGCACCATCCAGTTCCAGCATGGCCGCATGGACTTCCGCACGACGCTCGGCAATTTCAGGCCGTTGGTAAAGCGCAATTGCAATCAGTTCAGGCAGTGGAATCGGATCAGGAACGATCGAGCGAGGAACTACCCAGTTTTCTTTCGATTGCAAACGGACCGAAGATTCCAGATTCAGAATCTGTCCCAATCGAGCGGACGCTTCGATGATCGCGGCATCGGCAGAAAAGATGTCAGCTTCACGACGGCCCACTTCTGTTTTGGCTCGTTCGGCATCAGCTTGACGACCTTGTCCTGCTTTAGCAAATGCCGCCGTAATTCTGGCGACTTCTTTCGCGTCATCACGCACGTTGACTGCGATGGCTCGTGTCCCTTGTTCTCGCACGAGTTGGCAATACGCGACCGCAATCTGAAGCAATGCATTGTTCCGCGCGGCAGCCGCACCCGCCTGTGCCCGTTCAGATTGCTGGCGACTGACGAGATATCCAAAGTAGGCTTCATTAACGTTCATGTTATATTGTAGACCAGGAATGTTAACCGTTCCTGATCCAACGGCATTCCCGCCCGCTCCTACGTACAGCGAACTTCGCTCAACACTCAGAATCTGACCGCTCGACGCCTGGACGGCACCGGTATGTGAGTAGAAATTAGTGCCGAGATTGAGGTTCGGCAGCGCCTGGGCCGCTGCCAACTGTTGCCGAGCCGTCACGGCGAGAACGCGTTGTTGGGCCAACAGCACTTCTGGTGAAGTTAAGCCGGCGAGTTGCAGTGCCGCAGGCAGGTCAATCGGAGTGACAGGTTCTTCAAAGTCCAGTGAGAATTCACCGGCAGGACCAGTCGAAGCGGGATCAAGCTTTGGCCTGTCAGGGAATCGCCTCAAGCCCGCCACTTCGTTTCCGTTATTAGAATTCGTAGCCGTGACCTGTTGAACAGTTTCTTTCAGAATGCTGTGTGTTGCGGCTGATTGTCTGGTTTCGGGCAGCGAAGCGGGCGAAACAGTTGGTTCGACTCTTTGATGAGATTTACTGCTGGGACGAAAGCCAAGGCGACTCAATAGGCTTGGACGGTCTGCCGATCTCGCCACGTCATTCTGGGCAAACCAGATGACAATCAGCATCAGACCGAAACTCGTTCTACGAAACTTTGCAGGCGAACGACGGAAATGTCTTCGCGAATTCTTTCCGCAGAATGTGAGCGTCCCGTCCATGGGATTAAATTCTTTACAATTGCGATTCCAATCTTCAGATTGATCGCAGTTTGAGGTGTCTTCCTGACATCCCCATTGATCCGTCACCAATCCGTTGTCGATTTCGCCATGACACGTGGATCGGCAAAAGCTGCCGAGGTCCTAACTGAGTTTTCCTGTAATTGTCGCTATCAATCGGTATCGCCCATTGTCTATGAGTTCCGCACTCAAAAACGGAGGGAATCGCGAGGGGAGTAAAATGATCGGGTTAAATCTTGGCAGAGCGTTTTTTTCGGAATTGCTTATCCAGGCATCGTGGTAAGACGTTCTATGACACGTTCGCCGTCATCTCGATTTCCCTGGAAAAAGGGTTTCCCGTGGCTAAAAAGTTTTGTCAGATTATTTGCCGTAGCTTTGTTTGATTTCAATAAATCACATCAAATCGGGCAACAAGCTGACAGGTTCGTTATACTCATGACGCAGTGAGTGGAGATAGGCGACATGGCATAGTCATTGCGATACAGCATTGAATTGTACAAAGTCGTGCATGCCAACATCGCTGATTCGCGATTGACGTACCAGTAGACTGAAGTCGAGCGAGATCGTCCTGCCTGAGTTTAACGAGAAATCATCAATGGCTCGAATTCGTTTCGGACGTTTTTTCGTCGTATCAACAATGATCCTGATCGGAGGGCTGATTGCATTCGCGTGGATGCATCGTTCGCATTCTCAGTCGTTGTCAAACAGCGCGTTTGCGGCGGGGAATGAGCGTCATCCGGTTACACCGAATGAATCGCTCGTCAAAGTTGACGTCGTTAAGCCACATGCGGGAGGAATGGAGCGAACCTGTATTTTGCCTGGTTCGATTCACGCCTACGAAGCGGCCGAGTTATTCGCGAAAGTCCCTGGTTATCTTAAAATTCAAAACGTCGATATTGGTGATCGAGTGACCGCCGGTCAGTTGCTGGCACAACTCGATTCGCCCGAACTACAGCGTGACGTCGATCGGGGAAAGGCCGCCGTTGAGCGAGCTGAGGCTCAAGTCGGCCAGATGAAAGCCCGCATTCTTGCTGCCGAGGCCGATCTGAATGCCGCCAAAACAGGAATCAGCAGAGCTGAAGCAAGCGTCAAACGGGATATCGCAGCGTTTGATTTCCGCGACAAGCAGTTTCGGCGTTTTCAAGAACTCGTGAATGCAAAATCCGTCGATGAGCGGCTGGTTGACGAGAAGGAAGATCAGCGGTTGGCCGCACAGGCAGCCGTTGATGCCTCACAGGCGAATCTCGCAGAGTCGAAGGCCTTAGTCGCCTCCGCAGCAGCCAAAGTTGACCAAGCCAAAGCCGACATGGTCGATGCCGAAGCGGAAGTAGATGTGGCCAAAGCAAATCTGTCCAAGGCCGAGGTCTTTGTGGAATACACACGCGTGATTGCTCCGTATGACGGAGTGGTCACGTCACGCGCATTCCATCGAGGCGATTTCATTCGCGGTGCCGATCAGAGTGCCGCTTTACCGATGTTGACCGTAGAACGAACGGATATTGTTCGTCTCGTTGTGTATGTGCCGGACGGTGACGTCCCGTTTACTGATCCCGGAGACGAGACCGTGACCGAGATTGACGCACTTCCCGGTCATAAGTTCGCGGGTAAAATTTCGAGAATCGCATTTTCAGAAGACAAAAAAACGAAAACCATGCGAACAGAGGTCGATCTGCCGAATGATCGCGGACTATTGAGAAATGGAATGTATGGCCGTACGAAACTGATACTTCAGGATAGCAATCCTGATGCCTTCACCGTTCCTTCTTCGGCACTTGTCGGAACGACGAAAGGGGGAAAAGGAATCTTGTTTCTTGTGAGCGAAGGCATTGCCCGCAAAACGTCGGTTGAGATCGGTGTCGATAACGGGATTCAAGCCGAAATTACTAAAGGGATCACATCGAACGACCAGGTGATCGTCGGGAACATTAATACGATTAAGGACGGTCAGCATGTGGAAGTCCATGAACTGAATTCGACCGTACCGAATAAGCGGTGAAAAGATTCCATTGATCTGAATCGGGAAGATCAGTCGAATGTTTGTGACGACCGTAAACTGCTCAGTTCTTCCGCCAAATCACTCAACATTCTAAGAACCGCTGTACCGACAGGCTTATCTTCACGACTTCCTCTGATTGGTATCTCGCTCCATGAACGGTCTGATTCGAGCCTCGCTGAAAAACCCTTATGCCGTCACGGTGATGTGTTTGTCGGTGTTATTAATTGGCGCAATTACGCTGGCGCGAATTCCGATCGATATTCTTCCTGTCTTTCGCGCTCCCGCAGTTCAGGTGTTAACCTTCTATGGAGGGATGCCCGCAGAGGGGATCGAAAAAGACATCACGGGCCGCATCGAACGCTGGACGAATCAGGCAAACGGGATTGCAAGGCAAGAATCCCGGTCATTGATCGGGGCAAGCATCGTCCGAAACTATTTTCAAAGTGATGCTGATCCGAACGGGGCACTGACGCAAGTCAATTCTCTGGCACTGGCAGCGATGCCGACGATGCCTCCAGGGACGTTACCCCCCATCGTGCTGCCATACGATCCAACCAGTTCCACTCCGATTTCGATCGTGGCAGTCAGTGGTAGTTCCCATTCTGAGGCGACGCTATATGACACCGGGCGCTATGAAGTCCGCCCGATGATCATGAATAATCCAGGGGCAATCACGCCGATCGTCTATGGTGGGAAAGTTCGGGCGGTAATGCTTTATCTCGATCGGATACGGATGGAAGCTCGTGGTCTTGCGCCGGTTGACGTCATGAAAGCGACGGACCAGTTCAACATCTTCCTCCCAACAGGCAGCGTCAAAGTTGGTGAAACTGATTATGCGATCGATTCCAATTCGATGATTGAGATCGTCGAACGAATGGGGGCGATGCCTCTCAAAGCCGAAGCGGGAAACGTCAGTTACATCCGGGACGTCGCGACTCCGAAAGATTCGTCGTTCGTCCAGACGAACGTCGTTCGAGTCGACGGCAATCGTCAGGTCTATATCCCCGTATTTCGACAGACGGGGGCCAGTACGCTGACTGTCGTTGACACACTGAAAAAGTCACTAAAGTCGATGCAGGACCGATTATCGCGACCCGGGATTGATCTGAAACTCGTGATGGATCAGTCCGTTTACGTTCGCAGTTCAATCGCCGCTTTGGTGCAGGAAGGTCTGTTGGGAGCCATTCTCTGTTCGCTGGTCATCTTGCTTTTTCTCGGGCAGTGGAGAATGACCTTAATCGCGATTCTCACATTGCCGCTTTCCGTTTTGGGGGCCATTGTCTGTCTATACGCCACCGGGAATACCGTGAATGTGATGACGCTGGCAGGCTTGGCGCTCGCGATCGGTCCGATGGTCGATAGTGCGATCATTTGCCTGGAAAATACGCATCGTCATCTCGGACTGGGGGTTGATCCCGAGGAGGCGGCCTACCTGGGTGCCAGCGAAGTGGCGCTTCCTGAGCTTGTTTCAACCTTGTGTACGTTTCTCGTTCTGGCACCGCTTGCGCTCATGCCGGGGATGGGAGTGTTTCTCTTTCGCCCGATGGCGTTGGCAGTCGCATTTGCCATGATCAGCGCGTACCTGCTGTCGAGAACTCTTGTCCCTTCATTCAGTGCGTTATTGTTGAAGCCTCATGTTGGACACAACGATCTTCAGAAGCCCATTGGGTGGCTGGGTCGAACCTTTCGTCGCTGGGAAGCACTGATTGATCGAGCGATTGCCTTATACCTTCGCGGGCTCGACTTCGTCCTTCGCCATCGAATTTTAACCATCGCCGCAGGAGCTGCGCTGTTTTGCATTGTTCTCATGTCGTATGGATGGATTTTGAGGAAAGAGTTCTTTCCTGAAGTCGATTCCGGCGCATTTGAAATGGTGATGCGCGGCCCCAGTGGTTTGCGAATCGAGAAGACTGAAGAGTACGTCGCTCAAGCGGAAGGTCTGGTTCGTGAAACGATTGGCGAACACGATTTGCAAATGATTATTTCCGAGATTGGTGTCGTTCCCGACTGGTCTGCCGCGTTTACCCCCAACGCAGGACCGATGGACACGATCCTCAGAGTGCAGCTCAGTCCCCATCGTCAATTTAGCGCCGAGCACCACATCGCCAAGATCCGGGCGAAAGTCGCAAAAGAAGAGCAATTCTCGCAATTTGAGTTTGGTTTTGATTCGGGAGGAATGATTCGCAGCGCGCTGAACGAAGGGAAGTCGAACCCCATTCGAATTCGCGTTATCGGCAAGCAGCAGAAGCTGGCTCATGAAATTGCGTCGTCGATTAAGCAAGAAATTTCCAAGATTGACGGCGTCGTTGATGCTCGAATTCTACAGAGGCTGAACTATCCGCAATTCGTGATCACGGTCGACCGTCAAAAGTCGGCCGAACTGGGGCTGACGCAAGAGGACGTTATGCGGAACGTCGTGGCAGCAGCCAACAGCAGTATCTCATTCAATAAGAAAAACTTCTGGATTGATCCGGTCAGTTTCAACCAGTACTTCGTCGGTGTGACGTATCCCGAACAGGAATTTCAATCGATGGAAGATTTGCTGGATATTCCCTTGACAGGTGCAGGTCAGCAGACACCGATCCTGTTGCGTTCGCTGGCAACGATCGCTCGCGCCTCGGTTCCGACGGAAGCCACGCACGTTAATCTTCAGTCGTCGATTGACCTGGTGATGTCTGTCGCTGGTCGCGACTTGGGTCATGTGGCCGCAGATGTACATCGAGTGCTCGAGAAATATGGCCGGGCCGACGGCAATGATACATGGATTCCCTTTGATCCAAATTCCACTGATCGCAACGTTTTGAAGGGTTTTAAGATCGTTCTCAGCGGCGAGTATTCGCGAATGCAAGACACGTTCACTAATCTTTTCAACGGACTCTTGCTGGCAATCCTGCTGATGTACTTTCTGATGGTGGCCCTGGATAAATCCTGGATCGTCCCGCTGACAGTGATGTTGACCGTCCCACTGGCCTTGATCGGTATTTTGCCGTTCCTTTACCACACCGGCACTGCACTCAATGTCCAAAGTCTACTGGGCATTATTTTTATTGTCGGAATCAAAGTCGCGAATACGGTCTTGTTGACAGATTATGCTCAGGAACTTCGTCGTCACGAAGGTCTGAAACCGACCGAGGCTATTCGCAAAGCTGCTTCGGTCCGAGTGCGACCAGTGACGATGACGGCACTCGCCGCTTTCTTCGCGATGATTCCCGCAGCGCTGGCTCTTGAACACGGTAGTGAAGCCAACGCACCATTGGCACGAGCGATTCTGGGTGGGCTGATCGCAGGTGAGCCCGCGACGTTATTTGTATTGCCGTGCCTATATTCTCTTCTGGTCAGAGATAATCGCACCCAGCAGACGGCGAACCATGAGTCGTCCGATGCCGCTTTAGAGGAACTCACCAAGGATTTACCGACAAACCCGTCTTGAACGTCAATGAACAATCGATTTTCGAAAACCAGTAAAGTCACCGAAACCTCACCGACTTTCGTGTGTTTATTCGAATATCGGACGCGATTTGTCCACTCTTTGAGTTGAGCAAAAATCCAATCCCCTATTTGAGTAAGAGAGAATGCGGCATCGACGCAGGTTATTGATATCAATTGTTTTCGGGCTTGTCGTGGTTGGATTGATGTCCGTCAATCTCTCGCATTGCCAGGAAAAGCAGCAGCAAAAAGGGAGCAAACTTGGCGGTTACGAAAAGCCGCCGGCCGCGAACGATGTCCCTGACCATCGTTGGGATATTATCCTCGGTCGTCCTACCGATCACTCAGTCGCCGTTCGTGTGCTGGCGTATGAAGACCTTGAAGGTCGAATCGCGTCGGGTGTTCAGTCAAAGCAATATACGGCGCAAGCACCTGTCGTCCGCCTGAAGAAGGGTGAGCCAGTTGATTTTGTCATCGATTCGCTGGCGGCAAACTCTCGCTGCTTTTATCGCTTTGAGTTTCGTCGAACTGCTGCAGACCAGTTTGAATTCAGCGATGAATATACGTTTCATACACAACGAGCACCGGAAAGCTCGTTCGCGTTCACCGTTCAGTCCGATTCGCATCTGGACGAAAACACCAGCGCCGCTGTTTATGAGCGGACACTGGCCAACGTACTGACCGACAGCCCGGATTTCCATCTGGAACTCGGCGATACGTTCATGGTCGATAAATATGTCCGGCAAGAAATTTCGCTCGGTCAATACCTCGCTCAGCGATATTACTTCGGACGAGTTTGTCATTCCGTGCCGTTATTTTTTGCGTTGGGTAATCATGACGGAGAGCCCGGTGATCGTGGTTCAAACGTCTGGGCCACGTCCACGCGTAAGCGGTACATTCCAAATCCCGGACCAGATTCGTTTTATTCAGGAAACCGCGAGACAGAAGCCTCGATCGGTAATGTCGAAAACTATTACGCATGGAGCTGGGGCAATAGTCTGTTCGTTGTCCTCGATCCGTTCCGTTATACGACGAAACGCTCAAGGGGCCGAGACGCGGTGAACGGGGTTGGCAGTGATCAACAGGAACTCTGGAATCGAACGCTGGGACGGACGCAGTACGACTGGTTCAAGTCAGTCCTGGAAAACAGTGACGCACGTTTCAAATTTATTTTTCTGCACAATCTTGTCGGAGGTGCCGATCGAAATGGCCGAGGTGGGATCGAAGTGGCCCCTTATTTTGAATGGGGCGGAAAGGGCCTCGATGGCAAGAATGAATTCGATCGCTTCCGGCCGGGCTGGGGGTTACCAATCCACCAATTGCTGGTCAAACACCACGTATCGATCGTGTTTCACGGCCATGATCATTTGTTTGTCAAACAGGATCTGGATGGGATCGTTTACCAGGAAGTACCGCAGCCCGGTCACGCTCGGATGGGTAACATCCGCAGCGCAGTTGAGTACGGTTACCTCAATGGCGAAATTCAAAGCAGTTCCGGGCATATCCGGGTAAACGTCTCAAGCGATTCCGCGCGTGTCGACTACGTTCGTTCCTATCTTCCGTCCCAGGAATCGTCTCAGCGAAAAAACGGTGACGTTTCTTACTCATATTTGATTCGCAACGATCAGTGAAAGTACTGTATCAAACAAGTGCCATACCGCTTGAAGGATGACCAGATGCGACAACTTTTCGTGTTGATTCTGATATTTGTGCCGACAATGAGTTTTGCTGCTGAGCGGCCAAATATCGTTTTTATGCTGTCTGACGATCAGGGGTGGAGCGGTCTTTCCGTCGCCATGCATCCTGATTTCGCCGGTTCCAAAGGGGATGTTTTTCATACCCCTTCCTTGGAAACGCTCGCGGCTCAGGGGATGAGATTTTCGGCCGCTTATGCGCCGGCACCGGTGTGCTCGCCGACTCGAGCCAGTTTGGTGACTGGTAAAAGCCCCGCACGATTGCACTGGACGAAAGCAGCGCCACCCGAAGAGGGGCGAAAGCTGATCGAGCCGCGAATCGCCAAACGGATCAGTACTGATGAAGTGACGGTTGCTGAGCTTTTGCAAAGTGCTGGCTATGCCACGGCACACTACGGCAAATGGCATCTCACCAGCGGCGGCCCTGGAAAGCATGGGTATGACGAGCACGATGGGGATACGGGAAATGAACAGGCCTTCCAGTTCACTGATCCGAATCCCGTTGACATTTTCGGCATGGCCCAGCGCGCTGAAGAATTTATGGAAAAGAATTCCAAAGAGGGAAAACCATTTTTTATTCAATTGTCGTGGAACGCACTTCATGCCCCGGAAAACGCAATGAAAGCCTCGCTTGCAAAATACGAACGCCGGATGCCAAACGAAAATGCCAAACGGATTGCGACGGCGGCGATGACTGAAGATCTCGATACAGGCGTTGGAAAGGTGCTCCAGTCAATCGATCGACTTGGCCTGGCAGGTAACACCTATGTGATCTACATGTCGGACAACGGAGCAGGGGGAGGTCGTCGAAATGGTTTGAGAGGCGGCAAAGGTGGTGTCTGGGAAGGTGGTATCCGGGTGCCGCTGATCGTTCGCGGCCCTGGAGTGAAACCGAATTCGTGGTGCCACACGCCGGTGGTTGGATTCGATTTGTTACCTACCTTTTGCGAATGGGCAAGGGTTGAAGCGAGTGGACTTCCCAAAGATATCGAAGGTGGAAGCATCGCGTCGTTATTGATGAACGAAGGGAAGGGCGATGTGAAACGGACGCGCGAAGAACTCGTCTTTCACTTTCCGCATTACCAAAGTGACGATGGACCGCAATCGGCCATCCTGCTGGGCAATTTCAAGTTGATGAAGTTCTACGAAGATGACCGCGTGATGTTGTTCGATTTGTCGAAGGATCTAAGCGAACGCAATGATCTTGCAGCCAGCAGGCCAGATGTGACAGACAAGTTGCGGCAAAGATTAGAGAAATACCTGGTAGAAGTAGATGCACAATTTCCGACGACGAATTCCAACTATGACCCAAATCAGACTCCCGCTCCTGCTCGGGAAAAACGAGGCGGGAAAAACGGCGCGAAACAAAAGGGAGGCGTCTAATCATAGTTGTAGTCCGCTCAACGATCGTCTGCGGCATATTCCCATTTCGACTTGAGTGAATTATTGCGATTGCGGGCATTGTTTATCTTATTGCGATCGGATTGTCGGCTAAATTCCTATCCATCTCATAACCGATAAAGTTGTCAGAGTTTGCCGAGAATTGGGTAACGTTACTTTGCTCGCTGTGATCAACCGGAATTGGATTTCACGTTTAAATGAGCTGGTCACTACGGGAACAACAGCGACGCGATTTTGTTGCGCTGCTTCCGAGTAGGTGCCAGGGGACTTCGGAATACGTGCCTCCGTGTCAAAATTTCAATAGCCGGACAGAATCATCAGCCGTTAAACAATCTCGATGGTTACGCGTTCGCAATTTCATTCTTGTGATTGTCATCACCGCAGCCTTCAACTTATTGAGCGACAATGTGTACGGCCAGGACGGGCTTGTCCCGTTACGTTTGTTAACCGACAGTGAATCCTCTTCAGCGCAATCAACTTCTCTTGCGGCAGAATTTGCTGATCGTCTGGAAAAGAATCAAATCGAAATCGAGCGAGTGAAATCAAAAAACAATAAGGATGAGGACGAATCAAAGCCGGCGGAGATCGAATTGACCGGTTACATGAATGCGGATCTGAACGTCACTATGGATTCTGAGGATTCTCAGAAAACAACGTCGAGTCTCTCTGGTGATTTTGGGAAACGATTGTCTGATGTCGAGAAAAGTTTGAAGAAGCGTGACGAAGCAGACGCCAAAAAAGCCAATACGTATCCAACGCATAAGATCACCGGATTCCTGCAGGTCGACACCGCATTTTATTCACAGACGCCTCGGAATATTGCGACCGTTGGTGACGCTCAAGATGGTATGGGTTTTCGGCGTGCCCGATTTGCCGTCAATGGTAAGGTGGCCCAATTCACGAATTATCAATTAGAAGTCGATTTTGCGGCGGCTGGTCGTCCCAGCTTTTTTGATAATTATGTTGAGCAAGGAAACCTGCCGATTCTCGGGGATGTCCGCGTGGGGCAGTTCCTTCAGCCGTTCAGCGTTGATGCGATGAGCGGTTTTCGCAATCTCGCGTTTCTGGAACGGTCGTTGCCTTTTCTGGCCTTCGTCCCTTTTCGGCGCGTCGGGATCATGTCGTCGAACGCCACAGACGATGACATGACGCACTGGGCCTATAGCGTATTTCGGACTGGCGGTTTCAATAACGCTCCTCTCGGGGATTCCCGTTTTGCAACCGATTTCGGTAATGTCGGAGGCTATTCATTTTCCACACGTCTCACGCATCTGCTTTACTACGATGAGTGTGAAAAAGACCGTTATTTATGGCACGTCGGTTTCTCGTACAACTTCAGTGAATTGGGCGCAGACGATGCGACCGGGGCTGGAGTTAATGGTAATGCCGGTACTCCAAAACCGTTCTATCAGTCGCGTACAACACCCGAGTTTTTTCTCGGCTATCCTGAGAACAGCACCACGTTCGACACCGCCGTGAATGGGACGCCCATATTTGTGGATACCGGTAAGTATCAGGCGAAAAACTTTAACCTGATGGGAATAGAAACGGTCTATCAGGCGGGTGCGCTGAGTCTTCAGTCTGAGTACATGGCGACTGTTGTGGAAAGTGTCGTTGGTCCTGTCTTTTACCAGGGTGCGTACGGAGAAGTGATGTACCGGCTGACGGGCGAGCATCGTGGCTATGACAAAAAGCTCGCATCGTTCAAGAATCCAATCCCGTATGCGGATTTCCTTCCTCTGAAGTGGGATGGAGTTCGTGGCTGGGGGGCCTGGGGTCTCGCTGCTCGGTGGTCGGTTGTTGACCTGACCAATCCCTCAAAACTCGATGGGCATTACTACAATAGTAATTCGAACTCGTTCAATACGACGAGTAAGGCTGGCAACGGAGTCCTTAACGATTTCACTTTTGGTGTGAACTGGTACATGAACCAGCACACGAAATTCCAATTCAATTGGATTCATGCCATGCTGGATAACACGAAAAAAGGGAACAGCACGGCAGAACTATTTGTCACTCGTATGCAAGTCGACTTCTGATCACTCCGTGGGCTTTTCAATTTTCTTCTCGACCTTGGGACGAATTTTGCCCGCCTGAATATCTTTGACAACTTCGGCCACTTGTGCCGGATCAGCGGTCTTCATCACGTGTTCAACCCGTGATGGGGGCGTCCCAAGCCGTTCCATCAGCTCTTTCGTTGATTCCCAGAGCTTGGGCTTTTTCTTGTCGTTGGCGAGGTATAACTCCGTCGCCAACTCTGCCAGACGCTGCTCATCGAGTGCGGGGCGATTGTCGTAATATCGCTGAATAACCTTCTTCTGATATCTCGAAAAATCCTGGCCAGCCATAATCGACTCCCTCCGAAAGTATGATGTCACGAGCCAAGCGATTTGTCGCTCGGTCGTCAGATAGATCGCCCTTGTCACCGTCAATTGATGCGAGTATATCGAACGGGGCATCCGTTCGGCATTGAAAAAATATGGCAGGTCCGATCATGCCGAATAAAATCAATTTCAGCCGAGAATGGATCTTGGATAATTAATTTGGGTGATCAAGACCGTTGTTGGCACGTTGATAACGAGTTTCCAAATCCTTAATGACGGTTTTTTGGAGCCTCATTCCATTCACCTGCTTATTCACTGGATACGCGAGCGCCACCCCAGTATCCGAACTCATATGACCAGCCGGTTGCGACGTTCATCAGTTCCAAGCGAATTTCTTTACCTGCGAATTTGCTCAAGTCCACTTTAAAAGTTGCCCAGCCGCCTGAGCACGTTTTTGGACTGACGTCCTCTTTCAATACTTGCTCTCCGTTAGCCTTGATCACAAGCCGCCAATCACCTCGCAGGTCGTGGCTGACATCAACGACAAGCGTCGTTTTCTTGCCTGCCGGGATCGCAAAGGTTCCGGAAAGCACGCTCGGCGTCTCTGCTGACAGCGGGTGCGTGCGTAACACTCCGGATCGACCAAAATGTTCCTTCAAAATCCCGACGCCGTTTTCTCCTGATGTCGCTGATGTGAATCCCGGCAAGACTTCATTGGCGGCTGGTCCAAAGTCTAAAGGCTTCGGCACTTCTCGAGGAACAACTTCGCCCGCACCGGACAGTAGCCTTGCGGTCTTGTCCGAAGGGTGTTTATCCAACGAAATGAACGCAAACAGGTCGATGATCTCTTGTGGTGTCAGTTGTTTTTCCAACTGTTCTGGCATCAACGAAATTTCATTCACTTTGAATTCATCGATGTCCGACCGGGGAATCACTTCCTGCTTGCCTCCCTGGACTTTCAGAACGACCCGT
Organism: uncultured Schlesneria sp.; assembly: GCA_903904835.1. Classification (GTDB taxonomy): domain Bacteria; phylum Planctomycetota; class Planctomycetia; order Planctomycetales; family Planctomycetaceae; genus Schlesneria. The sequence continues at coordinate 22,715 of CAIVEI010000108.1, read as the reverse complement.
TGAGGGCTGTCTTCGGCGAGCAGACCATTCAGCACTCGACCGCCGTTTGTGACGACGGTGTAAGATCGGTAACCAGCGCCAATCACCAGGCTGGGGTCGAAGACATTGGACAGCAATTGATTGAAATCATTTCGGCCATTCAACGTAATATCGGGCCCGACTTCGGCTCCTTCGCCGTAGATTTTATGGCACTGTGCACAGACCTTCTTAAACGCTTTTTCCCCCGCAAACGGATCACCAGGGGACTTGCGGATCAGTTGCCGCATGTCGGCAATGTATTTTTCACGGTTGGGATCGCGACCCTCGCGCACCTGTCCCCAATGGGCAGCCAGCAGCTTTGTTAGTTCTTCATCTTTGAGATCTTTCAATCGCCTGGCCTGATTCAGGTTGATCGTTGCGGCTGCAATTTTTTTATCGCCAATCGCAGCCAGTAAACTCTTGGCCCAGCGTGCTCGTTGAGTCAGCAATTCGATCGCTCGGGGCTGAATATCAGGTTCGAGTTTCGCGTAACGCGCGAGGATCACGTCGGCGACCTTAGGGTCATCCAGCTTGCTCAGTGACGCAAGGATCTGTGACTTCAAACTTGATGGCGTCGAAGCCGCGTCGAACGTTGCAGCCACCGATTCAATCAGTCCATCATCCTTTGCTTTGATCAATGCATTCAGTGCAAGCAGCCTTTGATCCTGGATCGCCTTATCCGATGTAAAGATCGAGCGTACGGCTTTGATCCCCTGTGTATCGTTCCAGCTTGTTGCGAGAAATGCCGTCGGCAAGTACGTCGGTGACGTAGTGGATCCCTTTAAAATCGCATCGAGCTTGTCAGTCATCGCCAGTTTCATCGCAGCGATTTGGTCTGCCGACAGTTCACGGTTTTGTACCTTCGCCGCAAGTTGACCAAGCCCCAGGGCGGCAGTTTCTGGCTCAAGATCAATAAGCAATGACACGACAGAGGCGACCGGCTTGGGATCGAACTTTTTCCGTCCAAGCAACCGGTCAATGATCCTGGGCATCATGGCCATGAGCGAGGGTGACGTCTTTGTTTCCGGTCCCTTCAGCAATTCGACAAATTCATCCGCATTCGATTCGAGGTAAGGGTGCAAATTTTGCCACACGACCTGAGAAAGAATTGGATCGTTCTGGTCCCAACGCAGGGCATTGATGTAAACTTGGAAGAGTGTCCCGATGTCACTCTCAGCGTGGGCGGCGCGGGCTCGTTGAAACAATTTTGTCGCTGCCACCACCGCCTGAAGCGTTTGTCGAGCACCACGTTGAGCCGTCAGATGTGAACTTAACTCGCTTAAAATAGGAACTGCTTCCCGGCCATCTGCCAAACGTCGTAGCTGCCAGCTTTCAATGACCTCGTCTTTGGGAACAGGTGATTGACGGGGATCGACCAAATCGCCATTTGGATCTGAAATGCCACAAGCGGTCATAAACATCCGACGACGAATTCGGGCGTCAATCTTGCCTTCGCCGTAAACACCATCGATAAGTGAACGGAGAATCGCTTTAGAATTACGTTCCTGCAGTATCCGCCGCGCCGTGTCACGTATGAAGTCGTTATTGACTCCTAACTTTTCAATCAATTGTCCGTCCGTTTCCGAGGCGAGATTAAAATCCTTCGCGATTCGCGGTGTCTCTTTGTAACGAACTCGATAGAGCCGTCCCTTCAGACGATCAATCCCAGCAGGGTCTCGATTGGCATCCTGATAGCAATGATACCGATCGTACCAGTCGAGAACATACAGGCTGCCGTCCGGGCCAGTTTTCTGAACGACCGGCATGAACCACGCATCGTTTGCTGTCAGAAAATCGGGCTCACCAAAACCTTGATAAGTTGCGCCTTTCGATTCGACGCGGTCGACGTTGATGCAGCCGCCGTGAATGTTCCCCATATAAAGCTTGCCTCGATACTTTTCGGGATAGGCATCGCTGTCGAAGAAGTGTATGCCGCAGTACGCCGCCTTCTGGTGTTTGTGTTTGACGATCGATTCGATCTTCCAAGTGAACGGAGGGTAGGGGCCACCTTGCCGATGGTAGTAACCCGTTTCCACCAGGTGCCACAGGTGATCGATCACGCAGGCCGATACGAACGCTTCGCCTTCATCGTTAAACGCGATCCCCCAGGGGTTGCTTGTCCCTTCGCAGAAGACCTGGAATTCTCGCGTCCGGGGATGAATCCGATACATGGCGCACGTCAGTGGCCAACCGGGATGCTTTTCATCGAAGTTCGGATTTGTTTTCGCATATTTGACGTGCGAATGATTAAAGACGCCGTTCAATCCGTACAGCCAGCCATCAGGCCCCCAAGTCAGGCTGTTTGGTAACTCGTGCGTATCGGTGCGACCAAAGCCGGTGACAACGACTTCCTGTTTGTCGGCTTTGCCGTCTCCATCGGTATCCTGCACAAACAGAATATCGGGTGAATTAGCGATCCAGACACCTCCGTGTCCGACAGCGATCCCGCTGGGGATATTCAGTCCCTCCATGAAGACCGTGAACTTGTCCGCCTTGCCATCGCCATCCGTGTCTTCCAGGATTTTGACTCTGTCTTTACCAGGTCCCGATTCACGACGGGGATACTCAAGTGATTCCGTAATCCAGAACCGGCCTCGTTCATCGATTGTCATGGCGACCGGGTTAACGATATCCGGTTCAGCCGCCACAACCTCGACGGAAAAGCCTTCAGGAACGGTCATCATCTTCGCCGCGGTGATCGGATCACGCGGATCGTTCGGCGGTTTGTCCTGAGCATGAGGAATCAGCGGCTGCTTGACCTGTTGTGCGAACAAAACCGAACTGCAACAAGCCATCAAACCAATCACGGTGACAAATCGAAACGCTTTGCACATGAATGCAGAATCCTCGAAGCCGAAGTCTGAAAAGGGATTTTCATATGTTAAAGCAGAGCGGGCCAAGTTGCACTTCTGGTAAATGCCAATGCAGGGCGAAAACTGTCGAAACGATTTAAGTCCTGAAAATCATCAAAGAAATAAAAAGTGCGAGAGACTTCCGCAGGTCTCCCGCACTTTGCTTGAGCATCAAGAACGATCAGTCTGGTCGTCGAGGCCGCTCGGGACGATCCCCGCCGCCTCCACCCGGTCGACCACCGCCAGGGCCGCCAGGAGGTCCGCCCGCGCCTCCTCCACGCGGTCCGCGACCGCCGCCCGGTCCTTCGCCGCCACCTGGACCACCAGGTCCGCCAGGACCTTCAGGCCCCCCATGAAGCTGAACAAAGTCATCAATGAACTTTTTCATTTCGTCTTTGCTGAGCTTGCCGTCTTTGTCCGTGTCAAATTCAAATGCATGGCTCAGCATTCGCTCGGGATCAGGGCCTGGTCGACCTCCACCAGGAGGCCCTCCTTCGGGGCCACCACGACCGGGACCGCCGGGTCCACCGCCAGGTGGGCCACCCTCAGGACCACGACCGCGGCCTCCGCCCGGAGGTCCTCCAGGTCCTTCGCCGCCAGGTCCACCGGGACCACCCGGTCCTCCGCGTCCCCCACCAGGCCCCTCGCCGCCCGGTCCGCCACGTCCACCAGGGCCGCCCGGTCCGCCTGGGCCACCTGGCGGTCGATATTCGTCTTCGGTCAGTTTTCCGTCTTTGTTTTTATCGAGCGTCAGCAGTGCCGCTGTCGCGTTTTTCAATTCTTCTGCTGAAATCACTCCGTCATGGTCGGCATCCAGGGCCTCAATCACCGGCATCGGACGTCGGCCGCCAGGGCCACCCGGTCCTCCTCCACCCGGTCCACCTCCACCTGGCCCGCCGGGAGGTTGAGCAATCGCCAACGTTGCACCAGCGGCAACGATGGCACCGAGAGTCCACATCCAACGTTTCATGACAGTCTCCTCAAATTCGGGGTGTTAACTAGGGTAAGTACATTTAATCGTCGCCGATACGGACTACTTCTTCTGTGTCGCGACACAATACAAGAAGCGATTTGACCTCAGGAACAGTTCGTCCTGACTGATTGCCGGGGTCGCGTTGAAATCACTTTCGTCCTTGAATTTATTTTGAGCCAGGACCTGGTACTGAGGTTTTGCCGGAAGCACCAGAACTCCGTTCCATCGAGTGGGGACATAAATGTTTCCCTTGGCGAGGACTGGAGATGCGTAGACTGGTCGTCCGCCCGCTTCGAGTTCAGAAACTCGCTCGCGATAAACCATTTCTCCCGTTTTCGCGTTAAGACAATAAGCCTGACCGCGATCGTCAATCCAATATAAGTGACCTTCGAAAAAAACAGGTGTTGAAACATACGAACTGGTTTTGCTTGTCCAAAGCACCTTGGGTTTGGGTGACGTTTTTTCTCCACTAATCTGCAAAGCCAAACTTCCCGCAGAACGGAATCCACCAAACACAAAAACTGTCTCTTTATCCGCAACGATACTGGGGCAGATATTGCCCGTCAGTTGATGTTCTTCGAACCAGCGAATCTTTCCTGTATCAGGATTGATCCCCCAGATTTCTCCAGGAACAGCGATGACAAGATCGGTCCGTCCTTCGTTTAATGTGATTAATGAAGGGGTCCCATAGGCCAGTTCCAGAGCGGCTCCCGACGCCTTCCAGATCTCTTTTCCGGTCTTTTTGTCTAAAGCCCGAATTGATTGACTCTCTTCCGAGGCGTTTACGATGACGTAGTCTTTGTAAAGAATCAGACTCGCGGCCGATCCCCAGCGTCGATTACTCGATTCTTTTCCCACTTCCGTCTGCCAAAGTTGATTTCCATCGAGATCAAACCCGACTACGCCACTCTTGCCGAAAAAGCAGTAAACCCGTTCACCGTCAGTGACCGGAGTATTACTGGCATAACCATGCTCTGAGATATACCCCTGATAATTGTCTTCCGGCATTAGGCCAGGGACGGTTTTCGTCCAAAGGATCTTTCCATCAGTACGCGACACGCACGTGAGGTGACGTTGGAGCGACTTGATGTCTCCGCCATTATCTTTGGGGACGCCATAACCGGAATAACTTGTTACGAAGATCCGATTGCCAAGAACAATCGGACTCGATGATCCGGCACCCGGCAATTCTGTCTTCCAGTTCAGGTTTTCCGTGTCGCTCCACGTCAACGGCAGGCTTGAGTCGGAACTGATGCCAGCGCCTCCAGAGCCACGGAATTGAGTCCAATCCGCAGCCAGGCAACATTGCGCTACCAGGGCGAACGTCGTCACAGAAAGCAGGTTTCGAGTCATCGTAAATAGCCGCATAAAAATTCTATTTCTTTCGTTCGTATTGAAAATCCAGAGTTCCTTCGGCGATCGTGATCTCTTTGATTGCCGACAACAAATTTGCTCGCGTTGCCTGGTCCGCCGAAAGTTTCGGTTCGGCCGAAAGTGCGTAGACAGTGATATGATAAGTCTTAATTCCAGGTCCTTTCGAGCACATCGGGTCATACGCCGCACGCCGTTTATCGTTCAGCCCGATCGTTCCCGTTGACTTTGCATTCTTGGCCAGCTTTGTGACATTTGCCGGAATGCCATAAATGACCCAGTAAGATTTTTCCATATCAGGAGCCGTATGCCAGAGACTCAGGGCAAAGCACTTTGTTTCTGCAGGTGCCCCTGTCCATTCCACGGGAGGTGAGGCGCTCGCTCCGTCGCAAGTGAATTCGGCCGAAATTTTTCCGTCGGCATCCAGGGCGGAACTGCTGATCGTCAACTGCGGAAGATTGCTGCGAGGCTTGGCAGTATTCCCGGACCCCGGATTTCTCGGACCTCGTTCATTATCACGCGCAGGGCCGGGCTGTTCGCCTCTTGGCGGTGGGCCATCCGCACGGGGAGGAGGTGGGGGTGGTCGTCGGTCATTGCCACCCGGCCCACGTCGTCTTGGGTTATATGTTTCTTCCTTTGTCCCGCCAGCCGGATCGACGAACGTAAATTTAGCAGATCCATCATCCGCGACCACGTAGCTCACCGACCCGCGTTTCCCCCGCACTTCGTACGTCAGCTTGTAGTTGCCCGGTTTGGTTTCGACAAAGTCGGTGATTTTGGCATCGCGCAGAGGCCTGCCATCGGGGCGAATCGGTTCGGCTCGCGGTTGTGGATCGACCTGCCCACCCCGCTCGATCACCTCACCGTGGAAACCTCCGTTCAGATACGGATAAGTTTTGGTCGCGTGATAATGGTAATTTCCGTTTGCGTCTTTGTGACCATTGAAGGCGTCGAGTCCCACGACCTTCGAACCATCTGGTTCTTCATACCCATAGATTGGGTAACCATCGAGAGCATAAGCGATGGGCAATCCCTTGCCGATCGTTTTTTCCAGATGGACCGGTGCGACGTGGTAGTGGTAATCGTCGGCTCGCCCGCAATGTCCGCCGAATTCGTCGAGTTCCCCGATCATGTAGGAATCCTCACCGCGATTGTTCAGCGGGTTAAAAATCGGGATGCCATTAGCTGCCAAGGCGATCGCGCCGCGAAGAAAACGGTTCTTGGTCGAAAGGGGATTTTTGGCAGGAATCGGGCGAAGTGGGATGCGCCAAGCATTTTCGCCCGAATAGGGTTGGGGCAGGGGGACCTGCTGCTGCCAGGCGGTAATGCCGATCATCATGGGATGACTCGGAATTCCGTTCGATTCCACATAGAAAAAGTTTTCGTCCCAACGAGTGCGGATGGCTTTCGTTTTTAAAAACGCATCAAACGCCTTGGCAATCTCGGGACGTTTCTCGTCATCCTGGCCGCGATTTTCAGACGACAACTGAGCTAAGAGAACCGGAAGTTTTCTGGCAGCAATCTCATCCAACATTTGCTCATCATTTTCATCGTGTGAATGGCCAGGATGTGCGGTTGCAAACGAAACCGCAAAAAAACAGGCCAGCGAAGCAACAATTGAAATCAAGCCTCTGAGCATCAGGTTCTCCTGAAACCGGTTATTACGATCTTTGGGTTTATTATCAAGCAGCCGTAGCGTCGGCTTCCAGCCGACGATCAGGTTTGTGGACAATTCACAAAGTCATTCAATAAAACCGTACCCGTCAATTTAAGAATAGTCACATACGAACAGGCAAAACCGCCGAGCTAGCACAAGTTTTCCAGGAAATTTCTCAGAAATTTTAATTCTTTTCGCTTCTCCTGTTTCTTATTCCTGCGATTCGTCAGATTCGTGGTTAAAAATCGTTTGAATTACCACAAAATGTTTAGCGTACAACTCAAAGATCTGTGTCGCGTATCGAGGTTTGGCGACGAAATTCTGCCGTTCCCACTATTAACACTCAGGAAGGCGAATCGGATCGATTATTTCGACGCGTTCAACAACTTTTTCCGGAAACGAAAATCTCTGATTTCACTCGACCGGGAAGAAAGTTGCGACGCGAAGGACCCAGGGAATTTCCATTCTTCGGGATCGCAAAAGCAGGGTGCCACGATCATGGAGTCTTCGACATGGTCGTTCAAAGTAGGATACGCTGCGTTCAATCGCACGGCCTTGTCGAAGACTCCTAAACCGTGGCGCCCCGGTTCGAAACTATAATTCGTCTTAAGATTTACGTAATTATTCGCGCTTCGGCGCCATGATTGTGGTAGGATTTCGCCCGGGATGGAAGCGCCCTTTCATACCCCACCGTCTTAAATCGGATTCAGCATGTTGATCAGAGTCGGTTATGAAATTGCCTTCGAATCACCCGAACCTGCGGCCATGATTTTGATGCTTTACACGCATCCACTTCGCTCTCCCACCATTCGGCAGCCTGAGCACCTGCAGATCGAGCCATTCGTTCCCGTGTCAGACTTTATTGACACTTACGGCAACCGATGTGCTCGTGTCTTTGTTCCGGCAGGGCGAGTTGTCTTTCGTAACGATGCTGTCGTGACGGATTCCGGGCTACCGGATTTACGAGTCCCCCATGCATCGCAGCAAGCCGTTCAAGACCTCCCATGCGAAGTTCTGCAATATTTGTTGGCCAGTAGATACTGTGAAGTCGACAGCGAACTGAAGGATGTTGCCTGGACGTTGTTTGGCAAAAGTCAACCGGGCTGGCCGCGAGTCCAAGCCATTTGCGACTTCGTTCACAAGCACATTCATTTCGATTACATGAAGGCCCGAGCCAATCGAACGGCCTTGGAAGTCTATCACGAGCGACACGGAGTCTGCCGCGACTTCATGCACCTGGCGATTACGTTTTGCCGCAATTGCAATATCCCTGCACGTTATTGCACGGGATACCTGGGCGATATCGGTGTTCCACCTGTGGCCGCAGCAATGGATTTCAGCGCATGGTTCGAAGCCTATCTCGGCGGACAATGGTACGCGTTTGATGCTCGAAACAATGTTCCTCGGATCGGCCGAGTTCTCATGGCCCGAGGTCGCGATGCAGCGGATGTGGCTCTGACAACAACGTTCGGAGTAAATACGCTCAAGTCGTTCAAAGTCTGGACATACGAAGTTCCTGAAGGCAATCTGTCATCGGGAATTGCAGTCAATTGACGATCTACTACTTCGCGTATGGCAGCAATCTTTGGACCCAACAGATGGTCCAGCGCATAGGCCCGGTTGATCGGAATGACGGCTGGCCGCGACGCGCGTCGTTGGCTGGCTATCGCCTGGTATTCAACATGCTAGGCGAAGATAGCAACGTTTATGCGAATATCGAGGCCGCATCAGAGTCCAGCGTTTTGGGCGTCGTCTATCGCTGTACTCCAGAAGCATTGCGGATCATGGATCCGTACGAATCGGGGTACGAACGGCGACAGGTCAATGTCATCAGTGAAGCTGGCGAACTACTTGATGTCATGACTTACATTGCCTTGGCAGATCATGTGACGAGCGTTCCGACTTCACCAACCGACGAATACCTGCAAAGGATCGTCGTGGGAGCAACCGAGCAGGGGCTACCGGAGACATATATTCGCGAAATCATATTGTCGGCGCAAAAGAGGTTAACTAGCACCGAGTAATCTTTCGCGACTTCGATGTTCCTCCGGCTCAAGGGGGCAATCGTCTTAATAGAGATAACTCACGTTTGACGCCACCACGATTCGAGTCGTTCCATTTAAGCGAATCAGGTCATTTCTACGAGGCGCCTCTGCTTCGATGAGCTTTCCGCTTCCCATGCCTGCTGAATCTCTTCGGGATGGGCTTTGAGAAGCCGCGATAGACCAAAAATGCGAGTCCATTCGACGAGTTCGCCGCCAGAATCTGCTTCCATGACGTCGACCTCAATTTCCTCTATCTGCCGAATGGCAAAACCAGAGGCCGCAAAATCTTTTAACAGTCGACCGACGTCCGAGTAACGAAACGTACCTGGACCATCCATATCGATTGGTGGTAACGACACCATTCTGCCAAGCACGCGTCTGGGCAGAGTGACGTATTGAACTCGCTCAGGCTCCGCCCAAACTGCCGCTACAAATACACCGCCCGGTAACAGTGAGCGACGAACGGCGATGTGCGCCGCAACCTGTCAGTCGAGGTACATTAAACCCCAACGCATGAGACTCGCGTGGAAATAGCCATTCGGGAGACCGTCGAGCAGTTCAACGTTCATCGTGCGAAGATCAAGGTTGGAAATCCCTTCACAAGTCGCCCGCTCGCGAGCCATTTGGAGCATACGCTCAGAGAGATCCACCCCTAACACCGAGCCGGATCTTCTCACACGGTGGGCCGCACAAATGGCGGGATCGCCGCGCCCCGTGGACAGGTCGAGCACACGCATTCCAGCCTCGATTCCTGCGAGATCCAACATCCGTTCGCTCAAGGGAGCGGTCAATCGCGCCTCCATACCGTCATACCTTCGCCAGACTTCTTCGGCAGTAGAACAGGTCGCTGGTTTGTCACGGTTTGAATCTTCTGCGATCTTTCTTCCTATTTCCCTTTGTGCACGGGTCTCCCGACCCATTTCAACGGGCCGGCCGAAGATCTCCTTTTCATTTTTAATCGCTTTCATTAATCGGATTGCCTTCCGTACGCAATTATTGCAGCTTTTTAAAAGCTAAAACATGATCCGCAGTGCGGTAAATCACGTTCACACGAAAGTAAGAGGAAGAGGAAACCTTCGGTCGGTCTCTCGTGCTGGGGCGGGAAGACCTCTGCACAACGCGTTCGAGAGAATCGGAGCGTGTACAGCGGCCCTGGACCACATGAAAATGCCGTATCCTCGAAAGCCACTCAAATTTCGATATTCATAAGACAGTTTTGGAGGGGGCGAAGTGATTAAGGGAGAACCGATCGAACCTGAGCTCGTTTTCGATCCTGAAAAGCACCAGAAAATTGAACAACTGCGGAGAATCGCCGAGCTTCTCGACGGTCAGTTTCGAATTCCCGGAACAGATATCGAGTTTGGTCTCGATGCGATCATCGGTCTGGTGCCCGGTATCGGCGATCTTATCAGTGGTGGTATTTCCATGTGGCTGATTCGCGAGGCACGGCGGCTTGGGGCTCCTCCCTGGTTGATCGCAAGGATGGTCTGGAACGTCGCAGTTGATGTGAGTGTAGGAGCTGTTCCCGTTCTCGGTGATATGCTTGACGTCGCCTGGAAAGCGAACCGAATGAATATTGAATTGCTGAGCAAGCATTTCAAAACGTCCTCTCGTCGCTAAGTAGATTCGATTCATGAGGTCTTGGTATCTTGGGAAGATCCCTTTTTTCCGCAGAAATCGGTCAAACTCTACTAAGACTGTCAGAGAGGTTGCTCATCGTCCTGTCACTTTGCGATTCCCGCTGAACGCGTCCAGGCTTCGGTTGGCAGGTTGGGCATATGCTGGCCCACCATAGGTCGCAACGACACCGCCACCTTCCCGTTCGTGAATATCGTCATGAAGTGAGCGAAGTTCTTCGGTCGACCAGTTTTCGATGGCTCCGTAGGCAGCAGAAGAATTCCCATGGATTCCCCGCAGGTGTCTTAAGACCGTCTCTTTGCTGGGGTTCGGATCGCCTTCCACGGTCCAGTGGTTACCTCGCAATCGGTAATTTCCTGTCGATTCGACTCGTGCAGCTTCTGAAATCGCGGATTTTGGTCGCTCGTTTTCCCCTTTCAGCAGCCATCCGAATGTCCATACATCGAGAGGCGTGGTGCAACCGTCCTTGAATGAGCGAACAATTTCACCGTCAACGATGCAGGCAACTGTGGGAAATTCTTTTGCTTTCAGGAGTTGCATCAATTCGGGGATGTTTTCATAGTCAACGATCTGAATGTGGTTATTCGGACCATCACCAATTCGCCAGCCGGTTGACTGCAGCTTTTCAAAAACCCCGCCGTTGGCGCGAAGGCGATTTAATTCGGTCTCGCAGCGTTCGCAACCTTGTTTCGTGATGAAAAGGACTCGTGACCGAAGTCCTTTTGAATCAGAGTTTTGTTGTTTTGCGGTTGAGACCGGATTGCCGTCCGCTTCCGTCACAATCTTGCGGGCGTTAATTTTGATTGGATCTTGTCCCTGATCGTCCGCAAAAATCGTGATTCCAGCCAAGACAGTAAGCAGCAAGGCTGCATAAACCGGCGATCTCATCGACATTCGATAATGCCTCTATTCAATGCGATTAGGAAAATGGAATCAGGCGGATTTTCCGCCTGAAATTACGTACTTCAACGGGCCGGCGTGGCAGTGATCCACACCGAAATCAGGTGGTTCAGTGAGGGTCACGTGAGTTAACCCACTCGCATGGATTCGGTAGAGGCATACCGCATACCACGCGTTTCGGCAGAATCTGCGCCTTTGAAAATATTCGGCCTGATTCTGGCCGTTGTTTTGGATTTGGCACCACCGCTGATCGTTTTTCTTAAAATCGGACATTGTCGTCCGGTATAATCCGCATGCCCGGCTTGCGTGTTGGTGCATGGCTGAATAGTCAAGGGCGTTTTGGGCAGAAAGAATACGACTTATGGGACCAATATCTTTCAGGTTGTCCCATCAGTCATATATGTCTCATCAGTCACATTTTTGAATGACCCTGAACGACCGTCTCCCAAACCTTCCCTTCGGAAAAAACGGGCGACTTGCGTCAAAACTTGTTTGACCAATCGTCTGGTAGTCGATTAGTATCAACGGTGGCCGATGCGTCGGCTAGCTGCCGGAATCTCCTGCCTGACCCGAAAGGCCCGCCTATGTTTCGAATCGAAGTCGGATCAACTCGCCGTTACTGTGACGGGATGTCTCGCCGAAGCTTTGTTCAACTCGGAGTGGCGGGGATGGCGTCGGCTGGGATTCCGCAGATTTTGCGAGCCAAAGAAGCTTCTGTTGAACGGGGGCATTCGAGCAAAAAGACGAGCGTGATTTTGATCTGGCTGGATGGCGGGCCAAGTCACCTTGATTTATATGACTTGAAACCTCAGGCGCCGGCCGAGTATCGCGGAATCTGGAATCCGATCAGGACCAATGTCGACGGGATCGAGATTGGTGAACTTTTTCCGTTACAGGCGAAGTGTGCCGATAAGTTTTCGATCGTGCGATCTTTGCATCACGGCTCAGGTGACCACTTTACGGGTGGCCATTTCATGTTGACGGGTCGAGGCGGGGTCAGCGGAGCTGCCACGCAGGGAAAATCCCCGTTTATTGGGTCAATCGCCACGAAAATGACAGGTGCACGGCAGCCGGGAATGCCACCATACGTCGCAGTGCCGTATGGAATGAGTATCGGACTGCGGCCGGGATATTTTGGTGCGAATTATATCGGGGCTTCGCACAACCCGTTTGAAACGGAAGGTGACCCGAACTCTGCTGGGTTTAAGGTTCAGAATATTCAAATGCCATCGGGGATGACGGTTGATCGGTTGGATGACCGTGCAGCGCTTGCCAAGCATATTGATCGTCTGCGGCGTGATGTCGAGAACAAGGGGATGCTCGATTCGATGGATCGATTCGATCGTCAGGCATTGGATCTGGTAACGGGTCAGGCCGCCCGGACGGCGTTCGATTTGGGGTTAGAAGATCCGAAAATTCGTGATCGATACGGACGCCACAGTTGGGGTCAGAGTACTTTGTTAGCTCGGCGTCTGGTGGAAGCCGGTACGACGTTCGTCACGGTTCATTTCGGTGGCTGGGATCATCACTGGGACTTGAAATCAGGGATGGAACGTTATCTACCGATTGTGGATGCTGCCGTTTCGTCGTTGTTTGACGATTTAGCGCAGCGTGGTCTGCTTGATAACACTTTAGTGATGCTGTGTGGCGAGTTCAGCCGAACGCCTCGCATGAATAACGGGGGCAACGGTGGTCCGCCGCTTAGCATGGGAACTCCTGGTCGCGATCACTGGGGGAATGCCATGTTCTGCCTGATGGGCGGCGGCGGCGTGCAAGGTGGGCGTATTGTTGGTTCCACAAACAGGTTAGGCGAAGTTCCTCAAGATCGTCCTGTCACTCCTGCGGATATTCATCATACGATGTTCCACGTGCTTGGGGTTGATCCACAGATTAGTTTCCTGAATCATAGTGGGCGTCCGACTTCGGCCTTGGAGCCTGGTTCAGTGATTCAAGAATTGCTGTAAACGCACTTCCTTGACCGTCATTTCCCGTTCAAGTACTATGTCACGCTTCACTCGGGGGACAGTCCCGCCAAATTTTTTGGCAATCTGGGTTATTTCCTCGTTCATTCATTGCCTCGATAGGTTGGGAACAACTCAACATGGCCGCACCTAAGCGTCGTCAATCCAAAGGTCGTTCACGTCGTCGTCGAAGTCACGACGGTTTAACGCCAGTTCAACTACACAATTGTCCGAAATGTCAGACAAAGATTCCTTCGCATGTCGTCTGCCCGACGTGCGGTGATTACATGGGGCGGACTCTCGTCGAAGTCGAGGAATAGTCCTCTATGCGGATTGCACTGGACGCAATGGGTGGGGACTTTGGTCCTCAGCCCAATATTGACGGAGCGATTGCGGCCCTCAAAGAGAATCCGGATCTTCACGTGACGCTCGTTGGCGATGCGCCATCGCTTGAGTCGTTCTTGTCGCAATCTGGTTTTCGCAGCGATCGCTTAACTCTCAAGCCAGCTGATGGTTGGGTTGAGATGAGCGAAAAGCCGGTTGAGGCGCTGCGCAGCAAGCCGAACTGTTCGATCATCGTTTGCTGGCAGATGATGGCGACCCAGCAAGTTGACGCGGTTGTCAGTGCCGGTCACACCGGCGCTGTCGTTGCGGCAGGCTTGCGTACGCGACTTTTTCTCAAGGGGGTCAAGCGGCCCGGGATTGCCGTGGCGTTGCCGACAACAAAGGGTAAAACCGTACTGATGGACGTGGGGGCCAATCCTGGAGCTCGTCCTGAGCACCTGGTTCAATATGGGACCATGGGCTCGATCTATGCTCGTGAGATGCTTGGAATCGAGCGGCCAACGGTCGGCATCATGAATATTGGCAGTGAAGACGGTAAGGGGACTGATGATCTGCGCGAATCGCTTGCGTTGTTCGCGAAGAGCCCGTTTCGAGACCGTTTTATCGGCAATGTCGAGGGGCGCGATCTTTATTCAGGTGGGGCTGATGTTGTCATCTGTGAGGGTTTCGTAGGAAACGTACTTCTGAAAGCGGCAGAAGGGATGGTCGACATGCTGATGAAGTCGGTCTGCGCCGAAGTTCTGAGTGCTCTCGATAGAGAAAAGTCACTGGCGGTTGATGCGCTTCGAAATCTGGGGAAAAAGTTTGAGTATCATGAAGCGGGCGGAGCGCCATTGATAGGTGTTGATGGGATCGCGATTATTTGCCATGGTTCAAGTAATTCGCGATCGATTTACAACGCACTTCGTGTTGCCACGACGCTGAAAAATCGGCGAATCAACGAACAGATTATTGAAGAGCTGTCGCTGGCGGCGAATGTTGCGAGTTGATGCGAGGCGCACTTTGAAGTGGTCTTTTGAAGCCAATCAAAGTGACTAAATAAAGCATTTCAAAAGCCGGTTGAGCCTCTTGGGTTCTTCAAGCCGGTTTTTCAATGCTGAGGTAAGTTGAGGACGGCACGTGGGTAAGATCGCATTTCTTTTTCCGGGGCAGGGTGCGCAGCATGTCGGGATGGGAAAATCCCTATCCGCACGTTTTCCCGCTGCGAAATCGCTGTTCGATCAGGCGCGTGAAATTCTTGGGTTCGACCTTGCCTCGATCTGTTTTGACGGGCCAGCAGAGCGTCTTGACACGACCATCATCAGTCAGCCCGCGTTGTTCGTGAGCAGTCTCGCTGCATTAGAAATGCTGAGAGCCGAACATCCTGAGGTTGTCGATCGCTGTGCCATGGCTGCGGGGTTGAGTCTGGGTGAGTATACTGCCCTCGTTTTTTCTGGAGCAATGTCATTTGAAGATGGCCTGCGTGTCGTGCAACGGCGCGGCGAGGCAATGCAGCAAGCTGCTGACGCCAACCCATCGGGTATGGTCAGCGCTCTGTTGCTTGATCGCGAACAGGTTGTTCAGGTGCGAAACGAAGCCTCTACAGCGGGCCAAATCTGGATTGCAAATTACCTTTGCCCTGGAAACACGGTATTGTCTGGGGAGAAGCCGGCGTGTGTTCGCGCCGCAGAATTGATTGAAAAGCTTGGTGGGAGTGCCCGTACGCTGACTGTTGCCGGTGCATTTCACACGCCGCTCATGGGGTCCGCCTGTGGTCAGCTCGAAGAAGTTCTGCAGAAGATTCAGATTAAATCGGGTCGAATTCCTGTCGTATCAAATGTTGATTCAAAAACTCATTCGGATGGCGAGGATTTAAGGCAAATTCTGGTGAGGCAGGTGACCCAGCCTGTTTTGTGGGAAGACTGCGTTCGTGAGTTGTTGGCACAAGGGTGCGATCAATTTTATGAAATTGGCCCTGGAAAGGTTCTCAAGTCGCTTTTAAAGCGAATCGATCGAAAGGTAGATTGCCAGTCAATCAATGATGATGGCTGAGTCAATATTTTTGTTGAAGCTGGCTGAAAAAAAGGCGTTCGGGCATAAAGAATTCTTGCCTGTCAGATTGTTTTCGTTTCTGCGAGCGTCAGCGGATTGGAACGCTGATATTTTCATTGGCGTTTACACGACTCTCAAAACCCTGTATACCGTCGCGAAACCGGGTAAGAAGTCTGTATTCTTCGACTGATTGACACTGAAATTTCCACCACGATTGCCGTGATGGTCAGTACTAGTTTTTAAGATTCGGCTCCGAAGGAGTGAGGCGTGGCGTCGTCGACTGAAGAAAAAGTAATTGGGATCGTCAGTGAGCAACTGAATATTCCCAAGGAAGATATTAAGTCTGCCAGCAATTTCGTTGCGGATTTGAAGGCAGATTCGCTCGATCTCGTGGAATTGGTCATGGAATTCGAAGACCACTTTGGAGTGCAGATTCCAGAAGCTGATCAAGCGAAGATTGTGACCGTAGGCGATGCAGTCAAGTACATCACGGAGAAACAGTGACGGATGTCCAGACGCGTGGTAGTGACAGGGATGTCGGTCATCACCGCCCTCGGCTCAGAAATCAATGAGTTCTGGGATCGCCTTTGTGCGGGCAAAAGCGGTGTCGGCCGATTGGGGCGATTTGATTGCTCCGACTTTAAAGTCAACTTTGGAGGCGAAGTCAAAGACTTTCGTCCAGAAGAACATTTTGACTCGAAGGAAGCCAAACGACTGGACCGATTCAGTCAGTTTGGGCTGGCCGCTGCGCAGAAAGCGATCCGGCAATCGGGTATCGATTTCAAGGCCGTGGATGATCCGTATCGTTGCGGCGTCATTATCGGAAGTGGTATCGGTGGATTGAACGAGATCGAAGAACAGCATGCCAAGCTCTTTGATCGCGGTCCGTCACGGGTCTCACCGTTTATGATTCCAAAATTGATGGTAAATGCCGCCAGTGGAAATATTTCGGTCCAGTTTGGTCTCAAGGGGCCAAGCAGCGCAGTTGCAACCGCATGTGCTTCCGCAAGTAATGCGATTGGTGACGCATTCCGTTTGATCCAACATGATGTCGCGGACGTGCTTGTTGCAGGTGGCAGCGAAGCCGCGATTACGCCCATGGGTTTGTCGGGTTTCGCACGAATGGGGGCACTCTCGACACGGAATGACTCACCCGAGTCAGCCAGTCGCCCTTTTGATCGAGATCGTGATGGATTTGTACTCGCCGAGGGTGCTGGCGTTGTTGTATTGGAAGAAATGGAGCATGCGAAAAGGCGGGGAGCCCAGATTTTTGGTGAAGTCCTCGGCTACGGTATGTCGTCAGACGGCTCTCATATGACTGCCCCAGACCCAGAGGGGGCGGGGGCAGCTCGTGCGATGGGATTGTCACTCAAAGATGCCCGGCTTGCCGTTGCAGAGATCGACTACATCAATGCACACGGGACAAGTACACCGCTTGGAGACAAGGCTGAAACCAATGCCATCAAACGCGTGTTTGAAGCTGAGGCCAAGCGAGTCTGCGTCTCAAGTACAAAAAGCCAGCTGGGTCACTTGCTCGGGGCATCCGGTGGAGTCGAATTTGTCGTCGCAGTGTTGACCCTGTTACATCAGATCATTCCACCAACCATCAATCTTGAGAATCCTGATCCAGATTGCGATCTCGACTATGTCCCTAATAAAGCACGTGAAGTTCGTATCAATCGTGTGATGTCGAATAGTTTCGGGTTCGGCGGTCATAACGCCTGTTTGGTAGTTGGGCGAGTGAACTGACGGAAGGTTTTAACGGAAGTTTTGATGGGTTTCTGCGTGATCGCCAGACGTTTGGATCGCCGTGTGCGACCACTTTGACGCAGATACGTGGCCGCCAATGAGCACCAAATCGTGACCAGATCTTCAGAGACTCGGGAAGTTGTTATCACCGGCGTAGGCATCGTCAGCCCGATCGGCATCGGTGTCGATGCGTTCTGGGATAGCCTGTCTGCGGGCCGTTCCGGAGTTCGACACGCTGAACTATTTCCCGGATTCGCAGCTCCGGACGGCGTGGGGGCCGAAGTTCGCGATTTCACAGATGAATCTGCCCGCAAAGTCTATCTGAAAGAGCAGCGCAAGAATCTCAAGGCGATGTGTCGCGAAATTCAATTGGGCGTCGCCTCGGCTCTGTTGGCATTGCAAAATTCTGAAATCGACCTGAGCCAGATCGATCACGAACGACTGGGCGTCGAATTCGGCGCCAATTTAATGCTCAGTCCCCCGGAAGTGTTACTGGAAGGTTGTGTCGCTTGCTGCGACGAAGGGACGACACGCTTTCAAACAACGCAGTGGGGCCAGATGGGGCTGACCAAGCTCGAACCACTGTGGCTATTGAGATACCTGCCAAACATGCCGGCCTGTCACATCAGTATCTCGGCCGATGCACGAGGGCCAAGTAATTCCCTGACGCTGGATGATGCATCGGGAAATACTGTGATTGGTGAGGCGATGCGGATTATCCTTCGTGGTTCTGCTGACATGATGATTGTCGGAGTGACCGGAACCACCCTGCATCCCATTAAGACATTACATCAGGCGTTGTGGAACGACTTGGCCCGAACACCCGACGCGCCTGATCGCCGTGCTCGACCGTTTGATTTGAATCGATCCGGGCGAGTCGTCGGTGAAGGATCTTGCTCTTTTATTCTGGAAGATCGTGAGCACGCCACGAAGCGTGGTGCGAAGATCTGGGGACGTGTTCTTGGAACCGGTTCGTCATGTGTGACGAATTCCAGCCAAAAGGCAAATTATCGTCTGGCCTTGGCTAACGCGATGCGTAGTGCACTGCGAAGTGCAGGTCTACGGACCGATCAGATTGGCCATATCAACGCACATGGCTTGGGAACGGTTGACGTGGATATTGCCGAATCACAAGCCATTCTGGACGTTTTCGGAGACGAATTGGGGCGTCGAATTCCTGTCACGGCTCCTAAAAGTTTTCTTGGCAATTCCGGTGCGGGATCTGGATTACTGGAATTGGCTGCATCGGTTATCGCCCTTTCTCATGGCATGATTCCATACACTTTAAACTACGATACCCCTGATCCGGCTTGCCCGTTAAACGTGGTCGCCGGACAGCCGCTGGCAACTTCCAATCGTATCGTCCTCAGTATTAACGTGACTCGAATTGGCCAGGCAGCCGCCTCGATTGTTGAAGTCTATGCGTGAGTTGTCCTACAATTATCGTGGGGCAAGTGGGCGGATGGATTTTCAAATCTGGCTTTCACAGCTTCCATGCTGAGTGTATGAGCACGTCTGGCGAAAAGCTCCAGGATCTTTTCTGAGGTGCGTTAGGTGCTCCGCTTTCATTGTTCTAACCCGATTGACTAGCGTGAAGAAGTTTTTCGTCAGTCTCCAATCGACGTTGATGGAGTTTTGACTTGCGATGGATACGTCTTGCACCGATGACTGCCGAGTCGCTCGTTGTTTGCGTGGCGGTTTACTTGGGGAGCGTTTTTCAGGCGATCGCAGATCGGGAGCCATTTGAGGAAGTCCAGCGTAGTTGGGGGGCGATTTGTTCATTGCACCTGCCTGCGATTCAAGATGGAGTGCGGCGTTCGTTGGATTCCGATCTGCACGGTCCATTTGACGTCTGGTCCCAAGAATGGTGGCGAATTCCGATAACGGCCTTTCATCATTCCAATTTGATTCATCTCACATTAAATCTTGTTGGAGCATGGTATCTGGGTTATCGCCTCGAGCAGCGCTGGGGCAGCTTCACAATGGCTCTCTTCCTGATTCCGGCGGTTTGTATTCCGATCATGTCAGAGCTTTGTTTCGGCAACGCTGTTGTCGGGTTTTCCGGAGCGACTTGTGCCATGCTCGGAGCACTGACGGTTTTAAGGCATTTTGATGACGAAGTGGCCAGCTCATTTCCTGTTGAGGCGTCCGAATTTGGCATAGTAATAATTGGCTTGGGCTGGCTGTCGACGGTTTTCGACGTATTTCCTTGCGCGAACGTCTCTCATTTGACAGGGTTCTTTTACGGCGCAGTGATCGCAATCTTGACGGGCGGCCCGTTTCGACATGTTTTTTTACTTCGAATCAGTGGCGTGCTGGCCCATGTGTGGCTACTGCCAGGTCTGTTGCTCGTGATGCATCCCTATTGGATTGGACGGTATCACTGGTATCAGGCGACGACTGTCAGAAGTCCTCAACGTGCCGAAAAGATTATGGAACGAGCGATCAATTACGACTCCTCGCTCGCCGGAGCATGGCTGGCGTGGTCTCAGTTCGCTGAACGAAGAAGCGATTTACCCGAGGCTTGGAATCGATTAGTCGAAGGAATCTCATACAATCCTTCGAATGCATCTTTAATGGACAGTGCACGTCGACTCTGGCGACATCTTGACTCACGTCAACGTCGAAACGCGGAAGTTGTTCTGGTAAGGACCTTTGGTCGGCGTTCTGGAGCCTGGTTGGGCCAGATCCGTAAAGAAACCTTAGTGAAAAGCCTCGATTCTGATGAAGAATCATCGGCTTCCCACCTAAAGGTTGAGCTTTCGGAGTGGCTTCTCGATCAAAAGATCGAACTTCCGCCATGGAGAATCACCGGGGAACTACCTGTTCCGCCAGGGAGAGTCAACGAAGATCATTTCGATGATGCCGCCGAAGGGGAGCGACTCTAGCGGTACTGGCGTCAGGATTCTGTTCGAAATCAGCAGAAACGGGCGCGAATTCTCGAGGCAGTGTGCAAAAACTGGAACATGGTCCGTCATGTGTCTTACATTCGGCATAATCTGCCGTTGAGTTGTTCAAGGGGAGCGATTACGCCTCCTTTACTCAATACTCCAAATGGCGAAACTTTTTTTGCCACTTGATGTTGCACACTGTTTTACCTGGCAGAAGACGATTGAAATGGTCTCGCGAATCGCGTTAAACTAGGGTTTGTCTTTGGAACGGTTTTGTTCCCGCATATATGCTTGCGAGACGGCTATCTTCCCTGCGGAACATCATCCTATGAGTTATCATCTGTTGACCGGGGCTACCGGCCTGCTCGGTAACTATTTGCTTCGTGACCTTTTGCTTCGCGAGATCCCGGTTGCTGTTGTTGTGCGGCCGAATCGCAAACAGACCGCCAGGCAGCGAATTGAATCGGCGTTGTGCCTGTGGGATGCCGAATACGGCAGACCACTTTCACGGCCAGTTGTCATGGAAGGTGATATTTCTCAGCCAGATCTTGGTTTGGATGCCGTGGACCTTCGTTGGGCAGCGGAGTACTGTACGGCGGTCATTCACAATGCGGCGAGTTTGACGTTTCATTCGACGAGTAAAGCCGGAGAGCCGTGGCGATCGAACATCGAAGGGACACGAAACGTACTTGAATTCTGTCGAAACGCAGGAATTCGCAAGTTTCACCATGTTTCCACTGCCTATGTGGCGGGACTGAGGCAGGGAAAAGTTCTCGAAAACGAACTGGATGTTGGACAGCAGTTCTCGAACGATTATGAATGCAGCAAGCTCCAGTCTGAGACGCTCGTCCGCGAGGCTGACTTTTTGGACGAACCGACGGTGTTTCGTCCGGGCATAATCATTGGTGATTCGCAGACCGGTTTGACAACGACTTACCATGGCTATTACGCAGCCTTACAACTTGTGCATACGATCGTTCGTTCAATTCTCCCGAACGAGACCGGGTTGATTGGTGGGGACGAGGTGCGGTTGACGCTGTCTGGAAACGAAACCAAGCATCTCGTTCCTGTCGATTGGGTGTCGGCGGTGATGACACACGTCATCACGCACGCGAAATGGCACGGAAAGACATATCACCTGACACCTAAGCATCCTGTGACAGTTCGTTTGCTTCGGGACGTTCTGGAGCAGTCCACGGGTTTTTACGGTGCGACGTTTTGCGGAGCGGGCGAACGACCTGTTGATGCCTCGGAATCCGAAATGCTGTTTTACGAGCATATTCGTGTTTATAACTCTTATTGGAAAATGGACCCTGAATTCGATACGTCCAATACCGATTTGGCGCTACCTCAACTGCCGTGTCCTCACGTTAATCGAGACTTGCTGTTGAAGTTGTCTCGCATCGCCATCGAAAGCGGTTTTCCCACCCCCAGCAAGAAGCCAAGCGACCCGGAATTCGATGCCGAAAGCCATCTCAGGCCGCTGATCGATCACGCGGGAAATATGACGCTGAGCGATTCGGATGAACGTCTGCTTGGGCTTGATATCGTCGGTCATGGCGGCGGCCAGTGGCAACTTGTCGTTCGGGGAGAGGAATTGATATCTGTCGAGACTGGAATGCATGCCGATCGGTCGGCGACCTGCAAGGTTGATATTGGCACGTATGCTGAATTAGTAAGTGGCCGGACCACGTGGCGACAGGCGCTCTTAACGAAATCAGCTGAACTGACTGGAAATGGGCGAAGCGTCGCCGAATACGCAACAATCCTTAATCAACTCGCGTCTCTATCCGTGAAGTGATTCGCCTGCCACCTTTTTATGCGTGACGATGCACTCGCAAAAGTTCTGGCGTGCATTACGTTTTCTTTGTCGAGCATGAATGCGTTCGCACCAAGACCCCTCATTCGGAAAACTTTCAATGCCGGGGGGCATTCTTTCGGCAGTTTTTGCCGAAATTCTTCTAAAATTGTAACAGTTTATACCGCTGGTAACGATTTTAACGACTTCATTGTCTCTGACTTTACTACGAGGCTCTATAATTCCGATGGTTATGAGGAGGGGCTTTCCTGATAAGGCTCAGATTCTCAAGAGCGTGGCCCTGGAGCCGTTCATGTGAACGGAGACCATATACAGTTTTCAAGAAAAGTTTAGGAGCCGGACGTGAGCAAAGGATTCGCCTTTATTAAGAGTGCATCGGTCGCACTCGCCATGGTCGGAATTGTGTTTCCTCAAACACGAATTCTGGCTGAACAAAAACTTTCCCCAGCCCCTGCAGTCAAGATT
>CAIVEI010000107.1 GCA_903904835.1 uncultured Schlesneria sp. | reverse complement strand
TCGAAGAGCACGGCCTTACCGAAGACGGTAAAACCGTGGCACCCTTTTTCGAGGATTTCTGTCCCAATTTATGCGGGTTTTCGATTTCGAACCAGCCCCGGTTTCACATCCAGATCCAACGGAGAAGCCAAGCCTCGTTCCCACAATTCCCAGCCGAGTGCGCCCATTGCTGCGTTATCGGTGCAGTGTTCCCTTTCCGCGATAATTAGTTCGATTTTACGATCGCTGGCGAGTTCAATCAGCCGCTGCCGGAAAAGAGAGTTCGCTGCGACGCCACCTCCGACCAGCAACGTATTTCTTCCCGTTCGGCGAAGAGCCTGGTCACATTTTCCGATCATGATGTCGATGACAGCGGCTTGAAAGCTCGCTGCAAGATCGGCGATGCGTTTTGGGGTCAGCGGCTGTGGTTGTGCCCGGGCACCGGGTGTTCCTTTTGCCGCATAGAGCACCGCAGTCTTGAGGCCACTGAAGCTGAAATCCAGTCTCGCGTCGTTAAGAAAAGTTCGTGGAAAATGAATTGCTTTCGGATTCCCTTGCCTCGCGATCACTTCGATTTGCGGACCGCCAGGATAGTCCAGGCCAAGGATCTGTGCGACTTTGTCAAAAGCCTCGCCCGCAGCGTCGTCGGTGGTCGAACCAAGCAGTTGAAACTCGACCGGTGAAACACAGTCATACAGATTGGAATGACCACCACTGACAACAAACCCCACGGCGGGAAAAACGTCGCGGCCCGCCGCCATACGGCAGGCGTAAATATGGGCTTCAATGTGATTGATCGATAACAGCGGGATATCCAAAACCAAAGCCAGTGTTTTGGCGGCAGTCAATCCAACCAGCAACGAGCCGACCAGGCCTGGATGAGTGGCAACCGCAATCGCATTAAGGTCTGCCAGGCGCAAGTTGGCGTGACGCAGGGCTTCATCAATGACGGGAAGAATTCGTTCAAGATGTGCTCGCGACGCGATCTCGGGAACAACTCCACCGAACCGTTCGTGCAATTCGTGTTGGGTGGCAACAACGCTGGAAAGGACTCGACGATCGCGATCGATGACGGCAGCCCCCGTTTCATCACAAGACGATTCGATCGCCAGAAGGAATTTTCCGGTCTGTGGTTCGATCGTTTTGGACACTAATGACTCCATTGTATCCACGTTGAAGTTTTGTTTCGGATGTGGCTGCGTTGTTACAATTTGTTTGGCATCGGCTGCTTCGCGTAGCGACGGCTTCCAGCCGCCTCGAAAGGCTTTCGTCGCTTTAAGGCGGCCGTGGATTGCTGATTTATTGGTCGATTCAGGCACACAAACAATTCCGAATACCGTCGGCGGCAGGAGGCCGCCGCTACGTACAGGAGTCATTGTTTATTTGGCTTTGGCGACTCTTTAAATAGACGAGCGTTGATTGGTTTGACGGAATCGCCACGATTCGCCACCGTCAATTTATTCGTCAATTTGATCGTTTTCGGTGGGCGACAGCCAGTGTCGTTACAAGCTTGGTAGGTGATCGTAATTTCAAGTTCATCTGTCTGTCCGGCTGCCGATTCCGGGACCGTCAGGGTTCCTCGTATGGCGACTTCACCCTCGTAGACCATTGCTTCCATTTCTTCGCCATCAAATTTGAATCCCCGCCCCTCCGGATATTTCACGTCTGATAATTTCACACTCAGTTTGGATTTGGAGGAAACTTTGGTGGGGATCAAATGGTCTGGCATTGGGGGATTTTGATTGATGTGCCATCCTTCCTTTACATCGAGAAGCACGATTAATTTGCACGTACTTCCCGCAGGAAGCTTGTCAGTTGAAAGATAGGCTCGCCCGGTCACCAACTCGTCGTTTTTCTGGACCTTACTGTCGGCAAAAACCACGAGAGGTTCATTGGGCACCTTCTTTTCATCGGAACCACTGGCGGGGATGATCTGACTTCGTTCATTCGTTGACGTCCCCTTTGCTCCAGCCTCCGATTGCAGCAATTCCCTCGCTGCCAAAGCCAGATTGGCTAGACCTCGCGGTGTTTGTTCAATGTTTGAAGCGAATAATTCGATTGTTGCGCGAGCTTCCTCGCGGTAGGCGCTGATCCCCGTCAATTTGGCCAGTTTGATCAGGTTTCTGGCGCTGACGCTGTTGCCTGCGGGTAAAACACCGTCGTAGGAATTCTTGGTTCTGGCCAATAACTCTTCGTGATGGTGCGATGTGAAAAAGAATCCACCATTGGTTTCATCCAGGAACGATCGAAGTTGCTCATCCTGCAATTGCTTTGCAGCCTTCAGCCATTTGGTGTCTTCAGTCGCATCATGCAACGCCAGCAAGCCATCGATCAGAAACGCATAGTCGTCGAGATAGGCGTTGAGCTTTGCTTGACCGCTGGTGTAAGCATGCAGCAATCGGCCTTGTGGATCACGCGCATTCGTCAGCAAAAAATTGGCCGCTTTTTCGGCGATGGCGATATATTCCGGATGCTGAAGTGGCGCTGCGGCGCGGGCATACGCACCGATCATCAACCCATTCCAGCAGGTTAAAATCTTCTCGTCGCGTAAAGGCCTTTTTCGTTTGTTGCGAACTTCGAGAAGCTTTTCACGGGAAATCGTGAATTCGTCAAATTCCGAGCCAACGAGTGTCGCAGCAGAATCGCCATGCCTGTTAACTCCCAACGGTTTGTCCGAGGCGATCGGCTTTGGCAGTCTTTTCGGTGAAAGTCTCAGGACATTACCGTGTTCAAAATCGGACAAGTCCTTGCAGCGATACGCTTCTTTGAAACCTTTTGCAGCCGCACCAAGGACTTTATCAATTTCGGTCGCGTCCCAGACGAAATACTCTCCTTCGATTCCGTCCGTTTCGGCATCGAGCGCCGAGTAAAAACCACCATCGGGTGCGGTCATTTCTCGTGCGACAAACTGAAATAGCTCCTCTGCCACCTGTTTGTATAAAGAATTTGGCTTGTTTGGTGGCTGATAAGTCGTGCGATAGGCCTCGACGTAGACGTCCGCGAGTTGGGCCTGGTCGTACAGCATTTTCTCGAAATGAGGGACATCCCAGCGGCGATCAACGGAATAACGATGGAAGCCACCTCCGACATGGTCTCGAATGCCGCCGCAGGCGATCTGCATCAACGTCAAATCTAATTGCTGTGCGATCTCGGCATTGGGCGTTTGATGAAGCGAGTGTTGAATGAAGGTGAGTTTGGTGGGGGTTGGAAATTTCGGTCCATCCGGTCGCTTGGGATTGAAATCAATACCGCCGAATTCAGGATCGAAACTGGAACTGATGGCGAGGAACGCCGTTTCCACAAGTTTCTCATCGACGGGGACCTGTTTCAGTGAAACCTTGGGTCGCATCAGTCGACGGGTTTCCTTGGCGAGGATGTCTGCGTTTCCTTCCATCTGATCATGCTTGTTTTTCCACAAGTCCATCAGTCGATCGAGGACAGACGAGAAGCCCTGGCTGCCATTGGTGTCTTCTGGTGGGAAATAGGTTCCACCAGCGACAGGTTTACCATCAGGTGTCATAAAAATTGACAGCGGCCAGCCACCGTTCGACGGTGATCCGATCATCTGGTAATAGACCTGCAGGGCCGTCATGTAGATATCGTCGATGTCAGGTCGCTCTTCGCGGTCAACCTTGATGCAGACAAAGTTTTCGTTCAGAGTTTTGGCGATCGCCTCGTTCGTGAAGACGTTTCGCTCCATGACGTGGCACCAGTAGCAACTGCTGTATCCGACCGAAAGAAAGATCAGCTTTCCCTCTTTTTTGGCTTTTTCAAAGGCCTCAGGCCCCCAGGGATACCAGTCGACTGGATTGTGAGCATGCAAAAGCAGGTAGGGACTGCTTTCTTTCGCGAGTCGATTCGCGCGAGATTTGGGCTTTGTGCCGGGATTCGAGTTCTGAGCTTCGATTCTTCGTTCTTCAGCGGCCATGAATGCCAAACTGGCAATCAAGACGATCACGGACCATCGGTCAATTCGTATTAGTTGCATGTCGCATCCTGCCTTTGCAGAGTCCTATTCCGAACCACCGCCGAAGTGACTCCAAATTTCATTTCAACGGATGTCAGATTCTAAGTTCCCGTGGACGCCGCCGGAAGAGAAAGACACGAAAGCACGCTTGGCCAACAAGGGTCAAGCGTGCCGGATTTCGTTTCCGCCAGTCACAATTCATCTATTTCTTCGCTTCGGCGTAGCGACGAGCGACTTCCGGCCAGTTGACAATGTTCCAGAACGCTGCGATGTAATCAGGACGTCGGTTCTGGTAGTGCAGGTAATACGCGTGTTCCCAAACGTCCAGTCCGAGCAATGGAGTGCGGCCTTCCATCAGCGGGCTATCCTGGTTTGGCGTGCTCTCGATTAGGAGTTTGCCTTTGTCAGACGACAACCAGGCCCATCCGCTACCAAATCGTGTTGTTGCAGCAGCCGCGAATTTTTCTTTAAACGTTGCGAATGATCCGAACGTGCTGTTGATCGCAGCGGCCAGATCACCTGTTGGTTCAGCACCCGTGTGCGGGGCGAGAATCGTCCAGAACAGCGAATGATTTGCATGCCCACCGGCGTTATTACGAATGACCGTGCGGATGTCTTCGGGGACTGCGGCGAGATTGCTGATGATCTCTTCGGCTGATTTGCTCGCCAGAGCAGGATGTCCTTCGAGTTTTGCGTTGGCGTTATTAATGTAAGCTTGGTGGTGCTTGCCGTGATGAATTTCCATCGTCTTCGCATCGATAAACGGTTCCAATGCGTTCGTAGGGTACGGAAGCGGTGGCAGAACAAAGGCCATGATACTCTCCTGCAAGAATGTGTGTGCTCGAAAAGATTCAAATCCCGTACTGACGGCGAGTCGAGTACGAACTTTTCGTCCGGTATTCTAGATGTTCAGATCGGCGAAGCAAAGGAACTGGCTCGAGTCATCGATCGGTGCGGTGGCATTCGAGACTTCTCCGACGTTGCGGTACCGTCATTTTTTTCTAAAAACCGATGACCACTGCTTGATAGAGGACGGTTAAGCAGTGGCACGAGGCCCTGCCCGAATGCTTCACGAAAAATTCGTAAACATCGAATCTCGGTAGACTGGGTGGACGACGCGATGTTTCGCGCTTAGAGTCTTCTCTGTCACAGCTTGACTTCCGTTGTGCTGCGGAAGTGGTCGGTGAGACATCGATCGCATCAGGCAGACAGCGACCCAAGGATTTTGACAATTTCACCCTCGTGTTCCGATTCGCCTGATCGCATCCGGCGAAGCCGGGATTTGCCACGGAAGAACCGATGAAAGTCCAACTGTTTCTCGAACACCACGGCCTTACTCAGAACCCGTTCAGTCAGGAAGATGCCCAAACCGATCCACTTTTTCAAAAGCTCGGCGCCGATGGCACATTCCATCCGGCATGGGAAAAGATCTACGGTGACCCCGCAACGCCATCGACTGCCGTCGTTTTTGGTGAAAAGGGGAGCGGTAAAACGGCTCTTCGGCTGCAGATCGTCGAATCAACCTCGAAGTATAACAAAGAACATCCTGACCATCGCGTCTTTATCGTCGATTACGACGACTTCAATCCGTTCCTCGATTCGTTTAACGAGAAGGTTGGCTGGGCCGGTGCGCGGCCTGAAAAGACCCTTTCGAAATGGCGGTTATGGGACCATATTGACTGTATCCTTTCGCTGGCCACAACGAATCTGGTTGACGACATCATTGCGGGGAAAAGCAACGGAGATGTCGGGCCGTTTCAGGTCGCTATGGAAAAGGTGCCGAACCTGACAGCGACGAACAAACGAGACCTCTTGCTTCTCGCCTCGTTTTACGACCACAGCAGTGACAATGCCCAGCAGCATCGCTGGGTCAGTCTCCGCCGCAAGTTAGGTCTCTCCAACTGGCGAAGCTATTGTGATTTCTCGATCGGGGTCACAACGACGGCTGTGCTGTTCGGGCTTCTAGCATATCTTGAGAAATTGCCGCAACTCGGACACTTCTGGCCATGGCTCGTCCTGCTGGCAGGTTGGGCTCCTTGGTTATGGCATCAATCGAAAATGGCGCTGTTGGCATGGAAAGTCTCTCGACAGATTCGAGTACTCGATCGACCTGTTAATCAATTGCGTTCAATTCTTTCAAATTTTGATCCGAAGGATCTGCTTGGTCAGCCCATTCCTGCTCGAGAGAGAAGTGACGATCGTTACGAACTGTTGACAAAGCTGCAGAATATCCTTGAATCACTCGGTTTCGATTCGATCACGGTTCTTGTCGACCGCGTTGACGAACCGCACCTCATCAATGGCTCGCCCGAACGGATGAAGGCCTTATTGTGGTCAATGTTCGACAATAAGTTCCTCAAACACGCAGGAATCGGCTTTAAGCTTTTGCTGCCGGTCGAAGTCAGTTTCTATCTGACACGAGAAGACAAAGAATTCTACGAAAAATCACGACTCGACAAACAGAATCTGATTCGGACGCTGGAATGGACCGGGGAATCGCTTTTCGATCTTGCCAACGATCGCGCTCGGGCCTGCTCAAAAGAATCTGATAAGTCTGTTTCGATCAAGAACTGGTTTGAAGATTCGATCAGTGAATCAGAACTTGTCGGTACGCTCGCCCGACTGCGTGTCCCGCGACACCTGTTTAAGTTCATTCATCGGTTACTCGTCGAACACTGTCACCGTTACACCGATGAGTCTCCACAATGGAAGATTAATCGCGAAACACTCCAGTCGACACTCGCGGTTTATATGCGAGATCTCGAAGCCTACGACCGCGGTCTGGGTACGGGTTGATCCACACTCGATAGCCCGACGCGCCGGCGAAGGATCTTTGTGTTTCTTCGTCGAAGCCTTGGGGCAACGCCGAAGTAGTAATCGACAAAACGGCATCGATGCAGAGTTCCACGGTATTGGAGTCTTCTCCAATACCGTCTCTTTTTCTTTTCATGCCTCGAATTCACTCGGCAACGCCCCCTTCATCGGTTATCCTGCTAAGCCTTTTCGGCTTTCCGCAGAAAGTCGAGCCGAAACCTGAATACCGAAAACTGAAATCCTAACATGTCCGAATCCTGGATTGCCGACCGGATGCATCAGATCGATGCCTCTGGAATCCGCAAGGTGTTCGACCTTGCGGCGACCATGAAGAACCCGATTAATCTGAGTATCGGGCAACCGCACTTCGATACTCCGCCGAGTGTTAAACAGGCACTGATTTCGGCCGTCGAAGGAGGAAAGAACGTCTATTCGGTGACGCAGGGGATTCCACCTCTGCGTGAAGCGCTACAGTCGCGCGTGACAGCAGAACTTGGCCACGCCGACCGGCAGACGTTTATCACGAGCGGAACCAGTGGCGGTTTGCTGCTGGCTCTGTCTGTTCTGGTGAACCCCGGCGACGAGGTCGTTGCCTTTGATCCGTGGTTTGTCATGTACAAGCACCTGGTCACGCTGGCGGGAGGGACTTGCCGACAGATCGATACTTACCCTGATTTCCGTATCGACCTCAATAAGGTTAGGGATGCGATCACGTCAAAAACGAAGGTCATCCTCTGTAATAGCCCATGTAATCCGACGGGTTATGTCGCCACCGAAGAGGAAATGAAAGGTCTCGCCGAATTTGCTGCCGAGAAAAACGTATGTCTGATCAGCGATGAAATCTATCGTGTCTTCAGTTACGAACGTCCTTTCGTCAGTCCCGCCAGATGGAATGACCAGACGTTGGTGATAGACGGGTTCAGCAAATCCCATTCGATGACTGGATTGAGGCTGGGATTTGCTCATGGGCCAGCTCATATCATTCAGCAGATGATCAAGCTGCAGCAGTTTACCTTTGTCTGTGCGCCACAACCTGTGCAATGGGCGGGGCTGGCTGCAATGGAATGTGATGTAAGTGATCGAGTGGCTGATTACGCGAAGAAACGCCAATTTCTGTTAAATGAACTCGGGAATGATTACGAGATTCAAGGAAGCGGTGGAGCGTTCTATCTGTTCATCAAGTCACCTCGCGGTACGGGGACCGAATTCACGAAAAGAGCGATCGAGAACGGACTGTTGGTCATTCCCGGCGAAGTCTTCAGTCAAAAGGACACGCACTTCCGCGTCAGTTTCGCCGCCGAGAACGCAACCTTGGAACGGGGTGTTGAAGTGTTGAAACGCCTTGTCCACGGTTGAATTCAAGAAAAAAACGAAGAAGAGAAGGCGAAGAAGTGGGAACACTCATCTTCTCTAATTTGCACTCATAAGAAACGAACAAATACGTATCGATACGTGGTGCAGGTCGGGGCTTCTAGGCCTTCCAGATTGTGTGTGGAATGGTGGACTGCTCACGAAATTACCGGGTTTCATCTTCAGTAACACGTTTTTCCTGACTTCTCTGATTAGCGAAGATTAGTGCAGATGAGTGTTCAAAATCTTCTCTTAAATCTCTCACCTCGAAAAAATCATTGCCCGCGTCGCATACCAGAGCTTTTTCCATTTCGGCAGGGACACTCGTTTTGAATAGACGTCGAAGTTGCGGCGTTCTATCTCGCGCAATAGTCCACCATAGATGTCGATCATCGCCCTGAGGATCGGTTTCCCTGGCGGTTCAAGATAAGCGAACAATTGCTCGGCTTTCCAGTAATAGGCTTTCGCCCGCTCCGTCTGGAATCGCATCAAGCTGAGAAACTGGTCATTCATGACATGGTTACGTAGATCGTCGGGTGAATACCCGAAACGCTCCAGATCCTCTCGTGGGAGATAGATTCGGCCGACATCTGCGTCTTCGCCAATGTCCCGCAGGATATTCGTCAGTTGCAAAGCCAGACCGCAATCGCTCGCCAGAGGGATCGCCTGTGTATCGCGGAAGCCCCAGATATGGATACAACAGAGGCCAACAGCCCCCGCGACGTGGTAACAGTATCGCTGAAGATCGTCGAACGCGGCGAACTCGGACGGATACAAATCCATTTCCACGCCGTCGATGACTGCGAAGAGGTATTCGTGAGGGATCTTGTATTGAGACACCAAATCGGCAATCGCGGCATGAGCCGGGTGATCTGAAAACGTCCCGATGACATCTGTCCCTGGCGAGCCGTTTTTATCGGCGTTGTGAATTCGTAGGATGGGCTTCAGTCCGTCCGAGTTTGGTGACTCAGACATTCCCGATAACAATTGTCCATCGTGACCAGATCGAACCTTCAAAACGAACCGAAGTGATTCACGCCAGGCGGCCAACCGAGTTCGCCTCAATTCGATCGCGACATCTTCTTCGTCCCCCAAGTCGTCAGTGATGCGGTTAAACGCATAAAGGGCATCCATCGCCCGTCGTTTGTCGGGTGGCAGTGTGAGAAACGAAAATCGAAAGTTATGAGCGGTGCGCTGTGTCAGCTCATGGCAGTATTCATACGACTCGGTCAAAGAGGACATAGGGAGTTATCACACCGGCTCCCCATCCGCAGCGCGGGCGAGGCGAATGGTAAGTTGACAAGTAAATGGTCCACAGGATTTGTCGACCCCAATTCTGCCGACAACGAACCAATTTGCAAACCCACCACGACTTTTAAAGTTTTCATCCCCGTTCGGCGAAAAAACCACTTTCAAGGCTTTTTAATGAAGTTGACGAGCAGCGTCTTCGGATTCGGATCGAGATCCGTTCCACCGTTCATGGTCCCACCATCGTCCTGAACCTGGAACTGGCACAGCAGCAGCGGGCCGGAAGAACCGAGGTTCGGTTGCGGCGTGAAAACCAGCAGGCCGTTGTCGATGTCCGAGGCGCTGACAAATTGACCTGCCACCACGGGGACTCCGTTGTCGGTCAATGTTCCATATGCGGACAGAATCGTGAACTTCACCGCTTTCAAATTGTTGGCGGGAATATCATTCGGATCGGTAAACCCGAAGAAGGCTGATTTGATTGTCAGCGGTGTATTGTCGATGGCCCCAACCGTCGAGGATGTTCCTACTGGGGGTTGGTTCTGAAAAGTGAAGTTGATGAGCATTCTTTTTGGATTCGGATCGAGATCCGTTCCACCGTTCAAGGTCCCGCCGTCGTCTTGAACCTGGAACTGGCCCAGGTAAAGCGGCGCGTAATAATTGAGGTTAGGTTGCGGCGTGAAAACCAGCAGTCCATTTTTGATGTCCGCAGCACTCACAAATTGGCCATCCGCCACAGGAACTCCATTGTCGGTCAATGTTCCATAGGAGGAAGGGACGATGAACTTAACCGCTTTCAGATTATTGGCGGGATTATCGCCTGGATCGCTGAAACCAAAATCTGAAGTCTTGAGCGTATAGGGAGTGTTGTCGGGCGAGAAAACCGTCGTCGGTGTTCCGACTGGTGCGTTGTTCGGCACCGCTAATTTGAAAAGCATTCTCACAGGATTCGGATCGAGGTCAATTCCCCCGTTCGCGGTCCCTCCGTCGTCTTGAACCTGGAACTGGGTGAGATACAGCGGGCTGTAGTAATTGAGGTTTGGTTGCGGCGTGAAAACCAGCAGTCCATTGCTGATGTCCGTCGCACTCACAAATTGGCCTGCCGCCACAGGGACTCCGTTGTCAGTTAATGTTCCATAGGAGGAAGGGACGGTGAACTTGACCGCTTTCAAATTGTTGGATGGGCTGTCATTTGGATCGGTGAACCCGAAATCCGAAGGCTTAAGGGTGTAAAGTGTATTGTCTGTGAGGAAAACTGTTGTGGGTGTTCCCGCTGGAGCGTGGTTCGGCGCAGCGTAATTGATAAGCATCCTCTGGGGATTCGGATCGAGATCCACTCCACCGTTCACCGTTCCGCCATCATCTTGAACCTGGAACAGGCTCAGGAACAGCGGGCTGAAATAATTGAGGTCTGGTTGCGGTGTAAAGACGAGTTGTCCACTGCTGATATCCGTGGCACTCACAAATTGGCCTGACTTCACCGGCACTGAGTTGTCTGTCAATGTTCCTTAAGCCGACAGCAGAGTGATCTTAAACTACTTAAATTATA
>CAIVEI010000106.1 GCA_903904835.1 uncultured Schlesneria sp. | reverse complement strand
CGGCTGACGGCATCTCCTCCGCGTCGTTCCCGCTTCTCTGCGAGGCGCGGTTAAACCCATTTTCCGCACCCTTGCGTGCGACTTAGAATGTGTTGAGTCAGAGCGTCTTGAATCCGCCGGAGATCAATTTCATGTTGGTGGTCGAGGTAACAGTCGACTCAAGATCTGGGCGGGTGTCGGCAGTTGGAGGAGCTGAAGGATGTCGCGCTGCCGAGGAGTGAGTCTCGTAGGTCGGACAATTTGATGGTATCGGCTTTTCTCGATCAGGATCGCGTAGTTGTTGAATGCCTTAAGGAGCGTCAATGTCGTCGTTCGGCGTTCTTTAACGGTGGCGTCGGGAGACAGGTTGCTTCGGTACGTCCGCTGAATCAGAAAATGAAGTGTCAGTGCGATCATCATCAGGAACACTAGCGCCTCAACTCGCTGTGGATTATGCAGGAATACTGGCCTGACGGCCAGCGGCCCTTTGAACCGGGCGTTCACCTGCTCGCTGTAGGCTTGTTGTTTGAATCGCGTGAACAGTGTATCCGCGCTGTCTGTTCTCTTTGCCGTCGTGACGATCGCATTGTAACCATCGTACTTCTCATCGATTCGAAGTTGATCCTCATCGAAAGTGAATGTGAACCGGTGCGTTGGACGACGGCAGGCTCTGCCGGGCGGAGGCAGTGCCTCCGACTCTTGCTTCGTCAATGGGATCATCTGGTAACTGAAGTACTTGGCGGCATTGCTGGCTGTTCCCAAGACCCTCCCAACACGACGTGACACAGCGGCTTCTTCACTGAAGGCCCGTCCCGCAGCCACACTCGTCTCGATCTTTTTGAGTTCGTTCGTGATGCGGTCGATCTGTTTTTGTCGTTGCTGGCGGACGACCTTTCGGTCGGCACTGCTATCGGCAAAAATAATCCGGCAAGGCAGATCCCGGCGGGTTTGGTCGTCCGTCAGCGTGTGCTTTAACACGGCCAGTTTGTACCCCTCGTGTGGCAAGTCGCTCTGCTGTTCGCGGCGACGCTGCTGCTCAATTGACAAGTATGTCGCCGTGCTCCAGGAGAGCGATTCGAACTTCTCGTCAAACAATTTGCTGAACTCGCCCCAAGGGGCTGAACAGATCGCGTCGCAGCCACTGTCTTTCAGTCGCAACAGATGACCAACCGAGTACGTTCCACGATCAGAAATCATTGTCAGCTTCAGCTTGGGCAAATGCTTATGAAACAGTTCAAATTGCTCGTGAACGGCCCGCCGTCCGTTCTGATTCCCATCGACCGTGTGGCCGTAAATGGGAAGCGGACCATACTCGTCAACCTGCACACACAGTCCGGCATGGATCATCTTCGATCCCTTGGGCGCATCCTCAGTGGCGCGTCCCTTGGTGATGTGAGCGGGTTCGAGCATGTGGTCGCTGAGAATTGTTCCAGCGGTGTCTCCTTCTTTCACAACCACTCCCTGACGGGCAGCGGCCCCTTCATAGGACCCCGTAAACAGGATATGTGTCGGGTCGTAATGGAACTCGCGCAGGGGGATGCCGAACTCTTCAGAAACGTGCAGTGCAATCGAACTCAGGATCGAATGGCGTTGTTCAAAGAACTGGTCCAGTGAACGGCCCAGGCGATCGTCGTTCATCTTCTCGATCGGCATGCCAAAGACGATATCCGCTCCGGAAGAGGCCGCCCATTCCGGTACATTCATCAATGCCACGGGCGAGTACAGACGTGCGGCCGCCAGCAGACTCAGAATCCTGCCGTGTCCGAACTCCGCCTGCGGATCGGCAGGAAGATGTTGATCAATGATCTCCTCGACCTTCATCCGCTCGAGCATCGGGACAATCACGGACAAGCTGCCGAATGCCGCGCTGACAACATCGATTTGACCGCCATAGGAAATACTCATGCAAACAGTTTGCACGGTCTTGGCAAAATGCGCAAGTCTAATTTGATGAGTATTTTAAAGGGTGCGGAAAATGGGGTTAAACGAAGAAACCGGCTGCGTCGTTTAACCCGTAGCCATCGGCGCAGGCGAATCGGCGTTCAGCCGATTTCTTCGAACATCACTGAGCATTGACAGATCGTACGCATTCGCCAAATGGGCAATTGACGCCGCGGGCTTGTCATTGCCGCCGGTTGACCCCGCTTCTCTTCGAGG
>CAIVEI010000105.1 GCA_903904835.1 uncultured Schlesneria sp. | reverse complement strand
TGCTTTGGTTGATGGTGCACAAACAGCTCCGTCTTTCACCTTTGGTACAACTACTCTATCTTCTGCACAATCCGCAGCTTGTTACTCAACGGATGAATCATGGAAATTCTGGATAAAGTCGGCGATGCCTTCAACCTGGTACTGGGCGGAACTGAACGGTTCATCACGAACATTTTCGGTTCGTCGAACGAACGACGAGTTCGCAATATCGGATTCTCACGCGATAAAAGCGGGAAATCGGTGATTCTTCCCGGTTCGTTTCTTGATCGAATCAATCGGTTGGAGCCGGATCTGGAAAAATTGAGCGACGGCGAGCTCCGTGAAACCGCCTCAAAAATGCGTCGGCGACTTGCCGATGGCGAAACACTGGACATGCTGCTTCCAGAAGCATTCGCCTCCGTTCGTGAAGCGGGCAAACGCTATTTGAAGATGCGACATTATGACGTCCAGATGGTTGGCGGTTACATCCTGCA
The DNA here is from genome assembly GCA_903904835.1 of uncultured Schlesneria sp. Taxonomy (GTDB): domain Bacteria; phylum Planctomycetota; class Planctomycetia; order Planctomycetales; family Planctomycetaceae; genus Schlesneria. Next base: position 57,482 of record CAIVEI010000105.1, on the reverse strand, counting down.
CCAGGGGATGATCGCCGAAATGGCGACGGGTGAAGGGAAGACCCTGGTCGCGTCTTTGCCGGCGTTCCTGAATGCACTCGCCGGATCAGTTCACGTCATTACCGTCAACGACTATCTGGCCCAGCGCGACATGGAATGGATGGGTCCGCTGCACATGGGTCTGGGACTGACAATCGGTGCCATCCAGTCCAACATGGAGACGTCGGATCGCAAGACCGCGTATGCCTGCGACATCACGTACGGCACAAACAATGAATTCGGCTTCGATTACCTGCGCGACAACATGAAAATGTTTGCCGAAGATCAGGTACAAGGAAAGCTGACCTACGCGATTATCGACGAAATCGACAACATTCTGATCGACGAAGCACGCACGCCGCTGATCATCTCGGGCCGTGCTCACGACGACGTGACAAAGTATCCCAAAGCCGAAAAGATCGCTCGGCAGTTGCAGCGCGACCTTCACTTCGAAGTGAAGGAGAAAGAGCATACCTGCCACCTGACGGAAGCAGGGGTGCGCTACGCTGAAGAACTGGCGGGTGTCGAAAGCTTCTATACTGCCGGCAACATGGAATGGCCGCACCTGCTGGATAACGCCTTGCGAGCCCATCACCTTTACAAACGGGATGTGAACTACATCGTGCGCGGCGACGAGATCATCATCGTCGACGAACATACGGGACGTATGATGGAAGGTCGTCAGTGGAGTGACGGTCTTCACCAGGCGGTCGAAGCCAAAGAAGGGGTGCGGATCAAGGAAGAGACCCAGACTCTCGCGACGATCACCCTGCAAAACTTCTTCAAGCTGTACAAGAAGCTGTCCGGGATGACTGGTACGGCCATGACCGAAGCGGCCGAATTCGTCAAGATTTACAATCTGGACGTGATTACCGTTCCCACGAATCGACCACTTGCCCGTATCACGTACCCTGACGCGGTTTACCGGACCGAACGCGAAAAGTGGGACGCGGTTGTCGAAGAAATCAAAGAGGTCCATGTCACGGGTCGGCCGGTACTGCTCGGAACGGTCTCGATCGAGAATTCTGAAAAACTCAGCAACAAGCTGATCAAGAATGGCATTAAGCACAAGCTGCTGAATGCCAAGCCCGAATACGCCGAACGCGAAGCCGAAACGATTGCTCAGGCAGGTCGCAAGAACGCCGTGACGATTGCGACGAACATGGCAGGTCGTGGTACGGATATTATTCTCGGCGGGAATCCCGAATATCTGGCCTGGGACGAACTCAAGCAGATGAAAAATGAGGATGGCCGTCCGCTCTATCCAACTCGACTGGACGTCCCCAAGTCTGTCTGGAACGATCTGACGAAGAAGATTGCTCAGCGCGAAGGGATGGAAGACGAAGGTCGTGAGGTCGCCGAGCTGGGTGGTCTTCACGTGCTGGGGACTGAACGTCACGACTCGCGCCGCATCGACCTTCAGTTGCGTGGTCGTGCAGGTCGCCAGGGTGATAACGGTTCCAGCCGATTCTTCATTTCGCTCGAAGACGATTTGATGCGAAAGTTCGGCGGAGAATGGGTCAAGGACTGGCTGGCTCGACTCGGCATGCAGGAAGGTGAGCGGATCGAAAGTACGCTGGTCACACGTCAGATCGAAAGCTCACAAAAGAAAGTCGAAGAACGATTCTTCGAACAGCGAAAGCATCTGCTCGAATACGACGAAGTGATGGATGAGCAGCGCAAGCGCGTATATTCCTATCGCCAGTCGGTGCTCGAAGGTGCGGATTGCCGGGCGCTGATTCTGTCGATGATCGAAAAGCAGTTAACGCTGAAGGCCGAATACTTCCTGCAACCCAACTATCGTTGGGAGACCGTGACCGCCTGGGTCAAACAACAATGCGGTCTGGAACTGAAGCTGCGAGAAGTGCGCGACATGGCACCCGATCAGCTTGAGGCCTTTCTCAAGGATCGGGCCGACCGTCAGGCTTACGAAAGCATTCGCGAACAGATCGAAGACAACATTCCGGAAGGGGTCGACGCTCGCGAGCAGAACTGGCAGGCTCTCTCAAAGTGGGTCAATTCCAATTATGGTTTGAACACCAACGAGCGAGAGCTTCGCAAAGCGGGCTTCCTGACCGAAAGTGATCCCGATTCGTATGATTCTGGAAAACTTCACGAATATCTTTACCAGCGAGCCCTAGAGTCAATCAACCGATACGACTTCACGCCGGTGGAAGTCTTTCTCGATGAAAAGTGGGGCCGGCAATCACTTGCCGAATGGCTGCATCAGCAATACGGAATTGAAATGCAGGCAAGTCAGTTCGAAGGCCTTCCTCCAGAGGAAGCCGCTGAACTGATCCAAAAAGAAATCACCGACCTGTACCACCGCAAAGAAATCGAGTTCCCGGTCTCGGTCGGTCTTTCTCATTACATGCAAGAGTTTAACGGAAACGCTCGATACGACCGCGAAGGGTTGGCAAAGTGGGCGAACGGCCGTTTTGAAACGTCGCTCGAACCGGAACAAGTCGAGTCCAGATCGAAGGCCGACCTGACCCAGATGTTGCGGGAAACAAGTACGCAGTTTCTTTCCCGTGGTGAACAGGTTTCTAAGCGCATTGAAGAATTGCTGAATGCCGTCTGCGGACCTCGTTCCAGTAAAGACCTTCTTCGAAAAATTGGACCGGCCCCACGCGAACGCATCATCAATACCGCTGCCGCCAGGGAACTGGCCGACTGGTCCAACCAGGAATTCGGAACCGAGCTGGTGGCTGACAAGGTTGCCGAGCTGGACCGAGCGACGTTGGAGCGTGATCTCAGGAACAGCTTCGAGCGCAAGTATCGCTATGAAATTCACCATGCCGAACGATCCGTGGTCCTTGAAACACTCGATACCGCCTGGAAAGACCACCTGTACTTCATGGATCAACTCAAGTCAGGGATTGGGCTGGTTGGTTACGCACAGAAAGACCCCAAGGTTGAATATCGCCGCGAAGGAATGCGGGCCTTCGAACAAATGTGGGACCGGATCGCGTCGCAAGTCACCGGAATGATCTTCAGGATCGCTGTGGAAATCCCTGAACCGACATCAGATCGCTGGCAGATTACGTCGCAGGTCCATGAATCACCCGCTGATGACATTCCTGATGATCACCCAGCCTTGGAACAACAGGGGGGTGGAAATCGATCAAGCCATAATGGATCAGCGGCACCAGCAATTGATCCAATCAGGAACTATGGAAATAAGGTTGGCCGGAACGACCCCTGCCCTTGTGGCAGCGGGAAGAAATATAAGAAGTGCCACGGTGCGACGTGATTGTTTGAGATTCTGGAAATCAGGGTGCCACGGTATGACCGGCTTCGGTCACGCCGTGCTCTTTGACCGGAAGAAGGAGAAGCCACTGCTTCTCCGAAGACTCCGAAGCAGTGGCAAAAGATCCTGATGAAGTTTGGACGCGCAATCGCGGCTCGGCTGGAACCTTGCCCTCCCGATTGAGAGTCTTGCCGTAAAGGGAGAGGATGCCCCTGGTCTTTGGCTGGCTTTTGAACGGTTTGTACCTGCTGCTGCTGATGGCAATTGCACCCGTACTGATCTACCGCCGAATCACTCAGGGGAAATATCGGCGTGGCTGGTACGAGAAGCTGACCGGTCGATTATCCCGTCAGCACCCTGATCGGACGTGCCTGTGGTTCCATGCGGTCAGTGTCGGTGAAGTGTTACAGTTGCAGAAGGTTCTGGAGGAAACAGAAGCCCGTTTCCCGTTGGCCGAACTGTTGATCACGGTCACCACCGAAACAGGCTATGACGTCGCACGGGAAAAGTACCCCCGGTACACCGTATCGTTCTTCCCCCTGGATTTTAGCTGGGCTATAAATCATGCGCTTTCGGCGATTCGACCTCGGCTGATCGTACTCGTGGAATTAGAACTTTGGCCAAACCTGATCCTCACGGCCAAGCGACGTAAGATTCCGCTGATCTTGATTAATGGACGGATGGGAGCGAAAAGCTTTCGCGGTTATTCAAGATTGAAACCACTGATGAAACGATTGTTATCGTGCTTTGAAATCCTTGCCGTTCAGACAGAAACCTATCAGGACCGTTTGCTCGGGTTGGGCGCCCCGGCTGATCGCGTCATCGTCAGTGGCAACATCAAATTTGATCGGTCTGAATCGGATCGCAAAAACCCGAAAACGCTGGAACTGAAAAGCTGGTTCCGTTTGGATGCATCCGATCTCGTATTTATCGCAGGCAGTACGCAGGACCCGGAAGAGATTTACGCGATTGATGCCTGGTTGGCTTTACGAAACGAATTCCCACGACTCCGTTTGATAATCGTTCCTCGGCATAAAGAGCGCTTCGACGAGGTTGCGGATTTGATTCGACAGCGAGGATGCCGCCTGATTCGCCGCAGTACGCTCGTGGATCAGGGGAAGTCATCGATGGAAGCGAACAACGTCCCTGACGGTCCTGAAGTCGGCTTATTGGACACGCTCGGGGAATTAGCAGCATGCTGGGGATTAGCAGACATCGCCTTTGTCGGCGGTAGCCTGACGAACCGAGGTGGACAGAACATGATCGAACCTGCGGGGTACGGTACTGCGGTTCTGTTTGGACCGAATACCTGGAACTTCAAAGACATTACAGAAGCCTTGTTATCACTTGACGCAGCCAAAGTCGTCAGCGGCCCTGATGAATTGCGCGAGACCATTCGCCAGTTGTTGCGTCATCCCGATGAAGCGCACCGGATGGGCCAGGCGGCGCACGCATTTGTTGCGTCACAACGGGGTGCGACACTTCGAACTGTCGATTTGATTGCAAAGGTCGCCAATGTCACAAATTGACTCCGTCACCACTTCTGAAAATGGTGATGAACCGATTGTTCCGAACACTCGTCCGCAGTCGTACTGGCCGGTCGTGAAGTTGATTGTATTTTTGATCGTGCTGGCATTCATCGGACGACGGGCGTTTCAACTCTGGAAATTGGCACCGCCAAAATCGATTCAGATTAATTTCTGGTGGCTGATACCCGCTGCCCTGTCGTACCTGATCGGGTGGTTCCCTTCCATTTGGTTTTGGCGAGTGACACTGCGTCACCTGCAGCAGCCTCTCGATTGGTGGACGGCGATCAGGGCGTATCACGTCGGGCAAATTGGCAAATACGTACCCGGGAAGGCAATGCTGCTGATCATTCGAGGTGCGCTGACGAAAAGTGCCAACGTCAACCCGGTGCTGGCGGGAGTCACCGCAGCGTATGAATCGCTTGTGTTCATGGCGACGGGAGCAATGCTGGGTCTGGCTCTGGCCCCTTCAGCATTGGGGCCAACTTTTTCGAAGTGGTTACCATTACAACGAAGTTGGTTGCAGGATCAGCCTCTGCTGTGGCCGGTAACCATTGTTGTCGCCACGTTCGCCACGACCCCGTTCAGTTCGTGGCTATTTACGAAAATAGGACGCAAGGTCGTTCCTGGCCAAAAGGGAATCGGTGACACTTCCCCCTCGATTTCTGCGGGACTCATTTCTCAAGGGATTGTCGTCATGACGATTGGCTGGATCTGTCATGCCTTTAGCCTTGGGTTCGTCCTGCAGTCATTATCAGACGCACCATTTAAATTGACTCTATTTCCAGTTTGGCTGGCGTCGTCGTCGTTATCGTTGGTCGGTGGCTTTGTTGTCCTGATTGCACCGGGCGGATTCGGGGTACGTGAAGGAATTTTGATCGAGGCACTCAAAGATCACCCCGAGATTGGACCTTCAAAGGCACTGATCGCAGCAGGTCTATTGCGTGTTGTCTGGTTTGTCACCGAATTGATCACAGCAGCCGTTTTATTCGTGGCAAAGCCCAAAACGGCAAGCTCCATCGATTGATACTTCGGAATAGCGAAAATGAACGCCAATGAGTGTTCCATTTCTTGCCTTGCTGATATTCGCCTTGATTGTACGGGAAGCTGGACAAAACAAGCCTTGTATAAGGCAGGCGAAATAACCAAACATTTATCGCCGACGTCTGTGTGATTGGCGGTTAAGACGATAGAATTTCATCCGCGCGGTTTGATCGGATGGGCACTGAATTCTCTTTCACGGAATATCGATCGCATGGATTCCCTTTGCGCGTACTGCGCCGGACCTCTGTTCAATCAGTCAGAACGTGATGAAATGACTGCGATCGCCGAAGTTCTGGTGAGCCACGGATATTCTGTGTTTCTACCACATCGGGATGGAATGGAATTTCGTCTCGTACGCGAAGCCCTGATTGAACAAGGCTGGGCCCCTGAAATTGCTGGTTCGTTTTTGCATGAAGCGATCTTCGCTCTGGATGTCTATCAGTTGGCGATTGGTTGCGATGCCATGGTCTGGAATCTGAATGGTCGAGTTCCTGATGAAGGGGCCGTCTCGGAAGCCGCCATTGCCTGGACACTGGGCAAACCCCTGGTTGGTTTTCAAGACGATGCCCGATCATTGATCGCGGGTAGAATGAACCCGCTTCTTGTGGGCCTGGTTGAATTCGTGACTGTTTGTCGCATCAAGGACATCCCCAAGGCACTCGACGCCGAACGACTTAAAACGAAAGTCAATCCGATCGATCACGATCGACTGCCAGCCAAATTGAAGACGACTGTTGATCGTGGTGCCGAGCTATGGAAGGCACTTCAACAGGAGAAAGCGGACGGCGAGAACAAGATTATCGCAGATTGCGTGGCAAAACTGTTTGGCCCCGGCTCAAACAAGGAAACACGTTGAAACTGGGGTCAGGTGTACCACCAGGAACAATCTCAACCAGTGACCGCAGTACATCACATGACGCTCTTCTATCGACTCGCCGCCGACGCAGTGATGCTCATCCACCTGGTTTACTTCCTGACGGTGGTTTTGGGACTTCCGGCAATCTGGATTGGAATTCTTTGTCGAGGCAAGTGGACACGAAACTTCTGGTGGCGATGCGGGCATCTGTTGATGATCGCCATCGTCGTCGCCGAGGCCTGGGCGGGGATCAGTTGCCCGTTGACCGACTGGGAAAATCAGCTTCGGGTACTTGCCCTGCAAGAAACATATTCAGACAGCTTCATGGCCAAACTCGTCCATAACGTGATGTTCTACGACGCGCCCAAATGGGTCTTCACGATGGCTCACACATTGTTTGGCCTGCTCGTGCTGATCTCGTTCCTGGTCGCGCCACCCCACTGGCCGGGGAAGGGGAAGCCCGTCGAAACGAATTGAAACCGAGATCCAACAAGGTGCACTGCCGCATCGGAGTCTGCTCCGACGCAGTGGCTTCGACTTATCAACTTCGATCGAGAAGTGCACTGCATGACCGAAGACGGTCATACAGTGGCACATTAAGAGACGGTCCCGCTTATGCTTCAGCCACAGCCTTCATCGATTCAAGTCCGATCCGAGCCACTTCCTTCGGATCGCGTGCCCACAAGTCTTCCCGGAATAACTCCAGAGACAACCAGCGTGTGTACCCGATCTGCTTGAGCAATCCCAACCATTGTTTCAGATCACAATGCCCCTCCCCTGGCAAGACTCGGCTGTGATCGTGCTGCTCGATGCGCGGTGGCGACGCGGGGGAATCGTTGAAATGGCTGATGGCAATCTGATCACCACGCAGCAGGCTGAGGGATGAGAAGGGGCCACCACCTCGGAAGTTGTGGAACGGATCAACGACAATCGTCGCTTCCGGATGTTTGGAAAGGGTCATGATTTCGACCGCCGACTCGATCGTATTAATCTGCTCAACAAACCCCAGGTATTCCATCGCTGGCTTAACGCCGAACGACAGGCCCAGATTCAGCAGTTCGGCATAATTACGGGCGGCCAGGGCCACATCGACTTTTCCTCCCGCCGGGCTGGCGATCGAATAGATCGCCCCAAGTTTCGCAGCGTCTTCCAGTCGCTTCTTACATTCGTCGAGTCCTGCGGCATGTTCGGCGCCGGTCGTGTCGCACCAGCCACGCAGGTAGATCGTGGTTGGAAGCTGAAGCCGTTGATCGTCCAGCGCCTTACGAATGTCCATCAACTTCCCGCCCGCCGCGACGTAAGCCTCAATCTCATCGTGCCAAAGTTCGATGGCCGAGTATCCCGTCTCACCGGCAATCCGAATTTTGTCGAGAATCGGTGTCGGTCGAATCGTGCTGGCATTCAGGCAATAGATAAACGCGGACATGATTTGATCCTTGATTAAGAACAATCGTTTGGATGGGGTCGATACGAAGAAACACAAGATAACACTCGACCGGACAATTTTCTGCAAGGATGCTTAAGGCTGACACATCGGTTTCCAACTTCTGATTCCGTGGCTTCCGTCGGCGATTCCAAGTCACTATCCTCGCAAGCCAATAAGATTTCCCCTTTTTTGCAGGGTACGGTTCGCTCATGCGGGCATTGGCTAACATCCGATGGCGACGAAAAACATGGCGAATCTGCCCGTGGACTTCCGTTCGTTACGCAGTCTTATCGTTGGTCGTTGTCGCGGCATCCGCCGTGTTGTTCGATCATTGGATTCTCGCCGGATTAGAACGTCGTGGTCTGGTCGCGTCCGACGGATGGAAGCGTCATAACCGAGTGATCGACTTGAACCTCAATCGTAAATCTCGTGCAGTGCTTTTACCCAAATTGACGACTGCGAACGCACCCGACGTGCGTGCATGGGTTGGTCACGAGGTGTCTCAAGAACGAGTCAAGAAGCGAAGACTTCTCGTAATGGGTGATTCGTACGTCTGGGGCGCGCCCTATATGACGTTAAATCACATGTGGTGGCGTCAGCTTTCCATCGAACTCAGACGTCGTGGTTACAACGATGTCGAAGTCATTGCGGCAGGACGCTCGGGAATGTCAACGCATGAAGAGCTGGACTTGGCAAGAAAGGTTGTTCCGCAATTTCAACCGGATCTGATCCTGTGGGGGTTTGTCACCAACGATCCAGATGAACGGATCGTCAAACAGATCAACACAAGCCAGCTCGCCAGCCCGATTCCGGGCCGCGTTCAATCGCTGCTTCGGCAAGTGACCCCTCGATTGCTCGATTTGTTCAATACCCGAAGAAACGACAAGCTGGCAAAGAGCTATCTCGGGGCTGAATATGGTTATGAATATTCGGATTGGCTGCGTCGAATTCACGACGGTGAAAACTTCAATCTCTATCGTCAAACGGTCACAGATGTCAGGCTGTTTCTCAATGAAGTTCAAATTCCGGGATTGATGATCACGCTGCCTGAAGCTCCGATCGCCGAGCGAATCGCATTTTCTTATGACAAAGTTCTGCCGCTCTGGCGCGATGCGGGGATTCCGGTTCTCGACAACTTGCCTGCGTTCATTCAGCGATTTCCACAGACGGAAGCTATCGGACCGAACGCCTTAATGTGGGGCATCAATCCGGCTGACGGACATCCGGGGCCTCGTGCCACGGCGTTTCTCGCACGGCAAACTGTCGATCGATTAGAACAAGATTACCCGCAACTTCTGGGGCTCAAGTCATCGACTTCTGAAAATGTCCAAATCAATGATTGGTTGCCTTTTAATCTGGATTTGAAGCCGCAAACCGAAACAGGAACATTTGAACTGACGTATCCCGAAACTGATGAATTCTTACCGACGATGCCACTCGAAATCCCGACGGTGCTTCTTGCGCTGGAGCAGCCCGTACCGCTAAGCAGGATTCGCCTGAGCGGTGCCGGGCTCAAATCGGCTCGTCTTTGGCTGTCCACCTACGATCCCGTGGAACTCTACGATACGGAAGAGTGGAGTGATCTCGGGTTGGTACACGGAACCGAATTGAGCTGGACGATCCCTGCTGAACTCTCCAGTCGCGAAGCCTCAGTCATCCTGTTGAAGGCTGACGTCCAGCCGACCAATCGCCGACTGAACTTGGAATTAGACAAGACGGAACGCCAGCCGCCATCGACGGAAAGGGTGCAATGACGTCGATTCTTGGTATTTCCGCTTTTTATCACGATTCTGCCGCTGCGGTAATCGTCGATGGGCAAATCATCGGCGCAGCGCAGGAAGAACGATTCACGCGAATTAAAGGTGATCCGTCGTTTCCCCATCACGCCGTCGGCTGGTGCCTTGAGCAGGCTGGTCTCGATATCGAGGAGATCGACCACATCGTTTTCTATGAGCGTCCTCTCGTTCATTTCGAACGCCTCATGATGACGTACCTGCTGACGGCACCGCAGGGTCTTCGCAGTTTCCTTCATACGTTGCCAGAATGGTTGACCAGAAAACTTTGGCTCGAACGTGAAATCTCGGCTGAACTGAACGTCAAACGTAAGATTCATTTTGTCGACCATCATCGCTCACACGCAGCGAGCGCATTTTATCCCTCTCCATTTGATCAGGCTGCAATCCTCACCATCGATGGTGTTGGCGAGTGGTCGACAGCGACTTGGGGCATTGGGTCGCAGTCGACGATTGATCTTCGCGAGGAACTCCGCTTTCCTAATTCACTCGGTCTATTGTATTCGGCCTTTACGTACTACTGCGGTTTCAAAATTAATAGCGGCGAATATAAGTTGATGGGCCTTGCCCCTTATGGACGGCCGGTCTATGCAGATCGGATTCTGAAGCGCGTCATTCACCTGATGGATGACGGAACGATGCTGCTCAATCAAAAGTACTTCGGTTACGCCACGGGACTGACCACGACTTCAGCAGCGTTTCATGAATTGTTCGATGGTCCGCCTCGTCAGCCCGAGTCGCAGATGACGCAGCGGGAAATGGATCTGGCGGCCAGTATCCAGACCGTGATCAATGAGTCCCTTCTGCGCATGGGCAGGTTTATCCACAAGAGTACCGGGCTTGATCAACTGGTGCTGGCGGGTGGCGTCGCCTTAAACTGCGTGGCAACGGGCAAGCTATCGTCTGACGGTCCCTTCAAACAAATCTGGACTCAGCCCGCTGCAGGCGATGCAGGGGGGGCACTCGGTGCGGCATTGAGTTTCTGGCATCGGGAGTTACGTCAGCCCAGGTCGGTTGCCAGTCCTGACGGAATGCAAGGGGCTTTCTTAGGGCCTGATATCCCGCCGGAATCGTCCCAGGATGATGCCATTCTTCGTACGCTCGGCGCTGTTTGGGATGTCCTTGATGAGACAGCCTTACAGCGCCGAATTGCTGCCGACATTTCATCTGGAAAAGTCGTTGCGGTGGCACGGGGGCGGATGGAATTTGGACCTCGATCACTTGGTTCGCGATCGATTCTCGGCGATGCTCGATCTGAAACGATGCAATCTCGCATGAACTTGAAGGTGAAGTTTCGTGAATCGTTTCGGCCATTCGCTCCGATGGTACTTGCCGAAGATGCAGCAGCCTATTTCGACAGCCGCCAGGAAAGTCCTTATATGCTGCTCGTTTATCCGGTCGCTGAAAGGCTGAGAAAAGCCGTGGAACAGACTGACAAGTTCGGTATCGACTTGTTGAAACTCACTCGATCCGAGATCCCTGCGGTCACCCACGTCGATTATTCAGCAAGGCTGCAGACCGTTGATGTCCAGCGAAATCCGTTTATGCACGGCGTCATAGGCAATTTCAAAAGTCAGACCGGTTGCAGTGTGATCGTCAACACGTCGTTTAACGTCCGTGGTGAACCGATCGTGAACACGGCCGAAGACGCCTATCGCTGTTTCATGGCCACCGAAATTGACAACCTTGTCGTCGGAAACCGGTATCTGGAACGAACCCGTCAACCACACCCCCCTATGGACGAGGCTGCTCGTGCCAAATGGCTTCAACGCTTTGAACTCGACTGAGACCAATCAAGTCTTCACGCGATCACGATATCTCCGCCGACTCGATGAACGGCGCGAGACGGACGAGATCCGCCAATTGACAAATTTCGGTTTGACGATTGGCTGGCTATTTTCGTTGCTGGGGGGATTCTGCTGGTTCTGTGTCATCAGCCAGATCGACTGGTTCTGGCGAATGATGATGACTGCCGGTCTGTTGCTGCTTTTCCTGGGGACCGCGTTACCTCAATCGCTTTACTGGCCACGTCGACTCTGGATGGGGCTGGCCCATCTCCAAGGACGGGTGGTCATGACCGTGCTTTTAACGGTCGTCTACTTCGGTTTGATGTCCCCCTTGGGTTGGTGGGAACGCCGACGGCGCGGGGGATCACATCCATTTCACTCATGGGACACTCAACCACCGACGTTGACCACAGGATGGGAAGCGTTGCCACAGTCGGTACCAGATGCAATTACCAGCGATGTCCAACAAAAGGGCTCGCGGTCGTTAGTCTCGTTGTTCGCCGAAACTTTGATCTTCTTCGCCGAACGTGGCCATTATCTGCTGTTGCCGGTACTGCTGTTTCTGCTGATGCTGGGAATGATCTTGTTCTTCGTACAAACATCGGCCCTGGCACCGTTTATTTACACGATCGGTTGACGGTTCGCTTGTGAGCTGAAAATCGAAACGGAATCAAAAAAAGGGTGGTCGTTTCACGACCACCCTCAGACAAGACGATTTCGATTTCAGGCAAAAATCTCTCGGACCACATTTCCTTTGACATCGGTCAATCGGAAATCACGGCCAGCATAACGGTAGGTTAACGACTCGTGATCAAGACCCATCAGGGCGAGTAATGTGGCGTGCAGGTCGGTCGTGTGCATGCGGCCTTCGACAGCATGTCTTCCATATTCGTCGGTGGCTCCGTATGAAAAACCTTTCTTCACCCCAGCACCCGCCAACCACATCGGGTAGCCGGTAATGTTGTGATCGCGGCCGTCTTGTCCCTGCGCGGTTGGAAGTCGACCGAATTCGCTGCCGAACAATACCAGCGTATCTTCCAGCATTCCTCGTTGTTCAAGATCGGCAAGCAGTGCTGCTGTTGGCTGATCCGTCGCAGCACAGTTCTTGATCAGCCCCTTATGCAGGTTTGTGTGGTGATCCCATCCCGGCTGGCAGATCTCGACGAACCGGACACCCGCTTCACTCAATCGTCGTGCCATCAAGCACTGACGGGCAAAGGCACCGTCGGGACCCGGCTTGACTCCATAAGCGTCGAGTACATGTTGAGGCTCTTTCGAGATATCCAATAATTCAGGGACCTTTCCCTGCATCTTAAAGGCGAGCTCGTAGGATTGAATGACCCCTTCAAGCTGGTCCGGGGCACCCGGCGTTGCAGCGAGATCACGATTCATCGACTGAAGCAGATCGATCTGCCGCCGCTGCAACGACGTCGCTGTTTGTGCCTTTAAGTTCGGCAGATAACCAGTGTCATTGATCCTTGTTCCCTGGTAGTGAGCGGGCAGAAAGGCGCTGCCGTAGTTGACCGCACCGCCGAAGTTCGGTGGTGGATTGATCGTGATATATCCAGGCAAATCCTGATTCTCGGTCCCCAATCCGTACATCAACCACGCCCCCATCGACGGACGGGTCAGTTGTGCTTGAGCGGCACCCGTATGCAGTTGAATTACCGCTTGAGGATGGGCCGGCGTATCAGTATGCAGTCCCCGGATGAAACAGAGCTTATCAACGTGTTTTGCCACGTTCGAATAGAGCTCGGAAACCCAGGTTCCTGTTTCACCGTATTGGGCAAACTTGAATTTTGATGCCGTGAGTGTTCCTCCGCCAGGACCGACTTTGCCGTCGTCTTCTTGAAGTTTCGCTTTGTAGTCCCACGTATCCATCTGGGACGTGGCCCCATCCATGTACAAGAAGATGATCCGCTTGGCTTTGACCGGGAACTGTGGTGGTTTGGGTGCCAGCGGTCGATCGGCCGCCGCCTCCTGGCTGGCCGCAGCGGTCCGTGGCGCTGTCTCTCGCAATAAACTTGCCAGAGCCAGGTAGCCGAACCCCGCGTTGGCAGCCTTCAAAGCCTGTCGTCGGGTAATCTGGTTTGAATTCAGAATCGGCAAATCATTTTTGTCGAACATGCGATAGTCCTGTAGATCGATTGAATTTTATGTAATGAATCGTGTTGAAAATCAAAATGGAAATTCGAACCGGTTTATTTCAGATATCGAAACTCAGCGGTCCCCAGCAGCGCCTGACAAAAGCTGGTCCAGGCAGCGGTTCTCGGGTCCTTCGCTTCAATAACGACCTCTTTGACTGGCGCATCGGTTGGATCGATATCGTCAGGGTTTGCTGGAATCACCGGTAGCGTCGGTGCCGCACTTCCGGCGTTCGTCTGATTCGATCCTTGCGATGCGGCTGCCGACGCGTCTGAAGATGCATTCTGACCCGCAGCAGCAGGGACAGACGTCGTGGCAGTGGCGTCAGCGACAAGAGTCGATTCCGGTTTCCGGGTAGCTGCGAAGGTCTCTTTTGAGATCGCCTCGAATTCGCTCAAGTAACTATTTGCCCGGTCAATCTCGGCTGGTGTCGCTGGTCGGCCAAACGCCAGGCGATAGGCAAGATTCACGCGGTCATAGTCATTTTGCTCGGTGTTTTTTAGCAGTCGATCAGCGAAAGCTAACGCCTGACGTCGCACGAACGGATCATTCAACAGATACAGTGCCTGCGTTGGAACCGTTGTTGAATCGCGATTCCCTGTCACCATGCCTTGCTCGGCAAAGTCGAAGACTTCGAGAGCTCGTGGAGTCACTCCGCGAACGAGTGGCAGGAAAACGCTGCGATGAACGCTTTCACTCGATTTGTCGATCAAACCTCGTGCTTCAGGTCCATTGTTACGCATTTCCATTACTTTGAAATCTTTCGCGAGCGAACCCTCGGGCCGTGCCAGGTTCAGTTTTCCCGAGGCTGCCAGCGCTGCATCGCGAATTTCCTCTGCATCCAGTCGACGTGGGCTGTGTCTCCAGACCAGCCGATTGGCAGGATCGACAGCAAAGTTGGCGGCGGTCGATTCGGCACTCAAACGATACGTGTGGCTCAGCACGACGGTTCGTACCAGCTTCTTGACAGACCATCCCCCTTCGACAAACTGTTTCGCGAGGTAGTCGAGCAATTCCGGGTGCGATGGTCGATCACCCGTCGTTCCAAAATTGTCGACGGTCGTGACGATGCCTTGTTGAAACAGATGTTGCCAGATCCGGTTGACGATCACGCGCTGTGTCAGCGGATTCTTTTCACTGGTAAGCCACTGAGCGAGTTCAAGTCGTCCGCTCTGATTCGGATTGACTTTCGGCTGATCGGGAAACTCGAGCGTACTCAGGAAACCACGTGGAACCGACGGGCCAATCTTCTCGGCTTCACCGCGTACACGTACTTCGGTATCGCCAATTTTCTTTCCTTCGCGAACGCCGTACGCAACTTTTCCTGTCACCGCCGGATCTGTCAGTGCGAACAAGTCTCTTTGAGCTTTATCCATGCGAAGTCTGAATGGTTGTTGTTTTGGTCGGCCGTTGGGACCGAGTGATAATCCCTCCGGTGTGCCACGAATCGCTTCAAATTCGGCTTTCGCCTTTTCATAAACCTCTTTGGCCGCTTCGATCTTTTCGGCGATATTCGGGTCGGGCTTTGAATCGGTGCCGACATGGAGAAGCATCGCCGAGTCGTAGTAGTCGAGTCCGCCTCCGCCCATCTTACTTCTCACCCCGGCGCACAAGTCGCTGCTGTGAAAAATACCAGCGAGAGCGTAGTAATCGACAGTTGGAATCGGATCGAATTTGTGATCGTGGCAACGGGCACAACTGGCCGTCAAACCCAGGATCGACCGGCTGACGGTATCGATCTGTTCATCGATGTTGTCCATCGTGAACCGAACTTTGAATCGTTGATTCACGTCTTTCACACCGATCGCCAGAAAGCCGGTGGCCACTAACTGGTCAGCCTTCTCGGCTGGTGAGTTTGCTGGAAGCAAGTCGCCCGCGATCTGTTCCCGAATGAAATGGTTATACGGCTTGTCGCTGGTAAACGATTCGATCACATAGTCACGATATCGCCAGGCATGCGGGAAAGGGATGTTCCTTGCCGATCCTGAAGATTCACCATAACGAGCAACGTCCAGCCAGTGCCTGCCCCATCGTTCGCCAAAGGCGGGCGACTTCAGCAACCGATCGACCACTTTTTCAAATGCGTTCGGCTGGTTATCTTCCACAAATTTCGTAATTTCTTCCGGAGTGGGCGGAAGGCCGGTCAAGTCAAACGTCACGCGGCGGATCAACGACAGCTTGTCGGCATCTTGAACGGGCTGCAAACCCGCTTCATTCAATTTGGCGAGAATGAATCGATCGATCCCGTTGATGACGAATGCTTCGTTGGCAACCTGAGGGGGAGCAACCTCCTTGAGAGGCTGCCAAGACCAATGGGTTTTCTTCAGTTCGTCATATTCGGGTTTCGGCTTCGTAAGATCCTCAGGAACCTCGATCGCGGGCCATGCAGCACCATCGAGAATCCATTTCTCAAGGTCAGCGATTTGTTCGTCGGTGAGCGTCTTATTCGGAGGCATCGACGGGCCTTTATGACGGACCGCCTTGATCAATAGACTTGCTTCCGGTTTTCCGGGCTTGATGGCGGGACCACGCCCACCCCCTTCGATCAGACCGTTCCGGTCATCGACGCGAAGGTTGCCTTTGCCGCCGTTTTCCTCCGAATGACAATTGATGCAATTCTCCAGCAATAATGGCCGGATCTTCTTCTCAAAGAACTCGACCTTTGCTGGGTCGCTGGGCGTGGAGGGTGGGGCAGCGTACGCCGCTGATATCGAACACAGTCCCGATGAGACGACGGCGATCAGCAATCGCTGAGCACAAGTCCGAAGTGGTTGTTGGCCCGTCGATTGCTTATTTTTTGAAATCGTCTGACGCAAGATAATTCCCCTGACTGACATAGCCCAACTGAATCACAATAATTGTGCGAAGTTCCTGAACGTCCGACAACAGTTTTGTTGCAAAATCTTTCGACTCGGAACATCAATGGATGCTGGCTCCGGCTATTTGCTGGCGGTGCGAGTGGCATTTGTCGCTTGCTGTTTTTGCCGGGTCTCCGGTTCCAGGTCAAAATCGATGCTGTTTCGACCCGAATCGACGTCTGCCGTTAATTGGCCTGGTAGCTGGTATTTCCTGGGAATCGGCACGATCGGTGTATCATCAACTGGCTTACCACTATCATCGGTTTCCCGTTCGCAGTTTTGGAGGACAACGTTGTGGGTGCCCAATTCGGCACCGAAGCGTTTCTGATTGAAATACAACCGATAGCTGCCATTTTCATCGGTGACGCCGTAAGAAGGGGACCCCTTCTCTTGAGGAACGAAAGTCACCCTCACGCCAGAAAGTGGCTCACCATCGAGAGTTACCGTCCCCGTGACGGTACCGAGCGATGGGCCGCTACTGCGTCCACAACCAAGCCCGAAGACAACCAACGCAACGCCGAGACATGTTTTTCGCATTGTTCGCAAATATGAACCACGCATAATGTGTTTTCCAAAAAAAGAGTCGTGGAACGGCCCAAAACTAAAATCGTCCTAGAAGTCGGATACGACCTGACCATCATTAATCGCTCCCAGCCGCTGATATGTCCCGTAAGGACCGTTGAGATTCGATGGAGGACCGGCGACATAATTCGTGTTGGTGTGGTCAATGTTTTCGCTGACGAACCTGACGGCCCCATCCGCCATCAGGAAATGAGCTCCGCCGACATGCAGGCTATGAAACGACCGATCTGGGTTGAGCGCCGCTAAAAGCGGAACATTAATCTTCTCGCGAGTCCATCGGCCATGCAGATGAAAGCCGTTGTTGTTGTAGCCGTTATTGCTGCACAAAGGCCCGCCGCCGGTTGTCACATTGCCGTAAATGAACTGACGGCTGGACCCGTACGCCGCACCGGTCGAGTCGGTTCCGTTCGGGATATAACGAACCTCACCTACGGCGAAGACGTTGGACGTGCCGTCGTAGATATCTCGAAAACTGACGCTGGTGTTGGTTCGAAACAGGCCGATATTCCTTGCTTCTGGAACGGGAACCGTCGCGTTTGACGCGCTCGCCACGCAGGGTGAACCATCGAACGGACCGCCGCATCCCATGTAATTTGATAGGGCCACAGCATTCGTCCCTTTTCCCGCTGCCGCACTACCAGGATTATTGGAAATGACGCCAGGGTTGACGTCCGTCGGGCAACGAAATGCAGCAAGTGGCGTCGCGACAAGGGCCTGATTCCCCGTCGGAACGGCCCCACACGTCACGCAGTTGTAAGGGTTGGTATTAAAGTTGAATTGGTTGTAGAGGTTGACCTGATCCAGGAACGGGAGCACGGCCGCACCCCATGCCCATCCATCACCGAGAATCTCAGTATTGCCCATCACGCTGTCACTGAAACCCATCGGAAACACGTTATTGACATCGTGGTAGTTATGCAGAGCCAGGCCAAGCTGCTTCAAGTTGTTGCGACATTGCGTCCTGCGGGCCGCTTCACGAGCTTGCTGAACTGCGGGCAAAAGCAGTGCAATCAGAACTGTAATGATGGCGATCACCACCAGCAATTCGATCAACGTAAAACCATAATGAGAACGACGGCGGCGGGGTTCAAAACGATTCATTTTCAATCCTAACGACAATGAGAAAATTCAGGTGGTCAGAAAAATCCGCTCCATTCGTGGAGCGTCCCAAGCGCATAGAGACTCTTGCGCTGCAATCACCGGTGGCGTCCGCGCGAGATCACGAAGACTCACGCAGCAACAGGGGTGCAGACGGGGCGATTAAGGGGGGTAAACGTGGCAGCACGAGGCGGGCAGATGATTCGAAATGCTCAGAAGAGGCCACCGTTTAATGTGGTACTTGTGAACAAGAGAAATATCACTAGTGGCCGCTAACAAACTGCCAAACGAACCCATGTTCGGGGGGGCGGCTTCAACAAGTTGAATTTGAAGAAAACATACAGACTTCCAAAGTCTGAGCATCCGCCTCCAGCTTTTGCCGGTCAGCTTCGCAATGTGTTTTACGGTTGGTGCGACTTCTGCCACATCCAAATATATCACCAAACTGGTTGTGCTTTATATTTTCGTCATATGCGGGGGATTTGTCAATAACATTTCCGAAAAATCGCCAAAAAAATCCGATTATCGGGATTTCCGAATCGAAAAAATTTAACAATACAACATCGAATTGGTGATTAAAGTTCCACCACGGTGGCCGGCGATCAATTACCGAACGAACTTGTAAAGATTCTCGTCCGTTCGCAAATACATTGCCCCCTCGGAAAAGGCGGGCGTCGCAAATGTCCGACCGGGAACTTCATTCGTACCCAAAACTTCAAATTCCCGACCCAGCTTGACCCACGTTGCCGAACCGGTTTCGTTCAGAAACAGAACCCGACCGTTGGCATAGACCGGTGACGCCGAAAAGTTGCCGCCAAGTCGCTCCATCCAATGCCGATCGCCCGTCTTCGCGTCGACGCACGAGGCAACTCCTCCATCAGACACAAAATACAGCTCATCCCCCACCAGCAGTGGAGATGGCGTACTCGGTGCCCCGCGCTTCGTTCGCCAGGCAACGTGAGAATCAGTCACGTCTCCCTTGCCGCCAAGCTTGATCGCAATTAATTCGGGATGGTCATAGTCATGGTTGTAAATCACCAGGCCATGCCCAAGCGTCGGTTGAGGGACCACCGACCAGCCCGGTGCCATCACCTTCCAGAGTTCCGTTCCGTCATTCAGATCATAGGCCGCAAAGTGATCCGGGCCAGGTGCCATCACCTGGGCTTTACCATCGACGACAGCTACGGTTGCCGTCACGAATGAATGGCTGATACGAGCCTCCACCGACCTAGGACGTTTCCACGCCACCTTCCCCGTCTCGGCATCAACAGCGGCGACGTACGGGTTCTTGCTCCCATCACAAACGACCACCAGCTTGCCGTCATGCAGAACGGGCGAACCGCCGTTGCCATGCATTGGCGGATATTCCAGTTCAGTATTCAGCCATTCCACAGTTCCATCGGCAGCCGCCAGCCGAGCCATCCCCTGTGCACCAAAATGAACGTAAACTTTTCCGTTTTTAACGATCGGCGTCGGACTGGCATGGCTGTTTTTCGCATGGATCGAAGGAGCCTTCTCGATCGCCCGAACTTCCCGGTCCCAGACGATTTTTCCCGTCCTGGCATCCACAGCCAACGCGCGAAGCGACAGCCCTGCACCCTGCGGCACCGCCGTGGTCAGAAACACCCGGCCATCTACGATCGCCGGAGACGACCATCCCAAACCGGGAATCGGAGTCTTCCACGCTACACTTTCGGTATCCGACCAGACCAGCGGCGTTGCCGGGCCAGCAGCGTGACCGTCCGAGTTCGGGCCACGGAACTGAGGCCATTCACCAACACACAACACGCAAGCGGTCAAAATTTCGATCAACATCGGCGGGATACCTCACTGGCGGGAACAGGGTCTGTTGTCGAGCTGCTTACAAGGTCATTTTGTTTTGACCGTTGGAATGAGATTTGATCAATTTAATATTGCGGACCTCAATGGGATAGCGTGCGGACAACACAAATCAATTCCCCGGCTTTCCCAGCGTTTCCAACAGGCCAATCGCGGACCAGGCGGTTCCCCAGTAGTGGTAGATTTCCTTGGGGAGCGACGCGACCAGGCCATCAACCGTCTTGTCAGCCGAAGCCCGGAAATATCCCCGCAATTCACCAGAACCGCGTCCTCCAGAGACAAACAATCCAACCAATCCCAGAACCGCCAACAATGTACCCCACACGAATTTTTTCATAATGAAAATTCCCAACCGGTAAACTCGTTTCGAAGAAGCAACACATCGTTGCTGCTGTCCTGCAAACAGAACGAACGAGATTTCCGTTTTCCGATTGGCTTACAGAAAAAAATCAATAATTCTTATGGAGACGACGTCTTGAATCAGTGTCAGTGACGATGCAACAGAAACTTGCGATGTGAATTGCAAATTGGAGCCAATTCACTTCAGCCAAAGCGTTACTCAATCACCGATAACTGGTCAGTAAATCAGCCAAGAACATCTTCGATGGTTTTCATCGGGAGATACAAGTGGCGTAGATCATTCATCAGCGGCTTGAATCCGTATTTGCGATAAAATGTCGCTGCGGAGTCGTCCAGCGCGTCGACTTTGATGGCATGGATGCCGAGGCTTTTGGAAAGATCCAGGGTTCGCTGAAGCGCGTCCAGTAACAAACCTTCTCCCAGACGGATTCCTTGAGCCGATTGGTCCACGGCGAGTCGAGCCAGAAGAACGACCGGAACCGGGTGCTGGGGCAGTTTACGGGACGCACCTGGAGGAAGGTTTTCGAATGCGATCGCGCCGGCCGCAAGCGTGTAATAGCCGATGACCCGGTTTTCTCCAGCACGGACAGCGACAAAGGTCTTTCCAAGGTGTCTCTTTTCGTACTGGCTAACGCGAGCACGAATGAAATCATCGAGCGAAGCTTTGCCACAATCGAAGGTCGATCGGTCGTGGTCCTTGTTGAATTGTTCAATGATCCAGTCAGCCACGACGTCCCTTATGACGAACAGCGGCTTTCTGGAGAGCTCGATTGGCAACAGGGGGATTGGCAAGCAGTTCCAGAAACTGGTCACGAGCCTCGTCGTTTAGCGATGTCGCCGATTCTTCAGCGAAGGGAAGATCGTCTTCAGCGACGACCTTGGCACGCCGAATACGAACCTCAGTCTCGCTGACCTGTTCGACAATCACTGTCGCGTTCGCAAACGACTTTGGTAATACAAGTCGCCCTTTTGCATCGGTTGTGCGAATTTCGGTCGGCATACGGTCTTCTCCTGTTGCAACTCCAGCACCATTCTAACATAAGGTGGGAAACAATTGCAAGTGGGATTTTCCCACATTGGCGGGGGCGGCGGTATTTTAAGAGAAAGTTCGAATGACAAATTCGCCGGAAAAGATCCAAGTTGCGGGATAGTGATTTAACTCAATCGCCAGCTTTGCCCAGCGTTTCAAGCAATCCAATCGCCGACCACGCGGTCCCCCAGTAATGGTAGATTTCGTCGCGGGCTTGCAGTCGTTCCGGGTCTGTCGACTTGGTGATGTTCTTTGAGGGGGTCAACCACGAGCCATCCGGTTGCTGCGATTTCACCAGATACGAACGTGCTTCTTGTAACACCTTGAAATCATCGGGGTCGGGGGCCTTGGCCAGGACGTAAATCGCCAAGCCCGTTGTCATCGAATCGCTGGCAACTCCTTTTTCCCAGCCCCAACCACCGTCCGCGTTGCGGTTCTCCAGTAATAACTGACGCCATCTGGCGACGTCATCGGCCGAACCGAATTCCCGCTCAAACAACAATCGAGTGGCCAGCCATTCTCGATTATCGAGATTCGGCGGTTGTTGACGCTGATAGGCGATTGCTTTCTCAATGGTGGCTGATCGTTTTGATTCCCGAGTCTCATAGGGTGCGAGTGCCAGCGTGGCCCACATCGTTGTCGCCTGATTCGCTGCGGGGAGCGGCCAGCGACGCATCGTGGCGAACTGAGACCCAGGGGTCCATGAACCGTCCTCCAACTGAATCTGGTTCATCAGTTCGATCACTCCCTCGCGAAATTCGGTTTGCGCCAAAACGCTTGCCGTCCCCTGATTGCTAAAGAGCAATAGACCCAGCACATCCAATCCACCCCCCGCGCGATCCACGGCGTACGGTGTCCGCTCGGCGGTCTTCAGCACAATGGCCTGATACGACTGTCGTTCCTCCTCAGTCAGCAGCGTTGCCAATTTCGCCAGCAAGGCTTCTTCGGTCTTAAATGGTTCTTCAATCAGCGGCTTGAGTTTTTCCTTCACCCCGTCCGGCAGCATCGCAGCTTCAACTTTGCCGAGATCGTAATTCTGCAGACGGAATAGATTGCGATGCGACAGGGAATCTTTTCGAGTCCACTCGTCCCATTCCGCCAGTTTCGTGGCATCGACATCCAACCCGTGAGCCTGAGCCGTTCGATGCGACCACAGCAGGAACGGAACATGATGACACGACGCACAACCGCGATCGCGCATCCAGGCCACCCCTTCCGTTTCCAGGAAGATCAGACTTCGCGACACCGCTGCTCGAACCGCGGCATCACTGACGTCCGTCGCGTCCTCAGCACGGGCCACGGCGTTCAAGCAGCCGCTACAGCACAAGACCACGATCAACGAGTTTAGTCCAATTCGATCAAACATCTTCATGGTGACACCCAATCCGATCGACGGTTTGAAAAGCACGATAAAAAAATCATTCGACATCTTTCTCGTGTTTTATTGTATCTTTAAGAGAAGAAAGATTTCACCACGGAGACACTGAGGTCACGGAGAAGACTGCAGCGAGGCTTCGTCTCAGACCAAAGTAGCCATCATCGCTCCGCGTGATGAGCATTATTCGAAAACCTTCAAAATGACAATCCGCACGTTCTCAAATCAGAAATTCGAACGGAATATCTGTCATGATGCGTCGGCAACGTTCGAATCGTTTTCGACGCATGCTCATCACGCGGAAAGGCTGTCCGTTTTTGTAGTGTGGGCTTTAGCCCGCACAAGATTTTGTGTCGCACGGGCTGAAGCCCATGCTACGGGTCGTGGCTCACAATTCTCAACTTACGAAAACTGACAGCCTCGGAGCGAAAAGGATTCGACAGCGTCTTCGATCTGCCTGAATATTCGGAATTTTCAGTCCATTCGTTCGCTGGAAGCCGACGCTACGGAAGACTGCTTGCCTCGGACTTACGCGATGAGTATTCTCAGATATCAAGTGCTTTTGATGTTTAACGGGTCAATTTCATGTACGGGCCGGGCCGAGATCTTTTCTTTGTTTTGATGGCTTGGATCGTGGCGAGTGTTGTCGCTACGGCCGAGGAGCCTGATCAGGCGGCTCAACGGGAATTCTTTGAACGACAAGTGCGGCCGATTCTGACTCGTCATTGTCTGTCGTGTCATGGTGGCGAGGCGAAGATTAAAGGTGGTTTGCGGCTGGATTCTCGTGCCGGTTGGAAAACGGGGGGTGACAGTGGTCCAGCGATTGTCGCCGGGGATCTTGATGCCAGCCTGTTGATTAAAGCGGTTCGCTACAGCAAAGACAGCTACCAGATGCCCCCCGAGGGGAAATTGCCCGACGCCGCAATCCGTGTGTTGGAGACCTGGGTCCAGTCGGGGGCTTTTGATCCGCGCGAGGGTGACGCTGGGGCCCCTCGAAAAGGGATCGATCTGGAGGCGGGGCGATCTCATTGGTCTTATCGACCGATTCCGGATTTTCCCGTTCCGAATGTCAGCGCGCCTGGAACACGTTCCGATATCGACCGGTTTCTGCTGGCCAAAATGCTGACGTCGGGACTGACGCCAGTGGCCGAAGCGACTCCAGAGGAACTGGTGCGGCGACTCTATTTTGATTTAACTGGTCTGCCGCCGACGCCTGAACAACTGAACGATTTCTGCCGCGAGCCGAGCGAGACTCGGTACGTGGAACTGGTCGACCGGTTGCTTGCGTCCCGAGCGTTTGCCGAACATTGGGGTCGACACTGGCTGGATATTGCTCGGTACGCCGAATCGCTGACGCTACGCGGGTTTGTTCTCAAAGATGCCTGGCGCTATCGCGATTATGTGATTAACTCGTTCCACGAAGATCGGCCTTACGATGAATTTCTGCGTGAGCAGATTGCGGGTGACTTATTGCCCGATGGGACGCTTGCTGAACGTCAGCGGCGACTTGTGGCGACGAGCTATCTCGCTCTGGGTAATCACAACCTGGAAGAGCAGGACAAGAAAACGCTCGAAATGGATGTGGTTGATGAGCAACTGGATGTGATCGGAAAGGGATTGCTTGCTCAGACAGTGACCTGTGCTCGTTGTCACGATCATAAGTTCGATCCGATCCCGACGCGGGACTATTACGCACTGGCGGGGATCTTGAAGAGTTCGCCAATGCTGGCGCACGCGAACGTCTCGATGTGGACCTCACGACCATTGCCATTAAAACCCGAGGAAGAAGCGATTCATGCTGAACGTGAGAATCGTAACGCCTCGATGACCAAGGATTTGGCGGATCGAAAGCAGAAGCTGGCTAAGCTGACCAACACTGTGGGTGGGGCGCCACCGAATATCAGTAGCGTGGCCAGCCTGACGGGCCGCGTGATCGATGACAAAGAGGCTCAGGTCATCGGCACGTGGAAGGCTTCGCAAAGCGTTAAGCCATACATCGGGGACGGCTATGTGCATGACGACCACGAAGGGTTAGGGAATAAGTCGCTGACGTTTCAGCCGAAGCAATTGCCACCGGGCAAGTATGAAGTCCGATTTGCCTACACCCCCGGTTCGAACCGGGCGACGAATGTTTCGATCCAAATTTCAAGTGCCGACGGCGACAAGACCGTCAAGGTGAATGAACG
This sequence comes from uncultured Schlesneria sp., assembly GCA_903904835.1. Taxonomy (GTDB): domain Bacteria; phylum Planctomycetota; class Planctomycetia; order Planctomycetales; family Planctomycetaceae; genus Schlesneria. The sequence goes on along the minus strand of CAIVEI010000105.1, from coordinate 32,309 downwards.
GCTGGCACCACCACTCGACAGTCACTTTGTGTCTCTGGGGACTTACCGTCACGAACCGAACGGACAGTTCTTCGTGATCGTGACGAACGAAGGGGCTGATGGCCACGTTATTGCTGATGCCGTGCAGTTTTTGACAGAAGAAGAACTGGCTGCGATGAAACAGACGCCAGTGGTTTCAACTGAAAAGAGTGATGAGCAGAAGGCCTTGGAAAAGTCTGTTGCCGAACTGGAGAAGGAACTCAAAGAGGCACAGAAATCGGGTCCGGTACGACCGACCGTGTTATCCGTGACTGAAGCGGCGAAACCTGCGGATACCTATATCCACGTTCGTGGACTGGTGAGCAATCAGGGTCCAACAGTTCCACGAGGTTTTTTGCAGGTGGCGACGCAGACCGAAGTCCCCTCAATTCCCGAAGGGACGAGTGGTCGACTTGAGCTGGCCCGCTGGTTGACATCAACCGAGCAACCGCTGGTTCCGCGAGTGTACGTCAATCGGGTCTGGCATTGGTTGTTCGGAGCAGGTCTGGTCCGGACACCGGATAATTTCGGCACGACGGGTGAACCGCCGACTCATCCCGAATTACTCGATTGGCTATCACGTCGATTCATTGACGACGGCTGGTCGACCAAAAAACTTGTCCGGCGGATTGTGCTGTCGCAGACTTACCGCCTTGCTTCGCAACCGGGTGAACAGGAATCGCGTGATCCCGAGCATCGATTGTGGAGCTGGCGATCGCGAAGACGTTTGCCCACCGAATCGCTCCGCGACACGATGTTGATGGTGAGTGGTGTATTGAACGAATGCCCCGGGGGATCGACTTATCCCGTAACGCGTGAGACCGACTATGGTCCCCCCGTTGAAGTGCCGCTGCGAACCGTCTACCTGCCGGCATTTCGTAATGCGATACCTGAATTCCTGGAAGTGTTTGATGGGGCCGACACGAGCGTGGTGACGGGTGCTCGCAACGTCAGCACGGTGGCACCACAGTCGTTGTTTCTGATGAACCATTCCTGGGTGCAGTCGCAAAGTAAACAGATTGCCGAACGGGTGCTGGGGAACGCTCAAATCACCGACAATAATGAACGTCTGAACTGGCTGCATCAAAGCCTGTTGGGACGTGTTCCGACATCGGAGGAAAAGAATCTGTTGTTGGAAGTCGTTCGAACATCCTCGAAGTCAGAACTGGAGAGATGGACTGACGTCGCTCATGTACTGATTTGTTCGATAGAATTCCGTTATGTCCCGTGAATGAAAGATTGAAGTCAGGGTTTTACCAAAGTAGCCATCATCGCTCCGCGTGATGAGCATGTGTCGAAAACGATTCAAGCGTCACCTTCGCATGGGAACGGGGACTTGTTTGAATACTTTTTGAAAAAATGCAGTTTGGAATATGACGGGTTCTCGAACAATGCACATCACGCGGAGCGATGATGGCTACTTTGGTCGAAGAGCACTGCTTGACCGAGGACGGTCAAGCAGTGGCACGGCAGAGAAGATTATAAAAGCGCGAAATGAGTCTGAGAGGAAACGATGAATAGTCCGTTGCAGGGAACTCGGCGAGATTTACTCCGCTTCGGTGCATGCGGGTTCGGCTCGTTAGCATTGGCGGGATTGGCGTCGGGCCGCGAAGTGGCATTGCATCACCCGCCGCGAGCGAAGCGGGTGATCTTCCTCTTCATGCAGGGGGGGGTCAGTCATGTCGACAGCTTCGATCAGAAGCCGCTGCTGGACGAACGTGACGGTCAGATGTTGCCGTTCAATGATGCTCGAAGTTTTGCCAACACCGGCAAGTTGGGGGTACCGCAGCGGGTGATGAAATCGCCCTGGAAATTCCGGCGATACGGCGAATGCGGCCACGCCGTGTCGGAACTTTTCCCGCACATCGCTGAGCACGTGGATGATCTTTGCTTTCTGCATGCGATGCATACCGAAGGGGTGGCCCACGGACCGGCGACGCTGTTCCTGCACTGTGGTGCGACGGCATCCCTGCGTCCGTCGATGGGGGCCTGGATTCATTACGGTCTTGGAAGTGAGAACGAAAACCTCCCCGGTTTCGTGTCGATCGGTGCCAGCAGCGGCAACGGAGGACCAAGAAATTACGGCCCGGCGTTCCTTCCATCGGTTCACCAGGGGACTCTGCTTGGTCGTGCCGGACAGCCGGCGAGTGAAGCTCGGTTTCGAAATTTGTCGACTGATTCCAACACCGAAGGAAGCCGTCGGGCGGAACTGGATCTGGTTTCGCGCCTGAACGCCATTCAACAGCAGGGTCGGCCACGCGATATGGAGTGGCAGGCGGTCGCCGAAAGTTACGACCTGGCCTGGCGCATTCAGTCTGCCGCACCGGATACGCTGGATCTTTCGAAAGAGACGTCGGAAACTCAGGCTCTCTATGGTATCGGTGAGAAAGCCACGGATGACTTTGGCAAACAATGCCTGATGGCCCGGCGGTTGAGCGAGGCGGGTGTTCGCTACGTCCAGGTGACGTACGGCGACAATAGTGCCAACCCCGCCTGGGACCAGCATTCCAATCTTCCAAAACATGCGGATCACGCTCGTGCGACCGATCGACCGGTGGCCGGGTTACTGGCAGATCTCAAACGGCGAGGGCTGCTGGAAGATACGATCGTCTGGTGGGGGGGCGAGTTTGGTCGGACACCCTATTCCGAAAAAGCCGGGACCGGACGCGATCACAATCCGGGCGGGTTTACTGTCTGGCTGGCGGGTGGAGGAGTTCGTCCCGGATTTGCGTATGGTGAGACCGATGAATTCGGTAGCCAGGCGATTCACAATAAGGTCCACATGCACGACTTGCACGCCACGATCCTGCATCAGTTGGGACTGGATCATGAGCGTCTGACCTATCGCAATGCCGGGCGGGACTTCCGATTGACGGATGTCGCCGGCCGCGTTGTTCATGAAATTCTCGGATAGGTTTGAATCTAATAAGCCCCATCGCCCCTGCGGCGATGGTTAATGGGCCTTTGCACCAGCACGACCGATACGTTTTAACGCAAATTCCATGACATCCATCGGCCAGGTTTTTTCATCATGCAAAGCGAAGAGAAACTCGCCGAATATCGTCGGATGACCCCTGCGGAGAGGTTGCGTTTGACGTTTGACTTGATTGAAGAAGGTTGGCCGTATCTGAATATCGGCACGGAAGAGCAGGTTCGGCGCAAGCATCAACGAATTCGAGAAGAGAACGATTTGTTCAACCGCCGAGTTCTCGATTGCCTGGCTCGTACTAAGAAAGACGTTGCTACCTGAACCGAATCGGTGCCGATATCATCTTATGTCTGCCTGACATTCAGCCTCATACGAGCCAAGTAAACGTCGATGATTTCCCCTGACATTCAAATTCTGATTCCCTGTCACAGCCTGGAAGATTTTCCGACGGAACAAACGGATGATTTTGCTGCCAGTTTGTTGAATTCGTTTGCTGTCGCTTATCACCCTGCCCTGCTCGCCTGGTCAGTCGAACTGCCACGGTGGAGAAGGGCGGACGATCCGCCTCTTCCTCGGCGAGGTCAGTTGGTCATCATCCCGACGGTTTCTGATGGCTGGTTGCCACATGGCTGGGCCGATGATGCCACGCGGGCCGGGGCGACGGTCGTTTCTGGTCTGTCGGATCGAGCAGAGATGGTCGCTGCGGCGCTGAAGGCACTCGATGTCTCGTTGGAACAGACGACGACCGAGCATGATCACTCATCGGAAACAACGGAATTTGGCGATGGCATGGGTGATCCTGTCCGTCATGCAGAACCGGTTGTCTCATCGGATGCGGTTTCGGAAAATGCAGACGACGTTGTCGAAGAGACTGAAGACCATTTAACGGCAGACCCCGATTTAGTGGCTGATTTTCTGGCGCTCGGAACGTGCTGGCTGTTGATTGAATTGCTGACACGCAAGATGCGCCAGTTTGGCAATATCGACGATTCACGATTCTTTCAACGAGCACAAGCCGGGGCGAAAGCGGCACTCGCTGATGATCGTGAAACGGCGGTGACTCATCTGGGTGCCTGCTTCGAGATGCTGCTCGAAGCGCGTGAACGGTTTTATCCGGTCGATTGTTATCTGCTGGATCTTTGTCTGGCTGTCCCTGATGTCGGCCATGAGCATTTACTGGCTGAATCGAAGCAGAACGTCCCCTGGAGCCTGCTGGTTTCCACTGACGATCTGACGGCGATTTGCGAGAAGACTCCGGGCCTGATTGCGGCACTCACCGAAGCGTGCCAGGCGGCCCGAATCAGCGTTGTCGGTGGTGAAGATCGTGAGACTTCAATCCCGTTGCTTCCATTGGAAAGTGTGCTGTATCACTTTGAACAGGGTCGCAAGCAGTGGCAGCAACTGCTGGGGAAATCGCCGATCGTCTGGGGCCGTCGCAAATTCGGACTGACACCTCTCTTGCCGCAGATCCTGGTGAAGTTTGGCTTCCTGGCGGCGTTGCATGTCGTCCTGGATGACGGAATCTATCCCGATGCAGAATACACAAAACTGCGCTGGCGCGGCGTCGACGGAACATTGATTGATGCTCTCAGTCGAATCCCGCTCGCGGCGGAAGGAGCATCAAGTTATCTGCGATTCCCGGCTCGGATGGCGGAATCGATGGATCATGATCAGGTGGCCGGATTGATCCTGGCTCGCTGGCCGGAAATCGAAGCCCCCTGGTTTGGTGACCTGCGTCGGTCTCAAAAGTACTCCCCCTGCCTGGGCCGATTCGTCACGCTGGACCGTTTCTTCGAGCAGACGGAGCTTCCAGGTCAGCTCAGCGTCTACAAGCCGAATGAATACTTTTCGCCTTACTTGATCCAGCATGTCGCTCGGCGTGAAAAGCGTCCGATCGGAAGGTACACAGATCATGCGAACCTGCGTCGTCGATTGGATGCGGCAAGCTGGTGTTACGCGACCGTCAACGCTCTCTATTCCAAACCGATTGATTTGACTGCGTCCCAGACAATCGAGACACAACTGGAAGCAATGGTTCGCGACCAGGACGGTGTCCCGGCGGAACTGCTGGCTTCGATCGAGGAATTCGAGCGAACAGGTGCTCAGAAACTGGCTCGAATTATCATGCATTCGGCGTCAAACGGACGCGGGTTTTTGATTTTGAATCCGTTATCGTTTACTCGGCGTGTGATCGTTCCGCTCCCCGGCCTGAAGTCGCCGCCGGCAGTCTCAGGAGCGGTGAAAGCTGTCGAGTTTGACGCAGCTCATCCCGATCGAACCTCGTGCGTCGTCGAGATCCCCGGAAGCGGATATGCGTGGATTCCGGCAAGCGAAACCGGTGCGTTACCGTTGGTTCCGAAGCAACCGCTGGCCGAAGATTGGCTGCTGCGAAACGATCATTTCGAGGTTGCGATCAACGAACGAACGGGGGGGATTGCTCACATCCGTTTTCATAACCAGCGGACAAAACGATTGAGCCAACAGTTGTCGTTTCGTTTTCCTCGCGAACGAACGATTCCTGTCGGAGACGAGCCGGGCCAGACGATCAAATCACAGTACGCCGAGATGCAGTGTCGCGGTCATGAGGTTGTGCGTAGCGGTACCGCGTGCGGTGAGGTTGTTACATTCGGGGACATTATTGATCAGGTCAAATCAGAGAAGCTGGCCTCGTTTCGTCAGACCGTGCGAGTCTGGCGTGCCAGTTCGATCCTGGAAATTGAGATCGAACTGAGTGATGTTAAACAACTGGAAGGCGATCCCTGGAATAATTATTTCGCATCGCGGTTTGCCTGGAACGACAGTACTGCCGCAGTGACACGCAGTATTTATCATTCTGCGCAAACCTTCGGCGGTGAACGATTCGAAACGTCTGATTACATCGAGATCGCGTCCGAGGAAGAACGCCTGACAATTGTGCCGCATGGGTTGCCTTTCCATCGAAAGACTGGCGAGCGGATGGTCGATTCGTTGCTGATCGTAGCTGGCGAACCCGAGCGACGATTCCGATTCACGATCGCCGTGGATGCTCCGTATCCGTTGGAAGCGGCGTGGAACGCGACGACGCCGGCGCCGGTGATTCCAACGGAACAAGGGCCACCCAAAGCGGGCTTAACGGGATGGTTCTTTCACGTCGATTCCCGGCAAGTCCAGGTGACTCGAATCGTTGAGACGTGGGATAAAAAAGCCATTCCTTCACCGCTGGAGGAAGCCAAGCATTTCACTGTTCCGCATGATCCGGGCTTTGCGGTCCGGCTGATCGAAACGGAAGGTCGAGCCAAGCAAACGAAATTACGTTGTTTCCGTCAGCCCACGTTTGCACGCAAACGAGACTTTCGCGGCGAAACGATTTCGGAGCTGTTGATTGAAGGTGACGCGGTAGTCGTTGACATGACCGCGTACGAAATCGTCGACGTCGAACTTCGGTTTGGTGAACAGTAAGCAGCACGGGTCGGATTAAGTCTTGCGAGCAGAGATCGTCCAGTGTCGGTCGCTGGTTGCTTTGACGGAATCCGTTGAAATTCCCAGTTCAACAAGAATTTCACGAACTTCTGAAACCGTCAGCGCCGCATGCAACGATTCGCGAAACATTTTTTGTTGGTGATCGTTGGCCTCACCCGCATAGGTTCTGACGAGATGGTTAAGTGAATCGATGTCGCCTGGTCGCATCAAGTCACGAACGAAAAGAACGCCGCCTGGTTTCAGCACGCGCCAAAGTTCGCGCAGCACGTCTCGTGGCTCGGGAATATGGTGCACGATGCTGTTCGACATTACCGCGTGATAAGTGGCATCGAGCTCGGGCAACTGTTTACAGTCACGTAAAACCAGTTCGATGGAATCCTGTAAGCCTGCCGCTTGTACGTTCTGCCGTGCGACGACCAGCATCGCCTGAGCAAGATCACTGGCGACGACGGTTCCGGGAAATTTTCGTTGCATCAGTTCGATGGGAATTTGAGCGGTCCCCGTCCCTGCGTCGAATACGCAACAGGGTTGATTGCCCAAACCATTCGCATCGGTCAAAGCCAACAAAAAATCATCGACGAATAGCCGGTTGACGTGGCTATGATCCATCCGGTCATAGTCCACCGCCTCTTCGGCAGTATCCATGACTTCCGGTTCTAAAATACGATTGAGCATTGTTGTGCCTGTCAGCGATAAAGTTTCACCGTGTGAAAATATTGTGCTGGAATAATCTCAGTACATGCTAACATGAAGTCTGCGTGAAAATGACCACATTCGCCGGCTTACTCAAAGCAGAAGAGGTGAACATGAAACTCATTCTTCAAGAACAATCAAAAAGTCGACGAGGTATGGGTCGGATCGATGTCATCGTATTACTCGCCGTCTGCGTATTGCTGTGGGCCGTCGTCGGTCCAGGGGTGCTTCAGAATAAGCGTGGACCGGCGAGAGTCATGGTGTGCATGAATAACCTCAGGCAGGTCGGGATGGCGACGATCAATTTCAGCGCAAGTAATAACGGCGATCTCCCTTCTCTCAGTTCAGAAGTCGAAATCACGAATGCCGCTGGCCAAAAGGGGATGATTCCCATGGGTTGGCAGATGCAAATACTACCGATGATCGACATGGCAGCAGTGTTCAAGAATATCAAGAAAAACGCCGTTGTTGTCTCCGGCGAGGTAGATGATTTCCGCATGGAAATTGCCGATACGGAACGGATCTGGATTCAACTCTTCGCGTGTCCGGACGACTTGGACTCGTATGGAACGTCGGGTGGATCGAGTTACGTTGCCAACGCCGGTTTTATGTCTCGAAGTCTTTATCACGGCGATCCCAAAGGTCTGCACCGAGTTGGGCGGATGAGCTGGGACGGGAATAACGTCTTTAACGAACCAAAAGACATCAGCGTCAGTGCAGCCACAGGTGTTTTTTGGCGCGCGCATCCCTCGTTCAAATCCAGTATGGACTATTTTGCGACAGGAGACGGAATGTCGATGACGTTGATGCTGACCGAAAACCTTCAGGCAGGACCGTGGTACGAAACAGACACCGCAAAAACTGGATTCGGTTTGCCAATTAATGACAGCAATAGACAAGTTCTTTTCGGTGCCGAGACCTTTTTCGAATCGATTGAACAACCGCTCAATACCCAGTTTACTGGTGGAACACTGACTTCATCCGCTCCTCAAGACTGGAGGATTAATGCGGGGTTCAAAGCCAAGACGGGAACTCAACCACGACCCAGTTCGAATCACAAAGGTGGGGTTAACGCAATATTCTGCGATGGATCGGGACGATTCCTGAGCGAAAAAATTGACCCGCATGTCTACGTCAGACTTCTGACTCCAAACGGTGTGTCATATGGGGAAAAGAAACTTCAAACGTCTGATTATTGAACCGAGTCGCGTTGTGCGCGGGTCTCCTGACCGGTTGTGCGCAGGTCTCCTGACCTACTGCTATCAAGGTCTTGTTGGTTGTGGTTTGGAAGGATTTGTTTTGATTCTTTGTGCGAGATTTTTTCGTTTTTTCTTAGTCGGAACTCCGAACAGCAGTCTGTGAACGCTGGAGTGGGTTTTCTGGCGTTTGTTTCGGATTGAATTGTGAACGAGTTGAGTTGGTGTGGAGCGCCAGGTTTCGCTCCATCGCTTTTTCAAGAGTGTTGTGAGACGTCGTTTTAAATGTGCGATTGTGGGAACAGAGTCAAAGTATTTTTGAGTCTGTTCGGGTGTCAAAAGTTTATTCCACGCAATCAGTTCTTCTTCGACGTCGTGGAACAGCAGTTCGGTGGAGATTTCCGACGGATCGCAATTTTGAGCCTGTGCCACGTAGCCACGAATCACTTGAATCATGTTGAAGAGCAACAAACAAAACGCGAATTGAAACAGCGTTGCTTTTGGCGTCGTGCCGATCAATTGTGAGAGTCCGAAGACTTCGGTGATCTGCTGAAATATTTGCTCAATTCCCCATCGATGGCGGTAGATGAACAATAGATCTTGGGCAGGGTAAGCAGCGGCATCGAGAAGCGAAGTGATCAGTACGACTGGCTCATCATCCGGCCGTAAGATTTCGATTCGCCGAACGTACAGACGGCGAGCATCTTTTTCACTACCCAGCCAGCCCCAACTTTCTTTATACGTTGCACCCGTGCTGGTCACACCACAACGCTCAACAACGGCATCATCCGGATGAAATGTCACTTTCGGGTGATAACGTACCAGAAAGTGATCTCCCGGTGATTCCTGGAACGATCGGGGTCGGACGAGATCACAGAAGGCACGGTCTCCGACATGGAGCTTTGGTTCGGGAAGTATTTCCCGTACACGAGTGACAAGTTGACCGAGGTGCTTAATTTCATTTGCTTGACCGTCGGGATCACCATGCATGGCGATAGCCATGCCGGTCTCCCAGTCTTGAGCCACTAAAGCTCGCCCCCCCAATAGACCTCCCTTAACTCCACGCGTCTCCTTGAGGCGGTGAGCAACTCGCTTCACCGCCTTGCCGTCGTAATAGAGTATTCGAAAATTCTGAAGCGAGTCTGGCCGTTTCCAAGTCGACCATTCGGGGAATGCGTCTCGCAATACCACAGTTGCTCGCTCGAGAAACTGCTGACTGACGGCAATCGGAATCCGTGCCAGTTTGTCATATGCGGCAACCAGCGAGGCCTTGAGAATCCCCAATTCCTTGTTCTTGCGAAAGGATTGCCGACCCGATTTCGATGTCAGCAATGCGTCCGAGATCAAATGAACCATAACGGGAAAGGAAATCAACTTTTCGTAACAGCGGGCACGCTTGTCTTCCCAGATCTCCGCAAGTAATTCTTCATTCGCGATCGATCGAAACAAAAGCGTTACTGACTCAGCCAAAGGTAAACGCTCAATCACTTCAATGCTGAAGCCATCCATGGCTCAGTCTCCCCTCATCAGCACAAAAAAACATCCCAGACGAAGACGAAACTCACCAAATATCTTGACTTTACGCAATATCAAGACCTTGATAGCAGTAGTCTCCTGACCCCGCACAGGGACGGACCGAAGGTCTCCTCTTCGATTTCGCATGACACAATCCCTCTCAAGAACGAATTGAAAGATTTTCTGATAAAGTCGATTAAAGGGGTCGGGAGACCCCAAAAAGAGGTAGTGCAGGGTCAGGAGACCCGCGTAAAACCGCAGAAACCCTCGCACAACCGCAAAACCAAGGTTATCCCGAAGCAACAAAGTTGATCGGCTTGTCTCCTTTGCGGTGGCCATCTACGATGGATGGTGACATCACGATGAAAATTATCTCCACGCTGAGGCTGGTTTAATGGCCGCTGAATCGACTGACAAAACAATCCTGATTATCGATGACGACCGCGAAATCGCGTCAATGCTTCACGGCGTTCTCACCGGAAATGGATATCGAGTCTTTCTTGCTCCGAATGGCATCGAAGGCCAGCGACAGATCGAAACGTTGAATCCCGACCTGGTCATCACCGACATGATGATGCCCCGCATGGGGGGATTCCCGGTCCTCGAGTTCTTGAAAACCCTGCCGGCTCCTCCTGCCGTGATCATGATCACGGCCAATGAAGGGGGGCGTCACAAGGCCTACGCGGAAATGCTGGGGGTCGCCGATTACCTGCGTAAACCATTTCCCATGGAAGTGCTGCTCGAATCGATCCGCCGCATCTTCGAAACCAGGTCGACGGTCACCGAAAAAGAAAAGCCTGGTCCCATCAAACGACTCGGTCGCAAGAAAGCGGTTAAGCCCGATGCCGACACAGAATCCGATGATGACGAAGAATAAGTGATCATTAAGATGGTCGGACCCAAGCACAGAAAAGGCGGTTTTACGACGACCGTCGCTGGCATGCTGATCGCGTTGTTTTTCGCGGCGACCAATTTCTTCAACAGCACCAGCCTCGCGGAAGAGACTGCGATCACCGCAAAGTCGTCAGCTCCGGTTTGGAAGGCTGGAGTTGCAAAGGTTGTAATCACGCCCGAAAAGCCGGTATGGCTGGCCGGTTACGGTACCAGACGGGCCCCGGATGGCAAGTTGCACGATTTATGGATGAAAGCCCTGGCGCTGGAGGGTCAAAACGGACAACGAGTTGTCCTGATCACCAGCGATTTTCAGGGTGTTCCTAAAGAGATGAGCGACCTGGTATTCGAACAGGTCAAGGTCAAGCACAGCCTCGACCGCAGCCAGATTATGTTCACGTTCTCACATAACCACTGCGGACCCCGTCTAGGCAACGATCTGGTCGACTATTACCCGGTGGATGCCGAACAAGTGCAACTGGTCGAGGAATACACCTCGCTGATGGTCAAACAGGCGGTTGATCTGGTGGGCCAATCTTTGGCAAACCTCGCCCCGGCAACTCTCAGACTTGGAGAAGGTCGAGCGACATTCGCCGTGAATCGTCGTAACAACCGCGAGGCGGATGTTCCTTCAATGATCGAACGTGGAATCCCTTTTGTCGGCCCCGTGGATCATTCGGTCCCCGTGCTGAAGATGACTCGACCCGACGGGAAACTGGAAGCGATCCTGTTCGGTTACGCCTGTCACCCGACGACGCTCAGTTTTCTCACATGGTGCGGCGACTATCCCGGCTTCGCTCAAATTGAACTGGAACAGAATCACCCGGGCGCAACGGCCATGTTCGTGAATACCTGCGGCGGCGATCAGAACCCGCTGCCACGTCGGTCCGTTGAACTCTGTCAGCGTTATGGCCACATGCTGGCAACCGGAGTCGAGGAAGCATTGGCTCAACCGATGACTCCCGTGACTTCAGGCCTTCGAACGGCGTTTGAAATCGTTGATCTGCCCTATTTGAAAACCGTGACTCGAGAAGAACTTGAAGTATTTGTGAAGGACAGCAATGCAATCAAATCCCGCTGGGCCGTGAGGCTACTAAAACAACTCGACGCGGGAGAAGTATTTTCGACGTCGTATCCCTATCCAGTCCACGCATGGCGTCTCGGGAAAGAGATGCTGGTCATCGGTCAGGGGGCTGAGACCGTTGTTGATTACGCCCTTCGCTTCAAAGGGGAGTTTGGTCCAGGGACCTGGGTTTGCGGCTATGTCGACGACATGATTTCGTACATCCCTTCACGTCGAGTCTGGGAAGAAGGAGGTTACGAAGGTGGATCGAACCTGTATGAATACGGTCGCCGTGCTTTACGATGGTCCGGCGAAGTGGAAGAGCGAATCGCCCAGTCGGTCAAGAAACTGGTCAAACAAGTCCGTGATTGAGTGGCATTTGGTGCCGCTTGCGATGGCATCATCCAGCATTTTTATCACGTGGCGACGTAGCAGCTTGAGTTCGAAGCTGATCACTTCGAACCCAAGCTGAAAAAAGGCTCTGCTAATCCTTAACAATCTCCAACCGCACAATCTTCTTCCGTCCTGCCTTGATCAGCATTCCGGTTTTGAGTTCGAGAGCAAGCTTCGTGTCGGTGATCGGAGTTGGCTGGTCTCCGTCGTAATAGGAAACTCCCCCTTGCGAGATCATTCGCATGGCGTCACTTGTCGACGCGACCAGTCCCGCAGCCTTCATCAACTGGGCAATCGCAAGACGCCCGTTGTCGAGATCGGCCTGGCATTGCGGAAGCTGGCTCGCCAGGGTTTTCAGATTCAGAGTGACAGTCGGAATATCGGTTGGCAATTCGCCGCCGCCAACTTCCCGCTGCCAGCGTTCGGCGGCTTCGTCGGCCTGTTGTTCAGAGTGGTATCCGGCAATGACCAGTTTCGCGAGTCGAATCTTGGCCTCTTTCGGATGTCCCGCCAGAATCGTCGCCACTTCCTCCAGAGGAACATTGGTCAGCAGATTGTAATAGATCCCCATCGTTGCATCGGGGATCTGCATGAACTTTTTCATCATGTCAAATGGAGATTCCGAGATCCCGATGTAGTTCCCCAGGCTCTTTCCCATTTTCTGTTCGCCGTCGGTTCCGACGAGAATCGGTGACATGACGCCAATCTGCTGAGGCAGATTCTGGTCTCGTTGCAGGTCGCGGGCCAGCATAAAGCTGTAAAGTTGCTCGGTCCCCCCCAGTTCAATATCCGATTTGATCATGACCGAGTCCCAGGCCTGCATCATCGGGTACAAGCATTCGTGCAGGAAAATCGGGGACTGGCTGGCGTATCGTTTGGCGAAATCGTCTCGCGTCAATAATTGGGCGACGGTGATCTTGCCGCACAGTTGCAGGATGTCGGCAAAGCTCATTTTCGCGAACCAGTCGCCATTGCGATGGACTTCGGCCTTCGAGATATCAATCACCTTGCCAACCTGATTCAGATAATCACGTGCGTTCGCTTCAACATCCGCTTCGGTCAGTTTTTTCGATCGGGCCTGGTCGCGACCACTCGGATCGCCTACCAGTGCCGTGTAGTTTCCGATGATAATGACCGCCTGATGTCCCAGTTCCTGAAACTGGCGCATTTTCCTCAGGGGAACGGTATGACCCAGATGGACATCGATCCCCGTCGGATCGATCCCGTACTTAATTCGTAACGGTTTGCCCGTCTCGCGGCTTTTGGCGAGTTTTGCAGCCAGTTCTTCTTCGGGGACAATCTTGTCAACTCCGCGACGAATGATCGCGAGTTGTTCATCTACGGGAGGGAAATTCATCGTCAATTCCTGGTGTCAAATGCATGCGATTCAAACCGAGTTCGATTGCACGGACACCTTGCCAGTGGGATTCCATTTCCAGGAAGGAAAACAGATCAAGGACAACGCGTCCCTGCAAAAAGTTCATTACGTTGGTGTTGGAGTCAGCAACTGTAACGTCAGCATCGTAGCATTGAATAACGCATGAATCACGACCACCGACAGATAACTGTGCTGGCGGTGAAACACATAGCCCAGGATCAGGGCCAGCGGCATCAGTGCCAGACCATCACGCCAGCCATGAGCACTGGCGAACAACACAGCGACCAACGGGATTGCGATTGAAGCCGGAAAAATCGTTGACAGCCAGCCTTGCAGGATCACCCGGTAAAGTAATTCCTCAAACAGCGGTGCCGCAACGACTGCAGTCACGGCGATGATTGAGGCTGTCGTCACATCGGGCGATTCCATGAGCTTTTTCAACAGGGAGTGCTGATTTTCGGCATCTCGAAACGGCAATGTCGCGAACATCGAGATCGTCATCGGCAGGACAGAGGCGAAGAAACCATAGACGCCGATTCTTAATTGTTCGCGAAAATGAGTAATTCTCATTCCGATTCCCGACCAGGGACGCTCGCTTGAAACCAGGGCGAACGTCAAGACGAGGCCTAAGCTCAGGTTAAAGAGAATGTGCTGCACCAACGAATTCAGCGAGACTGACGGCTGTGCTTCGGAAGAGGTCTTCAAAAACCTCATTATCAAGTTTAACGACAACATGAAGACGGTGAGAAAGACCACCAAGAGTTCGGGAATGGATTTCCAATGAGCGCGTGGTTCTTCGCTAAGTGTGACGAAAGACTTTTCAACAGACTTTCGCTTAATCAATTGTCCCCAGACGAAGGCGCTTCCCGCGAATAACAGCGCGATGAGATACCCCGTAGCGATGACCCGAGGTTCGGTCTCGACGATGGAATTGAGCAAAATGAGATTTTCCGCTGGATGGAGCAGGTTTAATAAAGTGCCGTTGCCAGCTTGCGTCGGTATTCACCCGTCAGCTCAGAAGCAGGTCCAAGCATGTCAAAGATTTTGACCATTGTCGTCTTGGCTTCGGCTCGTGCGTCACCAAAATCTTCCTGTACCACCTTCAGACAAAGTTCCAGTGCCTTGCGATGCTGTTGTGACGCGGCATAAGCATCGGCTAACTGGATCTGCAGATGAAGATTCGTCGGATCGGCCTCAGCAGCCTTGCGGGCAATATCGACTCCACCCACTTCCGCCGCTGATCGCCGAACGTCGAGTTCGGACTTCAGCCGCTCCGCCTCGGGTTCGAGAAATCCGCGCTTTTCTAATTCCTCAATCATCGAAGCACATTCGTCGAGCCGTCCTTGCTTCAGCACGACACTCACCAGGCAGACTTTCAGCGAGTCTTCATCCGGTGCCAGGACTAATGCTTCGCGGAATTTGCTTTCTGCCGCTTTGGGATCGGTTTCAGCCAACTCCATCGCTTCCCTTGCCAACAACTGAGCGGGTGAAGGAAGGAGTCGCATCACCCATTCTCGCGCTTGTTCGGCTGTCAACAGACCAGTGAACTGATCGACCGGCTGGCCTTCCACCAGTGCGAATACGGTCGGAAGCGATTCGACGCGAAACGCCTGGGCGATTTCCGGCTGTTCGTCGGTATTCACTTTGGCGAGGATGAATTTGCCGGCCATCTCGACTGCGAGTGCTTCGAGAATCGGGGCGAGTTTCAGGCAGGGATTACACCAGGGTGCCCAGAAGTCGATGACAACTGGCAACTCCATCGATTTTTGGACAACGTCCTGTTGGAACGTGGCACGGGTGACATTGATCACATAGGGCGATGCGGACATGGTCGAGTTTTTCCTGAGAGAGTTTCTTCATCCCAGAGTGTACGCCGCTACGGAAAACTCGGCAAACGCCGGAGGCGGTTTGTTTTTTTAGTGATCCCCTGGTGTGCGAAGACGCACGCCAGGGGATCACTAACCCATTGAAGACTTCTATTGAGATTTTGCGCTGGTATTTGTCTATTGGCTTTAGTCCTTCCAGGACAGAAATTAATGCTAAAAACTCGCGAATTCTTCCTGAGGAAAAATCGTTAGCCGATACTCCGGAACAGTTTTTTTGCGTTTTCGTAAAAGATCTTTCGTTCGACAGCCTTATTGGGGGCCAGCTTGCGAATGGCAGCAATTGTTTGAGAGCCCTGACAAGCCGTCCCCGTTCCGACCCGATCATCGCAGTCACTGCCAAACAGGATCTTTGCCTGATGCCGATCGAGGAACTCGCGGGCGTGATCTTCGTCACGAGTCAACGCATTCAGTCCGGAACCGGCCGACATGTCGGCAAACATGTTCGGATAGTCGGTCAGGTATCGATCGGTCAGGCCACCCGCTGTGACTTTTCCTTTTGGATAAAGGACTGTCTGATCGCTGTGGTTTCGATCAATGTTGGCCCACCAGGTTTGAGCATGTCCGATAAAGTTTGTTTTCGGATATTTTTCGAGCATCTTCGAAAAACGATCGAAACCCAGGTTGTAAGTTCCGTGCTGGAAATGGATCAGTATCGGAACTCGATATTCCGCTGCCAGAGAATAGAGAACCTGACTCGCTTCCGAATCGCAATCCAAACCAAATTTCTGTTCGCCGATGATGATGGCACCAAGGTCAAGATATTTGGCAATCTCGGTTCGGGCTTCCGAAAGATCAGTGACGTCGTTTGCCCCGAAAAAGAATTCCTTCGGATATTGTCGCGACATTGTCAGAACGGTCTCATTTCCCCCGGCACCGACCCCGCCAAGACCGTTATGAATTCCATCGCCAGTCGAGGGACGTTTGACGGATGTTCCCGCCGGGAGCAGGATCGTTTGCGTGACTCCCATGGCTCGCTGATGAGCGATAAGCTGGGCACTGGACCGGTCGCGATAATTCGTGTGCTGATGAATATCGATGATCGGTTCAACCAGTGCATCGTCAGCCGATGTGACCGAAGCAAGGGCAGCGGCGCTTGCTGATAACGAAGTGACCAGGAAACCGCGTCGAGACAAATTGTTCATGAAAACCTCCGAATTGAAGCGGATCAATTTGTTCAGAAGGACCCGCGATAGGAACTCGGCGCAAGACAAGCATGATCCGATCCTTTCGAGGATGCAAGCGGACACCGCTTCGAAGACGACATTCACCAATTGACGAAGGAAGCCCGGTGTTCTAAGACTCGTATCAAGTGGACTGTTTCTGCGTAAACGATTCCTTTTGAGATACAGCCAAGCGATGAATCCTCACGACGAACTTCACTCACTGACGAAACTTTTTCCCGGTTCAGAATCGTTATTTCTTCGCGCGGAACATATTCCATCCGCCCTCACGCCCGAGCCGTATAAGACCATGCTCGCACACGACCATCACATGACAGTCGCGATGGAAACTTATCATCAATGTTCGGTCGATGTTCGAGTGCTCGACAGCAGACTCGACGGTAATGAATACGCCCGCAAGATTCTTTTGCTGAAACACGGAACGGACATACCCGTTCAATTCGGATTTGTCCGTTTTCATCTTGAGTATGTCACCGAAGCCGTTCGAGAACAGATCATTGCCGAGCAGATCCCGCTGGGGCGAATCCTGATCAACCATAATGTGCTGAGACACATCGATCTCGGAGCAATCCTGGAATTGACGGCCGGCCCGGAACTCGCCAAACAACTTCAAATGCCGGTCGGTGCGATCACCTACGGCCGACTCGCCACAATCTTCTGCAATCGCCAGCCAGCCGTCGACTTACTGGAAATCTCTGCACCGCTTGTTTGAAAAAGGGAGTCAAGACGGTCAATGAGACGGAGAAGATCACGACAACTTTCGACGGTGGCTGGTCAAATACGACTGAGACATTGAATCAAACTGTGTCGTAGCACGACGCTTCCACATCAAGGACAACAACGCGGACCAAGACCGACAGGACCAGCAACGGTGTCATATCAACATCTTCGACGGGTAGCAGTCAATGTCCTGACTGACGAACCGTTTCCGATGGGGTAAGGGAAAGGTTATCGAGCCTGGCGACGTATCGTTTCACTGCCTCGATGAAATCCTTGACCGATGGGTAGCGATCGTCCGGCGATGTCCTCATGGCTTTGAGGGCGATATCCAGCAATTCGTTGGAAGTATTGGTTTGCGCGATCTTGTTGGAACGGGCGTTTTCCAGCAGTGCCGTGATCGTCAGCGCTCCGCAATTGTCGGCCTGTATTCGATGCGGTGGTACGCCCGCGATCATTTCGAAAAGGGTCGCACCCAGCAGGTAGACGTCGCTCCACGGGCCGATTTTGTGGTAATCACCGGCCGCCTGTTCCGGAGACATGTAAGCCGGAGTTCCCGTCAAGCCATCACAACGATTCGCGTGTTCGTCCAAAAGCGCGTAGTGACGGAAATTCGATAGCACCATCGCGTGGCCGAAGTCCGTCATCATTGGTTTGATAACCTGTTGACGTCGCCCCTCCGATTGATCATCGAAGTCTCTTTTTTGGCTTCTGGAATCTTGCAATCGTCATTATTGACTCTGATGACGGACAAGGGCTCCGAGGTCTTCAGAGAACATTATGGGTTCACCGGCTCAGTCGTTTTCGACTTTGAAACGGCGAAATTGACTGACCGAAATTTTGCAGCGCGGCAGGAATCGTAGACGTGAATGACGTCACCGAGCGGGACTTCACCCGCGATTTCCAGGATCACCGGAATTTCTGTTGAAGCCTCGGACAGAATTTGCAGTGTCCCGTCCAAATCACCAAGGTCTCGAAATTCGCGACCTTCCAGAAACGCGATCGTTTCATCGTTATCGCGTTTCAATCGAAGCCAGACTTCACCAAGTGGCTTTTCGATCTCGGGAGCCTCCGCTGCACCGATGGCGCCGGCCCGAAAGTCGGTCGGCAGTAATAACTCTTTCATGTGACCGGTCGACGCACAGATGAAAAAAATCAACAGTTGAAACACGACATCGATCAACGGCGTCATCGCCGTCTGCATGTCGACTTGAGAAGACCGAGCTCGAGATGTTGGGATACGCATGTTAGCTGCTTGATAGACTCTGTCGGGTTCTTCTGCAAAGTTAGCCGAATGTCATCGACGAGGGAACAGGTGACGTTGAATTGACGCGACAAGGGAACAATGGTTCGTCATAATATTCTGACGGTCGCGTGACGTTGGTTCTCTGCGCCAAATCAAGGAGCGTTTCATGAGTCGTCATCAATCTCTTTCGATGCTCGTGGCTGGTTTTGTCATCACGCTGTTGACGGCTGCCGCGCCGCTGACGAACAACGTCACGGCCACTTACACAGCAAGTACAAACACGTTGAATCTGGCCGGGGATGCCTCGAACAATATCATGACGATGACATCACAAAACGGAATGATCACATTGACCGGCTCAAATGGAACGAAAATCAACGGCCTTGCCTCGTGGTCCTTCAAGCATACCGGGGCAATCACTTTGACAGGAAACCTCGGTGATGGAAACGACTCGCTCACCATCTTGAACAGTTCGGTGAACATCCCCTTGCTTCAACTGGGACCTGGAAACGACTCATTCATCCTGACCAGTTCCAATGTTGCGATCAATTCGTTGGATGGCGGGCCTGGTTCAGATACCTTTGTGATCAAAGGTGGTGGAAGCCTGAGCATCAAGGCTTTTTTAGGGTTTCCATAATTCTCGACGAAGACGTGGCGCGGCGGCTGAAAGCCTCCGCTACGGATCAAAACTTCGTTGTCGTTTCTACAATGCACGACGACCGGTCAACTGAAATGGTCGGAAATGCTTCTCTTTTTCATTGTCAACAGCGGATGCCGTAGTGCTTGAACTTGTCGCTCAAGGATTGGAGTCAACCCAACGATGGCGGAAGCCGTTGGAACCGGGCACGCGATATCTGATCGGACGAGACCCGCTTTCGGCTTTAAGTATCCCCTGGGACATTCAAATCTCACGTCAGCATGTGCAGGTCGATGTTCATCAGGATCACTTGCAGCTCTCGCGAGAGGAATCCGCTCGTAATCCGTTATTTTTCGCGGGCGAGGCGGTCGGAACATGTCGTGTTGAAGTTGGGCAGCACTTCGTGATTGGTTCGACGACCTTTCATGTCACAGAACCGGAAACGGAAGTGGGAAGTGTTGCGCCTCCGTTTGAAGAAGTGGCTTTCAAACCGGCTGAACTGAGAAAAATCCGTTATCAGGACCCTGAAAACCGGATCGAAGTCCTGACGCATCTGCCCGAAGTCATCTCAGGTGCTCGCGACGATAACGAACTGTTTTCCCGCCTTGCCAATCTGCTGCTCAAAGGAGTGGTTCATGCCGAGGCCGTTGCGATTGTCACGACATCGGGGACGGAAGAAGTACAGATGTTGCATTGGGATCGTCGACATGAGACGGCCGGGCCTTTCCGACCAAGTCGCCGCCTGGTCACGGAGGCACTTGAACGTCGTCAATCCAGCGTCCTGCATATCTGGGAGAAGGACGCTCCCCAGCCTCATGATAAAACGCTGATGCAAGAATTCGACTGGGCCTATTGTACTCCTGTTCCAGGCCTTTCGATGGAAACCGCCGGACTTTACGTCGCCGGCCGTATGGGAAAGACATTTGTCCCCGGAACAACCCTCTCTGACGCCCTTCAGCTTGAAGCGGATGTGAAATTCACCGAGCTCGTTGCCGAGATCATCAGTTCGGTCGTTCGAGCGAAACGGCTTGAAAGGCAGAAGGCTGGCTTGCGGCAGTTCTTTGCCCCACCGATTCTGGCGGCGCTCGGTGACGAACTTGATACGACGTTACTTGAACCAAGCGAGTGCGACGTAACCGTCATGTTCTGCGACCTGCGTGGATTCAGTCAGCGACTTGAGAACGAAGCGGGCGACCTGATTGGACTGCTTGAACGAGTCAGTCGTGCGCTAGGGGTCATGACGCATCACATCCTTGAAAATGGGGGTGTAACCGGCGATTTTCAGGGAGACGCGACACTCGGATTCTGGGGTTGGCCGTTTCCATCTCCCGACGCTGCCGTGAATGCCTGTCGCGCGGCGCTCGGCATTCGTGCCGCTTTCGCCAAGGCGGCCGCGACGAAAAATCATCCCCTGGCCGATTTTGAAATGGGGATCGGAATCGCTCATGGTCGAGCAGTAGCAGGGAAAATCGGAACGGCGGAACAAGTCAAAGTCACCGTCTTCGGACCTGTCGTGAATCTGGCCAGCCGCCTGGAATCGATGACCAAGCAATTGCGAGTTCCAATTCTGCTTGATGAAACAACCGCGAACATTGTCCGATCACGGTTGAATCCGGGAGAAGGACGGATACGTCGATTAGCACTTGTCCTTCCCTATGGAATGGAAACCGCCGTCGCTGTCAGCGAACTGCTCCCTCCTGCGAGCGACTTCCCTGAATTGAGTGACGCTCATATCCAAAGTTATGAAGCGGGAGTGCAATGTTTCATCTCGGGACAATGGGACGAAGCTTACAGGCACCTGCACGCAATGCCCCCCAGTGATCGTGCCCAGGATTTTCTGATGCAACAAATCGTCTTGAACAATCGAACGGCACCGCGCAACTGGGACGGGATCGTACGACTTCCGAATAAATAACGGAGTGTGATCATTTCCCTGCGACGTCTGGCAACATTCGCAAAACCGCCGATCTTTTTGGAAAAATGATTGGCGCGTGAGGTTTTTCCCGGCATGATACTCTGCACTTTTGCCACAGGTAAAGCGGCCGAATAGTGCTCAAAAGGTCAGTAGCAGATCCGTCATACCTTCCACGTTTTCGAGTGTTTTCTGCGAATTCGGGCGAATTCCCGGTGAACGACGACAATTTGAAATTGGCCTCGGCACGCACCAAAGAAAGTCGATTTGCCAATTCTGATGGATCGCCTGAACGTGTCCTTGTCCGAGTTCGCCTGATTTATTTGCGAAAATATGACGCACATTCGGATGAAACTTCGCTTCAGTGAGCGGGACTTTGCGCTTATCGAGTAACGGAAACGAATTCTTCCCAGAATTTTTCGTTGATAAACAATTTTCTTGTGACAAATGTCGAACTCGGCACCTCTAGTAGAGTAGTACGGCCAAACATCATGCTCGATTCGAAAGGTTCAACGGTGCTGGAACGATTCAAGCAGGGTGATTGTCAGGCGGCGGGAATGCTGCTGAATCGGCTGCGTCCCTATATTCGGACAATTGTACGAACCGCTCGCGGTAACCGTTCTGTGCGGATTGCGGACGAGTCTGATCTGGTGCAGGAAGTGATTTTGCAGGGGATCCGGGGTGCCGCTACTTTCCACGGAAACAACATGGGGCAACTGGTTCGCTGGGTCCGAACGATGGCGATTCGGACGAGCCAAAAGCCTCTGAACAAAGGTACTGGCCGCGAGGCAGTCGTTTGCATTGAAGATGTCGATGAAAACATGGTGGAAGACTCGTCGCTCGGTCCAGACAGAAAAGCCGTGCTGCAAGAGAATTCCGCTTTAATGGCAGTCGCGCTCAGCCGGATTCCCGAAGAAATGCGCGACGTGCTGATGTGGCGTCTGGTCGACGGACTCAGCCACGCAGAGATCTCTGAACGAATGAATCGGTCGCCAGGCGCGATACGGATGCTGTTTTTGAGGTCTCTCGAGCGGCTCCGCGAAGCTTACGGGGAAGAGGAGATGAGTCGGTGGGAATAAATTCGCACGAAGACCGAGTCAACGAAGCGATCGCTCTTTTTTTCGAGGCGACCGACCGGAACGAAGACTTCGATCGGGAACTGTTCCTCGCGGAGCACGCCGACATTCGGAGCGAACTCGATTCGTTTTTTGCCAACAATTCTCAATTTCAAAAACTGGTCGGGGCGCAGATACCCGACGTTGCCATAAGGCAGATCAAACCGGCGTTCAATCATCGTGGAAGGCGTCTCATGGCAAACTCTGACAACGATCCTGATACTCAATTGTTTGACGTAATCGATGAGGCAGTTGACGACATCCGTTCTTTAGATTCGTTCGATCCGGAAGAATGGTCGCGTCAGCATCCGGAATTCGGCGAACGGGGTAACGGCCTCGTCCGGACAATGAAAGATTTGGTGCTGGCGGCCGAAGATTGGCAAGCCGCAGCGCGAACAATAATCGGGTCGAATGTCTTGACCGGGGCCGACGAATCGCCGAAGGTCGAAGACACCGTCATTCGATCGCCAGATGAAAGCGATTTGGATATCCGAACCGGTCGAACCGAGATCTCTGTTCCACCGCATTTCGGGCGGTACAAGATTGAAGCCTGGATCGGCAGCGGTGCCATGGGCGATGTCTATCGTGCTCATGACCCGCAACTCGACCAGACGGTCGCGGTCAAAGTTCCCAGGATCGACCGCCGATCGAAAAAATACCCGGAATTCATCGCACGGTTTTGGCGTGAGGCACGGACCGCCGCGGCGGTCAGACATCCGCACGTCTGCTCGATCTATGACGCGGGGGAACAAGATGGAACGCCATTTGTCGTGATGGCATTCATCAACGGCGAATCATTGGAAAAGCGTCTGCGGCGGGTTGGCCGTTATGACAACCCGCGTGAGGCCGTCGCCTTGATCTTGAACATTGCCGAAGCGCTCACGGAAGTTCATGCAAACGGAATCATCCATCGCGATCTGAAGCCAGCGAATATCATGGTTGATCAGGAAGACAGGGCCTTCCTCACAGATTTTGGACTGGCACGCAGTTTCGTACTCGACGAACGGATGACAGCCGACGGGGCGATGGTCGGGACGGTCGCTTACATGGCACCTGAACAGGCTATTGGCGATGCGGATCAAATCGGCCCGTCCGCAGACATCTATGGTCTGGGCATGGTGTTGTACGAGCTTCTGACCGGACGACTGCCCGTGATGGGCGGGGTGGTTTCGCTGCTTGTCAATAAGGCAACTCACGCGAGTGTGATATCGCCAGTGAACTTCCGCCCGGATCTGGACCCACGACTGGCGGCGATTGTCGAATGGGCCATCCAATACGATCCGAGCGACCGGTTTCCCGATGCGGCGTCGATGGCATCTGCGTTAAAAGTCTGGCTCGAAAAGGAAGCCGATCCCAAATCGAGTTTGCCGGCGGTCCTATCGGCGGACGCAGGCGGATCAGTCACGTCAGCACCGGTGGTAGCACCGGCGCGTTCGGGCGGGGCCATTTTGCGCCAATGGCTTGTCCCCGCCGCGATTTGTTTGATCGGAATCCCCGCGTTATGGATGGCCGTTCTACAAACGCCGCCATCCAAATCAGGACCGGATAAACGTCGCTTGGCCGCTCATTCGTCCGGTCTATCCAGTGTTCGTCCTGAGTCGCACCCGCTGGCCGGCCACATGATTATCCGATTCATCAAGAACTCCAAATCGGGTTCGGCTGAAGCAGATACCAGTCACCAAAATGCGAATGAATTCAAGCCGATCCCGATGAGCACAGCGGCGGCCAAGGTCGCGGTCGCCACCAGCCCGAACGAGAACAACCCCACGTTTCTTTTTAACGGCGAGCACGTGCAATTGGAGGTGAACCTCGATCGGCCGGCCTATGTCTACGTTGTCTGGATCGATAGCGATGGCTCAACGCTGCCGATTTACCCCTGGGACTTCGGGCATTCGGCCAAACTTTGGAAAGCACCGCTCAGGCCGGATTCGTTAAAGACACCCGGCAGGCCAGATTCCATGTTGGCTGCCGCTTCGATTTCGTGTCCGCAAAGCTCGACAAAAGGTTTTCGCGCCGTCGGGTTGCCGGGAATGCAACACGTCGTCCTGCTGGCTCGAACAAAACCACTCGAATCGCTCAGCGAGCTGGAAGATGCGTTCAAGGGTCTCCCAGGAAGTCCACTCGACGAAGAGTTTCCGAAGGCCAGGTATTTCGAGTGGGGTTCCGACGACGTGAATCGCACGGGATTTTGTACGCGTGGAATCGATGCATCCGTTGAAGACGAAGTCGGCACGGTCATTGATGATCCCGAGACAGAACCGGACATGAAGGTCTTCCAATTGGTGAAGGCAAGGGTCAAGAAATTCCGCTTCGATTTGATCAAAGTCTGGCGTTTCGCACAAAAGGATGCGACATGAATTCACCCAACCAAAACCTGTTCGAAAAATACGTGAATTGGGATAATCTGCGGTTGATCTTTCCGTTGATCTTTGTCGGAATCATGACGTCATATCTTTACGGTTACTTCTTCCCGCCGGAACCGTTGCATCTTGATAGAAATCCGGAGGTCCCCGAAGTTAAGGGTGTGTCAGACGTGCCTGAGGACGACGAATCGAAGATTAATTCTGAGTTCGAAACGCTTTGCACGTTCCTTGTTGACCGGGCGTTAAGTGAAAATCGAACGCCTCCCGAAAGTCTTCCGGGCGCACTCGATCTGATCAAACGATCCTGGAAAGGTCCCGGGAAATTTCAGCAAGTATTTCGATTGATCTGCCAGGTAAAAGATCCCTGGAATCAGCCGTTTGTTTATCGAGTTGATCACAAAGAGAAGGCGATTTTTCTTAAATCCTATGGCCCAAACGGCATTGATGACCAAACGAGTGATGATGACATTGATGATATTCATGTGACGCGGAACTATCACCTGCGTGACAGCAAGTAATACGAGCTAAACGAAGCGAGTGAGCAAGATGAACCGACAACGAATCAATCTAGGCCCCGGTGAGCCGAGATGCGTTGGCACTCGGACGATTTCCTTCCACCGACGTACTGTGTTCAATGGCCGAAGAGTCCCGGTGCTAACGCATCCCGACTCACCTGTGAGTATTCGGAGGGGTTCGGAGCGTTGCACGCTTGGGGATCGACGCTCGGGGTTTTCGATGATCGAGCTGCTTGTCGTGATCTCAATCATCGGCATTCTGGTGTCGTTGTTGCTGCCGGCCGTACAGCAGATGCGTGAAGCGGCACGCCGCACGCAATGTAAGAACAACCTCAAAAATCTTGCCTTGGCGGCGATTAATTTCGAGTCGAGTTACGGGTATCTGCCCCCTGGCACCGACATCCAACAGACGGGGCCGCTTGTCGTTTTGCTTCCCTATCTGGAACAAACCGCGTACTACAACGGCTTCAGCTTCGATCCGAATTACGTCTTCTGGTTCAAGAATCCTATCAATCGTCCGCCGACTCAGTCGAGCGACTGGACTCAACCACAGTCTCCGCAAGCTCCGCCCGCTCCTGGCGGGCGGTACGGTGCCCAAGGAACGATCCCCGGTCTGATGTGCCCCGACCTTCCGCCACCCGATTCGTTTGACACTGTACTGTTGTTGGTTTTGCGGGGAGTCCCATTTGTCGATTTTACCCCGGGGCCGTACGGCGCGAATTATAACGTTTTTTGTGGAATACCTGGAAACCAGACGATGACAAGAGCTTCCTACGCTGCGGTAGGGGGGGACTGGTATGAAACCCCCGCAACGCCAGGGAAATACCGTGGTATCTTCAATTACAGCGCGGGATATAGCGGTCCTGTTCCTTATGGGTTTCCCCAAGCGAAAGGCCATCGGTTTGCAGACGTCACTGACGGACTCAGCAACACGTTGATGTTTGGCGAAACCGGCTACACGGATATCGGCCCGACTTCTATGGGCGTCAGCAACCCGATACACAGCACAATGTCGATCGCCACTGGCCAGATTTATTTCACAGACGGGATTAACGATGTCGGCTACGGCAACACGTTCGGAAGCTTGCATACGAACGTCGTTCATTTCGCCCTCGCGGACGGTTCGGTAAGAGGAATTAGCAACATTTCCGTCGGTGCTATCGGAAGCTCTGACCCTACTGACATTGCGTCGTACGGACAAGTAATGAATAAGGGTTCGCTCTATCTAAATCTGCTTCGTCTTGGCGGAATCAGTGACGGCGAAGCCACCTCCGGTGACTATTAATACTGCCGCATGGCATTCAGAAATGATTAAATCATGCCAAAGACGCCACCAACGCCTCACCATGAAAACGAAGCGAGCCTGGCTGCGTCAGCGCCCGGATTCTTCGCAACGGCAGTCAAGAATCGTTTTCGCGTGTCTGCGGCGATAATTGCACTCGCGACGGGGGGAATCGTCGTCGGCAGTCTGTGGTGGACGGGTGCGAACAAAATCGACTCGATCAAGATACCGTTTCAAACAAACCCCGTTATCATTCGCGCGCTGCCCGACCGCAACAACGTTGATCTTGATGAACAACTTGTGCTGAGCCGACGGGGCGTCGACAACCTTCGTACAGAAGAGCGTCCTGCGGCATCGGCGCTGGGGGAAGCGCTGCTGCGTCTGTCAGAACTCGAGCTCGCCGTCGGAACTTCTGAGGCGAGTGAAGTGGTTTTGCACGAAGTCGTTTCGCTTCATTCAAATGCCGACCATTGGCAGGCCCGACAGGCAAAAAGGAGATTGGAGGATCTTCGTGTCATGGCCGATCGACCGAATGGAGACCGGGCACAATGGCGTGAGGCATCCCAAAAACAGCGACACGCGGAAGCATTGCACGCCAGCGGCAGGTTCCTTGAAGGGATCGCAACCGCAGAAGAAGCGGTCGCCATGCGGCGAGCAATCTGGGGTCATCCCCACGCCGAAGTTGCCGAATCTCTGTTGCGACTGGCCTGGCTTTACTGTGAACACGCTGATTTCTATCTGCTGGCCTCGGATGCAGCAAAACAAGCCGCCGAAGCCTTGCGAGAAACGTACGGAGAGCTGCACCCAGACTTCGCGGATTGCCAGTACGTTCTGGCGACGCTGGCTGACGACCGAGGTGACTTCGATGAAGCCGACCGTCTTTACGAGGACGCACTGGCGATTTTCAAGGAATGTGTCGGAGAATTCTCGCGACCCTACGCGCGGGTACTCAACCGTCAAGGACGGATGCATGATACATGGTGGAAAGACCATGCCGAAGCCAAGTTGGGGCGGGCCCAACTGATTCGCAAGACAATCCTCGATCCTAAAGATCCCGATTGCGCCGAAAGCCTTGAATCACTCGCACAGTCGCAGTACATGGTGCGGCAATTTTCTCAGGCCGAAAGGATGCTCAACGAGGCGATTGAAATCCGCCTCAAACATCAAGGAGTAGGTCACCCGGATTTGGCCTATCCCAAAAGCCTTCTTGCAGCGTGTCTGAGTCTGCATGGAGAATCTTCGCAGGCGATTGTCCTTGCTTGCGAAGCGCTCGCAGTTACTGAAGCGACGCGCGGCGAAAAACATCGAATCACCTCGGATCGGCGAATCTTACTCGGGACCGTCAAATATCAAGGGCTTAATGACTGTTTTGGGTCCGCGCATGAGTTTCGAAAAGTGCAAGAAGCATTACGGTCATTGAATTTGCAGCGTCACCCCAATTTTTGTTTCGCGATTTTCCTGGAATCGGAGTCGCTTTCGTGCGAAGCGGATGCAATTCGTGACACGGGAGCGCCGGAAGATGATTTCTCTTGGCGACTCTTGGAAACCGCGCGAGCCCGAGCACTGGATGCCGTCGAGGCCTATCGCGCACTACCGCATGGCGAAGAGATTGGCGACTGTGTTTATGCGATGCTCAAGCTTCACCAGTTAAATTACTACACAAATTACAAGCATTTGAGCAGGAAAGACGCCCAGCAACTGTTAGGTCGGGCCGAGCAAATCATCATGAAGCACGGCGGCAAACTGCATCCCGCCTATTTCTTTGTCCTCGTCGAACGGTCTCTTTTTCACAGGTGGAGCGGCGAACATGAGCAATCAATTGTGCTCGCCGAAAATCATTTGGATCTGTTCAAAGAAAAATGGGGCACCCGAGATCCTTGGAGACTTAAAGTCGCTTTGGAGCTGAGCGGGTCGAGTTTGCTCTCCGCAGGAATCAATGAAAAAGCCCGTGCGTTTTATGACGACTTTTGGGAATTGCTACACGATTTTTATCGAAAAGACGCGCCCGGCCAAAGCGGTTCCGCACGGCTGATGATGCTAAAGGATTTTAATTATTCTTTAGAAAAAGTGCTTTCTGTCGCGCGCGTCGAGCACGACCTGGTCTCAGCATATAACCAGGTGCTGGTGGTTAAGGGGAGCGCTTCGTCGTTTCAGATTGCCGATCAATTGGCCCACGATCATCCAGAATTGACGAGCCAACGGGAAAAAGTTCGCGTTGCGCGCCAGACGCTCAAGCACGCGGCATTTACCGGAAATTCGAATTCCAATGTCTGGATCGAGCGGTTGGTGAAGGCGTCAAATAACAAAGAAATCGCAGATAGCCGTTTGGCGTTTGAAACTCGCTCAATTGTTTCAACCAACCGTCAAACCGTTGAAACCGAAGTCACATGGCAAGAAATGCAGTCCAAGCTACCAACCAGGACGGCGTTCATCGATTTTGTGCAATACACCTACTACCACCCACAACCAGGCAATCGCGGTACGCTGTTGCGCGAGCCAGAAATGCTGGCATTTATTGTCAGGCGGGACGCGCCACCCGTCTGTGTTGAGCTTGGATATTCACAGCTGATACATGCCGGCGTCGAGGCTTGGAGAAAGTCAATCGACAAGCTGACGATTGGGAAACTGGACAACATTGAAGGGCCAACTCACGAGTTGGCCAAGTTGATCTGGAATCCACTCCAAAATTATCTTGAGGGTGTTGATTCGCTCGTGATCGCACCTGATGGTCCATTGTGCTTCGTCTCATTCGCCGCTCTACCGGGTCGCGCCCGCGGGTCTTATGCCTTGGAAGATTACGCGATCCATTACGCGAATTCAGGCCGTTGGCTGTACCAACAACTGACGCGCCCGAAAGAAACGCAAGTTTTGCGCGGGTCAACCGACCCTGCACATGCATTGCGCGGGTCTCCTGACCCCGCAGTTGGAACCGACCGAAGGTCTCTCACAAGAGGTGGCCTGCTAGTGGTTGGCGACATTCAATATCACGCGACCAACAATGTAAGTAAGCAAAAGTCGCGGGAAATCTTGCCCGATTGTGAAAGCATACAGAACCTGATTGCCACCCAACTCGAAATCGATGAGGTCAACGAACTTTTTTCGAAGAACGTTGGTGTCAATCAGGAAACCCGAACGCTCACTCAGCGGCACGCGACTGCTGAAGAGTTTGCAACTGCGCTTGAACGGAACTGGCAGTGCGTTCATTTTGCCGGTCACGGGCTGTTCATTCCGCCCTCCCAAGCTGCAGTGCTGACTGGACAAATTCAGGATGTTACCGTGCAAGGTGATCGGGGCGCTGCGGGACACGCGAATTTGGGTCGAAGCGATATCTTTGTCCGGCGCAATCAATTGCTGTTATCGGGGCTGGTTCTGGCCCCCTCATCTGCGAGCGACAGTAAGCCCGGTTTTCTCACCGCAGAAGAGATCGGAAGTCTTGACCTTCGCCGGACGGACCTGGTTGTTCTGTCGGCTTGCGAAACGGGGATCGGCTGTACCGCGGGTGGGGACGGCGTATTGGGACTCACGCGGGCCTTTCTCACTGCCGGAGCACGTTCCGTTGTCAGCAGTCTTTGGAAGGTCGACGACGCAGCAACCAGTCTGCTGATGCGCGAGTTTTACTCGAACCTTTGGGAGCGGGGGATGACAAAATCCGAATCCCTGAGGCAGGCGCAATTGACCGTTCTCAGAGATGCAAGGTTGATAAAAAATCAGCGTGACAATCTGGTCACTCAACTGCATCAGTCCCTGCCCGATTTGAGTAAAGATGAATTAAGGGAGGAACTGGCCCGGAGCCGCCGAGGTCTAGTGCCGAGAGAAGAAGACGACATCGACGGTGGTGCCACGAACAAAGAGCCTGTTGAACCCGATTACATCGGTTCCAATTCCACTCGCACGCACCCTGCGCTTTGGGCCGCTTTTATTCTCAACGGTGATGCGCGGTGATCACGTTAGTACGACCGAAGTTCAACGATCGCTCGAAACCGAGTGCGTCTTCAATTCCTCACCGACGATTCATAAGAGATTGAGCGATCGTGTCGTCCGCTCATTGACCACGCTTCGCAGTCAGCTAGGATATTGTCGCTGTCCTGTGGGTCGCACAAGACTCGTTTGGCCTTCCCTTACGGGATGAGCTGAACACTGCGGGGATACCCCGCGGTCGCCACGTTGTTCCTCAATCGAGCTGTGAAGAGTCGCCCACGGCAGTCATGTGCCGTGGGGACTCTTCGCCACGGGATCGGTTGTGCGGCCCGCAGGTCAGTGTTTTTGTCTCGATACTCAGGTTCGATCGGTCGTCAGGAAAGTTGCTTTATGGGGTTTTTCAGTTGGTTGTTGCAACAGTTCGGATGGCGACCGACCATTCGCACCGCACCGCCAAAAAATCCTGATAAAGCGGACGCGAATAATAAGAGGGAAGATCCCTCGCTTGCGCGTCGGGCTGAAGATTCGTTGGTTTCAAGAACTTCGTCAGAGAAAAGTCATCTCAAGCCGTCCCGAAGGTCAGAGCCAAGACCAAAGCATTACCGACGGAGACCTGGAAAAAGTCGGCTTGTTCCGAACCGGCGCAAAAAAGCGACGAGGGCTCGTCATCGATCGATACCTTTTGTCGAAACCCAAGGACCTGCCCCCTATCGTTATGCCAGGTACGGTTCGCGGACCGGTCATTATCTTGATCTCAGCCGCGATGGCGATGAGACTCGGCTTCAACGTTTCAATCTGCCGATTTTTCATACCCCCGAGGAGCTCGCTAATTGGTTTGGTCTTCCATTGAACCGGTTAGCCTGGCTCGTTCATCGATTTTCGGGAGGTCGGCCCGAAACCGAGGCGGCGGCCCATTATCATTTCCGTTGGGTGAAGAAGCGACTTGGCGGATGGCGCTTGATCGAATCTCCTAAATCGGTTCTCAAGTCTCTGCAATCCAAACTTCTGCGCGAACTACTGGACAAAGTCCCCGCTCACGGGTCTTCGCACGGCTTTGTCAAAGGAAAGTCGATCCTGACGAATGCCCGTCCGCACGTCGGACAAACGATTCTCTTGAAATTTGATCTGGAGAATTTCTACACGACAGTCAGCTTTGCTCGTGTCGTGGCGATCTTTCGAAGTCTGGGCTATTCTCGCGAAGTCGCCATCTGGCTCGGTTTGCTGACAACGTCAGCATTGCCCGGCAATCTTCGCTTTCAAGAGCAGGGACCCTACGCGATTGTTCCGTACTTTCGCAGACACCTGCCACAGGGTGCTCCAACGTCCCCTGCATTAGCGAATTTATCCGCATTCGGGATGGACATCCGACTGTCCGGATTCGCCAAATCATTTGGAGCAACATACACAAGGTATGCCGACGATCTTACGATCTCGGGTCCGTCTGACGTGCACTATGCCTTGGGAACCATCATTCAACTCGTTTATAAAATCGTCCGGCAAGAACGATTCAGCTTTAACCATTCAAAGAGCCGGATTCTTCGTGCTCACCAGAGACTGACGGTGACTGGAGTCGTCGTGAATGAGCGACCCAATGTCGTTCGTGCAGACTTTGACAAGCTTAAGGCCATCCTGACGAACTGTCTTCGGCACGGACCCTCAACACAAAATCGCAATCAAGTCGAAGACTTCTACCACCACCTGCAAGGCCGCATCGCACACGTTTCCATGCTGAACCCAGCCCGCGGCCAGAAGTTGAGCGAGTTGTTTCAAGCGATCAACTGGACCAGGTAACCATTGGGGTTATGAAGTTTTGTAGTCTGGGGTTTAGCCCGCACGAAAAGTTGTCGCGCACGGGCTGAAGCCTTGTCTTTACCCTCGTTTTCGCTGAATGTCCAGTTCGCCTCGATGACGGAACTCATTGATATAATTGGATCTACGTATTTTCGTGAACTCGCAGGGGTAGCCAATAAATGAGATTGCGTGATAATGTTGCGTCGATTTC
>CAIVEI010000104.1 GCA_903904835.1 uncultured Schlesneria sp. | reverse complement strand
CATACCAGCCCAGGGCAAGCTCGTCTTCGAGCGCCGCCCTGGGATACGATCACAAAATAATGGGGTGCCCTGAAGGGGCCCGACAACCCGCCTCATTTGGTCGAAAAAGAAGGCATATTTCGGAAAAGCGGATTCTCGCGCCCCTTCAGGGCTCTCTCATTCATCTCACCGGCCCTCCCAGGGCGGCGCTCGATGACGAGCTTGCCCTGGGCTGATTTGTATTGCCCTTAACAGGGCAGAAAACCCTTCGAGACTGAATCGAACGCTATCTCTTCCCCGTAACAGGCTGAAAGCCGTCAACCTCCCATGTCACTCCTGAATTCCTCTCAGTTGATCAGGCGAGCCTCGCCCAAACTTTGGGTTGCGACCGAAGCCCGCTCCAGGTTCTCCACGTTTGTGTACTCGCGTAGTAATAGCTTCCTCGATTGAGGCACACCGAAAAATGGGATGAGGGAACGTCACAGAGAGTCAAGTGTAATGATGTTGGGGAACTTCGCCG
This sequence comes from uncultured Schlesneria sp., assembly GCA_903904835.1. GTDB lineage: Bacteria > Planctomycetota > Planctomycetia > Planctomycetales > Planctomycetaceae > Schlesneria. The sequence continues at coordinate 41,408 of CAIVEI010000104.1, read as the reverse complement.
CGAAGGCTTTGTCAGCCGTAAGAACAGGGCAATTTTCACGCTCACCGAGATTGAAAACAAATGGACCTATCCCCTTGCCTTTTCTTTTCCGGTGACCGGCGACATTGTTAAACCATTCTTTCCGTCGAGCGTTTAAACCTGAGTACAGGTAACGTCCATAAGTTCAGCCTCCCCAATCCTCCCACTGTGCGTTAATCGAATCCTTGATTAATGCCAGATATTCAACAGTCGCCGCAGCGGCGTGTACTCGCCACGGTTTCAGCTTGAGTCGTTGCTGAAATCGATCCTCCCACTTGAGAAACGACAGCACGCCGTGCGGGTGACAATAGGCTCTCAACTGGTTTACCTCTCCGACGAAGGTACACGTTTCATCGAGTTGACTTCGGCAAGGGTTCTCATCGACATATCCCACGGCGCAACAGGGAGCGGCACCACCATAGGTCGCGTGCCAGACCGCCATAACTTTCAAAAATTCGCTGCAATGGTCGTGCTCCTCATGCCAGACAATTCCTTCTGGACCTCGATTGACCCCTTGGAAAACGGGAGCATCAACTTCCGGAGAGCGTTTCACTGGAACGCCCCAATAAACGATCGATCGGTTCTCTTCGAGAAAGACCAATCGACCGGCATCCACAGTCCACTTATCAGGAGGTATCAGACGATTATAAAATTGATTAATTCGAGTTTCGCGACCTGCTACGAGGTAAAAATCGCGTAATGACTGCGGGACTATAAGTTGCAGGCGTTTCTCAGCCTCGTCGATCTCTGCCGATGACGATCGGTGTTCTTCGAATAATCGAACGCCGGCTGAAGCGAAGATCGATTTGTACGATTCTTCAAATGACTGAGGTTGATTCATAGGAGACCCGCAAAACCGAGGTGGAAATTCGTCAATCGCGTCCACTTCCAAAAACGCATCGCGATCCCGATTCATGGAACGAAAGCGTTGAACCAACGGGAGTTATTTCTCAGGTTCATTTATACCACCGTTGGTAGTTTCGGCGTTCGCGTCAGGTGGAATCTCAGCATTCGTGGCCGATTTGGCAGGTGGATCGTAGAGTGTAAATCGCATACCGCCGACTGTACCGGATTCAATCGGCGTCGGCGCATCAGCTTCGTTGAACTCTTCAAAAATGGTTTTCACTGTGCGCCCAGCAAATCGTTCGTAGATGCCATCAATACCATACTTTACGAGGTAAGCGGTGAATATCGCTCCGAATTTCTTTTGGAGATCGGGGGGCAAGGCTCGGGAAATCCTGTTTCTTTCAGCGACAATTCCCTTTGCATCAGAACATTGTACTGACATCGACATGAAATCATCCATGATAATTCCTGATTAGAGAATCTCGTTCCAATACTACTGCAAAACACCGCTTACCCAAGTCCAACTCTGACCATTAGCAATGTATTCCACTATAATTTCATAATCGAAAGAAACTAACTTCATAATTGCCTGGCATCCAGGGTGGGGGCACAGCACGACCGAAACGGCAGAAGGTTACCACGAAGGTGGAATTCGACGACCTTTCCAATTACGTGATCTGCGGTGACATCAATGTTCACCGATTTATCGCCTCGGAATGATAAATACCGATAAGGGTTTCGTTCTCTGATTCCCTCGCGCTCTTCGAGTCCTTCGTGGTGGAATAAATGAGGTAAGGGGTCACCATTAACATTTGACGGGCACTCTTTTCGTTGGCTGAATCAATTTGGATCGTATTTCATTGAATGCCTAATCCGGTCAACGGCAGGTGAGGAAGCCCGCGTTCGCTTTGGAGTTCGAGCGAAGAATTGATCTCTCACAGAGCCACGGAGACACAGAGATGTATAAGAACTCGATCGATCACGCCTCCGTGTCTCTGTGTCTCTGTGAGAAACCGAAAAGATCGAACATGTCTATGGTCCCAGTCGTCAGGTTACGCCTTCGGGACACCACATTACCTCAAGATTGAGATAAGAGTGTGCAGTCTCTCTGAAATGGATTCGGCGGTCGATCCGTCACGAGTTTTTGCGTTTGTACATTTACAATCTTCACGTCTGTGCCAAAGAACAAACGCAGGCAACCAGAAACGGTTGCGTGCGTTTGGATGCTAATTCGATTGACGATCCACTCCGTGGTCGAAACCTTGGCGTTTGACCAGACGATCAAACGCCAAGGTTTGTGACGTACGTAGCTTCAACTGAAAACAACTGGACTGCCCCCTTTGTTCTCCCAATATAACCCTCCTCCTATGTTGAGGTTAGGGGAAACCTTCGGGAAGCTCTCGACGTGAATCCGTTCGCCCGTTCGTTGAAAAGGGAGTGTCCCGGAGGTCCGATGTGGCTGTTCAGACTGCCGAAACCCGGCTCCGTCTGTACGAACCAATCGCCAATCCGATCGCACCGAGACCCAGCAAGGCCAAGGAGGACGGTTCGGGGACGGTGGCTTGACTCGTCCTTACGAGCATGGATGCTGCATGAGCGTTGCCATCGAAAGCTGAAAGGCTGTTCCAATAGACTAAGTCGTCAAAAACATGCGGATTGGTGTAATCATTCCAATCATTGATGAAAGCGACGGTGTTCGTTGCGGTTAGCCCAACCTCCGTCGGACATGCAAAACCTGGAGTATTGGAACCGCCGAGCAGCGTCAAGAATCCGCTCAACTGATCTGTTTGCGTGTTTCCGTCGACGTTTATCCCCGCTTTCGCTCCGGGTGAAAAACCCCAATCGTTAACCAGCGTGGCTACCTCCTGATTCGTGGCGAAGCGCAGTCCTTGGAACTACCCACCAACACCTAACTGTAAATTAACATAACCGGTCGTCAGACCCTCAGTATTGTTCAACTTAAGAAAATCAAGGCCTTGGGCGGTATCGCGAATCATGCTACCGGCACCGAAGGTTGCGTCGTCTACCGTTATCAAGTTGGCTGACGCTAATGAACAAAATCCAAGAATAACCGATGCGAGTGCGAGCTGTCTTGAAAGAGAAAGATACATAGTCGGGCTCCTTTCGAGTGAAGTTGATAAACGATTCAATCAGCAAAGGTCAGAAATGAAATTATCTCAGCCGTGAATGTCGATTAAAGACATAATGTCGTAAATGTCTTGCGGTGCATTCCCCGACCAGCGGATGGTGGCTTTTTGGAGAATTAAGGCGGGCATAGCGTGCCGAACCGTGCATGCTTCGGTCCGCTCGCCGACACACCTGTCGCAAAATCCGGCAAAACAATACCCCGCTTGAATAACCCTCGCCACTCATAAATCCCCTAAATTCGAAATTTTTAGAAAACTTCTGGCTTTGTCACTTGCGGATCTGTGCGGGACTACCTGATACGTCGCACACCTTGGTTAAAAAAAAGGAAGATGAAATCGCGCTCGGACACCGCTTTTCTTCGAGGTGCGGTTAAACGATATGAAGCGATTGGAGTAAGCGGATCGGCGTTCAGCCGATCAGTTCGAAGGTCGGCCTCGGCCCTGACTTCTCGCAATGCCCCAACGAGAAATGACGCCTCGGCTGTCGTCAATTCCGCCGCTCCGCTGCCGCTTCTCTTCGAGGCGCGGTTAAACAATATTGTTCATGTCCCTGTTTGGGGCATTCGATTGTGCGTCATCGATTTCATGATTTTTTTGCAATCTCAAGGAATTCGGCGACACCTGGCTGCGTCTGAGATGCAATTCAATCGTGGAATGTCTTCTCCCTTGATATCGTAAACAGTAAGTTAAGTGGATCACGCGAAAGTCTTTTCTCATCAGTGATGACACAATCCGTGTCACGTCGTTTCGTTCCTTCATCATCTGGACGTCAACTTGCTCGACGAGCCCGACCAACGGGCCGTGATTCGCGGATTGCGAGACGGTCATCGTGATGCCTGGACCGCGCTGTATGACGGTTACAGCACGGATGTCTGGCGGTACGTCGCTCGTCTAATCGGTTCGTCGTCTGTCGATGTCGCCGATGTTGTTCAAGAAACGTTTCTCGCTGCCGCGAAATCGGCTCGGCAATTCGATGCTGAGAAAGGAACTTTATGGAGTTGGCTGACGGGGATTGCTCATCATCAAAGTGCCATTTATTGGAGACAGATTAACAGGCGATCACGACTGTTTGAGCTGGTTCAATCCGGGGCTGGTCAATTGAGGCGCTGGGTTGATGAGTCGGACAGCACGGATGATGTCTGGAATCAGGGGGAAATGGCGGATCTCGTCCGGGCGACGCTGGCTTCGTTGTCGTCTGACTACGCAACCATATTGGCGGCAAAATATCTGGACGAACAGAGCCTGGAGGAGATTGCCGCACAACATGGGGGATCGGTCGATGCGGTGAAGTCGAAGCTGGCGCGAGCTCGTCGTGAGTTTCGTTCGCGATTCGAACGAATGACTCGGGAACCATCAATTGCGACTGACGGATTGTCCGTTGAGGGGAAATAGGATTTTTTTGGAATCACAGCGAAACAAGAGGGGGTCGGGTGTTCAAATTTCAAAATTGGCCGCACAGATTTCGTGAGGATGGAAAATCGGCGTGTAGGCCATTTTTGAAATTTGAACACCCGACCCCAAAGTTAATGTGGATGGCTACTTTGAGCGAAAGCCCATGACTCAAGAACCGACTGCTGATGGTGACGATCTTCGACTGAGGGCGATGCTGCGCACGATCGACGCTGACGCTGCGCTACCGGATCGAGAGCGACTCGATGCGTTGCGTCAGCGATCGTCGGATCTATTTGTTGACATTGCGTCGTTAAATGCCGGTCTCGACGAGTCGGGTGAAAGGAAGGCCCAAGCCATCGGGCAGTCGAGCCCGTTACCTCCTGTCATTGTCTACCCAATTCCGGCGACACCTGTTCCAACTCGGAGAGTTCCCATGTTTTCTCTCGCCATGCGTGGTGCGGTTGCGGCTGCAATGTCGGTGCTGGTCCTGGTGACCTGGTTTTTCTCCCGCAATCTCGGGACGGCGAGCGCAGCCCCAGTTCCGTTTTCCACAATTCTGGAAGAACTTCGCGGGGCATCGACGCTGGAACTGCAATTGACGAAAGACGGGACCGAATCGCAGATTCTCGTTCGTGCTCCGGGACTTGTCCGAAAGGAAGAGTCAGAGGTGCGATATGCAATCGCGGCAGGGTCTCGTCTTTGGAAAGTCGACGAATCGACCAACACGATTTGTGAAGAGGAATCGCCCTGGTTCCTGGGCCCTGCGAAACAAGTCGATCTGTTGGGATTGCTGGATGTCGGGGTCACTGATGCATCCTCTCTTTTACGAGCCAAACCCGTTGAGCGTGCCGCGTCACCGTGGAGCGCGAACGATGAAGATGTGGCGCTTGATCAACGATTCGAGAAACGAAATTCTCGTAAGTCGACCAAAAAGTCAGGGCACGAGACATGTCTCGTTTATCGGGCGGATCTTCCTGCAAAGACGGGGAAGATCCAGTTGGAAGTATTTGTTAACGAAAGCGATCATCGATTGGTCGGATTGTTCGCCTGGCCCGCCGGGGCGAAACGACATGCGGGACCGCCATTGGCCGAAATGAGGTTGATTGCCATGAACAAAGCGGTTGCGGACGAAAAATTCCAGGTTGCGAATTCGCTGACTGAGGATGGCCGGATCGGGAAGGTGACCCAGTCGCAAGGGGTTGTTGGGCTGCGTCCGATGCTGGCGAAACGCTGGACACCGATCTCGCAAGAGACATTACTGAAACCGGGTGACTGGTTGCGTACGGAACTGCGTGGCGCGAACGCTGTCAAAGTCGTACTTTCGTCGGATGTCGAATTGACACTGGGACCCGGCACGTTGGTTGAGTGCCTCTCACCGACGAAGGCTCGCGTGCATCAAGGGGTCGTTCAGGTGAAGTTGGAATCGACTCCAAAGCCGCCTGACAAGACTGATGCGGTCAAGGCCGAGACAACAGGCGAATTCACGTTGCTGGCTCCTCGTGAAGGGAGTCGAGCTTTCAAGGCGGGGGTCAAGCAACTGGTGCGGGTCGACCGTGACGAAAAACTGGTCGATGTACCGGAAACGCCTGTCTGGCTGGCGGGGTTTGAAGGGACAACGACCAACGAATCGATTGGCTCGCTGATCGTTACTCTTCCCGATGGTCGAAACGAGCCGCTGACGGTTGGCTACCACAAGGTTTCGGTCGAGATTCGCGACCAGATTGCTCGCACGACGATCGAAGAATCGTTCGTGAATCGAACGGATTCGCGACTGGAGGGGGTTTTTCATTTTCCGTTGCCACAGGATGCTTCGATCAGTGGCTTTGGGATGTGGATCGGCAACGACCTGATTGAAGCGGACGTCGTCGAGAAACAGCGTGCCCGGGAAATTTATGAAACGATCCTGCGCGAACGTCGCGATCCCGGCTTACTTGAATGGACCGGCGGCAATATTTTTAAAGCCCGCGTCTTCCCGATTGAGCCTCATTCCGAGAAGCGGATCAAGATTGTCCACACGCAAGTTCTCCCTCTGAAAGGGAACCGCTATCGATACGGGTATGGGCTGAGAAGCGACCTGCTACGGACGAGTCCTCTTCGTGAACTTTCGCTGACAGTTACGGTCAATTCAGCCCTGGCATTGAAGAGTGTCACATGTCCGACTCATTCCGTTCGAAGCCAGCAGACGGCTCATTCGGCTCAGGTGGAGTTCGTCGCTCAGGAATACACGCCGACTCGCGATTTTGAAGTCGTGTGCGAGGTCGATCAGCAGCAGTCGGACGTGGTTGTCGTGCCTCATCGGCGAGGCGACGACGGCTATTTCCTGGTGCAGATCACTCCCCCTTTTAACCGGGATGGGGGCACCAGATTGAATGAATTGATTCCGGACGGCAATCCGCTGAACATTGTCTTCCTCTGTGATACATCGGCGTCGATGGATTCCGAAAAACGACGGCAGCAAACCGACTTTGTGAACACGGTACTGGCGTCGCTGGGGCCTGATGATCGATACCGGATCGCGGCCTGTGATGTAGGAACTGTCTGGGCGAGCGAAACAGCCTTACCACCAACTGCCGAGAATGTCGCGGAGTCGATCAATTTTCTGAACGAACGAGTGTCGCTCGGTTGGACGAACCTGGATCGGGCGTTTGACGACGTGCTGAAGAAGGCTGTACCGGGAACTCAGATAGTCTATATCGGTGATGGAATCGTTTCGTCCGGGGATACCGATCCGGCGGCATTTGTGAAACGGCTGGGTGAGCGGTTTAAAGCGGTTGGCCAGACTCATAGCGGTGCTGATAACCGGGGAGCGGTGCAACAAAGTCCGCTCGCATTTCACGCAGTCAGTGTCGGCAACTCTTACGAATCGATTGTGCTGAACGGAATCGCCAGCGTGGGCAATGGTTCGGTGCGGGCGATCGGTGGTGAGCAGACGCCATCGGTTGTTGCTCGGGAATGGTTGACCGAAGTGGCTCAGCCCGGATTACGAGACGTGAACGTCGAGTTTCGCGGGATCAAAGTGGCGGCGGTTTATCCGGGTCGATTGCCGAACGTGCCGGCGGGGACTCAGCAGATTCTAGTCGGACGATATCTTCCCGAGCTTGCGTCTGGTGGAAAGGCCGATCAGCAAGGAGAAGTGATCGTCACGGGCCTGCGTGGAACGGAACGAGTGAAATTTGCCGCCCGAATCTCGTTCAACGACGCTGAAGAAGGGAATTCGTTTATTCCTCGATTGTGGGGCCGAGCACACCTCGATCACTTGCTGGCTCAAGGTCCCAGCAGCCTGATTCACGACGAGATCATTCGGCTGTCGGAAGAGTTTCACATTATTACACCCTTCACGTCGCTGCTGGTGCTTGAAACAGATGCCGACCGCGAGCGATTCGGAGTGCAGCGTCGATACGAGATGCGGGACGGCGAGCGATTCTTCGCGGCTGGCCGGGACAACGCGAATTACGAGTTGCTGCAACAGCTGATGAAGCGTGCTGGCGACTGGCGAATCGGTATCCGACGTCAAGTATTGAAGAGTCTCGCCGGCCTGGGCCGCAATCTGGAGGTGTTTGAGCAGGAGCCGCAGACGATCGTCGGTTTGGCCAGCCCCAGAAGTTTTTCGTCGTCGAGGAGTCGCAAAGAGGACTTTTTTGGGGGGATGGGTGGCGGCGGAATGGGAGGCATGGGCGGCGGCATGGGTGGTGGAGGCTTCGCTGGGGGAATGATGGGTGGGGGAATGATGGGTGGGGGAATGATGGGGAGCGAACTCGACGGCGACATGGACTTCCCCGAATCGAATATCCTCATCGACAGAGTCAGCGGACTCGAAGTCGAAGATTTGTCCGTTCTTTCTTCCAGCGCTGATGGCCGGGCGGACTTGCGTTCGACGATATCGAACTCCATCAATGATCGTGAAGAGCCGATGTCGCTCGGCCTTAACGAAGGACTACCTGCAGTCAGAAAAGATTTGCCCGAGGTTAGGCGAAGCCTTGATGAGTCGCCCGGGCGGCAAGAGGCCGCTGAAGGTTTAGGATTTGAACTGGATATCTCTCAATTCCAAGACAAGCTGACGAAGAGCCGGATTCAAAAATCCGAATCCGATTGGACGGACATCCTCGGAACTTCCGCCAACGCTGGCGAAGCCTCCCGCAAGAGCTTGGGCAAGCCGGCTTACCTGGGAAGGAGGATCGCTAACGCTCAACAACAGACGGACTATACATCCTGGATTAACACACTCTTTCCATCGCTGGAACCGACGCCAGCGAAACGGCCGAAAAATACGAAAGATCCGGAAACGTGGTCGCCGGAATCGATTCGACTGGTCAAAAGCCTGCTCCGGACGGAGTCTCTGTTAAAACTGGAGGGTGGGATTGAACTGCGGCGGCGAGTCGAGACATTCGATCCACGCTGGAACCGATCGACCGGACGACGCATCGATCTGGCACTTTATTCGCCGACCGCCTGGCTGACGACCGCACATAATCCTCGCGAACAGACGTTGGTCAACTATTGTGATTCAAACGAACGAGGGATCTATTCACTGGCGTTCCTGTTGGGACGCAGCCGCGCCTCAGTCGCCACGGAATTGCAATCGCCCCCGCTAGGGCTGGCGGATTTTTCTCTGTCGCCATTGTTCCAAGTGCACTCCTGGCATACCGCAAGTGTTGAACCCGACGGGGACAATCGTGCAGCGCTGGTCCTCATGAACAAGAACGCCGCGTCACAACTCCGTTTTACCATCGATACCGCGCGGCATGTGGTCCTGAGTCGCTCGGCGCATCAAGACGAACAACTTGTCGAGCAAACGATCTACAGTGACTTTGTGGAAACGGCGGGGTCATGGTGGGCAACAAAGGTCGTTACGTCGGATGAAAAAGGAAGACCAATATCCGAGACACGCATCGAAATTGACCTTCTGACGAAAGAAAAATTCGCCGAACGAATCAGTGTTGAGTTAGCAGCGAAACCGACTGTTCAATTCATTCATTACCCTACAGTTCCGCTTCGCGTCGCAAGACAGAAGGTCGTTGATGGGTCGGCCACATTCGACGATTTCCTGACAATGGTTCTGTATAACGCGCAACTGCAGCAGTGGAACGAAATGTGGAAGCACTTCGATGCCATGGAAAGGCTGTCCGCCGATAAACCAGGGAATCGCTGGATTCGGACCGTGCTCCTCGCCACGATCCGGCGCAACGAAGAGGCGATGCAGCGACTGACAAATGAGGCGGTTCGGCTCGCTGCCGCTCCAGCACAGGACGACGTTTTCCTCGCCGATCACATTATCGGTATCGCAAATTCACTCGTCGCAGGTCCCGAGCACTATCAACTGCATCAATCACTAAAACCGGTTTACGCACGAGCATACTCCTTACGTTTGGCGCCGCTAATGAAGTTTAAGGAAGTGCCGGAACTTGCCGATTCAAGGGCGAGCGACGCGATTCAAAACGAGATCACGCTGGACTGGAATGACCGGGAAATCGCCAGCCTGGAGGGGCTCGGTCGAGTTGAAGAGGCTTTGGAACTTCGCCGGGCGATGGCCATGGCAAATCCATGGGACAATTACCGCCAGGAATCTTATGCGCAGAAGTTGGCCGTTGCCGGACAATTCGCTGCGGCTCATGCGCGGTTGAGACAAGAACTTGCGCGGCCAGAAAGGAGTATTGCCGAGGAGGATTCTTTACGAGTTGCAATTGCTGGTCTTTACAGCCAACAGGCCGACTGGGCCGGTTTGCTGGAATGGACGTCGGACTGGATCAAAAAGAACCCTGAATCACGATCGTTTGACTCGGCGTACTCACGGCATCTGTCGGCGATGATCTATAACGATCAGCTTGAAGGGGCTTACGCTCTGGCTGACCAATGGCTGAAGGATGCCCAGGTCGACGGAAAGATGTCCGCCGTCCAGCGAGCTCGATTGGATTCGGCGATCAACTTTGCCAACGGCCAACTCTTTCAGATCAATTTCCAGCGAATGGAAGAACGCTGGTATGAACCGCTGGCGGAAACGGCAAGATTCTTCGTTCGCCATCCGCATCATTTTGATGTCGTCCAACGCTGCGTCTCGAACCATTACTTCGGTCATTCCGATGTCGGCGATCAATTGCGAGGCGAATGGCTGATGATGTTGCAGACGGAGTTAGCCAAGTTAAACGCCGTTCAAATCGAGACGCTCGTTGGCTGGACGCTTTCGGGTCGCCTACAACTGACAAAGCCGATCAATGGCCGCAGGCAATTGGATGCAACAGAAGTTCCGTCAGAAATCTGGAAACCGATTGCCGACGAAGTAAGGGCTCGCTGGAGTTCCACGAAAGATCAAGCTGAGCGTCATATATTAGGTGAAACACTTCGAACAATTTATGCGAGCCGCTTTAGGGAAACGGAATTGCTTCCGTTTCTGCGCGATCGGATTGCAACCACTGACGGTACGTATCAGCCAGGATATGTCTCGAAACTGTTCGAAACGTTGTTGACGACCAGTTGGACCGAAGAGATCGAGCAAGAGGCGTTTGCACGATGGAGAGAACTGTCTGAACTGGCTGAGCCGGTCGATCAGATGTCGACCCAGATGAACGGATTGATGCGTCTGGTTGACGCGATGCTCACCAATCGCGTCGCAGCGGCCGAGCGGCAACTGAGCGATCAAGGTGCCCAGGATAAGCTGACACGGAAGGAGATTGCGTTAAAGAAGGCCGATATTCGAAAATCGGCACGGATCGGACTGTCGGCTCGGCTGGCTCAGGAAGCCGTCAAAAACGATGACGAAGATAAGATCCCTCGCTTGCGCGTCGGGCTAAGGATCGAACAATACTGGCTTGATCTTCAGGTGGACCAGAACGTCGCGGGCGTTGAGGCCGAGTGCTGGAAGATCCTTGGCGAGATCCCTGTCATGCCTGTCATCAAGCTCGAAGAGGATTCACCCGAAGATGTTTCCGAAGACTTCCTGGTCCAGGAAGAACTTCGCAGCCAGCAGGAATTCTTCGACGCGGTCGTTCGCCAGCGGGCCTTTGCGATGGTCATGTATCTGGCAACGCGAAAACAGGCTTCACGCGAGAGCGTTGAGCGTCTCTTGAAATACATCGACTCAGGAATTGCTTTGGGGATCGCACAAACGACGAAAGATGATTCTTCCGCATCTCAAGACTTCACCGCGTTCTGGCGGATGACGAAGTTCCGTGTACTGGTCGCCCTTGATCGACCTGAGCAGTTAGAGAAAGAACTGCGGGAATGGATTCGAGCTGACGTCTCGACTGGCCCCTGGCGTCAATCGCTGGCACGAATTGTTGCTGAACGAGGCAAACTGGACGAGGCGATTCAACTGTTTGAAGCGTGTGAACGTAATCACCTGCTTTCGGCAACCGATTACCGGTCTCTGGCGGATTGGTATCTGGTCGTCAATCGTCGCGATGATTATGAGCGAACGCGGATTGAGGCATTCTTACAGATGCCGGAGCATGCTCTTGCGCAGATGTTTAATCAGGTGCATAATCGCTGGCAACAGACAAATATCCCGCTCCCCAGCGAACTCGATGAAAATACACTGTTCGCTCTGAAGGCGATTTTCAAGAAATCGGCTCAGCCGGAAGCTTATCTCTATCAACTACGAAATCTCTACGCTGCGTTGCGCGACTTCCGCTTGCTACAAATGTTGCCGGACGCAGTCTTGGGGCGTTCGCCACAACAGTCGTATGGGTTTATTCAATCGCTGCGAATCCGAATGTTGGACGAATTGCGAAATGAAGCCTCCGCCGACGAGATCCTGGCTCGCGTCAAGAAATTGCGAGAAGGGGAACTGACCGCGACAGACCTTCGTGCCTTGGACCTGCTGGAGGCGGCCGTCGAACGGAAATCAGCGGAAATTCTGAACCAGCCAGGCCCGCACGTCGACGCCTGTCTGGCGGCTCTTCAACGGGCATTTCAGCGGACGTGGACCGAGGGCGAGCCGCTCATGATGTCGGATTTTCTGCAGCGGTTGGGCGGGTTTACAGATGAACGATTGACGGCCGAACAGATCCGGGAACTGCGAGAGTTGATCCCCCTGGTACCAGTCGGCTCGCGCGACCATCTGAAGATGACCAGTAATCTGTGTCAGATACTCTTCTGGAATTACGGTCGCCACAACGAGGCGCTGCAGACAATGGAAGCCGAGTATCAAAGTTATCTTCAAGCGAACAACGGGATCTGGCCATACGCCGATAACGAATACTTGGGTCGTTATGCTCAGATGTTCGAAGGGGCCAACCGGCACGCCGCCGGCGAAGCGATCTTAAAGAAACAGATTGCCCGTCCTGCGAATGACGAGCAACGCAAGTGGCTGAACGATCGCTTGATGACGCTTTACAACCACGCTCTGGAACATGATGGTGCCGTGTCGATCGGCACCGGACGTGTCAATCTCTTTAAACCAATCGTCGACCTGACGATTAAAGACCTCTTCGCGGCGTCTGACGAAACGGTCCGGTATAATCTGGTTGCGCGACTGAACACCACGTTCGATATCGCGGACCGACACAAACTTCCTGCAACGGTCGAAACGGTCACACAGTTCGCGTTTAAGACGTTGCCTCAAATATTGCCAAAGCAACAGTTTCAATACCAACAAACCGTTTCGACCATCCTGCAATCGATCAGTTCAACCCTTGAACCGAAGCTCGGGCTGAGATTCGTCGTCGAGAGGATCGAACAATGGCCACAGCGGCTCGAAATTCAATGGCAGAATTCCTGGAGCACGCTGGGGACACAACTGGCTCACTATCGGAAAGCCATCGGAACGACGGATCTTGATGATCGACTGCTGAGGCTTGCGGTCACACAGTTACAGAAGGAGCTACGCAGGGGCGAGGGTAGCTATCAGCACATTTACCATACGGGTTCTGGCTTCTTCTGGGCTGAGAAAACTTTGGAATTTGTAAAGGCTGCGGAAGCAGTCCTGAACGAGCGACGCACCTCCGGTCGCCGAGCGACAGCCGTGGCTAACTACCTTCACAACGGATTGAAGCTTGAATCGCGAGCGATCGAGATCATGCTGATCGCTCATGGAAATGGGTTGCTTAACGAGACTGAACAAGTTGAGTTGGTTGACTGGTTGCGTGAGGCAGACCGTTATGCCGAGATGATTCCGATCCTCGAACAACTGGTCGTCGCTCGTCCCGATGACATGAACTATCGGACTGAACTCATGGCGGCATACTTCCATTCGGAACGGCCAGAACAGTTGAGCCGCTTGATCGAGCAGACGGACTCCCACTTCCATCAGGCCGGTCGCTGGACGGTGGAGAATATCGCCCAATTCGCACAAGGTTGCGAAGACGCAGAAGAGTGGGAAAAGGCTGTAACCTGTCTCACAGAAGCAATCGCCCTTCATCAGAGATCCAAACCGGCAAGTGGTCTGAATGACTACGAACTGTCGAACTATTATGTGTCTCTGGCATCCGCCGAATCGAACCTTCAACATACCGAAGCCGCAGTGACCGCAGCCTCTGCGGCGATTGTTTGCTGGGACGCCCGTCATGAGCAACGAAAACACACATTGACCAATTTGAAGTCCATACTGCGGGCCGCTTCAGACCTGGATGACTACGTTCGAAAGTTGGATTCCGAGGCGATGAAAACAGGACAGGACAGCCCGATTCTTAGAAAAGCCATTGGCGACACCTACCAGGAAAAAAACGAGCACGCCAAAGCGATCGAGCAATACAAAATTGCCATCGAACTTCAGCCGAACGACAAAGCGACGCATCAGGCGCTGATCGCCCTTTATGACGCTACGCAGAACAAGGCTGCTGCAACGGATCAGTTGCTGAAGTTAATTGAACTCCAACGTCATGATCTGACGCTCTATCAGCAACTTGCTTCGCGGCTGAAAGACAACGAAGCGGAAGCCGAGCGCGCAGCGACATCGATTATCGAGTCGGCTCCTAACGAATCGGAATCCCACGCGGCAATGGCCGAGCTAAGACAGAATCAGAATCGCTGGAGCGAAGCAATCCCCCATTGGGAACAGGTGGCGAAGCTAAGAAAGCTTGAACCTACGGGACTGTTAAAACTGGCCGCAGCGCAGGTCCATGAGCAGAAATGGGAAGCGGCAAAAGAGTCGCTTCACAAATTGAACAAGACTGAGTGGCATTCCAGATTCAACAACGTTACGAACGAAATCCGGCAACTGGAACAACGGCTGCCGAAATAAGACTCTGAATTAAGGCGTGGCCCGCTGGCTTCGCCAGTAATAAGCACAATAACCGATCGCGCCAATAGCGATCAGGCTTAAGCTGCTTGGCTCAGGGACGTTTGAAGCAAGATCCCAACCGATCACGTCCATTTGCTGTTGATCGACGGCAGTGATCCCGTTGAGCACTCCACTGTTCGAATACTGGTTGAACGCATCATTTCCCTGACCGCTTGCCCAGTCTGCGGTATCAAGCCCGTTGGATGCGGCGTTGTTGTAAGTAATCAGATTGGTCACACCTCCATTGGTAGAGAAGTAGACCCCCGCACCATTATTGCTGGCGCCGCGAACACCAGCAGCGGTATAGCGAAACAGATCAAGCGGATCGAAATCGGGGCCTCCATTACCGAGGTTGCCACCAGTGATTCCCTGACGACCCATGACCTCAGAGATTTCGTGCTCGACGACACCGATGAAGTCGTATTTTCCTGAGACGGCGCGGTTTGCCGGATCGAATGTCCAATTGTAACCAGCACCAAACTTGATCGTACCATCATTTGTCGAATCGCTGGCAATCAAACCCATGGCTTTGCCTTCTGCTCGCGTCGTGACAAAATCGGAGGCGCCGTTTGCAGCCGTTGGATCTTTAACTGGCAGACTTGCGATCGCTGCAGCGTCATTTGCCCCTTTTGCATCCGAAACTAAGGCCGTGCGTATCTGAGTATAGCTGTAATAACCAAGAAGCGAGCTGCTGCTTTGACCAAAGATACTGGTATCCGAGACACCGCTGACGGTGATGTTAATTTTGACCGGATCAACAAATAGATTTTGAAATTGTTGCGCGGCATAGTTTGCAGCGGCTTCCGCTTGAGCCGCATTCGCGCCAAAACTCGATGTAAAAGTCGAATCAAAAGTCAGGCTGACCGTCAGGCCGCCAGCTTTCGCTTCCGGATTGACGAGTAGTTCGGCAAAAAACAGTGCTGCAGCCATGAGACAGATATGTCGAGTCATTGCTTTTGATTCCTTTCAGCAATTCTCTGAAAAAAACTGTTACCAAGATCCCGATTTTGAACGATCAGCCAATGCGAACGAAGAATCCATTTCGTAACGAAGAACGGATCGTGAATCACTTTTTTCGACGAAGTAATTCAATCTGGTAATCGAGAGTGCGCCGCAATATAAACATCCTGTTGTCAATGATCGCCGAAGGCGAGAATTGCTGGATGAGGCAACTAACATTCAGTTTTTAAGTTTTGCGACAGCCGAACCGCAGAACGCAAGCAACTACTCGATACGGCCCACGCAAATTAACAATCCATCACTAAAGTATGCTGAGGACTAAGCTGCGCGGAATGTAGTCTTTGTGCGAAATCTTGCCAACAGATCTTTTTGGACCGACGTCTCAACACAGTGTTCTGTGTTGAGACGTTCCAGCGATCTTTTCGATTCGCCTATTTATAGGTCGTGCGTTTGCCAGCAAATTTTGTGAGTTGCTTGGCATCGATATCAATTCCAAGTCCGGGTCCGGTCGGAATTTCCAGGTAACCTTCCGAGTCGACCTGAAACGGCGTTACCGGAAGTTCTTCGATATAGGCACATGGTGTCAGATATTCGACGTATCGAGCAACAGGAATTGCGGCAGACAACTGCAAGTCCGCTGCCAATCCAACAGCGGTGTTCCAGCCATGTGGAACCAGCGTGACGTTGTGATCGAATGCCATCCAAGCCAGGCGTCGTGATTCTGATAGCCCACCATTCTTCGTGCAGTCTGGTTGGATAATGTCAACGGCCCGACGTTCCAGCCACGGCATAAATGATTGTCGGCGGGTAAGAACTTCGCCCCCGGCAATCGGAACGGGGGAAACTCGTGTGAGTTCGATATAGCCTTCTATGTCGTCGGGAGGAAGAGGTTCTTCGAACCAAGTGATATCGTAATAGTCGAGCATAAAGGCGGTCTCACGAGCCCAATTCGTACCATGCGGCCAGAACTGTTCGCTTCCCCCGGCGTCGACCATCAATTCAACATGTTCGCCCACGGTTTCGCGAGCGGTACGGACCAACAATTCGTCGAACTTGCGATCGCGTCGGCCAAATGGCCTCCATCCCATCTTGATCGCTTTGAAACCGCGATCAACAACACTGCGCAAGGCATCTGCCAACGCTGCTGGTTCATCGAACAGAATCGACCCGTACGGCTTGATCCGTTGCCGGTAGTTTCCACCGAGAAGTCGAGAGACTGGCTGTGAGCAGGCTTTGCCCATGATGTCCCACAGGGCGATATCAATGCCACTGATGGCGTGTTCGACAGATCCCCCTCGTCCTTGCCAGAAGCTCGACTGTCGCAGCTTTTCGGAAACACGTTCCGGCTCGACCGCAGATTCTCCTTTTAATAAGGGCCAAAGAAGAGCCACAGACCCTTCGACCAAAGTTCCAGACGTGAAGCAACTCCCCCATCCGTAAAGACCCTGGTCCGTACGAATTTGGACGAGCGTATGCAGGTTTTCTTGTGGCTCATGTCCCTGTGGCCAACCACCGTCGACAGTGGCGCCGGTCAATGGAATGACTTCGATTTCGGTAATCTTCATGTGAGTTCGATCATCTTTCCATGTTCTCGTGCGGAAGCCAGGCAAGCGTCAATCACCTTCTGGGTCTTCCAGGCGATGTCACTCCACACTGGGTCGTTTTTGCCTGTCAGAACCAGGTGCGAAAAATTCCGAAACAGATTCGTTTCCTGCGAATTTGACCATCCGTTGCTGTACTCGGGAACCGCAACGCGACGAGTGTGATCCTCCATGTTGAAGTCGCAACTTTTCTGATTCAAACAGCCGTTCGTCACGGTAAAAGCAGTCTCGTTTCCATAATACGGAACGACGAAATCCTTTACCTGGACGTAACCCTTCGTTCCGCTGATATTGGCCCATTGTTGAGTTTCAGTCATAAATGAACAGTAAAAGCTCGACGAAACACCATCAGCAAAAAACAATTCCCCCGAAAATTCGGTTGGGACTGCGGACTGGCTGTCGGCTCGACGAGCTTCCGTCAGCATTCGACCGCTGACGCGCAGCGGCATCTGATAGTTCATGACCCAGAGTGCAAAACGAATGTTGTACCAGCCAAGGTCGCCAAGACAGCCAAGCGGTTCCAATTCACCGCTGGCTCGAATGTTACTCTTCGCAAATTCCTCTGTCCCATTGAAACTGAACTGACTGGTGATTCGCCTTAACTGACCGACACTTTGTTCGTCGTTCAGCGTTTCACGGAGCTTATTCAGCCTGAGACTGTGCATAAACATGACGCCGTCCATGAACTGGACATTGTTCTTCTTGCACGCCGCAATCATCTCGGCCACTTCGCCGGCATCACAGCCAACCGGCTTTTCGGCCAGAACGTGTTTCCCCGCTTCCGCCGCGCGAATCACCCATTCTTTACGCAAACCAGTCGGAATCGGCAAATAAACGGCATCAACATCCGGTCGTTGAAGCAACTCTTCGTAGCTTCCCAAGGCGGTCGGTTTTGGATCGAATAAAGAATGAGCGTTGCACTCGTCGATAAATTGTTGTGCTTTTGCAACGCTACGGCTGGCCACTGCCGTGATCACGCCGTTCTCAGAATTCTTAATCGCCAACCAATTCTTTCGGGCGATGTGTGCGGCAGAAAGAATACCCCATCGACAGACTCGATTGCTCATGATGTATGCTCCATTGTTTCAGCGAGGCGTAAACGAAGGAGAGTAGAATAGCAATCATCAGCGGCGTTGTGGATGATTCCCGGTTTTTCGTCATGACTCTGGCTGTAATCCGTCGCAAAACAGATCTGGGGAGTTTTCCGAGTTGAAAATTAAGCCTCGTTTCCGCAGACAAAAGGATACGACACGCGATGTACGATCTGATCGGTGATATTCACGGCCATGCCGACGAACTCGTTCAGTTGCTGGGTGTACTTGGGTACTCCAAATCCAAAGGTGCCTATCGTCATCCTGATCGAAAGGTGATCTTTCTCGGCGATTTTATCGATCGTGGTTCAAAAATCCGGCAGGTCCTCGAAACAGTTCGATCCATGGTCGAGGCCGGCACCGCTTTGACCGTGATGGGAAATCACGAGTGGAACGCCCTCGCCTTTCACACAGAGGATTCCGAAAAATCTGGCGAATTCCTGCGGCGTCATTCCCGGAAGAACATCAAACAGCTCAGTCAGACACATAACCAACTGAAGCCCGGCGAGCTTGCTTCGTATCTTAAGTGGTTTCGTACACTGCCAATGTGGTTGGATCTAGATGGCTTGCGGGTTGTCCATGCCTGCTGGAATGATGAATCGATCTCAACGCTCGAACGATCAATTCAAGGGCGTGGGGGTCTTACCACCAAATTCCTGCAGACTGCATGCAAAGCGGGAAATCAGGAATACCACCACGCGGAAGAGATTCTCCGAGGCAAAAAGGCGGCCTTGCCAAACGGGATCGCCTTCGAAGATAAGGAAGGCGAGTTACGAACGAAGATGCGCACTCGTTGGTACCTCGCACCCAATGGTCATACCTATGAATCGTACTCCTTTGAGTCAACGGAAGTCGCCTGTCCTCACGAGCTTCATCCAAGCGTCCACGCGGAGGCTGCTCCGTATCCGGTGACTGCCAAACCCGTTTTCATCGGCCACTATTGGCTGAACGCGACTCAGCCGGTCATCCTGGCCGATAACGTCGCCTGCCTCGATTTCAGCGTTGCCAACGGCGGATTTCTGTGTGCCTACCGCTGGAACGGTGAGCAAAAACTGAACAACGCCAACTTCGTCTGGATCATCAGCAGTTTCTGCCAGGTTGACCGACTAAAGAAAATGGTCGCCTAAGGCGATTTCATCATAGTCGACGTCGAATTGTCGTCGCCACTCAATCGCAAACAAGCCAATTCGGCGGCCTTGGGCTCTTCAAGGCAATTTCCAAGGAAGGTCAAGGTTTTCTGTCTGTGTTTGTAGAGCGGCAACGCGATCGAGTTGGCCTGCAATCAACGCATCTTGCGCCGTCTGATGGTCGTAATAATATGCCAGCGCGGTGTAGATTTAAAGCAGAGGAAGATGCGGATGATGCCGCTGAACTTCATCGGCATCCTAAATGATGCGCGATCCAATGCGATTTCGAGAACCTTGGCTGTCGTTCCAGTGATGGTCGCCACACCAGACTGATCAACGGTAAGGTGCGGGTAAGTCACCGCAATCATCGTGTCCTCGTTCAAAACCAACTTTAATCGGTAGAACTAATCTCCATGCCAGACTTTCCAACGCTCATGGCGTTGGAAAGTCTTCATCGAACGCAAGAACCAACGCTCAACTGATGATGGCTCCATCCGGCGTGAGCTAGATCTGCGAATACTCGGCGGGTGTGAGTAGCTTGTTCGTGATCTTGGACACGATTCGCTTGTCTTCGTATTCGGGGATCGATTTGAGTTTGATCCATTCTGGATCGGATCGGAATTTGTTCCAGGCTTCCACTCGCGCGGCTTCGTCATCAAACGCGAGCAAATACGTCAGGTTCGGGATGCGGGTTCCGAGAATCGCTTCGCCGAACAGGACGGGTGTCAGACCGGTGCGTCGGAAGATCGCGATCTCGCCCTTGTTGAACATTTCGATCTTTTTCTTACTCGCCGCTTCGTTGTGACTTTCGTAGATACGCAGGTTGTACAAACGCGCCTTTTTCGCCGGAGTTTCCAGACGTGGCATCGTTTCAAATGCCGACAGCAAAGAACTTTCAATCCTGTCGTAAATGGGATCGGTCGCGGGGGTTGCCAGGTAGTCGGCCGCCGATTTCTGGTAGTCCTGATCATCAGCCAGGCTCGCATTGACAGCGGCCATTTGCCCGAGACTTTGATACGGAATCAGCAGATGAGCAACGGGACTGGACGGGACAGGCGTTTCGTAAAAGACGCCGACCTTCTTGATCCCCAACCGGTTCAGGGCCGGGATTAACGACCCAGAGAAATATCGATCCAGGATCGCCTGTTTGTCGGGCTTCAAGGCGTAGGTGCGCAATTCGAAGAATTCACGTCCCCCGTTTTCAGGTGCGACATCGGCACCGCTCACCAGCGCTGGCATCGTTGCAAGTCCTCCTGCAGTGATTGATGACTGAAGAAATGTTCGACGCTGCATCATGGTTTTCCTTGGGAAGTGGGGCCGCTGAAACGGGACCGATTCGTACTCGTTTTTTTATGCTCTGTTGTAGAGCGAAGGGAACGTTTTGAAAACCGACTTACTCTGCCAAAAACCAAAAGAGTTTTGACCACGAAATACGCGGAACTAACAGTCGAGGCGAGCCGGCGTGCGTCAGCCGGACTCTTTTCTCGGCGAATACGGACCGACGGTCGGTTGACATAAACCACCCCGCGTTTGTTTGGTTCATTTCGTCGTCGAACGTGACGGACGAAGAGTCCGAGGGCTATCGCACCCCGACTCGCCTGGACAACGCGCGAACAATTGCTATATGCCGAACTCTGTTCCCTTTAAAATCGCAATCGGCCGCTGGTACTCAGTTTGCCCCGATCGGATTTCCAAACTGCAACAATTGTTCGACCGGATCGACTGGGCGCGGTGACTTCACTCGATCAGTCTTCCGATTTCCCGTCGTCGCTCATTTTGACGATCTTGGGGTCGAAGCGAGCTACGATTTCTACGAGATCTTCTTGTTCGCGCATCACATCCAGAATGTTTTTGTACGCGTAAGGGACTTCATCTGCGCCGGCGGACAGGACGCGAACTCCTTTGACCTCCAGGTCCCTTTGGACGGCTCGCCAACTGTATTTGTCACGTGCTGCCGTGCGACTCATTCGACGCCCTGCTCCGTGTGATGCCGAATTCAAACTCGCTGCGTTTCCCTTACCTCGCACGATGAATGCCGGGTCAGCCATCGAACCGGGAATCACGCCTAGAACACCTAGCCCGGCTGGGGTTGCTCCTTTGCGATGGACGATCAATTCGCGTCCGTCGTGGACTTCCTTCCAGGCAAAGTTGTGATGGTTTTCGATCCCGGCGAGAATCCGTCCGCCGACAATCTGCGAGACCAACCGATGAATCACATGATGATTCGCGGCAGCATACTCACCCATTAAATTCATCGCGGCCCAGTACTCCTGGCCCGCTTCGCCCTCCATGTCGAGCCAGGCGAGGCGACCCAGATCTTCGTAGCGTTTTGGCAAACGTGATCTGGCGATGTTGCTGTAGGTGTCGCAGACGGCTTGTCCCGTACCACGGCTTCCGCTGTGGCTCATCAAGGCAACGTACTCGCCCTGATCCAATCCGAGTTCCTCGTCCCGCTGCGGGAGCGTCAAGACACCAAACTCGACGAAGTGATTTCCCGAGCCTGAAGTGCCAAGTTGTTTCCAGGCTTTGTCGCGGTATTCTCGCGTAATCCGAGAAACCGTCCAGTCGGCATCCATCACTTCATGTTGCTGCGGTCGTTCATGCACCGATCCCACGCCGAATCGAGTCCCCTTCTCAATCGCACTTTTAAACCGATGGAAATTGTCGGTCAGTTCTGACGGGGGAACATCCAGCACGGATAACTTCATCCGACAGGCAATATCGACACCCACGGCAAACGGAACCACCGCGTTTTCCAACGCCAGTACGCCACCAATCGGCAAGCCGTAACCGACGTGAGCATCTGGCATTAACGCAGCGGCAACCGCCATCGGAAGAGCACAGGCTTGACGCATCTGTGCCCGGCAGGCATTGTCGATTTCCTCACCCCAGACCTGGTAATCAATGGGCGCGGGTCGTGAGAAATTCGCTGCTTCCATGACCTCGCAGGCTAATCGACCAAAATGAGGATGGTCTGCGTAATCAGAAGGTGAGGCAAGAACTTTCCCGATCAACTGTTTCACTTCCCTGCCTCGCAGTTCTTCCGCTTGGACGGCCTGCTGAATCCCTTCGATCGCCGCGCCAAGGCATTCTTCGGGAACGCCTAACTTCCGTAATTGTGATGTGTTCATTCGTCCTGGTTCCAAATTTTTTACGTGAAGACACGGCTCGACGGTGATAGGTTACCGGAAATCCACATCATCCCAACACTGGGAATTATTAAAACAACGAATGAATTTCACGATGCATCAACGGTTGCCTCTCTTTACGTATGTGGCTAGTTTATTTCAAAATCGTAAGTTTTTTGAAATCATTGGCCGACCGGATGTACTTCGCATGTGGATGAGACTTCTCTTGAGGAAATTGATGCTGGAAGTATCGCCAGAGTTTCTCTGGTTCATGGAGCGGGATCTCCTGGCGAGCCGCATGCAGCGGCTCTCAACTTCCTCACGTGAAGCGCTGAATGACCGAATGTCTTCATGTGTTAATCAAAGGAAGAAGCGGAGTATTCTGCTCCATTCCCTCTTGATATTGATCGGACTCGTGTTGATGTCTGAAAGCATCGTCGCAGCCGAGCCGACCCATCACACGGGAAGTGAAGCGAGTCTGGTTCTACCTGATCTGAATGGCGTCAAGTTTCTTTTTGGCAGTGTTGGCGGACGTGATTTGCTATGGCTGGGACTGGTGGTCTCGATTGCCGGGATTATCTTTGGTCTCGTTGTTTCCGCCCAATTGAAACGGCTTCCGGTTCACTCATCGATGCTTGAGGTGTCAGAGCTCATTTACGCGACATGCAAAACGTATCTGCTGACTCAAGGGAAGTTTCTTTTCACGCTTTGGCTGTTCATCGGGGCAGTCATCGTTCTGTATTTCAAGTATGTCGAATCATTGGAGTGGTCAAAAGTCGCGACAATTCTGGTCTTTAGCGTGATCGGGATCCTGGGAAGTTACTTTGTCGCCTGGTTTGGAATTCGCGTGAACACATACGCGAATTCTCGCACCGCATTTGCCAGCCTGACCGGCAACGCCTTCCCGTGTTATGCGATCCCGCTCAAAGCAGGAATCAGTATTGGAATGCTTTTGATCAGCGTGGAACTTTTGTTGATGCTGATCATTCTCATGTTCGTGCCGGGTGCTTATGCAGGGCCATGCTTTATCGGGTTCGCTATTGGAGAATCGCTGGGGGCTGCTGCTCTTCGAGTCGCCGGGGGGATTTTTACGAAAATCGCCGATATTGGTGCAGATCTGATGAAGATCGTCTTCAAAATCAAAGAGGACGATGCGAGAAACCCTGGCGTGATCGCGGACTGCACCGGCGATAATGCCGGCGATTCTGTCGGGCCCTCGGCCGATGGATTCGAGACATATGGCGTGACAGGAGTCGCGCTGATCACATTTATTTTGCTCGCAGTCAAAAACCCAACCATTCAGATTCAGTTGCTGGTCTGGATCTTTATGATGCGAGTGATGATGGTTGTCGCTTCGGGAGCTTCGTACTTCATCAACGAATCGATGGCATTGAAGAAATACGGCAAACTCGAAAGCTTTAACTTTGAAGCCCCGCTGACCACACTGGTCTGGCTCACGTCAATCATCTCGGTCATCCTGACGTTTATCGTTTCGGCCACACTCATCCCGTCGGTGGGCGATTCGTCGTTGTGGTGGAAGTTGTCGATCATCATCACGTGTGGAACGCTCGCCGGGGCGATCATCCCGGAAGTCGTCAAGCTGTTTACCTCAACAGAATCGGGACATGTCCGGGAAGTAGTGACCTCCTCAGGACAGGGAGGCGCTTCGCTGAATATCCTGTCGGGATTAGTCGCCGGAAATTTCAGTGCCTACTGGTTGGGAATGATCATTCTGCTGTTGATGACCGTGGCCTATCTGGTCAGCACATTGATCAGCGAGCAAATGATGCTCGCCCCGGCGGTCTTTGCATTCGGCCTGGTTGCGTTCGGTTTCCTCGGCATGGGACCCGTAACAATTGCCGTCGACAGCTATGGTCCTGTCACCGACAATGCCCAATCGGTCTATGAATTATCGACCATCGAATCGCTGCCGGGTATTCAGCAAGACCTGGAAACAAACTTTCAGTTTACCCCCGATTTTGAGCGAGCCAAAGACAATCTTGAAAAGAACGACGGTGCAGGGAATACATTCAAAGCAACAGCCAAGCCAGTCCTGATCGGTACCGCAGTTGTCGGAGCAACAACGATGATCTTTTCGATCGTGCTGGATCTGACGAACGGCCTTCAATCGGATCTGGTCGTCAAGCTGTCGATTCTTTATCCACCGTTTCTGCTCGGTTTGATCGCAGGCGGGGCCGTGATCTACTGGTTTACAGGTGCTTCGATCCAGGCGGTGACAACAGGTGCCTATCGGGCAGTAGAATTCATCAAACAAAAAATCAATCTGGACGAAAGCATCAAGAAGGCATCGGTTGAAGACAGCAAAAAGGTCGTCGAGATCTGCACGAAATACGCTCAGGAAGGGATGTTCAACATCTTCATGACCGTGTTTTTCACCACTCTCAGTTTTGCGTTTATGGAACCGTACTTCTTCATCGGTTACCTTGTCTCGATCGCCATTTTCGGGCTGTATCAGGCAATCTTCATGGCGAATGCAGGGGGCGCCTGGGACAATGCCAAGAAGCTCGTGGAAACCGAATTGAAAGCCAAGGGAACGGATCTTCACGCGGCTTGCGTTGTTGGCGACACTGTGGGCGATCCATTTAAGGATACGTCCTCAGTGGCACTCAATCCAATCATCAAGTTCACTACGCTTTTCGGTTTACTGGCGGTGCCGCTAGGTGTTTCCATGCACGAGAACCTGGGGTCTCTGTTGACAGTAGCCATTGCACTGGGTCTGCTGGCCATCTCGATGGCATTTGTCGTACGATCGTTTTATGGAATGCGAATTGTCGTCAGCGACGAAGTGAAATAATGTCAAATAGCACTGATGCTGCTGAATTGCCGTCTCCCCTCGTTCGCGGGCCTTTGTGGGTCACGCTGCAAACGATCTTTCAGGCCATCTTCTGCTTTTGGCTCGGCTACCGAGCCAAGGGCTACGAACGGCTGGAAAAGGAGCAAGGCGCGATGGTTCTCGCGAACCACCAAAGCTTTCTCGACCCTCTTCTCGTTGGCTTGCCGTTTCAACGCCCCGTCAGTTTTCTGGCACGAGAAAATCTTTTTAAGGTTCCGGTCGTTGGCTGGGTGCTGAAGAATACGCACGTGATGCCGATTAATCAGGAGGCGGCCAGTACCGCCAGTTTGCGTCAAACGATCAGCAAACTGCAGCATGGGTTTCTGGTGGGAATTTTCCCGGAAGGAACACGCACGATGACTGGTGAACTCGGCGAGGTGAAGCCCGGTTTTGCGGCGATCATCAGACGTGCGAAACGTCCGATTTATCCTGTCGGGATCGCTGGCGCTTATCAAGCGCTTCCCTATGGTGGTTGGTTTTTAAAGCCGACCCGCGTTCGTGTTGTCTTCGGTGACCCAATTACCGTTGAAGAGCTGGGACACTACTCCAACCGGGACCAGGATGACGCACTGTGCGCACTTGTTCAAACGAGAATCGCCGCATGTTGTGATGCCGCAGAGCAGTGGCGAAAGACCGGCACGGCACCAAGCGATTCTCAGTCGATGCAACGAAACCCCACCCCCTCCACGGGGGTGGTTAACGGGCCTTTGCCCTAGTGCCTGAAATTAGTGTCACGAATCGCAAGTGATTCATCGTTTAACCACGTCTCGAAGAGAAGCGAGTCAAACGGAATCACTGACAAACCCGTCGTCGCATGGCTCATTTGGCAATTTCGATTGCCGTCCTGAACCCCCTGTCGCAACCGCTCTCGCCACTGGAGTCCAACGACGCTTGCAGAGATCGGTTGGACGCCGATCTGCCTGCGCCGATGGCTTCGGGTTAAACAAAGACTCTGTCGCCTTTACTCTTTTTGCTTTTCTGCCTCCGCACGCAAACTGACTAACCTCATCTCTTCACCAGCCGTAATCTTGACTTCGCCCCCACCACACTTCGGGCAGACAAAGCGGAAATCCGTCACGCGAAAGCGCGACTGGCAGGTCTGACAGATTGCCGATAGCGTTATTACTTCAATCGCCAATTGAACCGGTGTCTGCCAGTACTCGCCAGCCATCTCATCAAATGCCGATTTGACGAGAACCGGCTCAACGCCCGAGAACTCCCCAATCGCAATCCGAATTTCGTGAATTTGGCCTAGACGACGATTTCGTCCTTCTTCGATAACCTGCTCGATCAATCCTTTCACCAGCGATCGTTCATGCATGGCGGCATTTTTCCCAGATGAGGTCGGCCACACGAGCTGCTGCCAAATGAATTGAGGCCGAGGGGTTTGTTCCGGGAATCCAGGCTGTTCCTTCCACCGTCCAGATCTCAGTCGAATCGGGAAAACCGTTCAGCGAGTACCCAAGTTCCATGACGTCGAACAGCGAAAGGTCGTGCGATCCTTTACGAGGACGCTCGATCACGGCATCGTCATCGACCCACCTTAGACATCCCTCAGATTCCGAGTTCCGTTGTTGGGCTAGAATTGCCGGCCTCCAAATCCCACAGTGAATCGCACCTGGATCGCCGTTTCCACTGCATGCGTCAGAGATCACAAGTTTTTGTCCCGATTCAATCATGTCGAGCAGTTCTGCCGGATGTTGCAGACATGCGAGGCTTGCTTCGGGAAAGTTTCTTTCCCGAAGACGCGCGACCACGAGCCAGCCCGCCTGATCGTCGCCGTGATGACTGCCCAAACCAACCACAAGCGGCCAGCTCACGAGCATTCCTCCCATCGCACCTTCAGAAAATGTGTTGAGCAACTGATGCAGGGGTCATAAGTCCGCACTAACCGTTCGCAGTCGATCGCCAATTCATCGCGAGACGCGCCCGCCTGCAATCGAGACGTCAGGTGTTCCAGCAGGTCACGCTCGATCTGTCGCTGATTCTGTGACGTGGGTGGGATGATCCGGCCCGAAACGATTTTTCCTGCCTGATCAACGCGGTATTCGTGAAAGAGAATCCCTCGCGGTGCTTCCGTTGCCGCACAACCACTTCCTTCCCGATACTCATAATCAACATGGGCGATCCCGGACGAATCGTAATCTCGCAGAATGGCAAGTGCCTCTTCATATGCATGTACGAGTTCCAGACAACGGGCAACGATGTTTTTGAACGGATTGCGACAGTCTGCCGCAAGTCCGACTTCATCCGCCAGACTTCGCGCGGAGGGAGACAACCGGTCTCGATTGTGATTGATGCGTGCCAACGGTCCAAGAAAATACGATGTCCGCTCTTTGCGCCGTACCGCATGCAGCGCCGTTGAATGTGCGACGTGTTCTTCGACAAAGTTCTGGTCGTACTCCGTCACCGGAATTTTAAGACCGGTACTCGAAACGATCTCCCCTTCGTTCATGGGATATTCATCAGGATGACTCAACGAAACATATTCATACGGTTGCTCGAAGTCGGGAAATGAAAACGTGGCGACCCAGCGAGTCGCTTCGGTTGCCGCCTGCACGCCCCATTCGAAGTGAGGAATCAACGAGGCCATCTCTTGAGCGTTTGGCAGCCGATGAAAGCCGCCGACCCTGACATTGATCGGGTGGATTGCGCGGCCACCGACGACATCCAGCATCCGGTTGCCAAACTTTTTCAGCTGCAGGCCACGCTTAATTTCATCCGGAAATCGCTGCGCCAGAGCAATACCGCTTGCCGCGCCAAAAAAATCAGGAGCGTGTAGCAGATGGATATGGAGTGCATGGCTTTCAATCCATTCGCCGCAGTACAGCAATCGCCGCAATCGGCGAATCTTCGGCGTGATCTGAATTCCAAGTGCCGCTTCCAGCGCGTGGACCGAACTCATCTGGTACGCCACAGGACAGATCCCGCAAATCCGCGCGGTAATATCGGGAGTTTCTTCTAATGGACGTCCGCGAAGCAATGCTTCGAACAATCGAGGTGGTTCGTAAATATTCAGTTGCACGTTCTCGATCGCACCATCACGCAAACGGATCGTCACCCCCCCTTCCCCTTCGACTCGGGTCAGGATCGGAACCTCAATCAAATCGTTCGATGTCACGATCGGCGTCCTTCGCTACTCGTTCCGAGAATCACCAGTTTTTCTGACGCATGGTGGAATTCGGGCGCTGCGGCGTTAAAGCTTCGAAGCAGCGG
This sequence comes from uncultured Schlesneria sp., assembly GCA_903904835.1. Lineage (GTDB taxonomy): Bacteria > Planctomycetota > Planctomycetia > Planctomycetales > Planctomycetaceae > Schlesneria. The sequence continues at coordinate 12,815 of CAIVEI010000104.1, read as the reverse complement.
TACCAACTTTTCAGTCGAATGCCCCTGTGATTGAAACTGTGAGACCAGCGACGCGGTGTTCGCTGGTTGACTCGGGCCAAAGCAACCATAACAACCACGGTCGTAGGCGGGACAAATCGCACCGCAACCCGATTGCGTGACTGGCCCCAGACACGGAATTCCGCGTGCGACGACATGGCAGACTGTTCCCCGGTGTTTGCAGTCGAGACAGACACTGTGGCTTGGCACACGAGGCTGACGCCCTTCAGCGAGTGCTACAAGAATGTCGACAAGTTGATGATGATTGATCGGGCAACCGTGAAGTGCAAAATCCACGAGCACGTGATCGGCAATCGCTGTCGATGTGGCGAGCGTGCGAATGAAATCGGGACTCGGATAGACAGACTGCACCCATTCGTCGATCTGGCCCCAGTTTCTTAATGATTGAATCCCACCGGCTGTGGCACAGGCACCGATCGTCATCAGGAATTTCGAGTCGGCTCGTACTCGTTTGATACGTTCAGCATCTTCGTGAGTTGTGATCGAACCTTCGACAAGTGCCACGTCGTATGGACCGGGCTGTAGATCGCTGCTTGCTTCGGCAAAGTGAGCAATCTCAACCCGATCACAGATCGCCAGTAATTCGTCTTCGGCATCGAGAAGTGAAAGCTGGCAACCGTCACAGGAGGCAAACTTGAAAACGGCCAGTCGCGGTTTGCGGGGCATCAGAGTTGCTCCACGAATAGGTACGGACGAATTCGATCGTAGCGCACGACAGGACCATCCTTGCAGATAAACTCTGGCCCAAGCTGGCAATGCCCGCAAAGCCCTGCTGCACATTGCATGTTACGTTCCATCGAAACCCAGATCTGTCTCGCATCGATTCCCAGCCGCAGTCCGCTCATCGCGGCATACTTCATCATGACCTCGGGACCACACGTCATCAGGTGAGTCTGCTCGGGACGAGGAAGCTGAAGACGATCAATCAACTGAGTAACAACACCGACATGGCCGTTCCAGCCAGCGGTTGCTCGATCTACGGTCAGCGTCACTTCAATATCACGTTTCTGCCAGGTGGCGTATTCCGTGGGATAAAGCAGTCCTTCCGAAGTACGTGCCCCGAGGATCAACCAGATTTTCCCGAACTGTTCACGATGATTGATTAAGTGATAAACCAGCGGTCGAAGCGGTGCCATTCCCAGCCCACCAGCGACGATAACGACATCGTTTCCCACCAGATCCTCAACAGGCCATCCCGCGCCAAACGGGCCACGCATGCCCAGTGTGTCGCCTCGCTGTAATCGCGCCAGTGTTTTCGTCACGTTCCCCGCGACTCGCACGGTATGAATCCAGCCATCTTTTCGAGCGGGATCGCCACTCATCGAAATCGCCGATTCACCAACGCCGGGTAAGTACAGCATGTTGAACTGACCCGGGACAAATTCGTACGCCAAAGAGCTGTTGCCATCGATCATCACTAGTTGATACGTCGCAACCCCTTCGGTCTCGTCAATTAAGTTGGTGATCCGCACGGTATGCGTGAACCACGGATTCTCGTGTAATGTTGGCGGGCTGGTCGTCATGGCGAGGTTCCTTCCCGAATGGCGGCCACTTCTTCCGTGATATCGATCCCGACCGGACACCACGTGATACAGCGACCACAGCCCACACAGCCAGATGTTCCGAACTGAGCGTGCCAACCGTCAAGTTTGTGTGTTAACCACTGCCGATATCGTGAGGCGGTGTCGTTACGAACGAGGCTTCCACCGAGATAGCTGAAGTCAGGATTGAAACACGAATCCCAGGTCCTCTCGCGTTCGACGCGGTCCATATTCAGGTCGCGTACCTCAGTGACTGATGAACAGAAACAGGTGGGGCAAACCATGGTGCAGTTCGTGCACGAAAGACAACGCTCGCCGACTTCCTTCCAACGGGGATGATCCAGATTACTAAGAAGCAGTCCTGGCAGATCGCTGGTTTCCATGTGTTTCGTGATCTGGTCAACCGCCTGTTGTCGGGCGTAATCGGCTGATTTGAGTTGTTCGGGGGTTGCGTCATAGGCCTCGTACGTGGAGACATTATCGACGGTGGAATTCGAGTCGACTGAAGATCCCTCGCTTGCGCGTCGGGCTAAGGAGACGAACGCGTCGAGGACTTCCTTGCCTCGCTCCGAGCCGACTTCACAGAGAAATCCCGAGTCGATTTCGGTCAAAGCGAGATCGTATCCTTTCTCGCAACGTGGTCCGGTTTTCATCGACGTGCAAAAACAGGTGCTCGCCGCCTGCGTACAATTGACCGCAATGACAAAGAGTTGCTTTCGCCGCTCGCGATACAGCGGGTCCTGGTACGGTCCATTGAGAAAGACTTGATCCTGAATCCGCATCGCGGCAAGCTCACAGGCCCGCACTCCAAGTAAAGCGAACTTCGTCTTATCCGCAGATCGAGGTATGAACTGCCAACCGCTTTCGATCTTCTCGGCACTCAGCAGCGTTGTCTTCGGTGGAAACAGGTATTTCTTCCAGGAATGCGGTCCGACAACAAACCCGAACCACGCATCATCGTCTCGCCGTTTCAAGCGATAAAGACCTGGAGATTGTTCATCAGTCCAACCTCGCGGCAATTGCTCGATCGACTGAATATCGCCATAAACGATCGCTTCCTGGTCTACCGTGGGTCCGACAACCGAGTAGCTTCGATGTCGAAGTTCATCGATCAATAATTGCAGTTGAGACTTGGCGAAAAAGCGTGGCGAAAGGGGAACAGACATGTGTTAACCGCCCCATATTGACGTGGAATTCCCAAGTTTATGACACCCCTTCTCGAAACCGCCGAGCGGTGGCCGAATACAGCCAGGGGCGGTTTCCGCCCCTGGTACCGGCATCAAGTTTTTACTGCTAAGCCCCAGCGGGGCGGCCGAATTGTGTTCGATGATCATTGTTTACCCCGTTTTGAATCTCGGCCGCCCGTCTGGGGCTTTTTTCGTTGATGTTCGGCATCGTACCTGAGGCGGAAACCGCCTCAGGCTGTACTCGGTCGCCGCGATGAGGCTAAAGACAAACCGGCTGCGATACCCGCCCGATGAAGACTTTCCACCGATCCCGGTCAACATTCCGGATCTCCCGGACGGCCCATGAAGGGTGCCGGCTCCAAAACGGGGACGTGTTCGCCAAACAGATCGAGCAACTGAAGTCGAGTTGCCAGCAGGCGACGCGACAACGCCGCGGCCAACTGACGCATGACGTGATAGCCGATCTCGTGTTCTGATTCACAAAGGCCTTGTAATTCGATACTGGGAAAGGCAACGGTCCGAACTGGCTCGAGAGCGACTGCCGTGGACGTCATCGTCGAATTCCCTACGAGCGCCGACCATGCCAGGACATCGCCAGGCCCTGCTGTGAGGATGGGGACACGACCACGTCGTGGAACAAACATATCCAGCCGGACATGCCCATCAACGACGACATGAAATTCCGAGTGCTCGGTCCCTTCTGAGAATAGGATCTCTCCAATTGCATACGAGCGGGCATGCGCGATCCGTCCTAGTTTGACCACCAGATCACCAGGCATCGCACGCAAAAAGTCGCAGTAGCTGACCGTCTCAAGTAATGACATGCATCCCCTCGTTTCCCGACGACCGATTTAGTCGTTCTGCGTCCTCGCGAACAACCCGTAGCATGGGCTTCAGCCCGTGCGCCACAGCATCTAGCCCAAGCCGGAACCCTAAGACAAGACTGACCACGACAAATGCAAAGTTTATTCCAAAACCCGAACGGCAATTGTCAGTTGATAAGAGCAATAAGAGCAATTGGACCACTGGAGTAACGTTCTCAAAAATACACTATTCCCCCGCCTTTTCCTTCTCGACGATCTCCAGCAGTGTGCTTACATCAGGATTCTTCTTCGCGAAAGCCATTAAACTCTCGGTATTCGGACTGACATCTGATAAATCTTGAGCCAGTTGGTCAATTTTTGTCTCGCCCCCTTTCGTCTTCACCAGAAGCAGCGTTCCCACTTGCAAGTCAAATTCTTTATTGTTTAAGCGGCATGTCGTCTTCTGACCGTTTCGTTTCTCGATCAACCAATCCAGTCGTCGGCCGTCATGAGAGACCGAGTAGCCTTCTACTTTTTGAAACGGAGGATTCGTCGTCATCTTGCTCGTACCCCCGTGCGACCCACCCACGACATCGGAACAAATCAAAATCGTCAGCCCATCATGTCCTTGAATTCGTGCAATCGTTCCGTTGCCAATTGTCCGATAGAAGGCCGATACTTCCTGGAGAGGAGTTCCGGTGGCTCGGACGCCGCAACCGTACAAGGTACAGAAAGCTACCAATACAAAACATGTCCTCCATACAGAGAAATCGTTGAGACTGCGCTTCATGATGATCCTTATCGCTAACCAGTTTAAGCCGGATTCTGAAGAAGTTGCGAACAACTTGTCAATTACGAATCAAAACAATCGCTCGATTGCCAGGACGCACCTCATCAATTCACGCTGAACTCTCAAACGTCACCGTTTAACGTTTCTCTAAACCACGAAAAGAAGATCAGTTCGTGAAGAAACGATGAATTCTCGTCCGAATTCTGTGATCCAATGTCTGACTCCAGCGTTACGTAATCGTAAGCACTTCTGATACTTTGAATGACTTGCAGACTCGCCACAAGAACTCATGAGGAGACCGTGTTGTGGAAACGACATTCTGGGAAGCATTCGGCCAGCTTTCCGTTGCCCATCAAATTGGATTCGCCTTTGCACTTTTCGTCGCCTTCGGCTTTGAATTCATCAACGGGTTTCATGATACGGCTAACGCCGTCACCACGGTGATCTACACAGGAACACTCAAACCAACTCCTGCCGTCGTGTTTTCAGGATTCTGCAATTTTCTAGGCGTGTTGCTGGGAGGAACAGCGGTTGCCTTTGCGATCGTTAATCTTCTGCCGGTTGATCTGCTGATCGACAGTTCGTCTATGCGTGCCATCGTGATGGTCTTGTCGCTATTGCTCGCAGGGGTGATCTGGAACCTGGGAACCTGGTGGATGGGATTGCCGGTTTCCAGTTCGCATACTCTGATCGGTTCGATCATCGGCGTCGGAATGGCTAACAGCCTCATGACAATCGGTAATCCGTTGGCCGGGATCAACTGGCCTCAGGTCCGATGGGTCGGAATGGCCCTGCTGATTTCCCCGATCATTGGCTTCGTCTCGGCAACGTTAATGCTCTGGGGTATGAAACGGGTCTTTAAGAATCCCAACCTGTACCACCCTCCAGGCGAGGGTGACGAACCCCCTCACTGGATTCGCGGCGTTTTGCTGGCAACCTGTGGTGGTGTCAGTTTTGCCCATGGTTCGAACGATGGCCAAAAGGGAATGGGATTGATCCTGCTGGTCTTGATCGGCTTTCTACCAACTTATTACGCACTCGATGTCCATCACGCTGATCTGGCGATCAACATGAGAGAGGCGGCAATCTCGATCAGCGATATTATGGAAAAGGAGCATCCAGACCAGGCTGCCGCGATTAATGCCAATCTCGCTCCAGTGGTCTCGATGCTTGACGGAAAGCGATCGTTTTCAGAAGTCTCGCCCGAAGAACGCTGGCAGGTACGACAAGCGATCTATCGGTTTAGAAAAAGCGTCGTCGACAAGGAAATCTCGCCTCAAACAATTCAGGCCATCGATCCCTATCGCAAGCATTTCTCCCGGTCGATCGAGTTCGTACCGTTCTGGGTGGTCGTCGGGGTGGCTTTGGCACTCGGAATCGGCACGATGATCGGCTACCAACGAATTGTCGTGACGATTGCGGAAAAGATCGGTAAGACGCATTTGACATACGCTCAGGGTGCTTCGGCAGAAGTTGTCGCAGCAGCAACAATTATGCTGGCCGATGCCTTCCACCTTCCTGTCAGTACGACTCACGTCCTCTCATCGGGCATCGCAGGGACGATGTACGCCAATAAGTCGGGATTACAGACAGCGACACTGAAGAAAATTGCTCTCGCCTGGGTGCTGACGTTACCCGCCTCGATTCTGCTTTCCGCCACACTGTTCATCATTGGCGGCTATTTGATTCCCGGTGCCCGGGCGATGGCGCCTGCAATCGCCGGTTCGTGATAGAAATTCGGCCATCACATTTCCTATGATCCTGATGCCGACATCGTTCATCATTTTGCTCAAAACACCTGACCTTGAAAGCTCGGGTGTCGGTCTTCTTCGCGATCACAAACATGCCCGCACCCTATATTTCTTATGTGAAGCGGAAAGCCGATTGGCCGCTCGACGAGACGACCTTCCCCGGCAACTTGCGATTTGTTCCCGATCTTCATCTGGAGTTCGATCGACCTGTGACCTTTTTCGTCGGCGAGAATGGATCAGGTAAGTCGACACTGCTCGAAGCCATAGCCGTACTGGCCGGTTTTCCCATCTCAGGCGGCGGAACGAACGAAGTCGATTCATCCCACGGGATCAATGAAGACAGCGTGCTGGCCAACGCGATGCGAATGGCGACAATCAAGCAGCCGAAAGACGGCTACTTTTTTCGAGCGGAATTGCAGGCCCATTTCGCGTCGCTGCTTGATCACAGACGGGTCGACCCCGATTTTCTCGGCGATCCTTACCAGCGTTACGGCGGCAAGTCGCTACATACAATGTCGCATGGCGAGGCGTTTCTTTCTGTCATGCGAAACCGCCTTTCTGAAGGTCTGTTCCTGCTGGATGAACCCGAATCGGCCTTATCGCCACAGCGTCAATTGTCCCTGATGACACTCATGTACGACCTGGTCCGAGGTAAAAAGACGCAATTCATCATCGCCACGCATTCGGCGATCCTGCTGACATTTCCCGATGCCAGAATCATCTCATTTGATGATGAAAAATTAATGCCGGTCTCCCTTGCTGACACCAGGCACTATCAGATCACAAGCGGCATCTTGAACAACCCTGAATCATACTGGAAACATTTACGTAATTCGGGTGGGGAGTAACAGGAATCCCACGTGCACATAATCCTCGCCACCATGGGAACCGACGGAGACGTTTTTCCGTATCTCGGCCTGGGGTCCGCTCTCCTGGAACGGGGACATCGCGTCACTCTTGCCGCACCGGAAACCTATCAGCATCGAGCCATTGACCTGGGATTGGAATTCGAATCGCTTGTCTCAGCGGCAGACGTGCAGCGCATGCTCTCAAACCCCGATCTCTGGGACCCGTTCCGTAGCGGACCGATGATGGCGAAGTGGGGTAACCCGATGGTCCCTCATCAGTACGAGTTGATTGCCCGGCTCGCCAGCGAACCCGAGAGCATCATCGTTGCTAATCCCGGTGTCGTTGCTGCACGACTGGTTCAAGAGACACTGCGCTGCCCGATGGCATCACTGTTGCTGCAACCAGGGGTTTTGCCGAGTTGTACGGCTCCGCCAGCAATGCCGGGCGGTATGAGCATCCCCACATGGTTTCCTTACCCGCTACGGAAACTTTATTGGCGCGTTGTTGATTTCGCCGGTTACCTGCTCGTGGCCCGGTCACTGAATCAATTTCGTGCCACGCTGGGATTAAGCCCGATCCGGCGGTTTTTTCGCTGGTGGTTATCACCAGAATTGGTTATCGGCATGTTTCCAGAATGGTACGCAGCACCTCAGCCTGACTGGCCACCACAACTGCGAATAGGAGGCTTCGGTCGATTCGACGGAGTGCGACACGAACTGCCCGACGACATCCGACAATTCTGCGAGGCCGACACGCCACCGATCGTCTTTACACTCGGAACGGGAATGATGCACGCGAGAGAATTTTTCCGCGAAGCGGTCGCGGCATGCGAATCGATCGGCGAAAGAGGTTTGTTGCTGACAAAGTATCCCGATGTCATCCCCGATGATTTGCCGACAACGATTCGCCATTATCCGTTTGCACCATTTCGCGAGTTACTCCCACGGTGCAAAGCGATCGTGCATCACGGCGGCATTGGTACAACAGCAGCCGCCTTAGAGGCAGGATGTCCGCAGTTGGTGATCCCTTTAGCATGGGACCAGCCAGATAACGGTGCAAGAATCAAGAAACTCGGCGTCGGCACGGTACTTAATTCACGACACCGGAAGAGTCCACATTTGTCTCGCGCACTAGTAGAGCTGACAACACCAGAAACACGAGCAGTTTGCCAGAGTGTTTCATCTCTTGCCAGGAATCAAAACGGACTGGACCTCGCAGTCCAACTAATCGAGGAAATGGGAAAATGCCATCGCGCGTGATTTTTAGGAGTCCAGTGAGGCTTTGCCTCAGACCAAAGTAGCCGTCTCGCTCCGAGGCTGTCAGTTTTTGTAAGTTGAGGATGGTGAGCCACAACCCGTAGCATCGGCTTCAGCCCGTGCGACACAACATCTTGTGCGGGCTAAAGCCCACACTACAAAAAATACATCACGCGGAGCGATGATGGCAACTTTGGAAGAAATCCTGACGCTTGACTCAAAAGTCAACTTCCTCATGCGAGGAAATCCAAGACCGTGCCACCCCATTCTACGTCGAATTCTGTACTGGGAAGGTTGCTGCTTTTTGAAGTCTGTGGGATTCATTCGTGGTTAGCGATTGCTGCATCACGGCAACAAACATTCGCGAAATATTCACGATGTAAAATGCGTCATAACACTTGACGATCCAGTTGACGGTTACTTAAAAGTAATGCACGCATCGAGGATACAATCCAATTCTCTGATTGCACCGACTGGCACTGCACTTTTGAAACATCGTTCACCTAAGGAGCCCTATTCAATGCGTCGTTTCACTTCAGTTTTGGCAATCGCGTTGATTCATGCGTTCGCCACCATCTCATCCGCTGATCTTATCGTCGAGAACAGCCCTGCGACTAGCTCGTCGTTCCAGATTGGCGGTGCGAACAGCCAGGTGGAAGCGGTGTTCTGGGCTCAAAACGAAGCCTCCATCAACACGTCGATTTCTGCCTTGATCGGGAGCCTTGACGGGAATTCCGAAACCGTTGACGCTTATTTGGCTGAAGATAACATACAAAATGTCATCGCCACTCATGCGGGGGTAACTGTTGGCAAATTTTCCGACCCAGCCAACTTCACTCCGGTCACTCTCTTCAGCGGGCTGTCCCTCGATGCCGGTCATACCTATGGTTTTGTGCTCTTTAACACCGATACAACCGGTGATGTGAATATTCGCTGGTCTGTGGGTGGGGGCACGACGAACGGAGCCGGGACCTTTGGTGGTGGCGGATACTCAGACAGTCCTGACTCAAACGTCACCGACCCGTACCTCTCGAAATTTACCTACTCGACTTCCCCATTGGGTTTCAGCGTTAACGGCACCGTCGTCCCCGAACCGAGCACGTTGGCCTTGTCGCTCTGCTCGTTGGTTCTCCTCGGCGTCGGCCGTCGATTCCGACTCAAGGCTTGATCTTATCTGAGTTTTTTCGACTGTCTCAAAGCTGTCAGGAGCCGAATGAATTTCGGTTTCTGACAGCTTTTTGTACGAACAACGAGGATGATTGCCGAATGATATTTCCCTTCAGAGGTAAGCGAATCTTATGCGGCTGCGACCGAGGGTAGTTCGCAAAGCGAATTACCCTCCGCTTTGATATTTAACACCTTCGGTGGCTTTGATATTTAACACCTTCGGTGCAAGGGTCCCTTTTCTGGTTTTCCAGAGCGCGCTCACATGTTGTTCTTGAAATTGATATTAAAAATTCTCGAATGGTTATTGAACGGTCCGGAAAAAGTATCCAACACGGATAATCGAAAGGATCTTCTCACCGTCTCCGATAACGCTCTGGCGGAAATCCAGGCTCGCATCTTGAAAGGGGGTTTTTCTTCGGGGGTTGCGGTACGCGTCTCACCAACAAAATGGGCAGACGGCGAGGTCGATATTTCGTTCGATGATCTGGTCGGTGACGACAGGGACTGGGAAGGTCGATCGCGAGGGCTTTTGTTGCTGATTGATAAGCGAGACGAAGATCAACTTTCAGGATGTCAACTTGACTTTCGCGACAGCATGTTTTTCGCAAGACTCGTTTAAGAGACCAGAGACCACGACGCAAATGGCACCAAGTACGCTGCAAACGAGTCCGATCTGATTGAGAATGGACATTAGTTTTGTCATCACTTTCCAGTTGTGAAGGTGTGGAGCACCGGCGTGACTTGTACGCCGTTTTCACTTTGGAAGTTGTTGTGGTCCAGGCTGTTTACGCCGATTGTGTACTTGTGATTGGGTTCCAATGTCACGGGTAACGTGCATGTCATTTTGTCGGTTGACCATGTGGCCGTTTTTCCTTCGATCAGCTTCGGGAATTCCGGTCCACTGCCGACCCATGACATTCCGGCTCCCATCGGGATATCAAAAGTAATGCGGATTTGCGTTGTCGCCGGGTCGACCGAGTCGGCTCCGTTAGCAGGCTCAAATTTGACCACCTTCGGCACTCGCACCTTGTCTGTCAGTTCCTTTGAGGCTCCAACGGTGACGAAATACAGAGAGATTGGCGGTAGAGGAATACCGTCGGCGCTTTTGAAGTTTCGATAACTCTTGGAGTTCAAACCGAGCCGATAATACGACCCTTTTTCCAATTTCACGGGCAGAATACACGTCTGGTCATCGACCCATTGAGCTTTGCGTGAGTCATCCATCGGTGGAAAATCTGACGGGCCGGCGGTCCAGCTCATCCCCGTTTGCATCTTGCGGTCGAACGTGACCTTGATTTCTTTCAGACCGTCGCTGACGTCGGTCGCGCCAATCTCCGGGATGATTTTGACGATCGTGGGATACTCGGTCTTCTGCGCACTCGACTCGGGCTTCTTGCCCGATTCTTGTGCAGAGGCTTGAACCGGCGGTCGAATGATCGAGCCCGGCGACATCGGCAGAAGCAGAATGGCGATCGCAAAAAAGGCAATTCCACTGAACCAAACAAACGAATGGCGCTGCGGTTGATAATTCATGATTTCCTTTTCCAAAAGTGACAAACCCACGAGTCAAGGATTGGACGATTGATCTTACACGTTGAGCTCCTCAAGAATCGAATAACCACATTTGTAGCCAGTAGACCCCGTGAGTATTCTGTTGCCAAGTGATGATTACGTTAATTCCATCGTTGAACTATACCTTAGACGGCGGCACCAACAGCCAAGTATTTACACAGACGGCGTTGCATGCAATGCCTTTGGCATAAATGAAATACATCGTGTGGCGGATTGGCAATCGAATTCGTCGTGATCGATCGTGAGAACGCGAAGCTACTTCGCCGGCGTCAACCGTTGAGCCCACATCACGTGCTTTTTCGCTTCCTCGCGTTTTCCAAGTCCTTGATATGCCTGTGCAAGAACATTGTGAGGAAAGGGATCGGATGGGTTTACTTCCAAGGCGAGTGTGGCGGACTGAATTGCCGCTTCGAACTGTCCTTCGTAGGCGAAAATCGCAGCCAGCCGAGCCTGGGCATCGCTGTTCCACGGATTGATCTGTAAGTATTGGATCAAGGCATTGCGCGCTGTGGTGAGATCGTTTTGTTCGGTGGAAAAGACAGCCAGTCTTAAGAGAACTCTTTCTGCATTCGGGTGTCGTTCGAGGATTTGTCGCCAGCGATCTTTCGCACGATTGGTCTGACCCAGAAGAGCCTCGCAGCCTCCGAGTACTTCCTGGATTTCATCGTCGTCGGGAACCGACTTTAGTGCAGATGCCAGCTTCGGTTCGGCGAGCCGGGCCTGATTCACGTTGCGTTTCGATTCCGCTTCTTTGCCGAGATAGAGCCCCCACGCCAGATCTTGCTCGATTTGCGGCAATTGCCGGTCGCCGAAATGGAAAATCGCCAGTTCGGATTTGCGAGCCGTCCCCTGTTTAGGCATGGGCTTTCGCAAGATCCGATGGTCGGTTTGAGACGTATGCGAAAGTCGATCCAACCGTTGTGGTGGCATGTGGCATTCCACACACGAGTCAGACTCGCTTGATTGGGTTCGTAATTCAATCGGCTCCGAGCAGCCTCGATCGATGTGACACGCCAGACACTTTGCTCGATAGAAGCGATCTTTTTCTTTGGGTGAGGGAAGCGAGTGAGCATCGTGACACGACAGGCAGCCGAATCGACCATCGCTGCGTCGATAGCACTGACTGACTAGAATTTGTTCGACGTGGTTAACCGGCTCGACGGGAATCGGCGCATCAACGTCGTTTCTTACGAAGGGAACCCAGATTTCGTCGAAGGTCATCCCCGGTCGAAAATCGGCGTGAGTACGTCCATATCTCAAAACTCGATCATCGGCGGAAAAATGACATTGCCAGCAAATACTCTCGCGGCGTTCGCTGTCGAGCTTAATTGGATTGACGATTGGATCGATTGTGTCTGCTGCGATGTTCACTTGATTCGGCGACCGATCGTGAAATGCAATGTGATCGCGTCCAGGTCCGTGACACCTCTCACAACTTATTGCGGCTCCCTGAATCGATTTCAGATTAAATCGTTCGGGATATTCTTCGTCCACGACAACTCGATCGGTGTGGCAGGTCAGGCACAACTGAGTCGCTTTCCGTTCAAATCTCGGATGTCTTCCCGGTCGATATCCCAAGGACAAATCCCATTTCGCTCCTTGCGGATACCAGGCAATGGGGGAAACGAAGAAGCAGTCCTTCTGGACGTGAAGATAAGTTCGGCCGACCTTTCCGCTACCAATCACGAATTCGATTTTGACTCGTTGATCGTAGACCTGACCAAGGACCGGGTCGGTCAATGAATACCATAAACATCGATTCATTTATCAAGGCGCATACGGCTGGGCTGCTGGGCGTAGCTAATATACAAAGCGTAAAGCTGACATCCTGCACCATTACCGTGCAAAACGCCAGCGCTG
>CAIVEI010000103.1 GCA_903904835.1 uncultured Schlesneria sp. | reverse complement strand
CGAGGTCCGAATATTTGGTCTCAACTCACCGTTCTGGAAGTTGAGATCGACATGTCAGCGCACATTAAGCGTTCGACGCAAGATATTGATAGCATTCGATCTCGAGCCGCCAGCCTGCTGAATGGACTGGCCACGATTTCGTCAAATTCGAGCCACGACGAGCCTGCTGAAAGCAGCCCTCACTTGTCACCTGCGATGAGCCTTTCCGAACTGTTGGCCCGGACCATCATTGAGCTGCAACAGCAGGCGGGGTGTGCAGTTAAGTTCGCTCGAATTGCCGAGACAAAGACGCCGGGCGTTTGCAAAATCGCCGTCCAGTACTGCGAGGAACCTGTCGGCCGAATGGCTTTAGCAACAGCCGCTGAGCTGGTTAAGGCTGCGATTTCAGGTCAACATTTCGATGTGCCGAGTCAAGTCAGCGAAATTCGCAGCCTCGATCAGCAGATTCGATTAGGCCCCAGCACCGGTTCGATTGTCCGTGCTGCCATCTCACGAGGGATCCCTGCGCGCCGTCTAAATGATCGCAGTTTGGTTCAACTTGGATACGGTTGTAAACAACATCGGATTCTTGCCGCTGAGACTGACAAGACTTCCGCTGTTGCAGAATCAATCGTTCAAGATAAGGAACTGACAAAGCAACTATTGGACGCTGTCGGGGTTCCCGTCCCCAAAGGACGACCGGTCACGAGCGCCGAAGATGCCTGGTCGGCCGCTTTAGATATTGGGGTTCCGGTCGTCATCAAGCCTCAAGACGGCAACCAGGGTCGCGGTGTTGCTTGCAACCTCAACACTCGCGAACAAGTGTTGGCTGCATATTCGGCAGCCACCGAAGAGGGAGACGAAATCATTTGTGAGAAGTTCGCTCACGGAGCGGACTATCGCCTGCTAGTGATTGGGTACAAGCTCGTCGCAGCCGCGCGACGTGAACCACCTCAAGTAACAGGTGACGGACGGCACAACATTACCCAGCTTGTCGAAGAAGCGAATAAAGATCCAAGGCGTGGCGAAGACCATGCTACGTCACTCAGCAAATTTCGTCTTGATGAAATTGCCAAAGGCGTATTGGCCGAACAGGGTCTAACGATCGATTCGATCCCCGCAGCGGGTCAGATGGTTCTGATTCGACGAAATGCAAATTTGAGTACCGGCGGATCAGCAACAGATGTGACTGATCTGGTTCACCCTGAAGTCGCGGCGCGAGTGATCGATGGTGTCCGGATGGTCGGCCTTGATATTGCGGGCGTTGATGTTGTCTGCCAGGACATCAGTCGACCTCTGGAGCAACAAGGGGGGATTATTGTCGAAATCAATGCTGCTCCCGGTCTGCGGATGCACCTTGAACCATCCTCGGGCAAGGGACGCCCGGTCGGTGAAGCAATCGTGGGGACCATGTTCGGCGAAGGTGACGACGGCCGAATTCCGATCGTCGCGCTCTCTGGTACCAACGGAAAAACAACAACCACCAGGTTGATCAGCCACATCTTGCGATGTACGGGCAAACGGGTCGGAATGACATGCACTGACGGCGTTTACCTGAACGATCGACGCTTGGATACAGGTGATTGCAGCGGCCCGAAAAGTGCGCGAACGATTCTCGCGAACCCCGCTGTCGAAGCTGCCGTGCTGGAGACCGCTCGTGGCGGAATCCTGCGTGAAGGACTTGGTTTTGACCTCTGCAACACCGCCGTTGTGACGAATATCGCAGACGGAGACCATCTGGGGATTAATGGAATCGATACTGCCGAACAGTTGGCAAGAGTCAAACGGGTGATTGTCGAATCCGTCGCTTCGACCGGCTATGCCGTCCTGAATGCAGACGATCCACTTACCGCTGGCATGGCCGAGTATTGTCCGGGAAAAGTCTTGTTCTTTGCGAAATCACCGGCAAACCCCTTGATCGCCGCTCATCGAGCAAAAGGGGCTAAGGTCATTTACGTCCATAACAACTGTATCATGGCGGCAGAAGGATCATGGGAAGCTCGAATCGCCTTGCTTGACTCCGTTCCACTGACCTTTGGCGGACTGATCGGTTTCCAGGTCGAAAACGCGATGGCCGCTTCCGCTGCGGCGTGGACTCTTGGAGTCCCCTTCGAAATGATCCGGCATGCTTTGGAATCCTTTGTGAATGACACGCAGAAGGTTCCCGCTCGATTCAACGTAATTCAATTCCGTGGCTCAACAATCGTGATTGACTACGGACACAATGCTGCGGCAATTACAGCACTGTGCGACGCATTTGAAAAAATGCCACATGAACGACGGCTGATTGTTTATACGGCGGCTGGCGATCGCCGCGATGAAGACATCATTCGCCAGGGCGAACTGATTGCGAATGCGTTTGATGTGATGTTTCTCTACGAAGACGCATGTACTCGTGGCCGTCAGGATGGTGAGATCTGCCGACTGATGCGTGAAGGTTTCCAGAAAGGAAATCGACTTCAGCCAGAAAACGTCATTGAAACTCGTGGTGAAATGAAAGCGATCGAAATGACGTTGCGGCGGATGCAACCGGGTGATCTCGTGCTGATTCAAGCCGATCAAGTCGAGGAAGCAATTGTTTTCGTTCAACAGTTACTTCCCAAGTTGGCCGCTGAACACAAGGCCGTTTCCCGGTAATCCATGGATCGGATTGTTGGGAATTCGGGATCGCGATTGATCGCGGTGTTGTTGCATGTTAGTCTCTCACGGGAGATCGTGCCCTTTTTTCTGGTCGCGACGTAAAGCGTCCATCCATCTCATCGGAGATATTCGTGACTGCGGCATTCCTTAAAGTGATTAAAGGAAGTTCAGCAGGTCAGGTTCTTGCTCTGTCCGGCGAGACGGTTATTTTGGGTCGCCATCCGTCCAGTCAGATTGTCCTCGACAACGCTTCGGTCAGTCGCCAGCACGCTCAAATCGTGGAAGAACACGGTGTATTTCTGGTCGAAGATTTGCGTAGCCGCAACGGAACCCAGGTGAATCGGCAACCGATTCGCGGCAAGACCGAGTTACGCGATGGGGACGAGATCAAAGTCTGCGATTACGCTTTCACATTCATGCGAAAAGTAACAGGACCAGCAACTCCTGTTTTTCAAAAATCAAGCGGAATTGTCATCGAGGATGGCTACGAGACATTAGACGATGACGCCGAATCGGGACCTGAGATCGAACAATCCCAAAAATCGGTCGAGAATTCATCGGTACTGACTTCGATTTCAGCCGGATCATCAGCACAAGGGCTGAGATTAAACGTTCGGCCCGAGGCGAAGCTGCGAGCCATTCTTGAAATCAGCCTGGCTTTGGGCAAGGTCGTCGCCCTCTCTGACATGTTGCCGGTGATTTTGAAATCACTTTTCAAGATTTTCCCGCAGGCGGATTCCGGGTTTCTCTTGTTGAAGGAGAGTAAAACTGGAAAACTCCGTCTTCGCTGTTCACACTCGCGCCGCAGCGACACGGACGATGTCCCGATCAGCCAGACGGTTGTTCAACAGGCGATGGAAAGCGGCAAGGCGATCCTGAGCGCGGATGTCTGCGGAGATCGGCGTTTTCAGCACAGCGAAAGCCTCATTGACATGCAACTGCGTTCGCTGATGTGCACGCCTCTGATGGACACCAGCGGAAACGCGATGGGTGTCTTGCAGGTGAGCACTTTCGACGTGGCGCAGCCGTTCAACTCCGATGATCTCGACGTGCTGGTGAGCGTAGGAGCTCAAGCCGGCCTGGCGGTTGAAAATGGTGCGATGCACGAAACGTTGCTCAAACAACGCGAGTTTGATCGAGAAATGCAAATCGCGGCTCAGGTCCAATTGAGCTTTCTTCCCAGTGCACCTCCGAAAGTGCCTGGTTACGAGTTCGCCGACCATTACGTCGCGGCTCAAAGCATCGGGGGAGATTATTTCGACTTTATTCACCTGCCGGACGGTCGAATCGCACTTATTATCGGTGACGTCGCTGGAAAGGGGATTCCTGCAGCTCTACTGATGGCGCGGTTGCATGCTTCGATTCGCTATCACCTTTATAACGCGCTCAGTGCGAATGGGGCCTTAAACAGTCTCAACTTCGAAATGGCAAGCAGTGAAATGGGGTATCGATTTATCACTCTTTCGATCGCAGTTCTCGATCCGATCGGGCATGAAATTCAATTGGCCAGCGCAGGGCACTTGCCTCCGATTGTTCGTCGCGGTCACGAAGCCGAATTCATCGGCCACCGCCAGTCTGGATTACCGCTGGGGGTGTTGGCCGAACAAAAGTACGAATCCCTCGCGATACCACTTGGGCCAGGTGATTCTATCGTCTTTTATACCGACGGCGTCACGGAAGCGATGAATTCTCGATCCGAGCTCTTTGCAAAGGAGCGAGTCCGCCATGTGATCGAAAACGGGCCGGAATCAGTCATCGAATTGATTCCCACGTTGATTGATTCCGTTGAAGCATTCAGTGAAAACCTGCCTCAACGTGATGATATCTGCGTCATCGCTCTGCGGCGGACAGGCGAGTGAGTTCTCTGAGAATAACGCTTTTCGACAACCGAAAGGGCGAGACTCGCGATGAGTCGATGCGTTTGCCTGCATGGCCGCTCGGCAGGAGCCTCGTCCGCCGTTGCAAAATCTTCAGATGCGCGCATAGAAACAATCGTCAGGGCGAAACGAATCGTCAGGGCCGCAAAGCCTGTCAGGTTCTTGCCGCTCGTAACCCCAATAACACATCAAATGATTGACAGCTATTTCCAGACAAGGGTATAAAGCAGAGGAATACAATGGATTTTGTCGATGTATTCGTATGTCGAATGCCAGACGAGACTTTCTGCTGTTAAGATCGTGTTTTCGTCCAAACGAATTGGGAGCTGAGCGTATGTTTGTAATCCCCGGCCAATACGGTAAAGACAACTGCGATGGCTACAGTCGTCGAGAATTGCTTCGCGTTGGCGGCGCTTCGTTATTGGGATTATCGCTACCGGCACTCTTGCAAAACGAAAAAGCCCATGCGGCCGATGATGCCCGCTACGGGGGTGTTGGATTCGGCAAAGCGAAACATGTCATTCTTGTCTATCTGCAAGGTGGACCTAGCCATTTGGATCTTTGGGACCCGAAAACCGATGTCCCCGATAACGTCAAAAGTGTCTTCAAGCCGATTGACACAAAACTGCCCGGTATCCAGTTCACCGAACTGATGCCCAAACTGGCCCAGGAACTCGATAAAACCACACTGCTTCGCGCAGTCAGTTATACTCCAAACGGGTTGTTCAATCACACCGCCGCAATTTATCAAATGATGACGGGCTATACGGCAGACAAGGTCAGCCCGTCGGGTCAACTCGAACCGCCAAGTCCCAAAGACTTTCCCAACTGGGGATGTCACGTCATTAAGGCTCGTCCGCCAGAAGTGCCAATGCTCCCTTACGTGATGATGCCCCGTCCGCTTCAGGAAAGTGGCGTGATCGGTAAAGGCGGAAACGCCGGGTTCATGGGTCGTGCTTTCGATCCATACACGCTGTACCCTGTCGGTGACGACATGGATATGACCAAGATGGAGCGAATTCGAGTCGATGATTTGCAACTGAGACCCGAAGTTCCTCAAGACCGGCTCGCTCGTCGCGCCAGCTTGCGAGACACCGTGAATGCAAGCTTGAATGACCTCGACAAGGCAGTCAGCAAATACGCTTTGGATGAATACTACGGCAAGGCTCTTTCACTGGTCCTGTCAGGACAGGCCCGTGAAGCGTTTAATCTGAGCGCTGAACCGAAAGAACTGCGTGAAAAATACGGCAACAACACATTCGGTCAAAGCTGTCTTCTGGCCCGCCGACTGATTGAAGCGGGAACGCGAGTGGTCCAGGTGAACTGGCCGAAAGTCGCGAATTCGGACAACCATTCCTTCGACGTTCATACGGGACTCTCCGCACGTATGAAGAACCAATCGGCGCCGATGCTTGACGCCGGACTGTCGGGATTGATCGCAGACCTTGACGACCGCGGAATGTTGAAAGACACATTGGTTTTGGCGATCGGCGAATTTGGACGTAGTCCAAAGCGAGGGGTCAGCACATCCGGCAACGGCAATTCGGATGATGGACGCGATCACTGGCCTTATTGCTACACCGGGATCATGGCCGGTGCTGGTGTGAAGCGAGGCTTTGTCTGGGGCAAGTCCGATCAGACTGCGTCAGCACCTGTCGAAAACCCGGTCCATCCGATCGAACTGTTAGCGACGATCTATCACAGCGTTGGGATGAATCCACGTCGTATGGTTTACAACCATCTCAATCAACCCCGTGAGATGGTCAGTGCCGATGCCGTGACAGGGATTCTGTCATAATACGATGAAATCAACGCTTCAGCCCGATTTCCTATCAAAAAATCGGGTACGGTAACGCGTTTTGTGAAACATGATCGAGACCGCATCACCAAATTGAATGGTGAATGTGGTCTTTGTCATTGGGTTGTAATGATTCTAAAAAGGACCAATCTGTGACACCGATTGAACAGCTTGTCCAAACGCTTTTCGACTATGTCAAAGATCACGCGGTGAAGCTCATCACAGGCCTGGTCCTGATGGCGGTCGGTTGGTATCTGGGCCATCGCCGGGCATCCGCCGACTGGAAGAAACAAGAGTTTCTTGACCGATTGAACCTGTCGCTGAATTCGATTGATGACGGGGTACTCAAAATTCGTACCCTCAGCGAAAAGCGGTGCGAGGAAGTCTTTCTTAATTCGGCAGCAGCGGAAAC
Source organism: uncultured Schlesneria sp. (assembly GCA_903904835.1). Classification (GTDB taxonomy): domain Bacteria; phylum Planctomycetota; class Planctomycetia; order Planctomycetales; family Planctomycetaceae; genus Schlesneria. The sequence goes on along the minus strand of CAIVEI010000103.1, from coordinate 6,879 downwards.
GGTAAAAAAAGTCGCTCGGAAGACGACAGCTGCCAACCCGATTCTTCCAATTCCTGTCAAGGAAAACTGGTATTATCTCAATGCCGTTTTGAATGACGTGTCCGAGCAATTCGCCGCTGGCTTTCTCAAACGCGACATGGGGGCCAAAGTCACGTCCGCCACTTATTTAATCGTTCTGACATGCGAAGCCGAAGGAGAAATGAAGACTCGCAAGATTCGAGCGATGGTGATCCAAAAATCACTGCTCGGCAATCTGCCACCCGAAATGCCGATACTTCAGTCGCCGCACCATATCACTCGCTGGACAACGCTGCAGTTCCTGGCTGCCGAGTACTTACGAGACCCCGGCCGATTTTTGGAAGTTGAACTCGCGGTTTCTTGATTTGCAAAAAAGCCAAATAAACCTGACTGGTTAGCTGTCGTACGCCCGACTTTCCGTCTTATTCAGGCGCAACAATTTCTGGTGCTTTCCATTATCTTCACAACCAGTTAAGCCCGGTGAATGGCTTCGCCCCAGCCTATCGATTGACGCCGATGTAGAACGCGAAGACCTGCTGGATGTCGGTTGGATCCTTCAGGAGTGGTGCAGCCAGATCCAGTGCGATCGGAACGGGACCCATCGCCGGAATGGTGATTCGCAAACCAGCACCGACCGACAATCGAAAGTTGCTTAGCGATACCTGATCGTTGATCGTACCGAAATCAGAGAACCCGACGACCTTCACCATTTCGTTCGCCATGACCGGCAGCATGTATTCGACGCCGCCGAGTACCATGAAATTACCCCCGGTCAAAACGTTTTGTTGTGAAGGGCTGACGCCACGAAACGCGAATCCTCGGAAGGTTTGAAAACCCCCAGCGTAGAACTTTTCAAAGATCGGCGTATCACTGCCAGACCAGCTTGCCTGACCACGCACTAATACTGTGTGCTTTCCTTGACCGTCGATTCGTTGATACGTTGTAAAGTATTGACGTGCTTCCACTTCAAACCGTGGGTAGTTGTATTGGCCAAAGGCTTGTTCATAACCCAAATCGATATAGTGCCCCGACGATGAACCAAAGGCTGCGTCACGGGTATCATGGATCAACGAAGCGCGAACCGTCGAAAGCAGGTTATAGCCGACAGAATCCTGCAGGATCGACGGCGTCGGCACTGTCGGATTGTAGACATCAACATCTTCCAACCGCAGCGCGAGGGCTGATGACCATCGCTGTGAAAGTTGTTTTCCCAAACGGATTCGCCCGCCAATTCGGTTTTCATACCAGTTCCGATAATAGCGGGTGAAGTAGAAGCCGCTCACGCCAAGATTGAAATTCGAATCCATGAAGTAAGGATTCTGCCAGTCAACCAGATAACGGCTGACTTGCGTACCCGGCATCGCTTCGATTTTGAATTTCTCGCCACCGCCGCGCCACGCTGTTCCATCGAGAATACTTTGAAAGCTTGTCGGAGGCCGTCGAATATCGAAGTTCTGTTCACTCAGAACAATGTTTCCCACGACACCCGCATCGCTGTTCACACCGACACCGAACATCAGACGGCCTGTACGGGCTTCTGACACGTACGCATCGAGATCGATAAACTCTGGCGGCGGCATTCGAGTCCAGTCACCGGGATCAGGGTTCCTGATGGCATTTCCAAAGGGATCACCCTGGGGACTGTTATCGAAACCAAAGTTGGCAGGCGGTTGCAGCGGATCGCGACTTTGGGCGCGAAAGATCGGCGTAATCGGTGAAAGGGATTCGTCGACAACCCTCTTTGGTTGCTGCTCGGGAATCGAGATCGGCGGCGCAATCTGATCGAAATGCGATGCTACCGTAACGAACGGGTTACGACTTTCCTCACGCGAATCCTTCGTTCCGACCCAACTCTGTAAACCAAACATTCCCGCAGGCTGAAAGCCTGGAGAGAATGGCGCTAATATCGGCTTGGCTGTCGAAGTAGGCTTCTTGGTTGCCGAGGATGGATCGCGAAGTGGCGAACGTTTCTGCGTATCCGAAGATTGACTGCGAACGATGTCGTCGTAATCGCGTTTATCAACCCAGCTATCACCTTGAACCCTGTTGGTTTCAATACGAACGCCACCATCCTCTTTGGTTTCGAAGTTCTGAGAACCTTCGAGACGGCGTTTCGTCAACTGAATTTTCTTAGGATCGGCGAGATCGCCAGGCTGAATCGTGGCAATATTACGAACGATATTTGTCCGGGTATGCGGATGGTCGCCAAGGATATGAACGTTGATATTTCGAACGCGATAGACTTTGTCTTCCTCAATTTTGTAAACGATGTCGACGATGCCTTCTTCTTCCGTCCATCGAGGCACGGCATCGACGCGACAGAAAAGGCGTCCCTGTTCGCCATACTTGGTTTTGATCGCATCGACATCTTTATTGATATCGCGTGTATTGTACGGAATTCCTTCGGCGACCTTCATCATCCCCCGAACTTCTTCTTCGGAAAGAATGTTGTTGCCGTCGACTTCGATATGACGAATCTTGTAGCGAATTCCTTCGTCCACGTCGTAATGAATTTCAACCTTCGATTTGTCTTCAGAGAACTTCAATGAATGTTTGATGTCAACATCGAAGTAACCAAGACTGTGGTAATACTGCTTCACGCCTTCGATGTCGTCTTTAATCGTTGAAGGATCGTATTTGCCGCCAAAATAGGGGATAATCCGAACTTTTGTCCGTGTCTTCGTGGCAAGAACCCCGTCATAAAAGTCCTTGTTTCCGTCGAATTTGACGGATGAAACATGAACCTTGGGACCTTCGCTGATTAGGAAGACGACTTCTCGATCGTCGCGATCGTTACCTTTTTCAAGTTCGACCGTGGCAAACGCAAAACCTTTGTCGTGATAGTACTCTTCAATTCGTCGTGCACACTCACGGTTTGAGCTGACATCAAACGGACTACCGGGCTTAAGCTGGGTCATGGCATCGAAGATCTTTTGCTTGACCTTCTTCAAGCCTTTATATTCGACGCGCCGAACGATCGGACGTTCCAGCACGCGAAAAACCAGAATAACGCCTTCATCGGTTCTGCGAAGCGTCGGCTCGACAGTGGCAAACCAGCGAGTTCGCACGAGGGCATCGACATCGTCCTTGATCTGCTTCTGCGTCACAGGTCGACCAGGTCGAGTCTTGATGTGCTTGGCAATCTCGGGATCTGGGATGGTTGAATTCCCTTCGATGATCACGTCAATCAGGGCTTCGTCGAGATGAAATGGACTTTCGGGTTTTCCATCGGGTTCCTCGAAAGCAGAAACCTGTCGAATTTTCGATGGTTTCTGAGTCGCGGGTAGAGTAATAGCTGACCGGTCCTTCCGACTCGCCGCACTGTCGCTTGTTCGCTTGGGCGTCGGCAGGTCGGGCGTCGATTCAGAATCGGGATCAGGAACACTGAAACCGCTCTGACGCGGTGGCTGCGCTTCGACAATTCCAACAAAAGCAAAATTGCCGACCACAAGTGACATGATCTGTGCGCAGCCCAAAACAGAGATTCGCGTTCGAATTCCTTGTCGCGACGTGCATTGAATGTCACATTGGTTTGAAAGAATCGATTTTATCCACAGAATTTTTTCCGAGACCTTCGGCCTGCACCTTAAAAATGCCATCATCAGCCGCGAAGCATTTACGCCTGTTCGCAGCCAAGTGACATTGGAGGTTTTACGACCGGGGTGCTGGATCATACGATCTGTTCTCACGGGCACGGGCACGAGGCATTGCACCGAATTTCGAGCACGGAAATGACGACTTTGGACATGAATTTTGCGAAAGGAAGCAGGGTTTAACGGATCATCGAATCACCGGCGAATCCTGCGCGGGGGGACAATTAGCCGAAAATTTAATTTACGACAAGACGAACCAGAGTCAGAAACGGTAAAACAGTCCCCTTCTGAATCAGGCAGCCGATTCGAACTCGAACTGAGATGACTAGCCAGAAAGTCTTAAACCGTTGTTCTTACAAGATCTGCAGACGTATGGCCCCGAAAACATCGGGACAAATAAACCTCTCGACCGACACGAGGCAGAAGCCTATTGCCGGAACCTTGCGACATCGCACTACGAGAATTTCCCACTGGTTTCGTGGCTGCTCCCCAAAGGGCTCCATCAGCACTTTTACAATGTCTACGCGTATTGTCGCTGGGCCGATGATCTGGGGGACGAAATCGGTGACACCGCGAAATCACTCGAACTACTGAACTGGTGGCGCAGCGAGTTGCTCGCCTGCTACGCTGGCCAGCTAACGCACCCCGTCTTCATTGCACTGAAACCAACGATTGACGAATTCTCGATTCCACAGGAACCGTTTCTCGACCTGTTGTCGGCCTTCGAGCAGGACCAGTCGGTCTGCGAATACCAAACGTTTGACCAGTTGCGAGATTATTGTAGGCGTAGTGCCGATCCGGTCGGTCGACTGGTGCTTCACCTTTGTCGAGAACACCGCGACCAGAACATCATCTGGTCCGATTCGATTTGTACCGGATTACAATTGGCGAATTTCTGGCAGGATGTGGCACGCGACTTTCAGATCGGTCGAATCTATCTCCCTCAAGAAGATTACGAGCGTTTCGGCTACCAGCGAGAGGATTTCAATTCTCATCGCATCAATCCAGCCTTTCTCGAATTAATGAAATTCGAAGTCGATCGCGCCCGCCAGTTTCTGGTCGACGGCCTGCCGCTGATCGAACACCTGCCTGGCCGATTACAAGTCGACATCGATCTCTTCGCCCACGGCGGCCTGCGAATTCTGGAACGCATCGAATCGATCGGCTATCGGGTCTGGGAAAAACGCCCCAAGGTCACAAAGTTCGATGCGATTGGTCTGCTCACCAAGGTTCTCTGGCGAAAGTTGTTTCGCGGTCGCGCCGATTCAAAAGCTCTCGTCCGAAAGTAATTGGAACACGATTTACCTTGAAAGAATGTTGTGCGCGATATTTCAATTGTTGGTCATGATTCTTATTCGTGCGATTCGTCAGATTCGTGGTTAAAAGTCTTTCGTACTATCCCAATCTTTTCAGAGCATTACTCAAACAATTGACTCACGTGAATTTTTCTGTTGGCGGCATTTTCGTCTCTTACGCAACTTTTTGCAGTGAGTGTCACAGAGCAGAGATGAAAAACGTTTGGAAACTGTGTATACCCATCACCGAATTTTCAATCATATGCTTCAAACAATGGAAGTCACACAAATGTCGACGACTTACAGTTGCCCACATTGCAAACACGCTCTGAAGTTACTTGAAAATCAATTCAATACGAATGTTTCTTGCCCGGCGTGCGGGATGTGGTTCTTCGCTTCGAGTACGCCGTCACACGTGCATCCGTCGACTTCTTCTTCGCACGATGTTTCGACCGGCGGTCGCAGATTAAATCCAGTCCAACGCGTGACCGACTCGACACAATTTCTGTTCGCCATGTGCGCCGCGGCAGGACTCTTGATCGCAGGGATTATAGGTTTTTTTATATGGCAGGATACGAAAAAGGGTAGCAATCCGCGGCTCTTAAATAAAACTCCCATCGCCGAACCGGTATCTCCAACACCACCTGAGCCGTCCGACGCAAAAAAGATGCGTGAAGACGAAACATCCACGAGTAAGCATGATGAGTCATCGCAGAATCCGGAATTGAAAAATCCGGCTGGAGAAACCGAAAAGCTCTCCTCCGAAGACCAATCGGGAAAGGCGGAAGCGAAACCAAATAACCCCGAATGATGCTTCATTTGGTGAATCGTTTTTAATTATTAACGTGCCGACTTCATGCCAAAGCATTCATTGACCGTCACCGCATAACAGGCCATCTTCCAGACGGCAATTGAATTGTTGAAGTTCAAAACCACAGTGATGAAAACACGCTTACGCCCATGTTGACAAATTTCTGCAACGACGGGCGTGTCTTCGGCATCTCTTGCGCTCGAAGCATTGTACTCATGTAACGGGCTGAATTCCAATTCGGTAAAAAAGACGAGCAGGCTCGAATTCAATTCGATGTCACGATACCGAATCCCCAAGACTAAACTCTAAACGGGGAAGAGATAAGAAAAGATTTTCGGCCACAGGTTTATACAATTAAAGGTATTGGCTACGATGGACCCCAATGCAAAACACATTGCTGCAACTTCTTCTTTTCTTGCTTTTTTCTGTGTACGACGGTCTGAAACTGTGGCTAAACTCTTATTTGCTTCTCCTTCAACACAGTGAGCCCTTTCGGATTATTCGCGGACCAACATCATGCCAAAGCACTCGTGGATTCGTCGCCTGTTTCGTTCGTTGAACACGAAATCTCAGTTCCTGTCCAGACGACGTCGCTCACCGATGGTCTCAAAAATAGCAGAGATCCAATCGCTCGAGTCGCGAGTATTGCTGACAAATGTGGTGGGTGTAAACCACGCTCCGATGGGCACACCGACGACCGTTTTCTCTCGAGACAATACTCCGTACACGCTCACGACTTCCGATTTCGGTTTCATCGATCCTAATGACAGTCCTGCCAACAATTTGTTGGCTGTCAAGTTCACGGTGCCGTCCGCTTATGGAACATTGACCGACAACGGAGTGCCGGTGCAGTCAGGCCAATTCGTGAGTGCCACGGACATCGGCAATGGACTGCTCGTTTTCACCCCGCAACCGAATCTTAATTACTATAGCCCCCTTTACCTTGGCCAGTTCCAGGTTCAGGATGACGGCGGGACGGCTAACGGTGGAGTGGATCTGGATCCGAATCCCCAGAGGATGCTCGTTCAATTCAGCTTACCGAATCACGCACCGTCAGGAATGCCCACGACCGTTAATTCCCCATACAATACCCCCTACACGCTGAAGACAGCCGATTTTGGTTTCACCGATCCGCACGATAATCCCGCCAACAACTTGAAGG
>CAIVEI010000102.1 GCA_903904835.1 uncultured Schlesneria sp. | reverse complement strand
GCTCACGCAATGCTGCGATCGCGACCTTCGCTTTGAAACTCCCACTGCGAATCTTACGCTTAACCGGCATCTTCCCCTCCAAAAATGAACCACTGAAATTCTATCTTATTTCCTGGTCCAGTTTTTGGGGTCCATCGTAACGTCTTGCGCTCGCCATGTCTTGGGCGGAAGTGACGTTAAGCTTGAACAGACTTTCTTGTCGCAAAAACTCACTCTGCGCCGCAGCAGTTTCCTCGCGGGCACTTACCAGATTGGTGGCTAATTCGTCACCTGAAGGAAATGAGACAGGAACGGGAACAAGGTTTTCCGAGTTCTGATCGGGTTCCGACTTCACAATAACTCCGTTTTCATCGGTCGTCACGGCCGTCGGATGGGGGTTCTCTCCGTCCCATTTATCGCCGTAAAAGAACGCTGATTTTTGTCCCGAGCCGGGTTTACCTGCCTGTTGTGGTCGCGATCTCTTCGGCTCGGTTTTCAGGTTCTCATCCTGCGTCGTCGAATTCGGGTCACTGTTCCATTCAGTCTCGTCACCAGCGATCAGCTCATTCGTCCGTCGTTCAATGATTTGTTTCTGTTGCGCCTGCCGTCGACCAATCTGTTGTTCCAAACGACTGAGTCGGGCATGCAGTTCCTTCACTCGCAATTTTTCCAATTGCAACTTGAGTTCGAACGCTGAAGAAAGCGATACCTCCACGTCGCGACGCAAATCTTCGATCGTCGGTTTTACGGTTTGATCCGATGGAGACGATTTCGATTGCGTCCGAATCCTTTCGGCAATCGTCGCCGCCTGTAATTCATGCTTTGCAATCGTTTCTACCAATCGACGAGATTCCGACGTTTCGACAGCAAGCCGTAGTTTTTGTTCTGCATCAACGAAATCTGCCCTTGGTCTGATCTGCGGGTCCGACAATGGGGTTCGTTCCACGATTGAGACCGACGACGAAGTATCATCGTCTGAGGAGGTCCATTTGCCCGTGACTGGTGACAACACAAAGGTTCGATCACCAATCCTCGCCGAGATCATGTTCCATCCATGCTCTGGCTTGACTTTACCGACAAATTCCGCAGGGATCGTCAGTTTTCCCCACTTACCCGCTTTGCTGCTGAAGCCAAATAACTGATCATCAACGATGACCGAACAAAAGTTGCTGCTCGTGATCGATTGCTTCAAACGTGGCTGACCATCTTTGGGAAGACCAACGACAACGCGATCCCATGTTCCTGTTAACGTGCTGTAGGCCGATAACCCGTCTTTGGTTTCAATCACGAGAAGTTCTGGAGAGGAAACCCGATCAAACTGAGGACGCTTTTCGTCGCCCGAAACCTTGGCTGGAGCAGGACTGTCACTCCACAAATCAGAAATGCTTGGCAAGCGCGGGCCGCGTGGGCTAGTGGGGCCCCCTGGGATTGAAGGCGATTTGAGTTGATCGTCGGACGATGTGGTTTTCTGAGCAGGGTCGGCATTCGCATTTGAAATAGACTTCGAATCCGATCGGCCTGGGTCAGACCCAACGGCCTCAGACTCATTTTGCTTTAAATTGTTCGTTTCATCTTTTGATTTCGGTTTGCCAACAATTTGAATAGATTTGCCATCCAGTTTTTCGCCGAATGCGTTCCGCCGCATCCATTGCATATCAAACAGTTCATCAATTTCTTCCGTCGTCACACCGGCATTTTTTATCAACTCTTTCTTTTTTGCCTCATCGAGTTCCGGTGTTATTTGTTCAAAGGCTGTTTTCACAGTAAGTCTCTGGCCCGTTTTGTCCAGTATCATTGTGAACGTAGCCATCTCTCCATCGATGGGACCGTTCTCATCGATGAGGGTCCCTTGAAATTGGCGCACCATTGGAAGCCATTTGAATTTCAGCCAAGGCTGCGTATTCATGTACACGTGAAAATCAGCGGTTCCATCCGTCACCCGAGTCACCGTACATCTGGCGAAACGTCCTTTACGTTCCATATCCCATTCGCCAGAAATATCCGGTATCGAGTTGTCTGCAGTTGTGGGATTTTCAACGCTCGAGGCTGGTTTGGCATGATTCGAATCGGATTTGTTTGATTTTGGCTTGGTGTCTTCGGACTTTTTTTGCTGTGGATCGATCGTTTCGCTGTTTGATTTCGGATTGCCAACAATTTGAATGGTTCGGCCAGCTAATTTTTGCCCGAATGCATTCCGCCGTTTCCATCGCATATCGAACAGTTCATCAACGTCTTCCTGCGTCAGACCGGTACTTTTTATCAGCTCTTTCTTTTTTGTCTCAACAAGTTCGGGCGTTATTTCTTCGAAGGTTGTTTTGACATTAAGTGTCTGGCCCGTTTCGTCCAGTGTTATCGCGAACGTGGCAATCACTCCATTAAAGGGCCCCGCTTTTTCGATTACAGTCCCCTGAAATTGTTGAACCTTCACAAGCCAATTTAATTTCACCCATGGCTGTTTATTCATATACGCCTGAAAATCGGCGGTTCCATCTGTTACGCGACTCACCGTACATCTGGCGAAACGTCCTTTACGTCCCATATCCCATTCACCAGAAATATCCGGCATTGAATTGTTAGCCGTTGCAGGCTTTTCAACGCTGGATTCTGGCTTCGTCAGATCCGAATTGGCATTTGGTGGTTCGTCGTTCGCCGATGAGATGGCGAACCACAAGGTAAAGGTGATCGCCGCGATGTTGAAACGCGAGAGCAATTTGGATGTGATCATGATATTGCTTTCCTTCGAGAATTAGCTCGTAAAATAACCATTCATCGTGATGACGTTGCGTTTCATGGCATACCCAAAAGCACGTACATACACGGTGAATTCTTAAGTCACTTAGGCAAAGGCCCGTTAACCACCCCCGTGGAGGGGGTGGGGTTTCGTTGGAATTGTTTAATTTGCCTGCGGACCATTTAGACCTGGCATTTCTTCCTCATTCACTGTCGTTTCAAGTAGCTCAATCAGCCCTGTTGTTGCGTCGAGTTCTGTTTCGACAGCATTCCAAGGCTCAACGGAAACGGGCGTCGCCGGTACGTCCGATGGTTGAATTCCGGTTTGTTCGTCAGGGGCAATTCGACTTAATGAGTCTGTTATTGAATTGATCCCCCACGTCAGGAGAGAAACGCTGACCAATGCTGCAATCGAGACAAGAACTCCGCGAAAAAGATACTTGCGTCTCCAATTCGCCAAATCTCTTGAACCCATTTCCTTTTTCGGCACCAGTAGCCAATCACCAATCCCTTTTGGTAAGTCGACGGTCGTTGGCTGCTGAACATGGGCTAGACTTTGTTCCAGCAACTTGGCGACTTCCGCTGCTGAGCTGAACCGCTCCGCAACATCCTTCGCGAGCAGTTTCATTGCGATCCGTTCAAGCCATTCAGGAATCTCGGGGTTGATTTCCCGAATGGGACGCGGGGCCGTCTCTCGAATCCTGCGGAGAATTCCAAACGTGGTGTCGGCTCGAAAAGGAGGCCGGCCGGTACACATCGCGTACAAAACGGCTCCCAGGCTGAACAGGTCACTGCGATGATCAACTGCGTCACCGTTCGCCTGTTCCGGCGACATATATTGTGGCGTACCTGCGATGATTCCTGTTCGAGTCAATGTCGCATCATCGACTGCCCGAGCCAGACCAAAGTCGGTCAGCAACACTCGATCAACGTTTGTCTCCAGCAAGATATTCGCTGGTTTCACATCTCGATGGACGAGACCTTGTGCATGCGCAGCCGATAATCCCAGAGAAGCCTGCATACCGATCCGCAATACGTCCTTCACATCGAGCGGCCCCTGTTGATCGAGACGTTCCTGCAGTGACTGACAGGCCACGTACGGCATGACCAGATACGGCAGCTTGGCATTCGCGTTCACAGAGTGAATTGCCATCACGTGCGGATTCACAACGGCTGCTGTCGCCTGAGCCTCACGCGCAAATCGACGTCGTGCAGCTCCACTCGTTGCCAGATGAGGCGACAGAACTTTCACAGCAACGTGCCGGTGAAGCTCTTTCTGAAAGCCCTTCAAGACGATTCCCATGCCGCCACGACCGATCACCTCAACAATTTCATATTCACCCAGACGTCCAAGACTCGTTTGATCGTCACTTGGTTCCAGAAAATCGACGGCAAAATCGGCTGAGAAATGGGCCGCATCGTCGTCGTGTGACGAATAACCAAAAGTGCTATGGCCAGCTCGCCGGGCCGCACTGCGTGAGAGACGCTCACTTGCTTCTGACCACCATTCATTCGTCGCGGCGAGCACTTCAAATTCGTGTCGACATTCCGAGCAGGCAGACAAATGCTCAGAGACATCGTTCTCTTCTTTTTCAGGAAGAGATTCCATCAGCAAATTCTGTAATTGCTTTCGATCACAGCAGGCTTTTGAAAAATCACTCATGGACAAACGATTCAAAAAGGTTTTATTGGTTACCCAGCGATGACATACAAATTTCGAACTCGGTTAGGCATCACGTTTCGTCTCATATTCTTCCACGATCTGTCGCAATCTGGAGATAACGCGACTGCGGGCAACATAAACGCTTCCCGTGGTCAACTTCAGGCTTGCGGCCACATCGGCAATCAATTCGCCCAACACACAGGTCCTCCAGAAGGCCTGCCAAGTCGATTCACGGAATTCACTGCGAGCCCGCTCCGCCGCCAAATCAAATATCTCGTTCCGATATTCATCGTCAAACGCAACAACGGTACGGTGTTCGGGCTCAGGAAGATTCTTGAGCAAGTCCATCATGTCAGACCCACCGACGCCGCGACGCCCTGCCCCGCCGGCCGCGTTACCCCGCTGGATGAACTTGAGAGCCAGGTTCCGGGCGATCGTGAATAACCAGCGTCTAAACGATGCCTCGCGGCCGTCCGGTTCCCAATCATCAACTGCCTGAGTCACCGCCAGAATGACCTGTTGAGTCACATCGCGAGCATCGGCCTCCTGCAATCCGCGCTGCCGCAACATTCGCAGTACGAGTGGTTCATAAATGGAGACGAATTGAGTCCACGCCTGCTGATCCTGCGGGTCTCGCAGTCGCAGCATCAGGCTCGGACGTGTCTCCGGTTCCAACATCAATGGCACTCCACTTGCAACAGCTTCGAATTGCTTCTTATCTATTCCATCGAAACGCTTAATCTTACACGGAATTTTCGCAATTCAGACCGAATTACTGATTTTTCGACGTCTCAGATATCGGATCATGATCAGAGCATGGCACTGGTCTGATGCAACGGCCAAATTGGTATAGAGAACATGGTTGCGCCTGATGAGCCGCCTCAAGCGGTTCGCGCAGGACCTCCCGCTCCATGAACCACAGAAACTCGACTCCCTTTCCGAAGCCAAGTTCCCCAAGAATGTGGAATAGCAGTCGAGCCTCGGGGTGCCACGGTTTTGGAGTCTTCGACAAGGCCGTGTCTTCATGATTTCCAAACGCATCCGAAGAGCACGGCCTTACCGCAGAGGGTAAAACCGTGGCAATCTTTATTGTGGATTTGTGTTCTAAGAGCAGGTCATCCCCACCAACGCGAATAGCCCCTCTTCTGATCGTGTCATCAGACCACCTCGCCCCGTCATACCGCTCGCTGTTCACTCGATTTCCCTCTACAATCCGGCGGCTGTTTTCTGGTTCACGTGTTCCCGCATTGCCGCTGCCGGCTTTGTCGGGATGAATGTGTTTGCGCTGATGACAAAAGTTCGATGAGTAATGGACGTGGTTGTAGAGAACTTGATTACGCAGTTGACGGACCTTCCATCTCGGTTACTGACCCAGCCAGGAATGGCCGAGGTGATTGCGAAACTGCGCGACGGAAAAGACGCCACCATCGACGGAGCGTGGGGATCGTCCTCCGCATTGACCGCCGTCGCTCTTTGTCAGCAAGCCTCGAGTACCCTTGTTGTTGTTCTGCCACACGAGAAGGATGTTGACGGATTTACGTCAGATGCGGCCGCGTTTGGGATTGAGCCCGAATGTTTCCCAGCGTGGGCCGCTCTGCCGCAGGAACTGAGTATCACTGATCCGATCCTGGGATCACGGCTGAGAATCTTGCGTTCGTTCGAATCCGCATCTCCACCTCGCATGGTCGTAACGACGATTCACGCACTGCTGCAACCGGTTCCAAGTCGTGAAGCGCGCACAGTGGCTTCACGGACACTGACCGTCGGACGCGAACTGGATTTGGACGAATTGACCTCATGGATGGTCAGCCATGGGTTTGAACGAGTGACGGCGATTGAGCTTCCCGGTGAATTCAGTATTCACGGCGGAATCGTCGACGTCTTTTCCCCAGATGCGACTGACCCGGTTCGGATTGAACTGTTCGGAGATGAGATCGAATCGATCCGGCTGTTCGATGTCGAATCGCAGCGAAAAGTCAAAGATCTGACCGAAATCGACATCGCGATCGTGACACCGATCCGGGAAAATCCTGTCGAGAATCAGGAACCACAAGCGGAGACCAGATCGAAAACAAAAAAACGTTCGAAGGAGGCTGAGTCGGAGTCCCCTCCGGCCGATCACTCGCCGATCTCCGACTTGAACTCGTCGGCCCTCGATTCATTGCCCGCTCAATCCTGGGTCGTTCTGCTTGACCTTGCCGAAATTGCGAGTGAGGGAAAACGTTATCTCGATCGAATGGCGGACCCGCGAGGATTGTTCAGCGTTTCGGCAGTTCTTGAGCGGTGTACACATCATCCTTACGTGACGATGGCACCGCTGCTTGCGGACAGCCTTTCACCGACTTGCCATCTGCAGGTTGAATCCATCGAACGATTCGGCGGACTGAAGGGTGAGGCACTTCAAGAGCTTGCCAGATTCGTTCAACAGGATGAGACGGTCCTCATCGCTTGTCATAACGAAGCGGCTCGGACCCGATTGAGTGAGTTGATGACAGAAGTCTTTATGGGTACCGGAAAAGAATCTGACAAACTAACGGATGATTCCGGTAACCAGATAAAGTTTGGTGAACCTGTCACTCAGCCGGAAACAAAATTGAAAGGGGGAAAACAGTCCGACCCTGCGCCAAAAAAGAAAGGGACGAAACCAACATCAGCGCCGGAAACCGCGAGCCCAATCGTGAGTCGTGCTGTCATGGATTCCGCTTCAGGCGGTGGATTGAAGAAGTTCCTTCGCGGCGCGCCAAAAGACCAGACGAACGAAGTGAAATCAGGCGAATCGAAAACAGATCCATCCCCTCACCAGACCTCGTCGAGCACGAGCGGACCGCATCCACCAAAAGTCGATGATCAAAAGTCGAGTCATCCTTTTCTGTCGCGAATTCAACTTTGCGTCGGTCACGTCTCACACGGCTTTCGTCTTCGGCCGGATCGCATCATCGTCCTGGGTGACAATGAATTGTTTGGACGGGCGGAAGTTCGGCGAACAGCAAAAAAGAGCAAAATCGAATCGCGAGCGATCGACAGTTTTCTCGACCTCAATTCTGGTGATCTGGTGGTTCACCTTTCCCATGGAATCGGCCGCTTCCGTGGGATGGAGATCCAGCAGAAGGGTGACCACACCGAAGACCATCTGGCGATTGAGTTTGGTGGCGGCGTCAAAATGTACGTCCCCGTCTCATTGATTCATCTCGTTCAGAAATACATCGGCGGGGGGAAAGCGTCGCCTGAATTATCAAAGCTGGGTGGATCGAGCTGGTCAAACAAGAAGAAGCGGGTGACCGAAGCGGTCTGCGATATGGCCTCGGACATGATCAAATTGCAGGCCGATCGAGACATGAAGCCGGGACTGCAATGTCCGCCCGACAGTCACTGGGTTGAGGAGTTCGACGCCGCCTTCCCTTACACCGAAACCATCGATCAATTGCATGCGATTACCGACCTGAAAAAGGATATGGAGCAGCCACGTCCGATGGACCGGCTGATCTGTGGCGACGTCGGTTATGGTAAGACCGAAGTCGCCATGCGTGCCGCATTTAAAGCGGTTGATGCAGGACGACAGGTAGCGATTCTGGTTCCGACCACAGTTCTGTGTGAACAGCATTTTCGCAGTTTCAGCGAGCGAATGGCCGAATTCCCCGTCAATATTGCTTCACTGAATCGATTCAAATCGGCCAAGGAAGTCCGCGATACTTTGCAGGGACTCGCGGCAGGAACGATCGACATCTGCATCGGCACGCATCGACTGGTCAGCAAGGACGTCAAGTTCAAAGACCTGGGTCTGCTGGTGATCGACGAAGAACAACGATTCGGTGTCGAGGTGAAAGAACTGCTGAAACACATGCGACTGGAAGTCGACGTGCTGACGCTTTCGGCAACCCCGATCCCACGTACACTGCACATGTCACTTGTCGGGGTTCGAGATATTTCCAATCTGGAAACACCACCACAGGACCGTCAAGCTGTTGAAACGCACATCTGTCGCTGGAATAAAGACCTGATTCGGTCGTCGATCATTCGTGAACTGAACCGCGATGGGCAGATCTACTTCGTTCACAACCGGGTTTACAACATCGAATCGATTGCAGACCAGATTCGCGGCCTGGTCCCCGAAGCAACCGTCGACGTCGTTCACGGCCAGATGTCCGAAGAACCCATGGAACAGGCAATGATGAATTTCGTACAAGGAAGAACTGACGTCCTGGTCGCAACCACGATCATTGAAAGTGGCCTGGATATCCCTAACGCGAACACGATCTTCATTAACCAGGCCAACAATTATGGTCTGGCCGATATGCACCAATTGAGAGGACGCGTCGGAAGGTACAAGCATCGGGCATACTGCTACCTGCTGCTCGACGAGGGTAAATCATTGACTCCACAAGCGTCGCGGCGGTTGAAGGCGATCGAAGAATTCAGCGAACTTGGAGCGGGATTCAAGATCGCGATGCGAGATCTTGAAATTCGAGGCGCAGGCAACATCCTGGGGACCGAGCAATCAGGCCACATCGCAGCAGTCGGATACGAACTGTACTGCCAACTGCTTGAAAACGCGGTCCGGGCAGCAAAGCGACAACCATTACGCGAACATCGACACGTCGAAGTGAATCTTCCTGTCACCGCTTATTTACCTTCGGAATATATTCCCGATGGTCGCCCCAAAATCGAGATGTACCGCAAGTTTTCGATTGTATCGACCCTGGATCTGCTGAATGAGTTGACGCAAGAACTTCGAGATCGATACGGGCCAATCCCCGAGCCGGTCGAAAAAATGATTCAAATCCGCGAACTGCAGATTCTTGCGGTCCGCTGGCAGATCGATGATATCCACCTGGAACCGGGCTATGTCGTTTTCGGCTATCGAAACCCGAAGAAGATTGCAAAGCTGTCGCGTCTCAGTGCGACGCCGTTACGGATTGTCGATGATCGCGAAGCGTGCCTTGTACTGCCTCCTCGACCTCCCGAGCCTGATGAGTTACTAAAGCTTCTCAAAAGCGTCTTTGAATCGGAACTTCCGACGTTCGCCGAGAAGGGATATCACAGCGATTGATGGGCGAGTCAATCCAGACTGGACAAATCGTAGACTTGAAACGTTCCGTTACGATAAATCGGTTCAAGCTCAAGAGGCCCCAGTCGATCCGTCAACAGGTGTGTCAACCCGGTCTTTTGACGAAGACTTTTCAGTTCACCTGCCGAATAGAACTCGTCAACGTAGTTATTCTCGAACCACTTTTGCAGAAAGTTCAGTCGCGTGTTCCACTCGACGATCCCGGCGGCATCCTGCGGACAATCCTTGAACGCCACGTATTCCGCTCGACGCGCAAACCATTTGAATGCCCATCCATTCGTTGGTGTTTGAACGAGCGCATCGGACGGAAGGTTGTGATCGATCCACGAACAGACATCGAGCCAATCCGCGCGATCCTCCAGCGAATACCGATTTGTTTCCGTCATTGAGTGGGCTCGCCATAAACCGGCGATGAAGACAAATGTCAGAAGCCACAATGGATGCGAAATGAATGCACCCCACGTTTTAGGTGAAGTTGATTTGAAAGCAGTGCGTTCCAGGACACTGACCAGACTGACTGCAACGGCGATTGGCATTAAAACATCGGCCAGTCGAAACGGATAGAACTTCAACAGGTTCATTCGCTGATCATAGAACGGCATGCGTATCGGTGGGCGCGGCCCCCATCCGATCAGGATTCCCGCCACAGCGAACATCAAGGACCAGAACACAATGTGATCCAGCCTTTTTTTTGCAATCGTTCGCCCGCCCCATCGGCAACTGCATAACCAGAAAAGCACCAGTAACACATAACAGGCATAAGAGCGAAACGGAAACAACATCGGATCAAGATGGTGTGCCAGTCTGTAGTAAACCTGAATGTACGTCCCCGCGCGACGCGTCTCTGGTGAGACAGCCTCCGTCAGCAATTGATAGACGGGTATCAAACCTGGCAAGGCGAATACGATCAGAATCACGCATGGTAAAAGAATGGAACCGAGCGATAAATGCGGCACCGGCTCCGTTTCCGTCAGCGAATTGGCTTTCCCCTTAAGCCGTCCTTCGCTCAACGCGGCAGACTGCATCCGCCGACGCTTCTGTCGGTTCGCATCAATGACTCGCTCAAGGACCCAGCTCAGGGCGAATGCAAGCAGCCCCCAGACACCGACGACGGGATGGAAACTGACTGCCAGCCCTGCCCAAATAGCAGCGAGAACAAATCGGCGACGTAACACATCACCGAATGCCGCCAACAGGAATCCGTAACAGGGAACTTTCCCTTCAACTCCGCCAACAAGCCATTCGCCCGAGAAGTTTCCACAAGCCGAGAAAATCAAAAAAATCCAGGCAGACCAAAGCACGGCCCACTTAGTAAAAAACAATTGCGACCAACAACGTGTCCAACCCCAGGCCAGCACGAACGTCGCCAGAATACGACCGAACAAGGCAGCCTGAGTGAATGAGAAAAACCGGGTCAGTCCGCCGATCGTCGCATAGAAGACGGTGTGAGCGTTGCGAGAGGCTAAGAAAAAATCCCGGTCGCACCAGTCCGGCTGCCAGAAATGCTTCGATTTACATAGATAGTGTGGCTCATTCACCGCAGGCACGGGTGCCGCGATGAGACCGTACAACAGAAATGTCGCCCATACCGCGATCAGTACGGGCCACATCTGTGTGTTGCTCATTTCGCTCGGCGGCGTTTCACGAACCGACATCGACAAAAATGCCTCTTGGAGTCAGGTCGCCGATCTCGAATCTTGACGCACTATTTTTTCTTTTTCGCAGCAGCCTTCTTCGCGGCCGCCTTTTTGGGGGCCTTCGCTTCTGCTTTCACGGCTGTTTCCTTTTTGGAAGCGCCCGCTTTCTTCGAAGTCGTACCGCTGAAAATACGATCGTAGTTTTCCCAGAACTTGGGAGTCGTACCGGTACGGACAATCGGGCCACCCATCTGATGCTCCTCTTAATACTTACTAAAACGGCATGTCGAATGTGCCGCAACAACGCGGCGACTTTGCGAGTGTAACGTATCTCAACGTTCAACGCGCGGAGATTCTTGAAATCATCCGATCGAGTGTCAAGTGAAGTCGGACACGTATTCGCTATTCCGCTCGTTCAACCGCTTCCGATGTGGCAAGAGTCAGCGGCACTTGAATTCGGCGGCCATCACGAACGATCGTCAGCGTCACTTCATCTCCCGGACGTTTTCCTTCTATGTATCCCAGAAAATCCTCTGCGTTCACGATTTTCTGATCGTCGATTGCCACGATCAGATCGGCTGCCGACTGGTCAACCCGATTCAATGTAAATGGGCCGCGACGCGTCTTCGTGATTTTCGGGCCACGTAACCCAGCCCGTTCCGCCGGTCCGTTGGGTCGCATCTCGGCGATCAGCAAACCCTTATCATTTTGATAAACCTTATCAATGCCGCTTTCAGGTCGGACCACGTGTCCATATTTTAACAGTTGAGGAACCACACGCGCGATCAGACTGACCGGAATCGCAAATCCAACCCCCGAACTTTGACCCGATGTCGTTGCAATCGCTGTGTTAATTCCAATCAGTCGTCCGTGGGCATCAAGCAATGGCCCGCCCGAACTTCCAGGGTTAATCGCCGCATCAATCTGAATGATCGATTTGATCTTCCAGTTCCCATGAATCTGAAGCGAGCGATTTAAACTCGAGATGATTCCTGTTGTCAGTGTTCGCTCCAGCCCGAATGGGTTCCCTAAAGCGAACACGCGCATCCCGACTCGCAAGCTGCGTGAATCACCCAATGCGACGGGAAACAATTCGTCGTCGGTAGATTCAATCTGGATAACTGCCAGGTCGTTTAGCGGATCAGCACCGATCGTCGTCGCTTCGTAAGTTTTGCCGTTATAGAGCGTGACCGCCACTTCCTTGGCATTCGCCACAACGTGGTAATTTGTCAGAATGTGGCCATCATGATCGATGATTGCCCCCGAACCAGACCCTTCGGAGTGTTCCGTCATGATCAGTCGCTCGGTTTTGACAGACTTCGACGTGATATTCACCACGCTCCGATTCACCGCTTCGTAAACTGAAACAGCAATTGCCTCATCGGGAGTGAGACCATCTTCGTCATAGATCCTTGATGCACTTGGTCGAATTCTCTCGACGGGAGATTCAATCCGGACCCGACGGTCTTGCGCAGTCAATGATCCATCGCGCGACTCGCTCACCATCCAGATTGTGAACGAGCTCGCCAGAAGTGCCGATAGCAAGCATCCCACGAAAAACCGCATGAAGATCCTCATTCCAATCAGACCAACTAGTCAATACGTGAATCCGCCGTTGTGATGAGTCGCATCGGAGCCGGGGGAACATCATCGTGGTGGTTCACGAGTTGAATTCGATTTGCATTGGACCGCTGACCAGACTGCCAGACGATTCCCTGCTTTTGATTTCGGCCAACGACAACAATTCGATCAGGAACCGCTTCGCTCACATTAAATGAGATACGGAAACAGCGAAAAAACAGTCGATCGGTTTCGTCGCGAGGAAAGGCTTCAAGAGTCAACCGCTGATCGGTTCGGTCGATAATCTTCCATTGGTAGGCCTCACTCAGCCCGTCTGAGCTGACTTGACCAGCAAGCTGTTCTGCCGCGACGGCCGTATGTTCGTTGAATTCCCGCTGAATCGACTGTCGAAACTCTTCCTTCCGCGACCGGTTCCAAGAAGGCTGATCGCTCGTTGATTGTTCCCATTCCTTCAGCAAGGAGGCGATTTCATCGACATCTGCCGTACGGGTGAGAAAAGTGGCGTGATCCACGTCGCGTTCGACGGCTTTTACTTGAGGTCGAATAAAGGCCGAGACCGTGGCCGATCCGTTTCTTTGGGATTCGCCAACGGACATGGGATCGATTTGCCAGGCTAGAGAAAATAGTCCAATTTCGAGCATTGCATCACATCCTTGCGTTCGTCGACGACGTGGTCGGCCAATCCCGCCCGGATCAAACGAATCGATTCCTGAACATTTCTAATGGAACTCTTTTCTGCCAATTCAAGTCGAAATTGCCTCAAGCATAGGCGTTCGCTTGAAAGGTGCGGTGTTTTAAAGGAAAGTCGACAACAGAGGAAGATGAACTCACGTTTCAAATTATGGCCAGTGCTTTGTCAAACTTCCGAATTTGGATCCTGCGCCACTGCTTCGGACTTCCTCGGGTCTGAAACTTGACTTATGAAGTCAAGTTTCAGGATTTCTGGAGTCTTCGGAGAAGCAGGGCTTCTCGTTCTGCCGGTGAAAGAGCACTGCATGACCGAAGACGGCCATACAGTGGCACCGTAATTCAGAAGATTGACGAAGCACGAGAAATCCCTGGCGCTTCGTATCCTGGTTTACACGACAGCCAGCCACGTTAACAGCACTGCGAACGAACCCAAGATTATGGCAAGGACCTGAAACGAAACGGTCGATTCTTCAATCACTTCCGCCTGTTCACCGAGCCAGTCAGGAAAACGTTTCACGACCCCGCGCCAAACCCGTTCCTGAATAAAACGCTCAACAACCGAAAGAGAATACGCAAGGGGTTGAATTCCCCGGTTAGCATCCGCGACGACGCTCTCGCCAGTCGGCATTGAGAACCGACCTGAACGAGCTTGCGGCAGGTCAACTGATTCGCGCGACAGCCGAATCAGGAGACTTACCACAAGACTGATGGCTAACCATCCGAGGAGTGATTGGGCCAGATTCGGTGCGTAAAAAAAACTCGTCAGGGCAACACAAAGCAGGCTATCAACAAGGCTGACATTTTCTGACAGTGAGCGGCCACCTCGAACTCCAAGGGAAAATTGTTTTGCCAACACCACACCCCCGAAAAGACTGACCAGCAAAGCCTTGATCCAAGTTGCTTGCAGGCCAAAAGTAAGGGAGATGGGGCGGGGATTGGACATCGAGAACCATGTCCAGTTCAAAACATGAACTGACGGAAGAACATTGAAATCGTTGCTGTATAAAAGAACCGCGAGTACTGCGGAACAAAGACATCCACCGATCAATCCGGTTCGCGCGGCGGCGAAACCCCAGCGGGGAGACTGAAAAAGGATCCCGGCCAACGAACCGATTGCCCCCAGTATCGGGAACGCCGCGGCAGCGATCAGCCAAATTTCGGGGGCCGTCATGGTACAGACTGCTCCTCGCTCAACGGCGGTTCGTCGTCGACGCTCGAAGATCCCAACATTGCTGGAATGATCAACAGTCCGACGATCACAACTCCGCCTAACTTCAGCTCGCTTTGACGCTGGAAAAACGCGGCGCTCACGACGTAAACCAGCAGAATCGCCTGCAACAACACGCTTTGACGCAGCCATCGCTCGGCGTCAGTTCGAGCCAGGACTACCCCGATAATTCCTGTCACAATGCACACCGATGCAAAGAGAATGAGACTGCCCCAGTTGCCATAATCGATGCTCATGAATTTACTCTGGGCTGTTTCCAATTGTGACTTCAACGGTTCTCGCCCCTGCTGTCGATACACCTCGATCCTCGGCCATCGACATTGCCAGATGGAGAAAGACAATCACGGTCATGAGCACCAGGATGTCCGAGCGGCGACCCAAAGCGAGATTCAGGAGTGATACCGTCCGCTCAGGAATAGTTCGACTCACCAGAACTTCGCTCAATTGGTCGCGAGTCGGCAGCGCAGAATGTCGTGGACTCGACGCCACCTGCGATGTCTCGCTTCGCAGGGCATAAGAAATCGTTCCAAATGACGTGAACGCCAAAATACCGATGAGCATACCGACCAGCCAATAACTGCCCTGTTCCCCTAAAGCCACTGATTTATCATGAAATCGAATCGCGGTCATCAGCCATTCTCGGACTGAAGTCGACGCAGGTATCGAAAGGTTTCGGATGAGGGGACGTGCCAGTACCCCGACGACGATCAATAGCCCGAGAGCGACTTCTGGCTGTTGAAGCAGGGCACAAATACTTGCATTGGCAAGTGTATGTATTAAATAACCTGCACGACGATGCTGTACCGAGACCCGGCCTAAACAATAAAGACTCGCGGTCAGGCTGACTGCCAGGCAAACACCGAAACTACAATCAGCCAATTGGGATACCGTTGAACGGAACGCCAACGGAAGATTTTGACGTGGATTGACCCTCAAAGCCAAAAAGATCAGGGCCAGATAAACGAGCGTCGCCAGCCCAGACCAAAGCCGAACTTCCCGATTCACTTTGGAACGAACCCACAACGTGAGAGCGACCGACCACATTCCAAGCAGTACTGCCAACCACCAGGGAATAAAGGGATCATTCATTCGCGCGCCGACGTAAAACAGTCAGTGTCAATAAAAAGGTTTTGACCTGATTATTCCAGCTAAGGCACGAAAACAAAAGGCAGGAAAAAGGGTGGCACGGTTTTACCGTCTTCGGTTAAGCCGTGCTCTTCGGGCAGGTTATCGCACCATGAAGACACGGCCTTGTCGAAGACTCCAAAACTGTGCCACCCTCGAGTTTTTTCCGCCACTGCGCCGACGGGGAGTAACAGCATGACCTGACGAAAGTTTAAACGATCAACAGCGAAGCCTCGTCCACCCAGTGGGTTCTCGTCCACCCAGTGGGTTGCGGACAAAGGCCGCACTGGCAATTTCAGCTATTTGACGTTGCGCTGTGGAATCACTCGCTTATTGACGTCGATTTGCACTTCGCCGAAAGCTTGCTCGTGTCGTTGCAGGAAAGCGCCAAGAGCCAGCCACAGACGTTTCGCGGTGTAATAATTTACGACCAGACGTTGCGAGATTTTCACCGGTGTCCCCTGTGCTCCGGCTGGCTGAGGATTCAAGCCGAAGTCAAGAATAAGCTCTTCTGGCAAACCGGAAACCCGGGCGAAATTTGCGTAAAGCGGCTCAAGACCTTCAGGCTCAATCACCTGCTGTACTGGCTGAGTTGCGGCCGTTTGTTGAGTTGATGTACCAGGGTCAAGAATTGGGGTTTCTGCCACGAGATGTTCTCCAAAGCAAGGTTGTCAAGGGAATTAAGTCCGGCGAAACGACATGATGCCTGCAACAACTTAATACTGTCAACGAACCAGGGGCGATGACCCATCAAGAAAGTGAAAAATCTGGGTTCGGAAAAGGAAATGTCATATTTTCTTAAACGCCCGGCCTTATGCGATCAACCTCCTTCACGGCAACACCTCAAACCACCCTGGCGCCGCCATTACCCGCAAACACTCATTTTATTCAAAGATCTCGAACTACCAGTTTGACAACTTCAGTTCATGATCTATGTTTTGATTGTCAGTCACGACTGACACACAATTTGAGTTAAACAGCGTACATCATTTGGCTTCGCAAGAGGTCGAGTGTCTCAACGCGGCAAGGAGGAGCTGGGAGCTTCGAGGGGACCTTGCCGCGTTTTTCTATTAATTCTCACAAGATGCAGGCGTCATCTTCCGATCAACTGATACTGCCATTTCAGTTTGCGCATTCAGTATTCCTTAACAGTCAAGCTGACTGACGGGGATTATTCGAAATACCAAACGATTGACCCTTGGCAGTCAGGGATCATGCCATGCCGAGTCCACGACGCCCACGTACCCCTTTCGAAACTGCCTTCTGGGCGATGGTACTGGCGATTGGACTACCCATCGCTGTCTTGATGTTTGGTGCAATCCGAACGCGTCAACTGCAATCGACCGCCCACCCTCGATGGGCCAAGTTCGCAAAAGGTTCGCTTACCAAGTCCCAAGAACCGAAGTCCCAAGAACCGAAAACACAGACAGCTTCCCGTCCAATACCTGCTCGTCTGTCAACAATCCAAATCCAGGAAATCACTCCCTCGGAAATCGATCACACTCCCTTGCCGCAGGTGAATTTCACTGGCTCCGTGACCAGACGGAAGCCGATCGAACCGACGGTCGTTTCGGAATCGGCCACGGTCGCGTCGACCAACACAACCAACTCGACCAGCCCGCGTTTTCAACCGGAGTTTGAAGAACTTCCTCCAATCATCTTCCGCCCTGTTGATGACGAAGAAGACACTCTGACCGCCCAGTCAGCTCGTCGTCTCGAATCACAACTGACCGATGTACGGCAACAACTCGATCGGTTGACGACTCAGCAGCGCCAGCAGCAGGCCGAAGAAATTGCCCGCCAGACAAAATTGCTTGATGTGATCACAAAACTTAATGAGCGACCATCGAGCGATTCGGCAAGTCCTGAACTGACATCGGTTCCCTGCACCAAAGCGCCCGCATTTGATCCTCAGCCTCCGACGTTGATCGCGGAAGACTTACCAAATTCATTCGATACTTTGCCCGAAGAAACACCGATGGTCGAGGTCCCAGCCCCCTTGCCCGCAGACCGTCCCTATGATGATGAATCACCGATCCGTATCCGGCGGTCGACAGAACTCAATGCGCCTGAAACATTCTTGATCAGTGCTGATGATGCTGATATCCGACACGTCTTCGCAAAACTGAGCGAAGTGGCTCAAATCAGCATTATCCCGAGTCCTGAGATTCAGGGACGAATCTCTTTGAATTTACGCGATGTCCGAATCGACGCCGCTCTCAAGGCGATCATTGCGTCACAAGATTACGTGATCGAGCGCGACGACAACATTATTATCGTCCGCACGTTGGCGGAAACAGCTCGTCGAAAACACCAGAACCGCAAGCTGATCGTGAAAATCTATCGTCCAAATTTTCTGAGTGCAGTCGAATTGATCGGCTTGATCGAACCGCTCCTATCGAGTGACGGTCGACATTCAGCAACGTCACCTGACCTGGCAGGACTCGCAGATGCCGACGGACTGTCTGCCTGTGATGCGACGGCTCAGCGGGATACGGTCATTGTCCAGGATGTCCCCGAAGTTCTGGATCAGATTGACCAGATTCTCGTGGATGTGGACGTCCCACCTCTCCAGGTCAGTATCGAGGCAAAAATCCTCAGCGTCAGGCTGTCCGATGGAATCCAGCAGGGAATTGACCTGAGCCAGCTTCCGTGTCATCGAGATTCAGGCGTTTCAATGGCTGAAGGGGGACTAAAACAGGCTCGTCTGTCATGCAGTATCCCTACGTTCATCAAATCTTGCGAACGACTTGCGGATACGAGCGTTGTTACCTCGCAACGGATTCAAGTTCTCAACAAACATCGAGCCGAGATGTTGATCGGCGACCGGATCGGATATCAGTCGCAAGCGGGAAGCGAAGTTCGCTTCATGGACGCAGGAACTCGGCTGATCTTGCGACCTTCCGTTTCTGCTGACGGATTTATCCGATTAGACATTCATCCGGAACGAAGTTCCGCCACGGCGGCGAAACGGTCACGGCAACCTGTTCAAACGACTGCGGAATTGACAACCCAGGTCATGATTCGCGACGGGGCCACTGTTGCGATTGGCGGCCTGATCGCTGAACAGGGAACCGATACGACAAACCGACTTCCTGGCGTCGGCGCGATCCCTGTGATCGGCATTCCATTCCGTAGCAAACGTGAACGCCTTCAGCGGACGGAACTGATTGTTCTTGTTACGCCAAAGATTGTCATCGATTGCGACAGCGAAGCGGAAGGGAAATGTCTCGAACATGCCGCCGAAGAACGAGCGGCCGAATTCCGTGATAGGCAGAGTCCAAAGAGTCGCCATAACCTTGCACGGGCACACTATGATCGAGCGTGCCAAGACTATCAGCAGGGGAATTTTGTCAAAGCTCGACAACAGATCAACGCCTCCTTGCGTGAAAACAAGACGGATCTGGATGCAATTCGCCTGCGAAATCAAATCGATCAATGCCTGGTGCCACGAGTGATTCGTTGACGGGCCGGGGACTGACGCATTTTCAAGGCGAAAAACACGAATCTCAATGGGGTCGCTTAAGTCTGATTCATGGTTTGCCCATGAGAATGGGTCTGTCCCCTCGCTTTGCTCCGTTAGCTCTTTGCACAAACCCGTATTGTCTGGTTTTCCCAGTCTGGCTAGCATGCCGCCGCATCGGGTGGGGAGATTTTTAAACCGGGATAAGAGGTCGAAATGAACTTTCGATGAATGCCTCGATCTCGGTCGCGAGACGTATATGTTCCGCGCTGGACTGACTTTAGTTCGTCGAGTGACCTTTGCAGCTTCACTACTCATCCTGCTGGTCTGTGGAGCTGAAGTCGCGGTGCGCACATACGAAGCGTCGACGGGCGACAAAATCTGTTCGATGTCTGATGGCGTTTGCAGCGACACATCCAAACTGAGCGAGCCTTCCAGGTCATTCTACCAGGAGCTGAAGCCGATGGCTGTCGCTCACGTGGAATGCCGTGACTCCAATTCGAGCGTGGAGGTTCGTACCAACAGCCTCAGGCTGCGCGGCCCCGAACTGGCGATCCCCAAACCGCAAAACGTCTGCCGAATTGTCGTGCTGGGTGACGAAACAATTTACGCTCCGGAAACCGACGATACGGATCATTTCTGCACTCTCCTTCAACAGCAGTTGCAACAGCGTTCTGCAGCGAGAATCGAAGTCGTCAATGCGGGGATTCCAGGACATTGCCCTTTGACGGAATATCTTTTTTTCAAACAGCGTTTGCTGGTGTTGAAACCAGATATTGTTTTGTTGCATTTCGACTGGTCTGATGTTTCGGAGGACCAGCAGATTCGCCGTCGAGCTCGATGCGACGAGACTGGTATTCCGCAGTCGTGCCCGCACGCGAAATTGGATACCTCGAAGAAGGAACGACCACACGATGTCTGGCGACAACATTTCCGCCTGATGGATTGGGCCCTGAATTCCTTGAGCGTCGAATGGAAGCAACAATTGGCTCAGCAAAAAGCTGTCAGCCGGGATGTTGATACCAACCCCTATGCCTGGCTTCGCGACGAACGGCCTGAAAAAAACCTTTCGTTCCGCCACGCCGCTGAGCCTATCAATCACCTGTTTCAACTGTGTGAAGCTGAAAACATCCAGTTCGTGCTCATGACATCACCAAAACCATGGCAAGTCTCGGCAAAGTGCAGTCGGGGCCAAGGAGTTCGCCTGGCCGCCGGAGTGGCTCAGGATGCCTGCTATCTCAATCGAGCACCGTTCGATTTACTGGCGAGTTATGCAGAGCGAGAACAGATCCCTTTTGTCGATGGATCAATGGTGATGACACCCGGAAAAGACGCGGAATCCAATTTCCTGCGCTACGCACCGCGCTGGTCTCCGACAGGACATCAGCGAATGGCCGATCTGGTCGCCGATTGCTTTTTACAGCAAGTTCCTGGACCGTGGAATCCTGGCTATTTCTACCAGAACGAACAGCCTATCAGCCGTGAAAAACGACGCGACGACTCCGTTCAACCGGCCAGTGGAGAACGATCGAATATCAATCGCTTCGAGCCAGCGCATAACCGCCAATTGAGATGACGAAGGACGCACGTCGTCTCGTAGCATGAGCTTTAGCCCGTGCTAACCCACATCATCTTCAGGCAAAAATCCAATCCAACAAAAACGAACCACCTCGTCGCGTGTCTTTCTTTCGCCAGTTTGGTAAATCTTCATTCAATCCCAACCAACCTCATTCCCCTGGAAACAATAATGACGACGAAATCCGAGATCTATTTTCACACTGCCGCCGATCACCTGAAAATTTCTGATCGGATGAGAACGCGAATGCTCACTCCCGAGCGTGACGTGAAAGTGCAACTTGCCATTCGCCTGGATAATGGCGAGATCGGGACCTTCGTCGGTTACCGCGTTCAACATGACAGCGCGCGAGGCCCGATGAAGGGAGGTCTTCGATACCATCCTCAGGTCGATGACGAAGAAGTTCAGACGCTCGCTCAATTGATGACATGGAAAACCGCTGTTGTTGATCTGCCCTATGGAGGTGCCAAAGGAGGCATTGCCGTCGATCCACGCAGCCTGAGCAAAGGTGAACTCGAACGACTAACCCGTAAGTTTGTCGATCAGATCCATGACATGGTTGGCCCCGATAGCGATATCCCGGCTCCGGACATGGGAACGAACGGCCAGGTGATGGCCTGGTTCATGAACCAATATCAAAAGTACCACGGGTTTCAACCCGCCTGTGTCACCGGAAAGCCACTTGAACTGCATGGCTGCGAAGGCCGTGAAGAAGCAACCGGACGGGGCGTCGTGATCGTCGCCGACCGACTGTTCCATCAATTGGGGAAGTCATTAAAGGGAAAGAAAGTCGCTCTGCAAGGCTTCGGGAACGTCGGTTCGTTCACCGCAAAGTTTCTTCACGAACGCGGCGCAGTCCTCGTTGCGATCACGGATGTGCGAGGTGGATGTGGGAACCCCAAGGGGATCGACGTTCCAAAATTGCTCGAATATTCCAAGAACAATAACGGTGTCCAGGGGTTTCCGGGGACAGAGCCACTTAGCAACGAGCAACTTTTCGGTACCAAATGTGATCTGCTGATCCCTGCCGCATTGGGTGGTCAGTTGACGGCAAAGACCGCCCCGCTCGTCAAAGCAAAATACATCGTCGAAGCGGCAAACGACCCAACAACCCCCGAAGCCGACGAGATTTTCCACGAGAAAGGGATTTTGGTAGTTCCAGACATTCTGGCCAATGCGGGAGGTGTGACGGTCAGCTACTTTGAATGGGTCCAGAATCGTTCGGTCGTCCACTGGCCACTGGAAGAAATTCGAGGCAAGCTGGAAATCAAGATGACGGCCGCCTTCGACGAAGTCTGGAAAATCGCCGAAGAACGCAAAGTCACCATGAGAACAGCAGCCTATATTCTGGGAATCGATCGGGTCGCGAAGGCAACCGAATTGGCCGGCGTGTCTTAAAGAACCGAATAGTTTTTATAAGTCGTATAAGTCCCATAGGTCCTATCAGTCCCATTCTCGCCCTTCGAAGAAATGGGACGGATGGGACTTATGTGTAATAAAGCAAGCTTTACAATCCACGTTCTGGATCGCTGGGTAAACACGCATTTGCCAGCCTGAGTGACATAACGGTATAAATAGCAACGGAGGTTGCGCGTCCCGTGTGATAGGGTATCTCGCATGAGTACGGTGATTGAAGAAGTCGAAGCATTTCGCGAGTTCGTCCTTGAGCAATCCCGAGGGGAGGCAGCCGATCTTTTGTTGGAAGATCTCTTTCGGCGCTGGCGCGCGTCTCGCCCGGCAAAGCAGTCACTTGAACAAAGCCTGTTATCACTGGCGCGGGGACTTGACGACGCCAAAGCCGGGCGCGTGGTCGATGCGGATCAGGCGATTCACGAAACACGGTCTCGGTTACAGAATTCCAAATGAAGTTTCGTGTCCGACTAACGGCCGAAGCCGTCCGTAATCAAAA
Source organism: uncultured Schlesneria sp. (assembly GCA_903904835.1). Taxonomy (GTDB): domain Bacteria; phylum Planctomycetota; class Planctomycetia; order Planctomycetales; family Planctomycetaceae; genus Schlesneria. The sequence continues at coordinate 65,423 of CAIVEI010000102.1, read as the reverse complement.
TGAAATCGCAGATTGGATCGCGGAACGATCCGTGACAGGCGCCTTTTCATGGCTGGATGCATTAGATCGTGTTCTCAAACAGCTTTCGACCAGTCCTGAGTCTTTTCCTCTCGCAGTTGAAGACGAGTTTTGCGAAAAAGAATTGAGAAACGCGTTTTTTGGGACTCGGAACGGTCGAGTCTTCCGTGCCATTTTTCTACACGGAAAATGATTGCGTCATTGTCACTCATTTGCGTGGGCCGGACCAGCAGGAATTGTCTTCCGATGATCTTGGCAATCTATGATGAGAGACAGGATGCTGACAAAGTCAACTTGGATTCAGTGACAACGGATGCGACCCCGCCAATCGATTGATGAAAAACTTCGCATCCTGCGCGAAGTTCGCACCGAAGGCGACCCGGAAAAAATCCGCGAAACCGCGATCAAATATCTTGCCGACAAAACAAACCTCGTGATTGCCGAGGCAGCTAAGTTAATCGGCGAGTTCGAAGTCACGGAGTTAGAGTCGGAATTACAGGCCGCCTGGAATCGGTTGATCGAGCATGCTGACCCGGTCAAAGCGGATAAAGGTTGCACGGCAAAAACGGCGATTATCGAAACCCTGGGAAACTTAAATCACGACGATTCCGAGTTTTACCTGACCGCCATTCAGTATCGTCAGATCGAACCTGGCTGGCCGGACGCGCAAGATACCGCAGAAAATGTGCGAGCTGGCTGCGCATTCGCCATCGCACGGTCGCAGCAACTGCGAATCGTCGACAAGCTGACCGCGTTTGTTGATTACCTGCAAGGTTCGCGATCCGATCGAATCAATGCCGTCAAAGCAATAACCGACACCCGGCACGAATCAGCCATCCCATTACTGCGACTCAAACTTCTGTCTGGCGATCCCGAAGCAGAAGTCATGGGAACATGTATGTCGGGCCTGCTCGACCTCGCAACGCAGCGTTCGATCCCGCTCGTCGCCGAGTTCCTGTCGAACCCGACAGAAAACGTCGTCTATGAAGCCGCCGCCGCTCTCGGCGTATGCGGCAAGCCAGCGGCCGTCGAAGCGTTAATCAATGCATTAAAGCGCACAGGGAATAAAGATCAACAGCGGTCGCTGCTGATCAGCATCGGCCTGTCACGCGATCCTTCAGCGATTAACTTTCTGATCTCGCAACTCGAAGCGCGGCGAGACATTGAAACGGTCCTCGAAGCTCTCAAGCCATCATGCGTCTATGAAGAAACACAACGACGAGTCCGCGAAGTGATGCAGAAGATTGAGGGATGATCGATCTAACCGATGATTGGCGTTTCAGGACCTCGTCAGCCTGATAGAACCAGTATCTCCCGTTAGCCTGCGCCGTAACAACATGGTCTTTGATAGGCAACGCCTTTGGCGTAAAGGCGATCGGAAGCGCAGGAACCATTCCGCAAACAGAATCAAGGAGCACATTCCAAACGTTAAGAAACGACTCACGGAGGCCTATTGACATTCGACATAAACTCTTGTATTTTTATGTCGCATACTGATTTAATGAAAATGAGGGATGTTTTCTGGTCGCTTTACCCGAAGCCAACGGCGCAGGCGGTTCGGAGATCAGTCGCTTACTTACGAACTTCGCTGCGATTTGGTTTCGGCGGCGATTTTGCGAATGTCGTCTCGGGTTTCGTTCCTTGCTCCGGATAACTCGCTTCTCTTCGAGGCGCGGTTAAACGATGCGTTTGGACGATACGGCGGACGAGCCGAAGAGATCGCAAAAACGAAGGAATTTGACAACGTTGGCCAAGTTCAAACCTGGAAAACGCCTATAAAACACGGATGTTGGTCAACTTTGCCAACTTGGCCAACTTTTTTGACGAGTTCGATCATGGCTTTGTTTGAAGTTTTGGTGGGCGGGCCGAAGCGGCAGAGAGTAGTTTTGAGAAAGTACTGAGCCGCCGCAGGCGGCTCGCCAGGAGCTTCCGCTCCATTTACCTAAGGAACTCTGCGTCATTTCCGACGCCAAATTCCTCAAGAGTGGATAATTCATGGCATGGATTCGTTTTCATGGCCTACTCACTTCTGGTCAACTTTCTAGCCGTTTCGGCTGGGGTCTCGAAGACTCGACACCAGCCTGTTCTTGCTTTGAGAATTCGAAGGGGCTCCATAGTTGCGCAAATGCGGTCATCGTCGCGCACCAATGTCGCGCAAGCATTGCCAGAGTCGCGTGTCCATAGTTGCGCAAGCGTTCGTAACATTGAGATTTCGAAAAAGCCCTGCATTCCACCAATGTCTCGCAAAAATCCCATAGTTGCGCAAACACCGTTAATGTCGAACAACCTTAGTCATTCGAGATCGGCGACTAGAAGACTCCGCTACCGGCTGGCCAGCGTCGCGCACCGTCGTTGCTCAAGCTTGGCCATAGTTGCGCAAGTGTCCGTACCACTGAAACATTGAAAAATGCCTGCTTTCCATCAATGTTGCGCAAACGCCGCCAGAGTTGCTCAAACTCCGTCAACGTCGAACTGACTTCGTCGTTCGAGATCGGAGGCTAGGAGACTCCGCTACCGGCTCGCCAGCGTCGCGCAACCATCGTTGCGCAAGCTTGGCCATAGTTGCGCAAGTGTCCGTACCACCGAAACATCGAAAAACGCCTGGTTTCCGTCAATGTTGCGCAAACGCCGCCATAGTTGCTCAAAGCTGAAAACGACGAAGAGAAAGATCGGAACACTGATCAGCACTCATTTTCGCTAATCAGAAGACTTGAAAGTCGCTCATGTTTCATTTTATTTTGAATTTTTTTAAATTCTTTTCAACACTTTTGCGTTTTTAGACTGTTTGGTTTCAGTCGGGGAGAAGAATCCTGGGATTGACATCCCCGGCTCGCCTGGATGTCGAGAGGATTTCATCGATCGTGCCCTCCTCTTCAAATCTTCATCAATTCTTCATCATTTTCTGCAGGTTGGTAGACCAGCATGATTGAAGAGTACAATCCGATCGCCTCAGCTCGCCGTGTTAAAAACTGAACGTGGCTGAACCTCATGAACGAATCACAATACAACCTGATCGATGACGACATGAACTTGACGGGCGATATCTCGGCGCGGGAGTGGTTAAAGTCGCTGACAGCGGAGACAACGCTCGGGGGAATTCCGTCATTTGAAGTTACTGTTTCCCCGGAGATGTTGACCAGCGTCGTTGATCGGGAACTCGGATCGGCTCCTGACGTTCCCGGCGTCGTGATCGCCTCAGGCAGCGAACTACTGGGGATGATTTCTCGTCCGATGCTGTTCGCTCAACTGTCACGACCATTCGGGCAAGACCTCTACTTAAAGCGCCCGATTCGATTATTGCTCGAAGCCGAGCGGAATGACCCTCTTGTATTACCGAGCGATATGCTGGTCAGCGAAGCAGCACATACTGCTCTGCATCGTCCGGCTGACCGAGTGTACGAACCGGTCGTTGTCCGGGATGTCAGCGAGTTTCGGTTGCTCGACGTGCACACGTTGCTGATTGCACAGTCTCAATTGCTGGTACTCGCAAACGAAACGATTCGGTCTCAAGCCGACGTCGCCGAGGCGGCCAATCGTGCGAAAAGTCTCTTTCTTGCGAATATGAGTCACGAGATTCGGACTCCGCTGACGGCGATTCTTGGATTCGCCGAAAACCTGCTCGATCCCGATTACACTTCCGACGAACGAACTGCGGCAACCGAGACGATTTTGCGGAATGGTCATCATCTACTGCAATTGATCAATGACATCCTGGACTTGTCGAAGATCGAAGCAGAACGATTAGAGATTGAACGACTGAAGTTCTCGCCGGGCGAATTGGCGGCGGATGTGATCTCGGCATTGCAAGTCCGTGCCGCCTCGAAACAGATTGGACTGTCACTGATCTATGACGGCCCGATTCCGGATTTGATCGAAAGCGACCCAACTCGACTGCGTCAGATCCTGATGAACCTGATCAGTAACGGAATCAAGTTTACGGAACGGGGACACGTCAGCCTGCGTATGAGTATGCTCGATGAAAATGGCAACGTGTGTCGAGCGGCAAACCAGGATCGTCAACTGTGGCTGCAATGCGACGTTGTCGATACGGGTATCGGGATGTCAGACGAGCAACTTGCCCGATTATTCTCGCCGTTTATGCAAGCAGACGAATCCATGGCAAGACGGTTTGGAGGGACTGGCCTGGGTCTTTCAATCAGCCGTCGACTGGCAAGAATGCTGGGTGGCGACGTTGTTGCAACGAGTCAAAAAGGTGTCGGCAGCACGTTTCGAGTACATATTGGGACGGATTCCATCGTTGATGCGAAGTGGCATGATCGTCCGTCGTCGATTGGCAAACTGGCGTCTCCCGTCATTGGATCAGCCGATGCGAGATTGTCAGGACGCATACTTCTGGCAGAGGACGGCCCAGACAATCAACTGTTGATCGGTTCGTTCCTTCGCAAACTCGGAGCCGACGTCACGATCGTCGATAACGGGCGCAAAGCTGTTGATGCTGCCCTCGCTTCGATTTCCGATGGCCATCCCTTCCAGATTGTGTTGATGGATATGCAGATGCCGATTCTGGATGGGTACGCTGCCACCGCCGAACTTCGTGCTCGCGGATGGACTCGGCCGATCCTGGCATTGACCGCGAACGTGATGCAGGGAGACCGCCAGAAATGTACCGACGCCGGTTGCAATGACTTTGCCACCAAACCCATCAACCGCACAGAATTGTTTGAACAGATTCAAGCTCTGATTTCAGCACCGATTGAAGACTCAACAACACCACAGCTCGCAAGCGGTGTCGTCGAAACGCCTGTGATCACGGGCGATGCTTTTGATCGTGCTGCGGCCCTTGAGCGTGTCGGCGGCGACGAAGACCTGCTTCAACAGATCGCTGAGATGTTTATTCAGATTTGCCCCGATTGGATTGAAAGCTTGCAAACTCACTTAAACGAACGAGATCAAACGGCAACCCGTCGTATGGCTCATTCGCTCAAGTCTTCGGCGGACAATGTTGGTGGTCATCTGGCTTGTGCTTCGATGTCCCGGCTTGAAAAAGCTGCCGCAGAAGGGGATCTCGACGAAGCCATGTCGATGTGGCCAGAATGTCGTGGACAATATGTTCGATTAATGGATGCGGTCTCATTATTTCTCAGGAAGAATGGCTAAAGGACTAGCGTTCCTGTCGCGAATGCGGAGAGATTATCAATGACTCTGGTGCTGATCGTCGACGATTCACCACTCGATCGAGCTTTAGCTGGTGGCATTCTCGGCAAACAACTTGGTTGTCGTGTGATTTATGCTGAAGACGGAAATGCAGGGTTAGAATCGATTCGCAATCACCAGCCGGATCTTGTAGTCACCGATATGCAAATGCCAGCCATGAACGGTTTGGAGATGGTGGCTGCAGTTCGCAAGGAAGGATTGCAAACGCCGATTATTCTCATGACCGCGACCGGCAGTGAAGAACTCGCGGTTGAAGCGTTGAAAGCCGGAGCGTCAAGTTACGTTGCCAAACGAACTCTAGCGAAACGTCTGATGGAAACGGCGCAAATGGTATTATCGGAAGCGAACGAAGACCGAGAAGAAAACCTGCTGATGAATCGACTTCGTGTCCATTCCGAATCGTTTCAACTGACCAACCGGGTCGAGGAATGTCAGTCGCTTTCAAAATATTTGCAAAAGAGAGTGGCACAGATTTGGACTTTGAACCAGTCGTCACGTCTTCGAATCGGACTTGTATTGGAAGAGGCATTACTGAATGCCTTGTACCACGGAAACTTAGAAGTCAGCTCGACGCTCAAAGAAGCCTCTGACTCCAGCTTTTACAATCTTGTCTCCCAACGTCAAAACGAACTTCCCTATAAAAATCGCTTCATTGAAATCGACGCTCAGACGACGACAGAAGAAACTCGCTTTGTTATTCGTGACGGAGGCCCTGGTTTTGATGTCAAAAAGCTTCCTGACCCGACTGATCCTGAAAACCTCACTCGCCCTTCAGGCCGTGGCGTGATGTTAATGCATGCGTTCATGGACGAGGTTCAGTACAACGAAAAGGGGAACGAGGTGACGCTGGTGAAGGTTCGAAAACAGTCGTAGCGATAATTTCGCGATTCTTTGTGATTCAATGTCGAAGGGGCAGTTACTTCCTCGCGGACGGTGACATTGCTCTGTTAAACTCCCTCAATATGTAACTTTAAAGCCATTTTTAAGATACCAATATGACTTTGTTTGTCGGCCAACGTGTTTGCCTGGGTGTGGGACTGATCTTGTTTGTTGCCGGTTGCCAACCTGCCTCGACGACGTCGTCAAAACAGACTCCTCCGTCAAAAGTCACCGGGGCAGTCAAAGAAGACACGCTGACGACAGTCGAGCTGACTGAAGAAGCAGAGAAACGCCTTGGCATCGAAACGGCAGCCATCGAAATGCGTGCGTTACCTCAGCATCGTACGTATGGCGGCGAGGTGACCCTGCCCACGGATGCGACGATCACGGTATCAGCCACAGTCGCCGGCCAGCTTCAAGTGCCGAATGGAGCCAAGCCCGCCAAGGCAGGTGCAATTGTTGTCGGAAAGCAGCCAATCTTGACGCTACTGCCAATGGTCCTGACTCCGTCAGACCGAACGGCTCTCGCCATGGCACGAAACGGGGTCGCCACGCAGCGAGCCGACGCAGCGGGGCTTGTCCAACAGGCTCAAACACAAGTTGACGCGGCTCGGATTGCCCTGAACCGCGCCGAACGGTTAGACAAAGACGGTGCAGGGAGCAAACGGGTCGTTGATGAGGCAAAAGCACAACTGACATTGAGTGAAAAAGCGTTGGAAGCGGCGATGTCACGTAAAAAAATCGTCGATGAAACTCAGTTGGATGAAGAATCAAACAACGAACAGACGCCACTTGTGATCGAAGCCCCTCAAGCAGGCATCATTCGAGCAATGCACGCATTGCCCGGTGAAGTCGTCATGGCCGGGGCACCGTTATTCGAAATCATGAATACGGAATCACTTTGGATTCGTGTCCCCGTGTACGTGGGTGAGACCGATGACCTGGCGATTGATCAACCCGCCTCGATTGGCGAACTGGCGTCACGCCCAGGTCAAGAACGAATTAAGGCCGAACCGCTTGCGGCCCCTCCCACGGCCACCGCATTGGCTTCAACAGTGGATCTCTACTACTCCCTTCCAAATTCCCAGGGAAAACTACGACCTGGGCAGCGTGTCAGCGTTCAACTGCCACTTCGCGTCGATCTGGAGCAACGAGCCATCCCCTGGTCTGCGGTCGTCCAGGATATCCACGGGGGATCTTGGATTTACGAACAGCGGCCTGATCACAAATATGTTCGGCGGCGAGTTCAAGTGAAACAGGTGGTTGATAAATGGGCGGTGCTCGAACAGGGTCCTCCCGTCGGTACGACAATTGTCGTGACTGGAGTCGCCGAAGTCTTTGGCACGGAATTCTGGGTTCAGAAATAAGCGAGCACTCGCAAGCCGTAGCTGCGTCTTTCAGCCGCAGAAGTAAAAAAGAGGCGGAGGCTGGAAGCTGCAGCTACGAAAACTGACATCCGTGTGGCACCCAAACTCTGAAATCCGTTGACCGTTGGAATTGTTTATGAATTGGCTCGTCTCGACATCGTTAAAACTTCGAGTAATGGTACTTGCCGCGTCGATCGTGCTCGTCGTAGTCGGTACACTAACGCTCCGAACAGCCCCACTGGATGTCTTTCCCGAATTTGCTGAGCCACTCGTCGAAATCCAGACCGAGGCACCGGGGTTATCGACGGAAGAAGTTGAGAGCCTGATTACGATCCCGCTCGAAAACGGACTGAAAGGGACACCCTGGCTCAAGACGTTGAGATCAAAATCAGTGCTGGGATTGTCGTCCGTCGTACTGATTTTTCCTCGAGGCACGGACCTGGTTCGAGCGCGCCAATTCGTACAAGAGCGACTGGCCATGGAAGCAAGCCGGCTCCCTGTCATCGCCCACGCTCCGGTGATGCTTTCACCGTTATCGTCGACGAGTCGCGTTCTGAAGATCGGCGTGACTTCGAAGACGATGACCCAGATGGAGATCAGCGAACTCGCAAAATGGACGATCCGGCCGAACCTGATGGCGATCCAAGGCGTAGCCAACGTCGCCATCTGGGGTCAACGAGATCGTCAACTCCAAGTGCTGGTCAACCCGGAAGAATTACGGGCTCATTCGGTGACACTCGATGCTGTTCAGCGTGCAGTTGCCGACAGTGTGGCTCTCAGTGGAGGTGGATTTGTCGACACACCCAACCAGCGTATTGCTGTCCGTCAGATGACGGGAGTGGACAACCCCGAAGACCTGGGAGCGGCGATCGTCGATTACCGGTCTGGCTCGCCAATTCTTTTGCGGGACGTCGCCAATATCGTTGAAGGTCATCCACTTCCGATCGGCGATGCGGTCATCAATGACGGACCTGGCTTATTGCTGATTGTCGAAAAGCAACCGTGGGGCAATACGCTTGAAGTGACTCAAAAGGTCGAAGCAGCGCTGGAAGAATTGCGTCCTGGCCTGAAAGGCGTTGATATTGATCCAACAATCTTTCGCCCGGCAACATTCATCGAACGATCACTACACAATCTACGGCACGCGATGGGTGTGGGGTGCCTCCTGGTCATCATCATTCTGCTGGTGTTTCTGTTCGACTGGCGGACATCATTGATCAGCCTGACCGCAATTCCTTTATCGTTGATCTCAGCGGCTCTCGCTCTCTATTACACCGGATCAACAATCAACACCATGGTGATTGCCGGATTGGTGATCGCACTGGGTGAAGTGGTTGATGATGCCATTATCGATGTCGAAAACATTCTGAGACGACTCACGCTGAATCGAAGCCTTGAGAAACCTCTTTCTCCCTTTCAAGTCGTTCTTCAGGCGTCGCTGGAAGTTCGTAGTGCCGTTGTCTACGCCAGCTTGATTGTGACGCTTGTCTTCTTGCCGGTTTTATTTCTGGACGGGATTTCAGGGGCGTTCTTCAGACCACTGGCAATTGCCTACATTCTGGCGATTCTCGCGTCGCTTTTGGTCGCGCTGACGGTCACCCCGGCACTCTCGTTGATGCTGTTGCCAGGTTCCACGAAGGACCACCACGAAGCACCGCTTGCACAGTTTTTGAAAGGGATTTACGGCAAGATTCTTCCGTTCTGGATCAAGAGCCCCGTTCTCGCGATCGGTCTGATCATCGCCATGTTCGTATCGACGGCATTCGGAGCGTTAAGACTGGGACAAGAACATCTTCCAAGTTTCAAAGAGACCGACTTCCTGATGCACTGGGTGGAAAAACCAGGGAGTTCACTGGAGTCGATGCAACGGATCACCGTTCAAGTCAGCCGTGAACTTCGAGCAATCCCCGGGGTTCGCAACTTTGGTTCTCACATTGGTCGAGCCGAAGTGGCGGACGAAGTCGTCGGTCCGAACTTTACGGAGCTTTGGATCAGTGTTGATCCCGAAGTGAACCTGGATAAAACGATCGTCAAGATCGAAGAGGTTATTAATGGCTATCCAGGCCTCAAACGCGACGTCCTCACGTATCTTAAAGAGCGAATCAAGGAAGTTTTGTCCGGTGCCGGAGCCAGTATCGTTGTGCGAGTCTACGGCACGGATCTGACGGTGCTCCGCGCCAAAGCTCAAGAAGTCTATGCCACAATGAACCAGGTCAAGGGAGTCAAGGATTTGCAGGTGGAGTCGCAGGTGCTCGTACCGCAAATTCAAGTTCGGCTTCGTCCGAATGCAGTGACCCGCTTCGGTCTGACGGCCGGTCAAATTCGACGGGCCGTCGCGACGCTCATTAAAGGGACAAAGGTCGGCGAGATCTACGGTGACCAGAAGACGACCGACGTCGTCGTCTGGGGAACACCAGAACTGCGAACTGACATTACATCGCTTCAGGGAATTCTGGTTGACGTCCCAAATGGAGGGGGCCAAGTCCCCTTAGGTGATCTGGCTGATATTCAGGTATTGCCCGCTCCCAACGAAATCAAGCACGAAAAGGCTTCGCGACGAATCGACATTACATGCAACGTCAAAGACCGGGATCTCGGGTCAGTTGCTCGTGAAATTGAAGAGGCTGTGAAGAAACTTGATTTTGCACAAGGTTATCACCCTGAGTTTTTAGGTGAATACGCCGCATTGGCAGAATCCCGAATTCGTCTGGTCGCGCTTGGCTTTCTTTCCATGATTGGCATCCTGCTGCTTTTGCATGTCGATTTTCGTTCGTGGAAACTGACGGCAATCGTGTTTTTGACCCTTCCGTTTGCACTGTTCGGCGGTGTCGCTGGAGTTCTTCTCGACAATCGGATCGTCTCGCTGGGATCAATGGTCGGTTTCGTAACAGTGCTCGGCATCGCAGCTCGCAATGGCATCATGCTGGTCAGTCATTATCGGCACCTGGAAGAACAGGAAGGAGAACCGTTTGGTGCGGCGCTTGTTCAACGAGGTTCTGAAGAACGCCTGGCACCAATCCTCATGACCGTCCTTGCCACGGGTCTGGCATTGGTCCCGCTCGTCTGGGGCGGCAATCTTCCCGGCCACGAAATCGAATACCCGATGGCAATTGTGATTCTCGGCGGACTGGTCACATCGACAATTCTCAACCTGTTCCTGCTGCCACCGATTTATCTGGCATTTGGACGGGTCAACCGACAAGAAGAGTAGCATTCCTTTTGAATGCAGGATCAGCGGGCACACTGTGATCACAGATCTTAAATCACTCGTGCGACGATCATGGTTCGGTCGTCATCAGCAGGTCGCCCGTTCGCAAACAGTTCAACCGATCGCAAAACCGATTTCATTAATGCGTCTGCCTGGAATGAACACTTTGCCAGTTCATCATCCAGACGATTCGTTCCAAAGAAAGTACCGTCAATACTCTGCGCTTCAGTAATGCCATCGGTATAGAAAATGATCTGGTCTCCCCGTTGAAGCTGTAACCGAGCCTCTTCGTAAGACGTGTCATCAATGACGCCTAGCGGAAGCCCACCAGCCTGATCCAGTGACAACAGCGAACCATCTTGACAACGCTTGATCCTTGGCGGGTTGTGTCCCGCGCAGGCGTAAGTCAAGACGCGGCTTTTCGGATCGTAGATGCCATAAAACCCCGTAACGAATGTTGCGTTCATGCCGACGTACTTGGCTGACAGGTGGCCATTGAGATACTCAAGTAACTTTCCAGGCGGAAGAGGTGGCCCAGGATGCGTATGAGCGATGCAATGAGTGACTGCCATGAGTACGGCTGCGGGGGTACCGTGCCCGCTGACATCGGCGATAAAGATCCCCCATTGATCGTCGGGCATTGGAAAGAAGTCGTAATAGTCGCCACCCGCGCGTTGAGCTGGCTGATAATATGCAGCCAGGTCAAGCGTAGGGATTTTTGGCAATTCGGCTGGCAACAGAGATCGTTGAATCTGGCCAACAACTTTCATCTCACGATCCAGATCGTGATAGGCTCGACTCAGTTCCTCTTTCAGGACCAGGTTATTCGTCGCACGCCCAAACAGATTGCTACGCCAAACGATGTCTGGAATTTGCTCCGGGTCGAAACCTTGCGCTTCTCGTTGCAACATGATCACCATGTTCATGGCGACCCCTTGATCGTAAAGGGGGATAGCGAGCAACGACCTGTGCCCTGCGAGGAATTCGTAGGCGGGTTCATCGGCCGAAAATTCAATGTCTTCGATTAACACGGTTTGATTACCGTGGATCAACCTGGCGAGAAGTCCTCCTTCGAATAGCGGTAATCGATTCTTTTCTTGCCAGGGATTCACGTCCTCCGTCCATGTCGTGCTGCGAGTAACTCGATAAAAAGGAGCCTCCAACCCGCGTCGACTGAGCGAGATTCGGCGATCGACAGAGAGAAGTTGCTGCATCTTATCTCCGTACGAGCGAACCATGGCTTGCGGATCGGTATGACGACTCATGTCCATCATGATGTCGACGATCACGTCGAGCCGCTGCTGCCATGGCGTCTGTTCAAATATCGTTTTTTCATTCGTCATTGTCTTCATTCCTGCGACCGAAATGACTCTGAGATATTTTCGCCCCGATTGCGGAACGAACGGCCCATTCAAAGAGGCGACTTATTGATGGTTAACATGCATCGATTTGCTATCACAAAAAAACACCACCAATGTAGTCCGTTTGTTCTGCAAGAGGAAAGTCGCAAACACGATTAACGGATTCTTGGAATTGCCGTACCAATTCATCGGCCTATGATTGTCATGCGTGTTAACGCATTGAAGAATTTCCAGGCTCAATAAGAAAGACAGCCCCATGTCGACAACATTCAAAGCGTATGCAGCCACCTCAGCCGCTGGAGAACTGAAGCCATTTGAATTCGATCCCGGCCCGTTGAAAGAAGAGCAGGTTGAAATTGCTGTCAGTTATTGCGGGATCTGCCATTCGGACCTGTCGATGCTGGACAATGAATGGGGATTCAGCCAATACCCGTTCGTCCCTGGACACGAGATTGTCGGAACCATCGTTGCTGCCGGAGACCACGTCAAGAACGTGAAAGTCGGAGACCGAGTTGGCCTGGGCTGGTTTTCAGGAAGCTGCATGAGTTGCCAACAATGCCTTTCGGGTAACCACAATCTCTGTACAAATCCGGCTGGTCGCGAAGAGACAATTATTGGACGACATGGCGGGTTTGCGGATCGCGTCCGTTGTCATTGGGTCTGGGCGACACCGATACCCGAAACAGTCGATCATTCAAAAGCTGGCCCGTTGTTCTGTGGCGGATTAACGGTATTCAATCCCCTCGTCCAATTCGACATCAAGCCGACTGATCGCGTTGGCGTGATCGGGATCGGCGGCCTGGGACATATGGCGCTACAGTTTATTAACAAATGGGGTTGCGAGGTCATCGCATTCTCATCGAGTGACTCAAAGACGGCAGAGGCCATGAAACTGGGAGCACATCGAGTCGTGAATTCCCGTGATGAAAAGCAGTTGGCCGACATTGCAGGAAGTTTGAACCTGATTATCTCGACGGTGAATGTGACGCTCGACTGGCAGGCGTATATCACGTGCCTGGCACCCAAAGGCCGCTTCCATACGGTCGGTGCCATTGCAGAACCGATATCGGTCGAAGCATTTCCGTTAATCATGGGACAAAAGTCGGTTTCTGGATCGCCGCTCGGCAGTCCGACAACCACGAAACAGATGATCGACTTCTGCGCGCGGCACAACATTGCGCCTGTGACCGAAACATTCCCGATGTCGAAAGTCAACGACGCCATCGAGCACCTGCGCTCAGGTAAAGCAAGATATCGCATCGTGCTGAAGAATTGACGATGTTCTAACGTTAGCCCGACGCGCAAGCGAGGGATCTTCTCTTCGTTTTAACAGGAATAAGATCCCTCGCTTGGAACTCGGGCTAATGAACGATCCCGGTCAAAGCAAGTTGCTCGCCAATTCTGCCAGGGCAGATCGTTCGCCTTTTTCCAATGTCACGTGAGCATAAATCGGTTGACCAACCATGCGGTTAATCAGATAGCTCAGTCCATTGGAAAGCGAATCGAGATACGGATGATCGATTTGCTGAATGTCGCCCGTCAACACAATCTTGGTCCCCTCCCCTGCCCGAGTGATAATGGTCTTCACTTCGTGCGGGGTGAGATTCTGCGCTTCGTCAACGATGAAGAATACTCGCTGCAAACTGCGTCCTCGGATGTATGCAAGCGGAGTGACTTCCAGTTTATACTTGACGAGCAGATCATCCAGCTTCGAGCGGACATCGGACTCGCCGAGATGGGCACACATCACCGACAGATTGTCGTAAAGGGGCTGCATGTAGGGATCGAGCTTGGCGTTGATGTCACCTGGCAAGAAGCCAAGATCGCGGTTACTGAGCGGAACGACTGGGCGAGCCAGCAGCGTCTGTCGGTAGCGAGACCGGCATTCGAGGGCCGCTGCCATTGCAAGCAGCGTTTTTCCCGAACCCGCTTTTCCGCCAATCGTGACCAGCTTGATCGAGTCGTCCATCAGAGCACTCAGGGCAAAGGACTGCTCGGCATTACGCGGAGTGACGCCGGCCGCCGTCACCTTTTCGAGACGTGAGTATTTCTTCTCGGTGGCATGATACGTCGCCAGAACTGATTTCGAACCATTTCGCAGGATGAAATTCTCGTTGGCAATCGGCTCTTCTACCATTGGGAGGCGGTCTGTACCAACATATCCGCTGTTGATAAAGAACTCTGAGATCAATTCAGAAGGAAGATCTGTCACCTGACGCTTGCCGGTGTAAAGTTTGTCGAAACTTTCGACCTTGTCGCTGTTATAGTCCTGGGCAGGTAGTCCCATCGACTTCGCCTTGAGCCGCAGATTTGTATCCTTTGTCACGAGGATCACCGATCGCGGCTGTTCCAGATCCTGAAGGGTCAGCGAGATATCGAGAATTCGATGATCAGGAGCATCACTGAAGAAGGCCTTTTTCAATTCATCGCCGTGATCGCCTTTGAGGACGACGCGAATCTTCCCGAGCCCTGGACCAAGAGACGTTCCATCATCCGTGAGCACATCGCTTGTCAGGTCATCCAGCCGGCGAAGAAACGCCCGCGCCTGAAAGTTGATGTCTTCGTTCCCTTTTTTGAATCGGTCTAACTCTTCGAGGACCGTAATCGGGACGGCAATATCGTGTTCTTTGAAATTCCAGAGGCAGCCAGCGTCGTGAAGAATGACGTTCGTATCGAGAACAAACAACTTCGAGCGAGTGCTCGGCGTGGATGCCGCCATCGAGTCCTCCGTGACTAAAAGTGATCTGCCGCATTCAGCGGGTTCCGAGGATCACTGCTCCAACAGATCAGTCATGCTGACCGATGTCGGAAGCCGCGATTACCGCGGAGAGGGTCGTCCGTACCATCTAAAGCGAACACTAAGCTCCAACGTCGATTCGGTCAATCGAGTCTCTATCAAATCCGAAGAATTCTCTGTGAAGATTCCGAAATAAAAAACGATTCAAACTGCACTTTGTTGTGATACATCATAAACATATCAATTATTTGACGGCATTTTTTGCTAATGCAATCGCTTCCGCGCAAAGCGATTTGGCTCTTTCATTGTCTGGTGCTTCTGCAATTACGCGGATGATTGGCTCGGTATTACTGGCTCGAACTTGAACCCAGCGGTCAGTCCAATCGAGTCGCAACCCGTCTCCCTCGGTCGCTGTTGCACTCTGATAGGCTGCGCGCAATGCCGCACACGCGGCGCTGACTCGTTCCCGAGGACAATGCAATTTGTCTTTGACAATCGTGTATTGCGGCAGCGTATCGACCCAGGCGGCAAGTGATGTGCGTCGAACAACAAGGCCGTCCAGAACATACGCCATACTGACGAAACTGTCGCGAACAAAACCGACTTGCGGTTCAATGACGCCACCATTCCCTTCACCGCCAATCAACGCATTCACTTCTTGCATCTTCGCAACAACGTTCGCTTCACCAACGTGCGAACGATGAAATGCACATCCGTATTTCGCAGCAAGATCCGCCGTGACACGGCTTGTCGAACCGTTAACAACGACGGGCCCCGTCTTGCGGGACAAGACATGATCAACAGCAAGACCTAGAGTCAATTCTTCGCCAATGTACCGTCCCGTGTTATCGACGATAGCCAGACGGTCGGCATCCGGGTCTTGAGCGAACCCAACATCCGCTCCGTTCGCCACAACGGCCGCCATCAGCGTTGTCAGATTATCCTTCAGGGGTTCGGCTGGATGTTCAAATTGACCATCCGCAATTCCGCCCATCACAACCACGTCGCAGCCAAGTTCGCGAAGCAATTGCGGGCCTAAAACACTTCCCGAACCGTGATTACAATCGAGAACGACTTTAAACTTTCTTGCTCGAATCGCCGCGACATCAACCAGTTTGAAAACGCGTCTTTGATGTTCGCTGTTGGGGTCGGCAACCATCTGGACTGAACCCAACCCCGACCACGGTCGATAAGAGGGCGAGCTGTTGATAACCGTCAACAGTCGCTCGCCCGTTCCCTTATCAAAGACCGAACCTTGAGGAGAAAACGGCTTAAGCCCATTCCACTCAATCGGGTTGTGGCTGGCGGTCAGTTGTAATCCCCCCGCAGCACCGAGTGCCGTAACCATCACACCACAAGTCGGTGTCGATGCGATTCCCAGATCGAGAACTTTGCAACCGGTTGCCATTAATCCGGCGACGACGGCGTGACGCAACATCTCGCCCGTTGAACGCCCGTCGCGTGAAAGGACCACGGCCCCGCCGTTGACAATGGTCCCCAACGAAGCAGCAAATCGAGTCACATACTCGGGATCTAATCCGTCACCAACAATGCCGCGCAATCCCGAGATACTGAGAATCCGTTCCGACATTTCGATTCCTTGCCTATCGATACATACTGCCGCCAAAAAGCCGTGCGGTGTTGTAATAGAAACGAGCCTTCCGGTAACAGGCTCGCGGGTTTGAAGAACAGTCACAGGCCGCTTGCATGTTACAGAGGAACTGACGGTCACACTCACTGCGCGAGAAGCCACTACCTGTATAGCAGGCGTCGTGCGCGGCACAGGCGGGACGGAAATCCGCCCCGTAAAAACCCTGTGGGATTAAGCGGTTTCCACCTGCGGGACTCCCCGGTCCACATGGACGCCAAGGGGGACACTCAGCCTTGACTGATACACAATTTGCCAAAAAAACCAACGCAAAAATCGATGCCAGTTGAATCGTTCGCATCTTCTCACCTCGGAATTAACGAGTGACCACAAATCGAAGTTCCCGATTCGCCAAGGGGGAACTCCTTTTCCAAGCGGGATCGTGGCAGCTTAGGCAAACAATTTCAAGTTGCGCAAACCCATCCGATTAAACATTCTGGGTGGATTTTGTACATATCGATATCCCTTCATTTATCGAGTGGCGGTTCCAATCTGTGCTTCTGGTGGTTTGTAAAATAGGGCGACGGGTAGCATCAGTGCTGCAGCAAGGCTAAAGAGCGACGCGTAGGGAAGCATCAGCCAGTCAACGAGCACAATCCGACCCAGAAAGCAGACGCCTCCTGCCGACGCAATTCCAATCCAGTTGATCAGATTGTTCGCACCGATGATGCGTCCCTTTTGCTCCACGGGCGCCGTCGATTGCAAATAGACTTGCAAAGGAACACTGTAGAAACCAGCAAACAAACCGACAGAAATTAAAGCCAATGCACTTCCATATGGTCCAAGCATCGTTCCCCGGTAGAAACGATCGGCCGAGTTTTCAAATTGACGAGGTTCAACATCACTCGTTTTCGCGGGGTTAATTTGTCCACCGTCTGATCTCTCTGCAGTCGCCCCAACGGAATGGTCCGCGACGACCTTCGCGTCAGCCTTGGATGGCAAACGCAGTTTAAGCTCACGGATTTCTTCCCGAACGGCATTCCAACCGGGGCCAGGTAGTGCCAGTAGCAACAGGCTTAACGTGATCCCCCACGCCCCGGTTCGAACAATCCAACCCCGAACGCGATCTTTCGACAATATTCCTGCAACGACACAACCAACGGCAATTCCAACCCCGGTCGTCGCGGCAAGAACACCGGTTATTAAGTCATTCATGTGAAACTGCTCTTTCCCCAAAGCATTGATCGCTGGAGGATAGATTGTTCCACCTACGAACCAGAAGACGGACGACATCAATAACACGCCAAAGAGTTTTGGCTGGTCGCGCAACAGTCTCCGAGTCTCAGGAGCCATCAGCAGTGATGTCGCATCGAATTTCAGGCCCGGTTGAGCCACCGGTGTCGAACGAACCACCAGCGACGTTGACAACCCCATGACTGAAATAATCAGACAGGGCAGGCTCGCCAACCAAAGAGTGTCTGGAAAAAAATGTTTTGCAGTCCCCGCTGCCGTTAGCCCAAAAATGATCGCAAGAAACGTCGCCATCAGCATCATCCCATTCGCGCGCGGCAAGTCTTTTGCACGAAGCATTTCCGGCAGAATGCCGTATTTTGATGGACCGAAGAACGCACTGTGAGCCCCCATTAAACACAAGACGGCCAATAGAAATGGAAGGCTATGAATCAGAAACCCAATCATTCCCAGCAGCACAATCACAACTTCGGCCAGTTTGCAAAGGACGATGATCGTCCGCTTGCTAAATCGGTCCGACAGGAACCCGGCATATCCAGAAATTGCAATAAACGGGATCGAGAACAACACGAGTCCCAATCCTTGCAAGTCACGACCACCCTGACTTGCCTGATCAAGACAATCAAGCATCACAAGCTGCTTGAACAGATTATCGTTGAATGCTCCGAAAAACTGAGTCAGATTCAACCCCCAGAAGCTGCGATCCTGCAATAATGGCTTTCGGTCATCATCAGCTTCTATGGTCATCTTGCTCGGGCCTTTTGACAAAACACCGTTTTCCGAAAAGTCTGCGATCAATCGATTAGAATTCTTGCAGGATGTTATGAATGAGGAAAGGGATTCTCTTTGAATCACGATTGTCAAACTTTGGAACATCGGTTTACGATGTTGGAAAGATGAAATCGGCGCGGGCGTTACCCGCAGCGCGACGGGAGAGCGAGGCTCAGGACGAGTCGCTCTGTCGAAGTGTGTACGTTGATCACTCGGGGAGAGCATTTCCCTTCCTCAGTCAAATCGCCAACCACATAAGAATTCGTAGCCGCGAGCGGTGATAATAATGTCAATTCAAATTCCCTGTCCGAACTGCGGCCGAGAGCTGAAATTGCCTGACCGCAGTTTGCTCGGTCGAAAGGGCAAATGCCCCAAATGTGCTCACACGTTTATCCTAGAAGAACCTCCGGTTGTTTCTCTGGAACTCGCGAATCCTGACCCGGTAGCGTCCGCGACAAACTCCCCTTCGAAAGCAGCCAGCACGCCAGCATTTTTTGAAATTATCCAACCGACAATTTCTTCTCAGGCAACTCCGAAAGAAACTGTTTCGCCTGCTATTGGTATCTCCCCCATTTTGACTGACCTGGATCAGGTCGTTAAACCCAAAGGAACCGCCGAACGACTGAAAGAACAACAGAGAAAAAGTGCCCGTCAACGCAATATCGGATTGGCAATCACGGCACTGGCGGCAGCATTGATTGGCGGGTTGGTGTTCTTCGGTCCGAAATCAGTAGATAAAAACACCGTCACGAAAGCAGAAGAAAAAACAAACGGGACAGAGCCTGCAAATGACGACGAGTCTGGCCAGACCTTATTGACCGGTTTTGCAAATCCGCGTTCACCCACGCAGGGGAAACCGATTCAACTGCAATATATACCCTTTGGAACACAGGTTGTGCTGAACCTTCATCCAGCCGAACTCTGGAAACCTGGAAGCCTGGGTGAAGAAATCCGCTATTGCGTCCCCCCACTCGCCAAACTCGTGGAAACGACTCTCAACGATTTGTTTCAGCGCAAGCCCGAACAAGTCGACGAATTACTGATCTGCCTGCTACCCGGAATACGAGGCAGCCTGCCCGATCTTGCGGTCGTCGCACACATGGTTGACGAACAGAAACAAAGCCAGTTGATTGAACAGTTCGGCCAGTATCTTGAAGTGGACGGACAATCGGTCTACACCAAAGGCGATCGTGCTTATATGATTGTCGATAAGAAAACGCTCGTCGCCTGCCCCAAAAGCCAGACCCAGGAAATGGTCGAGGCGATCAAGAAACGACATCCCGTGGAACAGATCGACCCACTGCTTCCGATGACTGACCGTGATCGACATATTACCGCGATTTTTACTCCGCTGACTCTTGGTCTACAGGAGACGTGGTTTCCCGAGAACGTTCGTCCATTTGTCAAAAACTCGCTCGATTGGCTGGGTGAAGAAGTAGAGAGCGTTTCTTGGAGTTTTCACCTGAAGGATGAACAATTTTATTCAGAAATTCTTTTGCGAGGCAAAGGGACTTCCGGAAAGAATTCGGCGAAGAAGCTGGAGCAAGACTTTAAGACGAAGCTGGCGCAGTTGGCGGAAAGCCTTCTCCCGCAAATCGAGCAGATGAATCCGCGAGAACAAGGTAAACGAATGGTGATTGGTCGCGTTCCAGCAATGGTCGAAGTCTTTTCGCTTGCGACAATCGTTAATCACGGACCGCAACACGTACAGTTAATTACCCCTCTGCCCGACCGAGCCGCTCCGAACCTGGCTCTGGGAACCTTGCTCGCCTGGGACGAGTCAACAAGAACGGATTTTTCCAAAGCGAAAGCGAAACCGACTTCACCCGATGGCCCTTCAGTACCTGAACTCATCGCTGACCGATTGAAAATGAAAATCGACGTCGATTTCAGACGAACTCCATTAAACGAAGCGTTTGCTTTTATCGGGGGGGAAATCAAGACCCCGTTCGAAATCGACGGCGACGCCCTCAAGTTGGGTGGGTTTACAAAAAACATTGCTCAAGTATTCAAAATGGACGGTGCCAAAGTCCAGGACATCATTCTGATGATTTTTAAGGAATCAAAAGGGATCGATCCAAAGCCGGAAAAGACATTGGTGATTGTTGTCGATGAGTCAAAGAAGAATGTGGTTGTGACGACCCTTGCAACTGCAAATGACAAAGGTCTGAAGCCTTTCGATCTCTCAAAATAGTCCCGTTTTCAAGAGTCCTCATTCGGTCCTACTTCCATGCCCGGCCGTTGTTCATGCCCTGATTGCGGTACGATCCTGCGGATTCGTGATCGCTCTTTCGTCGGCCGACGAGTGAACTGCCCGGAATGCAAGACCCCACTCAGGATTTCCAACCAGAATGAACATGGCGATTTTGTCGCACGAAAGTTAACTCCGGACGAACAGGCCACTCCAGACCCTGCTCTTCGCGGCAAGAGCGCTCCGCCCGACAAAATTCTCGTGCCGTCACCATCGGCTCGTTCATTCATCGGCAAACTCATTGATTCACCACTCACTGTGGCATGGTTGCTCGCCTTCGGAATCTCAGCATTCGTTGCCGTTCTGGCACTTGCGCCAAAACATCGATTCGCTGCTCGGCCCGTTCCAACTATCAATGGAAAAGATGGCGTTGTAGAGCCACCAAAAGTTCAGGCTCCTGAACAATTACAAGCCGCCGAACCAGTTGCAGAACCTTCGATTGTCATACAAACGTCAGGCACAAAAACCGACATCGATCAAGTTACGACCAGTGTTTCTGCTCTCGAGCCTGCGAATATCGATGGCCCGCTCCTTAGTCTTCCAGTCGCTATTTCACCTGACACAAAACAAGAGCAGCCTGCCGTAATTCTTCCTCCGCGTCCTCCTCAAAACGACATCAATGAAAGTCTATTGTTTAAGTTTGCAGAGTATAAACAAACGAAACCCGTCAGTCGGCGTGAACTGATTGTTACCCTGCGTGAACTTCTCGGCAAACCAAACGAAATCGAATATGACAAAGACGAACTCGGCGCAGAGAAACTCGATGAAAAAATAACATTCGAATTTGATAAACGAATCTCCCTTCGCGATGTCATCAAGGCCGTGACGGAACCGGCAGGTTGGCAAATTGAAATCGAACCAAACCGTTTGCGAATCCGCCGAAAGACGGAATAATTTTGCTTGAAACCTACTGTTGAATCTTGCGTTCTCACCCACTATTGGAATCAGTGTGGTTGCCTTTACAACCGAAATATCGGCAAATGAGAGACAACGACGATCGGTACGATGAGATAGAAGCAAGATTGAATTATTTTATCGGACCGAAGCTTATTGCTTTGCCAGTCATCTGCTCCATAGGCTTACTTCTCATTAATGAGTTACTTTGGGGGATCGTAACGGCGATTGGATTCGTATTCTCCACTGGTTTTTTTATCGCTCGTTTCATCCTCAATATTCAGGAAAGAATGAACCTCGTGATCGTATCGGTCACCATTGGATCAAACATTCTCGCTTTCTGCTGGCTTGTGCATAAAATCCTTTAGAGTCACGGATGATCTTTCCAAACCGGTTTTCTGCCGACAGCTTCAACCGTTCAACCCAGAGCCTCCATCGTTGACGTGAATGAAGTATTGCTTTTCAAGTTTACTGGGAAAATTCCTTTGATAGCATGATATTGGATGCTTGGCGGACCAGCCAAACCGTGTTCTTCATCCGCTTTTCATCCCATTCGTCGCGTGTGCGGCGTCGCGTGTCAATCGCAAATTCGTCGTTTATGTCGTAACCATCGTAATGCCAGAATGATATTCCATTACTCACACTTCGGCTTCTGGCAGAGTTTCTACGCTAATCATCAATTGACTGAAAACGTTATTTGACGAGAATTTGCCGACGGAGGATTCTTCTAAAACCGGGTCTGCGTTGGTGAAGGATATCCAAACGTTTCCGCCTGGCTGCACATTAAAAAACCAGTAATGCCTTACTTCATTTGCGTCACCGGTTCAATAGCGTGTGGGTCGAGCGTTAACAGTCGACGGTTGCCACCGTTCCGAAATTTCATTGTCATGGAGGACACGCATGAAACTGTTATCCACGTTGCTTCGCCGATTCGTCCAGCGCGGTACTCTGCGTGTCATCGATGTGTCTGGAAAACTACACACATTTTCCGGAACCCCTTCCGAACCGACCGTGACGATCCGATTGCACAATAAATCTCTCTACACCAAGCTCTTTTTTAACCCGGAATTGTATGTTGGCGAAGCCTATATGAATGGCGAGCTGACGTTTGAAGAAGGCTCGACGTGTTTCGACTTACTGAACCTGTTTTCGAACAATCGTACCGGGCTTACGGGGCACCCAATACAAACCATATTGCGTCATTCGTGGAGATGGCTGCGACGACTGCATCAACACAACCCCATGGGCAAAGCACTGAAAAATGCTTCTCATCACTATGATCTATCAGACGAGTTCTATCGCCTGTTTCTTGATGAGGACATGCAATACACATGTGCCTATTATCGCAACCCCGATGACACACTTGAGGAAGCCCAGCTCAACAAGAAACGTCATGTTTGTGCCAAGTTGAAAATCGAAGACGGAATGAAGATTGCCGAATTGGGTTGCGGCTGGGGAGGATTGGCGCTCCATATCGCACAGAGCGCCGATGTCGAAGTAACGGCTGTCAATCTCTCGATCGAACAAATTCGCGTCGCACGCGAGCGGGCCAGGCGATTGGGCCTCGAAAAACGTGTCCATTTCGAGCACATGGACTACAGAGATTTGCAGGGAAAATACGACCGCGTCGTGTCGGTGGGAATGCTGGAACACGTCGGGGTTGGTCACTATGACGAGTTCTTTCGCAAATTCCGGAGCCTGCTCACGGAAGACGGTATCGGACTTGTGCATAGCATCGGACGCAATGCCCCACCTGGTACTGCCAGCCCTTTCGTTCGAAAATACATTTTCCCAGGAGGCTACGCTCCTTCACTATCCGAGATATTCGCTCCAGCAGAACGCCAGCGTATCTGGGTCGCCGACTGCGAAGTTCTTCGGTTGCACTACTACTACACTCTTCGTGACTGGCGCGAGAGATTCATGGCGAATTGGGATAAAGCGGCGGCGATCTACGACGAACGCATGTGTCGCATGTGGGAGTTCTATCTGATTTCCGCCCAACTGGCATTTCTGACTGGATCAGAGATGGTCTTTCACCTCGTGTTGGCGAACAAACGTGATGCGGTTCCGATCGTGCGAGATTACATGGTCGACGATGAGCGTGCCGCTAGCGAGTTCTATTTGCCCGCCGCATAGGATTTCAGACCATTGATGCGTTGGACTCATATTGGCTTTCAGGCCATGGAAACAAGCCTTCGCAAGATGCAATTTCGCCAACGTCCCGAAGTTCATCGATCGGAGATGGGGTTCGATTGTTGACGCATGCCGGGCTTCGATCGATGTGAATTACGAATCTCCCCCGACATCGACTAGGATTTCGGGGGAGATTCGTTTTTCTCTGCGTGAACAAAGCAGATACGATTTCATTTAGTAAACAGCGACTGCCAACAAAGGGCTCGGCGGAAATCATGGTTTAACTTTTTGGCAAGCCGCATCGAAACGGTCTCGATGACTTTCGGGTTACATCTGGCCGAAAAACTCGGATTCCAGCTGCGCGACCAGGAACTCAAGCGATCACTTTTTGCCACAAGTTTTCAATTGGACCCGGTTGCCAACGGACCTCGCAGAAATGTAGAGTCCGTAACCACCCTGTCGGTTCCCAAAAAAAACTGTAAAAGGAAGGCGAGAAGATGAAAACAATTCTCTGCTGCCTGGCTTTCATCTTTGTCGTCAGGACGTCATTGGCCAACGCGGACGGCCGTCCGAATATTCTCTGGCTGACTTCGGAAGACAATAGCGTCGATTGGGTTGGCTGCTATGGGAATCCATACGCCGAGACTCCGCATATTGACAAGCTTGCTTCCGAAGGGTTTCGCTACCTGCACTGCTATGCCAACGCGCCGGTTTGTGCTCCGTCGCGAAGTGGCTGGATCACTGGTGTCTATGCGCTGTCGACTGGTACACACCAGATGCGCAGTCGCTATCCGATTCCGCACGGAACAATCAAATACTATCCCGATTTGCTCAAACAAGAGGGATACTACGTCGGTAACGTGACCAAGACCGACTACAATATCGGCGGTCGACCTGACGGCAATGCCTGGGACACCAATAAGGTGGACTGGAATGACCTGCCCAGACGTCAGCCGTTTTTCATGGTCATCAACAGCACGAAGTCGCATGAATCGACTGCGTTTGGCGACATCGATCACACGACGCACAGCCCCGAAAAGGTAAGGCTGGCAAAATATCACCCGGATATCCCTGAGATCCGCAAGAATTACGCGCACTACCACGATCAGGTCAAAAAGATGGACGCCGACATCGGCAAGGCGCTCGCTGAATTGGAAAGGAGCGGCCTCACTGAAAACACGATCGTGATTTATAACTCAGACCACGGCGGGGTTCTGCCTCGCAGTAAACGCTGCTTGCACAATAGTGGTACCCACTGCCCGCTGATCGTGCGAATTCCAGAAAAGTTCAAGCACTTGCGCCCTGCCGAACCGGGCGGGACAATTGACCAATTGGTCAGCTTCATCGACATGCCCAAGACATGGCTGAGCCTTTGCGGGGTAGAAACCCCCACTTATATGCAAGGCAAAATATTTCTCGGCCCCCACGCAGAATCTCGACAGTATCACGTCAGCTTTCGCGGCCGGATGGATGAACGAATTGATAACTCCCGCGCGATCCGAGATCGGCAGTTTCTTTACATCCGTAACTACATGCCCTACGTGCCATGGGGACAACACCTGAACTACCTGTGGACGATGAAGGCAACGCAAGCTTGGGAGCAATATCATAAGGCTGGCAAGACTGACGATGTCACCGGACAATTCTTCAAGACCAAACCGACGGAAGAACTCTTCGACACGACCGCAGATCCAGACAACGTGAACAACCTTGCGGCCCATCCACGGTACGCCAACGAACTGGCACGGTTGAGCAAGGCTCTCGACGCCTGGCAACTGGAATATTTTGATGCGGGTTTATTACCAGAAACGGAACTCGTTCGGCGATCTGAAGCGAGCAACAAGACAATCTACGAACTTGTCCGAGATCCATCGTTGTACGATCTGAAGGGTTACCAGCAGTCTGCCGCGTTGGCGATGAAGCAAGACCCAGCAAATCTGCCAGCGTTTTACCGGAATCTCAGCCATTCCGATTCGGGGATTCGTTACTGGTCGGTGATTGGCTGCTTTCATCTGCAAGGGCACGTGAAGCTGGATCATGATTTGATCCGCAGTTGCCTGAAAGACGATTCGGATCATGTGCGAGCGATGGCGGCGTGGATTCTTTATCGCGACGGAGAAAAATCGGAAGCTCAACAATGCTGGAATCAATTACTCAGCGACAGTTCATATGCCACACTCGAAATTCTTAACATTATCGATTGGATCGGCGACGGACACGCAACTTACATCGAGGCGATGCGCGCGTGCCACTATGACCATGATCGGGAGTACATCGACCGGATGAAGTCATACTTTGGAATCAGTGACGCCGCGATCGACGAGGGAAAATAACTTTTCAATCAATCCTCAATGAAACCGTGAGGAAAGCAATTCCGTGTACCGCCGCTGAAGCCAATTGACGCTTCTTTATTGTTTTCCAAAATCAGAAGCCGCCGTGCGTAAGCGACTTCTCCAGACAAATGTCAGAGCGAGCAAACCTACAACTGCACTCATGAGAGTCGACGGCTCCGGAGCCATCGTTAATTCCTGTGATATTGCGTACATTTGAAATGTATTTGTCCAAGTGCTCAGTCCTGGAGTAACCGTAGCAGACTTATTCGGCTCTTGTACCCAACTTGAGCCAGACTGTGATGTGGAAATGAATCCGACTTGAACTTGCGGAGCCGAAAAAACATTCATTTGACTGTAAGGATTGTAACCCGAATTATTTGAACCAAGACCGTAGCCGCCAAAGATCGTAGTGCTATATTCGAGGCCATTTCCGGAAGTCCCCGTCCAGGCCATGCCATGCCGCTCGTATATTTGGTCCCGTCAATCCCTTCAGTTGGCTGGGCAATTAAAGTCGAAGACCAAAGTCCACCCACGTTTCTGGTTGTTGAAGAAGCCACTTCCGTTCCGTCGACCATGTAAACTGCGGAATTCGTTCCAGAGTTGGTATTCGTATACGCATTAACAGCATTCGTGGATGCGATGGCAGACCATTGAATGACTTGACCCTCGTATGTTGCTCCGCCTGCCTGGGCGTTAACAAATGCATTGTAATCCGCGATGTTATTCGAGGTTGCGGTCGTCATTCCTGACGTCACGAAGATAATTCGAAAATGGTCAGTGGGACCGACGCCGATAGGAGTCTGAATGACAACTCCAGCAACAGCCGCGTTTACCTGAAACGAAACTCCAACAATAAAGCAAACCAGGACTGCGATTCGACGCAAGATCGATTTTTGAAAGACGCAAGACATTGGCGGATGACCCTTCGTTGCTTGATCAAAAACACCGATCAACTGGAAACCTCAATGAGTCTCACACTCGAAAAGAGATAAACAGCAGGATCAGCGAAAACGTTCGACGGTCGCGTCATTTAATTCTTTAACAGAGATTGCGACGACCAAAAACATTGGCATTTAGCATGCCACAAAGTTTGTCCCAGTATGATACCGAGATAGCTTCGATAAGCCCGTTAATTTTCAATGAAAATGACGGAACACAATCAACTGTTCATTGAAACACTCTTGATCCGAAAACTAGTAACACTGAACGCTTTATTTAAACCATTGAACGAAAAAGAATTCGCGTTTGTTAATACTCCATTTTTGAGGTCCTGAAGGATCATTTCTTCGGAGGCTCATTTGGCGAAATCGCAAGCGTTTTTTGAAATCTTCACAAATCGCCGCTCCGTCGGAGAAACTTGTTTCAACCATGTGACGGCCTCAGCAACCGGTTACTGATTTCGAGAAATTGGTAACGAAACGAAATTGGCGAGAAACTGTCGCTTCTCGTCGAAAACGGATGCATCAATGATGTTTCTTCAGGCACGAATGGGATCTCATTGAAATAGCCGGATTCTGGTTCATTTTTCGAGACAAGCCCCGGAAAAGACGTCGTGAGGCTTAAGGCTGTAGGCACCTGACGACAGTAAGGCTTTCGGCGAAGCCTTGCCGAACGGGCATTTCCTTCCGATACTGATAGTGTGAGCGGTTGGATTCGTGATTTCCATGCTTCACTTCCTTTCGTCACTTGCATTTCCCACTGAGATTTAAGGACCAACCGATGAAGACCCGGTTGTTAATGTGGCCATTTTGGCTGTTGTTGATCGCCGTTTCGACGCGCCCGCTTATGGCCGAAGAGCCGTACCAGGAGTTCCTGCAAGGGCTTCGTGAGCGAAATTATTTCGATTATGCCCTGATCTACCTCGATCAGCTCGCTCTCCGTCCCTCCTTGCCTGCAGAGATGCGGCAACTCATTCCTTATGAAAAAGCGGTCACGCTGCGCGAAAACGCCAAAACGCTACGTAGTCCAGAAAAGCAGCTTGAGCAACTGGATCAGGCACTGGCGTTTCTTGACCAATTCGTGCAGGAAAACCCTAATCATGCATACAGTGGCGATGCAAACTCTGACCGGGCTGAAATCCTGAGGCAAAAGGCCGAAGTCGAAATATTCCGGTCGAAATCTCCTGCAAATCAGGGGAGTAAAGCAGAATTTCAGCGACGCGCACGTGAATTGGTGCAAAAGGCAAGAGACGTTGTGAAGCTCGCGTTCGACCAACATGAAGCGGCCTTCAAAAAGTTCCCGCCATATATCGACGACCAAAAAGACCCTAAACTTCATGCCGATCGAGTACGTGTTGAACGAAGCATGATCCTTGAATCTCTGAGTCTGGGGAAATGTACCTACGACGAAGCGCAGACCTACGACCCATCAGCACCTCAGTTCAAACAATTGCTGAATCAGGCAGCGGATGAATTCGAAAAGATGCATCAAAGGTATCGCAGCCAGATGGGAGGGTTACATGCCCGGGCATGGCAAGGCAAATGTTTTGAAGAACAGGGAGATTTACAGAAGGCACTCGGGATCTACAACGAGTTGCTCGATCATCCAGGCGACGACCCCCTGCTTCAGAGCCTGAAATCACAGACGCTGCAATTCAAACTGATCTGTCTTCATGCGCGAAACGATTACCAATTGATCGTCGACCTGGCGGATGATTGGCTGAAAAAGAACAGCAACGAATCCAGGACAGCGGTCGGCCTGGGAATTCAATGGGAGCAGGCTCGCGCCCTTGATGCGTTAGGCGACAATCGAAATCTGCCCAAACCAGATCAAGAGCGCTTCTGGCGACAGGCTCGTACGACGGCCCAACAAATCAGCCGTTTTCCTGGCGAATACAAAGACGTCTCGCTGTCCTTAGCACAGCGGCTGCAGGTCAAGCTCGGTGGTAAAGAGAAAAAGCCCGAGGACTTCGAAACGGCGTTTGGACTGGGACGTCAATCCTTCAATACTGCTCAAGAAGTTAAAAAAGAGTTGGATGCCGCCGTCAGGACTCAAAAACCTGCCGATGAAATGGTGCGGTTAAAGCAAGACTGGTCCAACGAGCTGAATGACGCCGCGAAAAACCTTGAATTGGCGATGGTGTTGACTAATCGCCGCGACAATGCGAAGGACGTTGCCACTGCTCGACTTCTACTTGCCTACACGAATTTCTATTTGCATCGCAATTACGAGGCAGCGATCCTGGCGCAATTTGTGGCTCGTACAACAAGCGATGATGAAGGAAGTGTCGCTTTGGATGCTGCCCACATGGCAATGGCCGCCTTCGTTCAAGCGTATTATGACAACAAAGCCGACGCCGATAAAAAACAGGACGAAATGCGGCTGACGATTAAGGCCGCAAACCTGATCGCAAGTCGCTGGCCCGAGAGCGACAAAGCGAACGAGGCTCGGATGACCCTTGGTTCATTGTACACGTCTGCAAAAAAGCCCGTTGAAGCGGCCGAATGGTTCAGTAAGGTCCCCGAGTCCGATGCAAAGTATCCTGAAGCACAGTTGGCCGCCGGACAAGCTTACTGGCTCGCTTTCGGTTCATCTGCCGGAATGCCGCAAGAATCGCGCCCAAGCCCTGAAAAACTTGCGGAATGGAAGGCTTCGGCCGATCGGTACTTGCGATCTGGTATTGAGAAACTTTCAGCGACTCTACCCAAAGAAGGGGCTGTGCCGCTGGAACTCGTCAGTGCGAAGATCTACCTCGCGGAAATCCTGCTCAATCAGGGAAAAGAAACCGATGCGATCAAGATCCTTCAGGACGAACCACAATCCGTGATCAAGGCCATAGCGGTCCCCGACGAATCTCAGCGACCCGAAAGAGGAATCCACGGTCGCTTGATCGCGAAGACTGTTTACAAGTTGCTGCTGCGATCATATATCGGCCTGGGTCCGGACAAGTTGAATGATGCTCGGGCAACCATGAAAATTCTTGAAGCCATCGCATCAGGAGATCCCAGTTCAGACCTGACACACCTGTATGTTGACCTGGGAAAAGGGTTAAAAAACGAATTGGAACGGTTTCGAAGTAACGGTGAAACAGAACGCTTCAATAAGCTGATGGAAGCCTTCGAGACATTTCTTGATGACATGTACAAGAAACAGGAAGGCCAGACTCTGGGATCGCTCAGCTGGATCGGAGAAACGTATTTTGCGTTGGGAGAAATTTCAACGGACGCTTCGAAAACCGCCAGCTATTACGACCGTGCAGCTTCGGCCTTCAATGGGGTTCTGACACGTGCGCAGGCCGATTCGGCGTTCGCTACCGCCGATCAATTGCTGAACGTAAAAGTTCGACTGGTTCGCTGCAATCGTTTGAAAAAGGACTTCAGCGGCGCCGAAAAGCTTCTCAACGAAGTTCTCAAAGCGAGAGGTAACGATCTGCGAACGCAGATTGAAGGTGCCTCCGTCTTTCAGGACTGGGGATCAAACGGTGACCACAAGAAGTTCGTCACTGCGATCGGTGGCAATAAGGAAATCGGGCTGTGGGGATGGGGAGGAATTGCGAAACGAATTCAACAGCAGAAGAATTTCTCGGAACGGCCAGACCTGGTCGACAGCTTTCTCGATGCTCGCTACAGCGTCTCTCTTTGTCGTTTCCGATATGGAAAAGAACTTGCCCCCAAAGACAAACAAAAGGCATTGGACCTGTGCGCCATGGAATTGGTCGGTTCGTCTTCCATCATGAGAACCCTGCCTGATGACAAGCGAGCAAAGCTTAACGAACTCTATCGCGAAGTCATGCGGGAATCCGGCAAACCAGTCATTGACCTGCCATGGTCAGTCGACGCTCCGTTGGAACAAACGAAGCCGAAAGAGACCGTCGACTCCGAGGATAAAGCAAAAGAGTCGGAAAACAATACTGCAAATCAACCGGAAGCCGTCACCGTGAAAAAGACACAAGAGCCTAAAAACAATGACACATTGACGTTCACCATCTTTCTCCTGAGTATCCTTTGTGGACTTGGCGTGCTGGGCTGGGTGTTTTTTAAGGGAGGCAAGAAGACCGCTAAGCCGAAGACGCTCGGCCGCATCGAAGAACCGGTATCGTTCTCGGGCATTGCGGTAGAAAAACAGCAATCGCCATCATTTACTGCACCGATTGCTCCCAAACCACGGCCAAAACCATCGGCTTCGGCTGGTACTGGAACAACCGCCGCTCAACCGGCAGCATCGAAACCTGTGACGAAAACACAATCACGAACCGAAGGAGGAACGGCCCCGTCGCCGAAGCCTCGCCCGAAACCACCAACGCCTCCTGCGGCGGAATGAAAAATAGAAACCTGGGATCGCTCGTGTCACGGCGTCGCCGACAAAGAATGGGACCTATAAGACTTATAAGTCCTATGAGACCTATAAAACTAATGAACTTATGAAATAAAGGGACCCCCAATGAAGACGTTTTTTCGCAATGCGTGTTTCGTATCGGTGACGATCGTTGCACTTCCACTGAACTCGATTTTTGCCATCGACATCATCACAAAGAAAAGTGACGGGAAACGCGTGAATGGCAATATCTCGGCGATGTCGAAGACCGAGTTGACGCTGAAGAAAAATCAGGGCGAACCCGAGATTGTCAGTGCCAACGACATTGCCGCTATCGAGTGGGAAGGTGGTGGTGGCGAATTAAAGCTGGGTTACAGCGACGAAAACGGAGGGCGATACGATTCCGCCACCCAAAGGCTTCTGAAGGCAAAAGCCGATGCAAAATCACCGAGTGATTTTCTGAGGGGCGAATTCGACTATATTATTGCAAGAATCGCAGCCAGGCAGGCATTGGCCGATCCTGAAAAACGCCAACAGGCAATTCAAAAGTTGATCGCGGCTCAAAAGGGATATCCTGACCATGTTCGATTCTACGAATCGGTATTGCTGCTCAGTCAAATTCAACTAGCCGAAAAGGATTTTGCTGGCGCACGTTCGACCCTCGAAAAATTATCGCAGGCTCCCTGGAACGATCTGAAGCTTGCTTCGCGGATTGCAGAGTCGCGGGTGCTGGTTGCAGAAGGAAAAATTGACGAAGCAATCACCGGATTTGAAGCGATCGTCGCGTCGGCAGGAGATACGCCTGGCGACATTTCGCGAAAATTCGAGGCAATGCTTGGACATGCACGAGGGCTGATTGCCCAGACGAAATTTGACGAGGCGCTCAAGATTCTTGATGTCGTCACAGAAAAAGGTCCCGCCGAAGATTCCGCTGTCCAGGCCGAGGCCTACATCCTGCAAGGCCAGGCGCTTCAAGGTCTGGGACGAACGAAAGAAGCGGCACTGGCGTATTTGCATGTCGACATCCTTTTTCCCAAAGAAGCGGGATTCCATGCAGAAGCGCTTTATCAAATGAGCAACCTGTGGAAGCTGGTTCAACACCCGGATCGCAGCGCCGAAGCGGCGGGAAAACTGGTTCAAATCTATCCCAATAGCGAATGGAGAAAGAAATTGGTTGGTAATGAATGAGGGTATCACCAGTGTTCCAAAACACCTGCATTGAATGGAGAAGACAAGGCCAAACTGACGTGGAACTTGTCAGTGCCCGCGTTGGAATCTCTCGTTCCGGGCATAATCCTCTGGCATCAGGAGCAATGGATACTTAGAATCGTGATGCTCGTCGGATCGCGACTGATGGGTTACGGATGACTGCTGAGACGAAGGAGTGTTTGACGTGAAGGGATTTACAATGCACCTGTCAGGTGTTCGCAGCCGCTTTTGGCGTTTGGTTCTCGCCGTGCTGGTCGGATGGATGTCTTTAGGACTACCACAATCGGCATTGAACGCACAAGATGAAGGACGCCCAGCAGTCCGTGATGACATTGGTAGATTGGGTGTTGAAGGGAATGCTTCCGAAGTCAGAAAGCCACAGGAATCGTTCCTGGCATGGATGATTCGTGCATCGGGAATATTTGGATTTCTGATCATGTTGGTCGCGTTCGCCATGATCGCGATTATCATGATGATCTCCCTGCAGCTTCGCCGGGACAATTACCTTCCCTCTTCGTTTATTGAAGATTTTGAACAGCAGCTTCAGGCGAAGGACTATCAGGGTGCCTACGAATCGGCCAAAGGAAGTGATTCATTTATCGGTCGAATTCTGGCCGCCGGAATGGGTAGACTTTCGCGCGGATATGACGAGGCTGTTGAGCAGATGCAGCAGGTTGGTGAAGACGAGACGATGTCCATGGAACACAAGATCGGTTACCTGGCACTGATCGGCTCGATCGCTCCGATGCTTGGACTACTTGGCACGGTTCAAGGTATGGTGATGGCCTTTCAAGTAATCGCGAACTCAACAACTTCGCCAAAGCCTTCGGAACTAGCCGACGGAATCGCGACCGCGTTATTTACCACGCTCGAAGGCTTGGTTGTCGCGATCCCTGCGATCGTTTTCTATTCGTTGTATAAGAATCGTCTGGCCCGATTTCTGATGGAATGTGGATTCGTGGCCGATAATCTGATGAAGAATTTTCAAAATATTGGAAAACCAGCCGCTCCTGCAACAGTCAATCGATCAGGCGGTGGCTCACCCACAGCCGTTCCTGCCGCCCCGCATTTTCATTGATCGAATGATGGGTATTCTGAAGTGGCATGGGCTTTAAGCCCGTGTCCCACAGCAGCATAAGCGGGCTGATCCCCACATGGCAAAAGCCGACAACGACGGAGCGTTGAAATGAAAATGCGGAAGATTGAAATGGGGTTTACGGAGCCTGATATGACTCCAATGATCGACATCGTATTCCAATTGCTCACGTTCTTCATGATTGCCATCAATTTCGAAAACACCAAAGCCGACGAACGAGTTAAACTCCCAAAGGATTCACTCGCCAAACCACCTGTGGTGAAGCCTGAACACGAACTGGTCTTAAACTTCGGCTATCAACGGTTTCCTTCAGGTGAGCTCAGGAAATCGAGACCCGAAGTCTTCTATAATGAACGCTATGTCGACGTTTACGAAATCTCACCGGAACTCGAACAAGAAAAACGGGTCATGGAGCGAGTTCACGGGCAAAATGCGATTAAAGACGTGACCGTCCTGATCAGGGCCGACTCAGAAATCCCGACGGGGCTTGTTCAAGAACTTATCAGGAAGTGCCAGGAAGCAGGCTTCAGCAAGTTCTCGCTTCGCGCCACTTCTGAGGAGGCCTGATGATGAAGCTGCGAAACCGCTTAAGTGAGCCGACAAAACTCCAAATACCAATGGCTCCGATGATCGACATCGTATTTCTTCTGCTGATATTCTTCATGCTGAATCTGAAGATTGTTTCCCCTGAAGGGAACTTCAACATCAATTTGCCCATCAGTGCGCCGTCCGCCGTAGCCGCTGAATTCACGCTGCCAGAAATCAAAGTCGGCATGGTTTCGGACCGCCAGGGAAATTTGATGCAATTAACTTTGGGATCCAAGAACCTTGGAAACGACGAAATGGCGTTTGAGCGCCTGAATAGAGAAATCTTGAAAATCATCGGCAGACCAGGAAACCCATTGGCCAAGGATATCGAAGTTGAGATCGATGCCGACTACGAAACCCAATACAAGTATGTAGTTAAAGCAATTTCAAATTGCACCGGCAGACTTGACACAGGTTCCAAACAGGTTGCGAGATACGTCGAAAAAATCAAGTTCGCGCCACCTCACAAGCCGAAGGCGTGATGTTTGACGCTTAAGTGACAGGGGAACCGTTTGCCACGTGACGCGGCGACGGTATAATTGGCCCCTTCCCCCTGATTTTATGCAGGGAGCGCAACACACAAAATGGTTTTTCCTAATGACTGCCTTGGCCGATTCTCGCAATGCGATCGCGACGACAGAAGAACTGATTCTCGTACTCGATTTTGGCGGTCAAACCGCACAACTGATCGCTCGGCGCATCCGCGACCAGAATGTGTTCTGCCAGTTGGTCAGACATGATCTTTCCTTGGAAAGGATCCGCCAACTCAACCCGAAAGGGCTGATCCTGTCCGGCGGCCCTGCAAGTGTCTACGAAACAAACTCACCAAAAGTCGATCCTCGACTTTTTGAATTGGGAATCCCCGTATTGGGAATCTGTTACGGGCTGCATCTCACCTGCAAGCTGCTCGGTGGGCACGTGACACCTGGATCAAAACGCGAATTCGGAAGAACCGAATGCCGGATTTTGCAGCCTGATCCGTTGTTGGCCGGACTCCCTCAGACGAGTACTGTCTGGATGAGTCATGGCGACCATGTTGAAGATGCGGAGACTGCATTCATTCGGTTGATGGACACGTCAACATGTTCATATGCAGCGGTCAAACACCGCGACAAGCCAATCTACGGACTGCAGTTCCATCCAGAAGTGACACATTCGGAATACGGCAGCCTGATGCTTGCCAACTTCGTTAAAGCGGTTTGCGGATGTCATGGCACTTGGAAAATCAGCTCGCTGATCGATCGTGAAGTGGCCTCCATTCGATCACGAGTTGGTAACAAACGAGTGATCTGCGGACTATCCGGGGGTGTCGATTCCTCTGTCGTCGCTGCCATTTTGTATAAAGCGATTGGATCGCAGCTTTCGTGTATCTTCGTTGACAACGGACTTCTGCGAAAAGGTGAATCCGACAAGGTTCGTGATCGTTTTCAGAATCACTTCAAAACCGATCTTCACGTTGTCGATGCGAAGGACCGCTTTCTTGACGAGCTGAAAGGGGTCACTGATCCTCAACAAAAACGGAAAATCATCGGGCGGGTATTTATCGAAGTCTTTCGAAAGGAGGCTGAGTCCATCCCCGATGCACATTTTCTGGCTCAAGGTACTTTGTACCCGGACGTGATTGAATCGGGTGCCGATGCAGATGGCCCTGCCGCGACAATCAAGGCGCATCACAACGTTGGCGGCTTGCCAGAGCAACTGGGATTTGAGCTGATCGAACCGTTGCGCGACTTGTTTAAAGACGAGGTCCGTCGCATGGGACTGGAGCTCGGATTAACGGACGAACTTGTCTGGCGGCATCCGTTTCCCGGACCAGGCCTTGGTGTGCGATGTCTTGGCGAACTCAGTGCGCCAAGGCTCGCAAAGCTGCGCGAAGCTGACGCAATCGTGATGGAAGAATTACGACTCGCAGGACTTTATCGGGAAATCCAACAGGCGTTTGCGGTACTGCTGCCGGTGCACACTGTCGGAGTCATGGGTGACGGTCGTACGTATGAAGAGGTCGTCGCGGTTCGAGCCGTTTCAACGGATGACTTCATGACTGCCGACTGGTTCCCAATGCCACACGAAATCTTGCAACGGATTTCAACACGGATTATCAATGAAGTTCGTGGAGTCAACCGGGTCGTCTACGATATCAGCTCAAAACCCCCGAGCACGATCGAGTGGGAATAGGCGCGTCAAAACTTACTTGGTTTCGTATGACCGAAACGACTTTGATTCGATGACACGCGGCCCATCGTCGGTTGCCTGGACGATCAATGCATCGACGCCACCTCGGCCTTCGATCAGCTTAAGTCCTTTTTGAGGTCCCAGAACGCAAATTGCCGTTGCCAGCGCGTCGGCGGTCGTTCCATCCTCGGCAAGAACCGTAACGCTGCTTCGCTCAGTCAGGCCGAGTCCGGTGTGAGGATTGACGATATGCGAATATCGCACTCCGTTGATTTCAGCAAACTGAAATGCATCCCCTGACGTGGAAATAGCGCAATTCTTCAGCAGCAACAAGCGGCTGACGGCACCATTAGGCCGATCAAGTGGTGCAACACCGACCTTCCAGCCCGATGTATTGGGCGGAGCATCGCCAGCGACAATATCACCTGCCACCGCAACTAACGTTTGTTGATGCCCCTTTTCGCGAAGCAACTGACTGACGTTCTGGGCAATAAATCCCTTTGCGATCCCGCCAAAATCGAGCCGCATCCCCTGTCGCTTCAATTCGACTGATTGCGTGGCCTCATCCAGGCTGACAAGCTTCGATCCGACCAGTTCCTTTGCAGCGGCGAGTTCGTCGTTATTTGGGAGAATTTTCAGTTTTCGAGCACGACGCCATAGCTGTACCAATGGTCCGACGGTGACATCGAACGCTCCTTCCGATTTCTCGGAAATCTCTATCGATTTTCGGATGACGTGAAACAATTCCGGACTGACTTTGACCGCCCGACCTGATCCGGCGCTGTCGCAAAGCCTCATTGTTTCGCTGTCAGTTTTGTAATCGCTGAAAATTTGATCGAGTTCTTTCAATCTCCTGAATGCGGCTTTGGCTGCATCATTTGCGACGGTATCTTCGGGAGCGTATAGTGTTATTT
Source organism: uncultured Schlesneria sp. (assembly GCA_903904835.1). Lineage (GTDB taxonomy): Bacteria > Planctomycetota > Planctomycetia > Planctomycetales > Planctomycetaceae > Schlesneria. Next base: position 28,225 of record CAIVEI010000102.1, on the reverse strand, counting down.
CAACAATCGTTCCGAGATGTGGTTCGGCAAATGTGAAGCGCTCCTGCGACTGAGCGAGCGCCCAACTTGACATCCAGATCAGGTCAACGACCAGGGTCCCCAACAGTTTCCACTTTCGAGTTGCCATGCCATTCACCTGCTCTCACTTAAATGTTTCACGTCGCGGTGCAAAATTCGTTGTCTCGTTGATTTGTTTTTTGGGTCTTTCGACGTTGTCGATGGCTCAAGACGACGCTGGCAACGCCAAGACCGAAGCTGACATGAAACCGTACTCGCAGAAGATCCGCAATACGGAAATCTCGTTCAAAATGGTTCCGATTCCAGGCGGCGAATTTCTCATGGGAAGCCCCGCTACGGAATCAGATCGGAACGAAGACGAAGGGCCTCAACACAAAGTCAAACTTGAACCGTTCTGGATGGGCCAAACGGAAGTCACCTGGGATGAATTCGAACTCTGGTCGATTCGATTGGAACGAGCATTGCGAGATTTCGGCGCAGCGGAAATCGGTCCGCTCGAAAAGGCCGCCGATGCGGTTACGAAACCGACGAACCCCTACACAGACATGTCATTCGAAATGGGAAAGGATGGCGGCTTCCCCGCGATTTGTATGACTCAGCACGCCGCGAAGACCTATTGCGAATGGCTTACGGCAAAAACCGGACGATATCATCGGCTGCCGACCGAAGCAGAGTGGGAATATGCCTGTCGGGCTGGTACGACAACCAAGTACCACTTTGGCGACGATGCAACTCAATTGGGTGAATACGCCTGGTTCGAAGGGAACAGTACTGAGAACGGAAAACCCAAATACCATAAGGTCGGAAAGAAGAAACCCAATCCCTGGGGTTTGCACGACATGCATGGGAATGTCGCCGAGTGGGTCCAAGACCGTTATGAACCCGATTTTTATGGAAAATTCAAACAAAACGAAGCCGTTAAGTTTCCACTCTGTCTCGCCGATGACGAATATCCTCGAGTAGCACGAGGTGGTGCCTGGGACCGCGGACCTGCCGAATGCCGTAGTGCAACAAGGTTAGCTTCCGATCCAGACTGGAAGCAGCAAGATCCTCAGAACCCCAAAAGCGCATGGTACATGACAGATGCAGTGTGGGGTGGATTTCGTGTCGTTCGGCCACTACGAACGCCAAGCGACGACGAACGAAAGAATCTGAGGTTGGATGCGGTTGTCCCGAAAGGTGTCAAACCGCGAGTGACGATTGAATAATTTTTGTGCTCCGTTTTATGCCGGGCGTTGAATCGGCTTGATTCAACGCCCATTTCTATCCGTGTACCTGACAACCAAGGAGTCGAGCATGAGTTCATCCGATCAACCCCACGACAGCGCTTCACGTCGTGACTTTTTGAAAACGTCGGCTTTAGTCGGCGCTGGCGCAGCGTTGGTAGTGCCGACCGGCTTTAGCAGTAGCCTGTTCGCCAGCGGCGACGATACGGTCAAAGTTGGCCTGGTCGGTTGCGGAGGACGCGGAACTGGTGCAGCAGGCCAGGCACTTTCGACGAATGGCAACGTCAAGCTCACGGCAGTGGGTGACGCATTTCCCGAAAATGCCCGTGGCGTTGTCGACGCGGTCAAAAATGGACTCGGTTCAAAGGGTGATCGCGTTCAGGTCAAGCCCGAGAATATCTTCGACGGCTTGGACGCCTATCAAAAAGTGATCGATAGCGGCGTCGACCTTGTGATCCTTGCCACGCCACCTGGCTTCCGCCCAATCCATTTTGAGTATGCGGTCAAAGCCGGAAAGCACGTCTTCATGGAAAAGCCGGTCGCAGTTGACGCCCCTGGCGTTCGACAAGTGATCGAAGCAAATAAGATCGCCAAGGAAAAGAAGCTGAAAGTGGGCGTTGGTCTGCAACGTCACCATCAGGCTGGCTACCTCGAAACGATCAAGCGGATCAAAGACGGCGCGATCGGTGATGTCATCGCCATGCGAGCCTATTGGAATGGCGGCGGCGTGTGGGATCCTCGTAAAACCCGCGAACAGTGTAAGACGGAAATGGAATACCAGGTTCTGAACTGGTACTACTACAACTGGCTGAGCGGCGACCACATCTGCGAACAGCACATCCATAACCTTGACGTGATCAACTGGATCAAGGGTGGCAAAGACAAGGAAGCAGCTTACCCGGTTAAAGCAAACGGTATGGGGGGCCGACAAGTTCGTATCGACAAGAAATACGGAGAAATCTTCGATCATCACTTTGTCGAGTACGAATACAGTGACGGTAGCCGCCTATCCAGCCAATGCCGACATATTCGCGGTTGCTGGGACAGTGTTTCGGAATCCGTAACTGGCACCAAAGGGACGTCAAACCCATCAGGAAGCATCAACGGTCCTGGAATCAATTGGAATTTCAGCGAAAAGCAGAAAGACCCATACCAGGTCGAACACGATGACCTGTTTGCCGCCATCCGAAAGGGAACGGAATACAACGAAGGTGACAACGGGGCTTATAGTTCGATGACCGCGATCCTTGGTCGTCTATGCACTTACTCGGGAAAAGAAATCTCGTGGAATGACGCCATCAACTCAAACGTGAGTTTGGCACCCAAGAGCTACAAGTGGGACGCAGAACCGCCAGTCAAAGCCAATGCCGACGGTGTCTATCCGATTGCCGTTCCTGGACTCACACGAGTTCTCTAATCAATCTGCCTGACACCCGCCACGGTAACTGGTCTAAAACAAAGTCCCCACCAACACAGCTTGGTGGGGACTTTTTATTTTGAGTTGTTCGAATTCCGCAGAACTCGAACTTGCCTGGATTATTCATTAGCCCGACGCGCAAGCGAGGGATCTTCACTGAGTGAAAGAAAAGATCGATCGCTTGCGCGTCGGGCGAACGTCGGACTGTTTATTTTTTTACTTCTGGAGAATCCGCCAGAGCTTTTTTGATGGCAGATTCCATCTCATTGATGGAATTATCTCCAAACCCGATTTCATGAAAAACGATCCGATTTTGACGGTCGATAACCCATAGTTGCGGAATCGTGTCAACCTCCAGATCTGACAGCGTCTTCGTCGCACCATAGCCATTCGGCCACGGAATATTGAGCGACGACACGAATTGACGACTCAGATCAATCGACCGGGAATCAAGTCCCTCCGAAGTCAGTCCGATAAAGACGACCCCTTGATCTTTGTATTTGTTGCGTAACTCAATGACGTAAGGCGTGACCGCCCGACAAGGGCCGCACCAATGAGCCCACGCGTCCACCACGACGACCTTCCCCTGAAGGTCGTCCACCGTTGGTCCAGGACCATTGATCCAGCCAGCCGCTTCGATACGGGGAAACGGTCGGCCAATTTGTGGTGATAAGGCCGGAGCCATCGCGGATCGAAGCAGCCACGCAAAACCAATTGTCAAAAGACCAACGATACTGACGGCAATCAGAAATCCACTGGGGCCATTTTGGGCAGGAAGCTCGTCTTGCATGGGGGTCATAAACCATAGAGTGCGGAATATTTTGATCGCAAATGAGCGATCAATGGTTCGTGAGAAAGAGATTCACCCGTCACGACTTCGACAAGTCGCTTCGCCCGGAATCGTTTTCCATGTCGATGAATTTTTTCATTTAGCCAAGCCTTTAACGGCTTAAAGTGACCACGTGAAAAGGACTCATCCAGATTTCCCAGGTCCCGTCCTGCGGCCACGAATAACTGCGCGGCATACATGTTGCCGAGTGCGTAGGTGGGAAAGTAACCCAGCAAACCGGCACTCCAGTGGATATCCTGCAAACAGCCGTTTGAATCGTTCGGGACCGTCAGTCCGAAGTATTTGTGAACCTTTTCATTCCAGACGCCAGGAACATCAGCCGGTTTCAGGTCCCCCGAAACAAGTTGCTGCTCTATTTCAAACCGAAGCATGATATGCAAGTTGTAAGTCACCTCGTCTGCCTCGACCCGAATCAGCGACGGACGAACATCGTTGATGGCGAAATAGAATTCATCCAGCGAAACGTCGCCAAGAGACTTCGGAAAAGCGGTTTGAGCAGTAGGAAACAGATACTGCCAAAACGAACGACTGCGACCGACAAAGTTTTCCCACAACCGTGATTGCGACTCATGAATTCCCAGCGACGTCGCCTGTCCAATTCCTAAACCAAAACTTTCCGCAGGCAAGCCCTGGTCATAAATTCCGTGGCCAGACTCGTGCAACACTCCGAAAAATGCGGAATTGAAATGATGATCGCTATATCGCGTGGTAAGTCGACAATCCCCTGGTCCGATTCCAGTGCAAAACGGATGAGCCGACTCATCGATTCGACCGGCCTCAAAGTTAAACCCGATTGCTTTCGACGCCCCTTCAGCCAGAACGATCTGTGGTGTTTTGGGATAATGCCGTGACAGAATCTCAATGTTTGGCCGACGCGACGAATGTTGAATCGCTGCGACAAGTTTCACAAGCTCGTCACGTAACGGCGAAAAGACGCGTTGGACTTCAGACGCTGTCATCCCCGGTTCGTAATCGTCGAGCAACGCGTCGTAAGGAACCCCGTTTCCAAAACCAACCGCCTGAGCTTCTTCTCGCTTCAGGCCAATCATCTTGTCTAGCCAGGGAAGAAAATCGTTGAAATTCGAATCTTCGCGAGCCGCAACCCACGCCTGTTGCGATAACGTGGTGGTTCGAGAAATCTCTTCAACCAGTCGCCTCGGCAACTTGGTCTGTCGATCATAGGTACGACGCGATTCGCGAACGTTGACGGCCAGATCACCATCTGCGTCACCCAATTCACCGCTTCGCTCCAATTCGGAAAGCAATTCACCAATGCGCGGAGAAGTAGACCGCTCATGAGCCAGCCCAGCCAGAAATCCCAACTGTTCAGCACGATGAGCCGAGCCGTTTTTGGGCATGTAAGTTTGCTCGTCCCAACTCAGCACACTGCCGCAGGAACTCAGCAAAGCGGCTTCACGAAGTAGTCGAGTCAGTTCGGTGTAAAGTTCGTCCGTGCGAGACATGGGTCCTCCTGAATTCAATAACTGAAGTAACGCATATTCTCACAGCTACGCGCGTCGCACAAGGACAACGCAAGATTCAAAGCCGATGACTCCATTTCCATGCAAGAACACTTGTATCGATTCCGCATGATTATTTTGTCGACGGGATGCCGACACAGATCCGATGTTGATCGGCCTCGATATTACCGGCCATGTCTTCGGCACCGGCCGAGATCATCCCATCCTGAGGCTCGTCGATTGTGATTTCCCATTCCGTCAACCCAGGGGCGATGGCACGAGCCTCGCATCCGTTGACCAGGACTCGACGGATCTCGCCGTTGTCCGCCGATGTCCCTCGGATCAGGCGCTCCCCCTTCTTGGGCGAGGCCACGAATGTGACGATTGTGTTCGGTGAGGAATCGTCGCGTTTGAATAGCTTTTCATCGGCGCTGGCGTCCAGGGGTGGGATCGCGCCCGCGAGATAGCAGCGCCGGATCGTCGTATTCCGATAGGCTCGGAAACCTTCGCGAGCGTGGGACACGCCGTAGCGGCAGCGATCGATCGACAGACCGTCGACCAACAGATTAGGAACGTCCGTCCGAAATGCCCAGGAACAATCCCAAAGCCGAGTGTTAAGTAGCTCGAACGGATGATCGCGATCGGGGCCAACCCCGTTCGTACCTTCTCCCAAGTCAATTCCGTAAAGTTGGGCGTGGGCTTCGTTATCCAGAAATTTCACGAAGGGAAGCGTGCGGATATCGACGGTCTCGCGACTTCTGTTTGTCAGCAGGACTTGCTTGCGGAGGTCGTCGGCGGGGGAAAGGATCGCTTCGTAACGGAAGCCGTAGCGATCGCATTCGACTGCAACGTTACGTGTGAATGTGTTGAGACTGTTTGCCCACCAGAAACCCGCGCCGGAATTGTCATCGAAAGCCAGTGCTTGGTGGGGTAAACGTTTTCCCGCGTACGACTGAACGGCCAGATTTCGGTCCAGGACGTTCAGCGTCTCGGTACCGTCTTCCAGGAAGAATCCGTGGCCGACCGATTGGTAACCGACACAGTCGCGAACGACAAGTTGGTTGGTCCCGTGAATCGTGATCCAACGGTTTCCACTATCCCAGACCGAAGCGCCGATGACGGAACTGCCTCGCATCGTTTGTCCGACCAGGTGGAAATGGATCGGGTAGCGTCCTTTCACTCCCTCCTTGCCCAGGTGGCGAAACTCGGCATAACCGATTGAGCCTGCCGAATGACGATGGTACATCGTGTGGCCACGTCCCTGAGAAGCGTCTGCCGATTCGATAATGACGTTTCGGCTGAGGTTGGCAATTTCGCCTCTCAGCCCTTCTGGCATCGAATGAGTTTCCGCAAGAGGGCGGTCGAGAGTTAACTTAGTTCCATCTATCGACCGTATGAACCTCTCTTCGGTGAAGCAGCGAAGCGACCCGACTCCGGGTCGAAGAGTCTCTCCTTGTTTGCGAACTCGGTTCGTTGCGGCAGTCACCAGGATACGATCCCCTTCTCGCCAACCCGTCACGGGTTCGGCGAGGTGAACCACGGTGTCTCCAGGCTTTGGGTCGTTGCCGAGTTTGACCCATGACCGGCTCATGGAAGCACCGTAGAAGTCCATTCGGCCTCCACAACAAACAATTGCCGGGCACGAATCGGGGTTCATCCCTTTTAAGGCGACCAACCGGATCAGTGAGGTTTTTCCCGCTTCGATGGGCCGCTCGGCGGAACCGACCTCCAGAACTGGAACCGGTTGATTGGGCGATGGAATCGTCGGGTGATCGTCGCAGTCGAAGCCGTTCTCGCTGGCATCATCGCCAGGCTGAATTTTGATCAGTCCGACATCGAGCCTCGTATTCTGATCTGTAATGAATCTGAGGGTTCCTGACACGTGGATCGAACGGATCACCTGATCCGATTGCAGGTCGTACAAGACCACGTGATCAGACCGAACTAGGACACGGGCCTCGGCCGACGGTATGGCCCCCATTTCCCAAGTCGAAGCGGCGGACCACCGCCCACTCTGGCGAGATCGGATCAATCCTGATTCGTCAGCCAACAAGGGTGAGACTAGACAAATCCAAGCGAGAAAGCAGATCCGTACTTCGATCGCGACCACGGTCGCTCCTACAAAAATTACGCCCTGCCTAATTCTTGACGCAGCAGTTCAGGACCGCTCGATTGATTGCGTAGACCGCACCATCCGGCCCAACAACCGTGGGGGTATACGCCTCGCCAGTCGCGGCTGCCAAGGGGAGCGCGGGGCTGAGCGTGTTCGTCGTGAAATCCCATCGGTACACGTTTCCGTCCTCAGAGTTGACGATGGCACATTTGTTAATCGGGTCGATCGCAGCGGAGTTAACACACCACTCTCGGACGGCCGGAGCGCCAAATCTCGGATCTGTTGTCGGGCCGAGGACTGTAATCACCTCTTTCATCGTCAACACTCCCGAAAGCGGATCGACCTGGGTGTCATTTGGATCGAGGACAGCCATTCGGTTGAGACCGTCTCCAGGCGGACCGAAATCTGCGTAATTGTTGTACTTCGTCAAAACAAGGTATTTAGACGAACCCTGATACGAGGGAACAGCACTCGCCGGGACGATGGAAGCGGTGTTATCCCAGCCGAAGGAGCCTGGCGTTTTTAATGTCGCTAAATCGCCACTGAAATGAAGGAGCCAGCCCCGGTCGACCCGAGACGGAAACGGGGTTTCCAGCACGCCAAAATAAACGTCACCGTCGGGACCCACGGTCGGGGTGGCGGAACCATCATCAGCAAGGCTGGCATCATAATCGGTTTTGGGATCCTTCAATCGGACTTGCGCCTTTGTGCCAAGCGTCTTGCTATCGAGAGCGACAAGGTAGCCACCACCAAAGTTTCCGCTGTTGACGGCAACGTACACTGTCGTGCCGTCTGTGCTGATGGCAGGTGCACAATTATAAACAACTTTTTGCATGGATCCGTCGCCGGTCGCCGCAGCGGCCGTAATATAGCTCCCGACACCGGCGCTTGAGATTCGCGCCAAGCCGCCGGTTGCTGGTGCACCAGTCGCAGCGGCTTGGATATTGAATCCGAAGTACAGGTTCCCGTCCGCATCGGCGGTGATCGGCGTGCAAATGAACACACTTTGATTGAAGTTCGTCTTATTCGCTTTGTAGTTGGTCAGGCTCGTATAGAACGGGATCTGGGAAACGGCCCCGGTTGCACGGTCAGGGTTTGCCCTCAGATAGACCGTCCCCCCCGCTCCAGGCACAGCAATTTTGAGGCCGCCGGAAACTAATGTCGGACCACAGACCGGAACCCAATTGTGCGCAGGCAGAATATAGTCTGTCGTTAATGGGCTCGACCAGGCGACCGAGCCGTCTTGACCTTTGACCGCCTTGAATTGAAAGATGTTCGCGTCGGATGTCGTGCCTCGAACCGTGACGATGACAGTGTTCTTGGCCGTGATGACAGGACTGGCGTAATGGATGTAGAGATCGCCCCCGGTGAACGTCGGATTCAGGTCGACAGGCATCGACCAAAGAACCTTTTGCGGAAGCTGAGAAGCCACATGGGCCTGGCAAGTATGCTGCGGGTCGGCCCCGTAACCACCCCAATACTGTGCGCCAGCGTCACGCGAGGTGAAAGCAGAAACGAAAATCGTGGCGAGCATTAGTGCGCGACTCAGGCCGAACACCGAAGTCCGCAGCTTGAATTGTCCCATTATTTGCAACCCCCGTTTTAGAAAGACGCGAATGTCCGACCACGTGCACGCTCAATTATTCCGTCTCGCAAATCGTTCTCGCCAACCGTAATATCCGATGTGGATCGCGCCGATCGCAAAGCAAATCAAACTGCTTGGTTCCGGAACGGGCGAGACACTGATGTTGTCGACGTCAAAGTAACTAAAATCGTTTTGGAATCCGAGTGTCACGGTCGTTGTCGTCGACGTCGCAGCGACCTGGTAGTCATATTGCTGGTAGTCGAAAGTGGGAAGATTCGTGGCATCGTACAAACTCGTCGAGCCGAAATTGACGCTGAAATGATTTGCCGAAGTCCCGTCTTCGTTCATCAAGAAAAACTCGAGTTCATACACCTGTCCTGGATTCGTTGCGATCGTCTGCGAAAGGAATGCCTGACTTTTCTGCGGGCCAAAATAGGCGTTGTATGTTCCTTCGTAGGGAAAACTGCTGTCGACTCCATAGGTTGTCGGATCCGAAGTGTTGCCAGAGAGAGTCCAGCCTGAAAAATCGCCCGTTTCGAAATCACCATTCGTAATCAAACCACCTCGGGCAGAATTCCGTCCCAGAGTGGCAATAACCGCTAAGACGATTGCCATTAAACGAACTTGTTTTAACATCAGATTCCTTTCTCCAGCATCCATGACAGGCGTCGGGTTCGGTCGAACGAAAATTTGAATCAATTTCGTTGAATCAGATTAGAAATCAAAAACGATCATCGTTCTTTTTTCCTGAATCAATCAGCTTGACGCCCCCCTTTCATGTGCCAGGGGGGCTTTGCACGGCAACCGGGTGCCGGATTCTTTCAATTAAGTCGCTCGGAATCTCAATTGCCACCCTGGCAATATTCTGGATCGTCTCGTTCTCTCATGATACCAAGTGAGATCAGTGAAGGAGAAGACCGATATTTTCCAACTGGTTGTGCGAATGTCTTCAGGCTGTTGCATGTGTCTCCCAGCTTCGATCACGGAGATCTTTTCATGAATTAATCTTGCGAACGACCTCCGACTGCTGAAAATGTGATCCAATCGGATAGACTTTCTTTTGGTATCAATCATCCGTTGAAAGAGTCGCCGAATGCCTGAATTTCAACTGGCCAGCCCGTTCAACCCCGCAGGAGATCAGCCGAAAGCAATCGAGTCGCTCGTGCGAGGGCTTCGTGAGGGAAAAAAAGATCAGGTACTATTGGGAGTCACAGGGTCAGGCAAAACGTTCACGATGGCCAACGTCATCCAGCAGATGCAGCGTCCGGCGTTGATTCTTTCGCACAACAAGACGCTGGCGGCGCAGTTATACGGTGAGTTCCGTGATTTCTTTCCCAACAACGCCGTCGCCTATTTCGTCAGCTACTACGACTATTATCAGCCCGAAGCGTATATTCCTCAACGAGACATCTACATCGAAAAGGACTCGTCGATCAACGAAGAGATTGATCGGCTGCGTCTCCTTGCGACGAGCGCCCTGGTGAGCCGCCGAGACGTCATAGTCGTGGCAAGCGTCAGTTGTATCTACGGCTTAGGTTCACCCAAGGACTACCTCGAAATGATGGTGCCACTCTCAGTGGGTGGATCAATCGACAGGGATGACCTTCTTCGACGACTTTGTGACATCCAGTATTCACGAAACGATATCGCACCCGCACGAAGTAATTTCCGCGTACGAGGCGATGTCGTCGAGGTCTGGCCCGCGTACGAAGAATTCGCCTATCGGATCGAGCTTTGGGGCGACGAGGTCGAAAAGTTGTCGATCATCAATCCTCTGACTGGCGAGGAAGCTCAACGACTGAACGACATCTACATCTACCCCGCAAAACACTACGTGTTACCGGAGGATCGGATCACGGATGCAACTCGCGAGATTGAAAGTGAACTCAATTCACAACTGGAAAAGTTTCAAAACGAAGGGAAGCTGATCGAAAGGCAGCGTCTGAATGCGCGAACCCGACATGACCTGGAGTTATTGCGAGAGATTGGCTTCTGCCCTGGAATCGAAAATTACAGTCGAGCACTGTCCGGTCGCAAACCGGGCGAACCCCCATTCACGTTACTCGACTTTTTCCCCGAAGATTTCCTGCTGTTCGTCGACGAATCGCACGTCAGCGTGCCACAGATTCGGGCGATGTTTAACGGAGATCACGCGCGCAAAACGACACTTGTAGAACATGGGTTCCGACTTCCGATGGCACTCGATAATCGGCCGTTAAAATTCGAAGAATGGAACACACGACGGAAACAAACCGTTTTTGTTTCTGCGACACCATCGGATTGGGAAATCGAACAGACTGGTGGTGAAGTAGTCGAACAAGTGATTCGACCGACGGGTCTGCTCGACCCAACGATTTCGATCCATCCGGCCCGAGGACAAGTCCAGCATTTGCTGGAGCAAATTAAGCAGCGAACGGCCAAGGGCCAACGAACTCTTGTCACAACGCTGACAAAGAGACTGTCTGAAGACCTGACGAAATACTTGACCGAAGAAGGGATCAAATGTGCCTGGCTTCATTCGGAACTGGATGCATTCGAACGCGTCGAAGTTTTACGAAGCTTGCGGGAGGGGAAATTTGACGTCGTCGTCGGAGTGAATCTGCTGCGAGAAGGGATCGACGTCCCGGAAGTCTCGCTCGTCGCGATTCTGGATGCGGATAAGGAAGGGTTTTTGCGGAGTGCCACAAGTCTCATCCAGACGATCGGCCGATCGGCGCGCAACGTTAACGCCGAGGTCGTCCTGTATGCAGACCGGGTCACCGACAGTATGCAGCAGGCGCTTGACGAAACCGGCCGCCGCCGCATCCTGCAAACCGAATACAATCAACGGAATGGAATCACGCCGGAAACAATCAAAAAAGCGATTCGCCGAGGAATTGAAGAAGAGATCGAAGCGAAGCGCATGACGCAAAAGGTGATCGGCGCCGAGAGCGAGAGCCAATACGTCACACAAGAGTACCTCAGCGAACTTGAAGCCGAAATGCTTGCCGCCGCTGAATCGCTCGAATTCGAGCGGGCTGCAAAATTGCGAGATCGAATTGTTCAATTGAAGCAACAAATCGGAAAACCCGTACCATCGGACGACGAATCGTCAAATTCGAAATCGAAGGGAGGACGCGGGCGCAAAAGAAGTCAAAGAAAGCCAAATCCACACCGATAACAATTTACTCGACCAGAACTTCTCAGGAAGGTTTTGACGGAGGTTTCAATAGTTTGTTACACTGACTGGACAATTACACATCCGAAAAAATCCTTTCGACGGTCGATTGGTCCGTGGAAAGCTCCCATGAATATCGAATCGAATCGCCAGCATCGATCTCAGTTTTGTGCGAAAACCATCGCCCAGGATTCGAGCGTTAAGACGGGAGGATCGCAATGAGCGACGAATCCGATGCCCCGACCAAAGCCATCGACATAAACCAGCCACTCAATACGCTCGGGAAATACCAGATCGAGCGTAAACTTGGTCAAGGTGGCATGGGAACGGTTTATCTTGCACGCAATACCGATCTCAAGAAACTGGTTGCACTCAAGGTGCTGCCGCGAGACAAGGCCAAAAATCCAATTCTGGTCCGACGATTCAAGGCCGAAGCTCAAGCGGCAGGACAGCTCGAACATCCCAATATCGTTTCTGTTTACGATACCGGTGAGGCTGATGGCTTCCTTTATATCGCGATGGAGTACGTCGAAGGGATTGACTTATTCGAACAGGTAAAACGCCGAGGGGTGATTCCGGTCAAGCGTTCGATCGAAATCATCAAACAAGTTGCTTCCGCACTGCAACACGCTTTCGAACATAATATTGTCCACCGCGACATCAAGCCATCGAACCTTCTGCTGCGACACGACGGCGTCGTCAAAGTCACAGACCTGGGTTTGGCAAGATCAATCGATGATACGCTCGAAACCAATATCACTCGGGCAGGAACGACTGTCGGGACTGTCGACTACATGGCCCCTGAGCAGGCGCGCAGCAGTAAATCGGCCGACGTCCGAAGCGACATCTATTCGCTAGGATGCACCTGGTATCAGATGCTGACGGGCGAACCTCCCTTCGCCGAAGGAAGCTTGACGAACAAATTGCAGGCACACGCATTAAAACCCCTGCCTGATCCTCGCGAAAAAAATGAAAACATTCCCGAAGGTCTGATCGCCGTCTTACAACGGATGACCGCAAAAAAGCCTGCTGATCGCTATCAGACCCCAGCGGAATTATTGGATGACCTCGCCAATTCGAAATTGACAAAAGCCGCCTTTTCGAACGAAATCTTCAGCGACCTCAGTGACTATGACGTTGATGCCCTGCAATCGGTCGAAGAGGAACTCGACGAAAGTGAGGACTTCGATCCGGCGGAAGAAGGACGTCCGAAACGACGAAAATCTCGCGCCGCCGATGAAGAAGTTCGCGACGAAGCGCCGACGACTAAAAATCGCAGAAAAGCCCGCTCGCGCGTCGAACAGGACGAAGATTCGGAAGAAGCTCCGGATTCCTCTGCTCGCCGAAAAAACCGCAGCCAGACTAATGATACCAATCCTGATGATGAGACTCAGCCGATCAAGTCGAGACTCAAGCCATCGTCGAAATCTCGTATTGATGATGACGAAGATGATGAACAGCCGCGAAGTTCACCAAAACGAATAACATCTGCGACTGACGACGAGGAAGCAGATGAACCGTCTCCTTCGAAACGCAAACGGAGTTCCAACGTCCCCGAAGAAGAAAATGCTCCGAGATCAAAGTCCGTAAAGAGCGGATCAAGCGCTGAAGGACGTGAAAGCAGCGCTGCCAAACATACCCCTAAGCCTCTCCCCCCCAAACGAGAACCGGCTGACTCAACGAATGATAACCGGCTCAAATTCAACCTCGAACCACTCAAGTTTATTGCAATCGCGGCAGGAGTCCTCGGCGCGATCGCAAGCCTCGGATGGCTGATTGTCCAATGGAGTGGTCATGTCGAAACTGCAAACAATCCATTCGCCAATAAGAATCTGCCTGCGCAGGAACCTGTGGTCGTCACACCACCGATTATCAAGACCGCGGAAAACAAAGACAAAGACGTTGAGGCCCCCGTTGCAGTCACAGTGGTTGAGCCTGCAAAACAAGGAACAACTGCTACGGATCGGATGACTACCACCGAATACGACATCACAAAACAACCTTTGCCAGGATGGGCGAGTTCTGTATCTGTTGATCCAACCGACCTGCCTGTCTTCACGGCTGGTCCCGGAGTACCCTCAGCGACCCATTTTTCCAGCTTGGATGAGGCCCTTCTTGCGACCGAACGAGCGGGTGGAATTGTCAGGCTGATCGGCAACGGACCGTTTGTTCTCAGTCGAGTTGAGATCTCGAATGCAAAAAAAATCGTCGTGACGGGGGCATCACCTCAGGATCAACCTTTGATTATTGTCCGATCGGGTGAATCAGGTTCCTCACTGGGAATCGCGGTCAACAATGGAATACTCGAATTACGTGGTCTTCACTTTGCCCTCGATCGATCCACGTCAAACGACTTGACGCCGACAAAAATAATTTCTGTGACCGATGGTCAACTCTTCGTGAGAAAGTGTTCATTCACCGCGAATGGAAATGACGTCACCGATGCAATCGCAATCGAATTTACGAGCAAACAAGATTCACAGAATGTTCCTGTTATTGAACCCCAAGCACTTCTGGACCATGTCATCATACGGGGAAATGGCTTAACCGGATTGCACGTCGATCGGACGATGGCAGACGTTGTTGTACAGGATTCGCTGATCGTCACCGGAACGGCTCCTGCAATAAGTGTCGCTGGCAAACTTATTGCCGGTTTTGCTGACATCGTTGATGCGAAGCCTCGGCGAACGATTCGGGTCGTCAGATCGACTCTCAGCAGTCGAAAGCAAATTCTTGAACTCGCTGCGGAAAATACGTCGAAACCTCCTACAACTGCAATTTTATTTCTGGATTCGATTTGTACGGCAGAAGGAGCCGGCAATAGTGCTGTGATTGTTTCAGCGACCCATTGGCCAAGTGTCACATCCACGACAGCAGGATGGCTGACAAATCTGAACTGGTCATCAAAGTCTTCGCTCTATATTGGATTTGAACGACTTCTCGACCTGGACAAATCCTCGTATAAAGTCACGACATTGGAACAATGGCAACGAGTTTGGCATAAAAATTTTGAACCTGCCCAGATTCAACAGTTTACGTGGCAAGAATCGGTGATTTCCGAGATCAGTGCCGTTCAACCCCATGACTTCGACTCGGCAAAACTTCCGTTTCGAGAAATGAAGACATCGAAGGGTCAATTGCCAGGTTGCATGACCAGCCAACTCACTGTTCCCGGCATCATTTCCCAGCCGCGAATCACCGCGCTTGGGCTTCGGCCAAAGCTTCCCACTGCCATCTTAAAACCAGCCGAGAGTTCACCAACAAGAAAAATTAATCTGTTGAAGGAGGATTTAGGCGTCATCCTCAATAAGAATGATTGGCAAAATGACACTGTATTTGAGGCGATCGGCGCGGGTGTGCACACGATGCAGCCTGCGAGAATTATCGGCAAATCACTGAGAATCGTCTTCAGGCAAACAGACGGCCCCCCACTGAAAATGCTACCTAAAGTTCAAGACGCCAAAACAAGGACAGAAAATGCCGGGATGTTTACGATCGAGAAAGGAACCCTCGAATTACAATCGGCATTGCTTGAAGCACCGCAGACCCCGAAGGGTGGCGCTGCAACCCCGTGGCTGATTTATGCGAGAAACGCGAATGTGATCCTGCGTGGATGTCAACTGAGTGGTCCGGCGCTTCAGGATTTAGAACAACATCAAGGTCTTATCGATTGGTCCACCACCACGACGAACACTCCAATCACTGGCTTTGAGCCAAATTTCTTATCGGTTAACGATTCGCTGTTAATGAGCACCGGTATCGGAATTCGATTGCAATCCGCAACAGGACGACTCTTCATACGCAACAGCATTATTGCCATCCGTGGTTATGGCATCGATCTTCAACCGATTCGGACGGGAACAAACCTCTTGCCGGTTGTCGATTTGGAACATGCAACTTTTTCGACAACAAAAGCCGCGATTCGTGTTGAAGCATCATCAGGAACCGAACCCATCACATCCCCAATGCGAATTTTTGCGGACTCGTGCGCCATGGTGGCTCCTCTCGAATTCAAACCCGGCGAAGCTTCGGAATCAACAATTATCGAATTTGCAGGTCCCGTTCTTGAACAGACACAGGTCGAATGGTGGGGAACATCAAATGGATTCTCTAAGGAGGTGAAATCATTCCTGGTACAACCGGGTAAAGAGCCTGTCACAACCGCAGCAGGTTGGGCGAACACATGGGGCGAACCGAATGATGTCAGGCTACTGACGGGTTCCAAAGGGGTTCTTCTCAGTAAGACGCTTCCGAATAAATGGACTCTTTTGAAGCCGTATTCTTTTCTTCTTGACCTGCACTCGCCCAGCGCAACTTGGGCCGAAGGGGGGCGTCCCATCGGTGCTGACATTCGCTCGGTCGAAGAATCGATGGTCGCCAAGAAGGCTGCGAACGACAAACAGCCGGGGAACGGTCAAACACCGAAAACAGGCTCATCGCCGACCGTTGGCGGGAAAAAGAACGTCGGTTTTTAGTCCTGACTCGTGTGCCACTGCTTGACCCTCTTCAGCCAGGCAGTGCTCTTATACCGCCAGAACGGTAAGACACCGCTAATCCGAAGAAGTCCGATGACGCAGTACAAAATCCTCAATTGAAAATTTTGACCGACCATTCGCTGTCATTTTCCCCCTCGGTTGAGCCAGTCATCGACCAATCGCTCAAGGACATCTAACGGTACGGCACCGTTTCGAAGCACAACATCGTGAAAATCTCGCAGGTCAAATTCTGCACCAAGTTTCTTCTCAGCTCGTTGACGAAGCTCTTTGATTTTCAGTTCGCCGATTTTGTAGGCCAATGCCTGGCCGGGCCAGGTAATATATCGATCAATTTCGTTTGTGATATCAAGTTCACTCTTCGCCGCATTTGCTTTGAAATACTCAATGGCTTGCATGCGCGACCATTCTTTTGAATGGATCCCCGTGTCAACGACCAGGCGAACGGCCCGCCACATTTCGTAAGTAAGCTGGCCAAACTTCGAATAGGGGTCGTCGTAAAGCCCCATTTCATGGCCAAGACTTTCGCTGTAAAGCCCCCAACCTTCGATGAACGCAGTGAAATGAGTATGTTTCCGGAACTCCGGGAAATCATTCAGCTCTGTTGCCAAGGCAATTTGCAGGTGGTGACCCGGCATCGCTTCGTGAAGCGACAATGCTGCGATTTCATATTTGGGTCGCGTTTCTGGTTTATAGAGATTGACGAAATACGTTCCTGGACGGGATCCATCGGCAGATGGCGGCCGATAATACGCCGTGGTCGTGTCAGGTGCCATATGAGCTGGAATCGCTTCAATCCCATACCGGATACGAGGCAACTTCTTAAAAATCCGAGGCAATTCTGGATCGACCCGTTTGCCGAAAGCAACGTAGGCATTCATCAGATCGCCTGGATCAGTGAAATAAAACTGCGGTGCCGTCCGTAAATGCTCGAAAAACTCGGTGAGTGAACCAGTGAAACCAACTTGCAGTTTGATTTGTTCCATTTCATTCCGAATGCGTTTCACTTCGGATAGCCCGATTTCGTGAATCTCATGCGGCGAAAGTTTTGTGGTCGTATGTTTTCGAGCGAGGAATGAGTAAAAGTCTTGACCGAGTGGCAATCGCGAGGCTCCCACATCCTTGAGACATGCGGGAAAATATTCGCGTTCAAAGAATCCCAAAAATTTCCGGTAAGCAGGTACGATCTTCTCACGAATCGCGGCCTGGGCTTCACGCTGCAATCGGTCTCGGTCTGCCTGTTCAATCTCTTGTGGAAACGACTTGAACGGTTTGTAAAAAAGACTTGTACTCGGATCCTCTACGATCTGACGCTTGATCTGAGCCGGAACGCGTTTCATAACAATCTGCGGTTGAACCATCTTCGCTTCGACACCGGCTCGCATTAACGCGATCGTCTGTTCCATATAGACAGGAAACGACCGTAATCGCGTAAGCCAGTCTTCGTAGTCTTTGACGGTATGAAACGCGATTGCGTCTGCCAGTGAATTTTCATCCTGAATCCCCCCGCGCTGATTCAGAGGAACCAGATGCCACTGGAACAGGAACTCTTCAAGATCCACATCCAGTTGCCGACGGAACAGATCCAGATTCAGTTGATCGGCTGGCGAGAGCTTCGTCGAATCGATCTGGGACAGTTGATCGAGTAACGCTCGTTCGTGTTCGTTTCTTTTCGAAATCGCCAGTAAACTCATCTCTGGCCATCGGTCGTTGTACCTCTGATCCCCCAGATACGACGCCATCGTCGGGTATTCTTTGAGCTGAAGTTGCCATTCTGCTTCAAACAGCTTGTGTAATTGTTCGGCCGGCGATTGTGACCGTGCGATCGCAGGGATCAGCAGAAGAACCAGGGACAAGGAACCTAGATAACAGCGCATGTGGAAAATCCATGAGTTGCTGAACGGAACAAACTCGCCATATGTTACAAACATTCGCGCAGGGCTTGGAGGCGTGGCTGATCGTTCAATTCGGGAAAACACATGATACAGGCAACTCGAACACTTCATTACCAGCGGTGGCAGAATGTCGTCGAAGTTGCCACAAACTGGTGTGAATCAAACGTCCTTCCCTGTGTGGCAATCGTGACGGGAACTGCCCAGACGATCTCAGCACAGTTCCATGCCGGTCGACAGATCGCCGATAAACCCGATCCATTAAGTGAAGACGCAATTTTTTTAATCGCCTCGATTACCAAGCCGATCGTCGCCATGGCGGCGCTACGATTGATCGAGAGGGGTCAAGTCTCACTTGCTGATCGCATCGTCGATTTCATTCCCAGTTTCGGGCGTGAAGGAAAATATGGAATCGAAGTCAGGCACCTGCTGACGCATACGTCGGGGCTGCCAGATATGTTGAGTGATAATCTGGAACTAAGGCAATCCCATGCAACGCTGGCCCGTTTCGTCGAACGGACGTGCGAGGAACCGCTGGCGTTTCCGCCAGGACGCGGCGTCCAATACCAGAGCATGGGGTTTGCCATTCTTGGCGAAATCATTGCGCTGATAACAGGCAAAACCTGCGCCCAATACCTTCAAGATGAATTCTTTCAGCCGCTTGGAATGATCGACACTTCCCTGGGGGCACCTGACGAGTGGTTCGTTGGCCCAACGCCTCGCACAGCGCGCATTCCAGATGCAGTCGTTCCAGAAGCTCATGTCAGTGGCACTGATTGGAATTGGAATAGTCGTTATTGGCGACAACTGGGTGCACCCTGGGGGGGTCTGCTAACATCGGCAAGGGATTTGGCGACATACGCGCAATTCATGCTGCGCATGGGAATGACACACGACGGAAAACGACTGTTGTCTCCAGCAGCAATCGACGCCGCTACACGTAACCAGCTTGAATACATGCGCGACGTCCCTGACGAAGAAAGACGATGTCGCCCCTGGGGACTCGGTTGGCGACTGAACTGGCCGGCACATAGCGCCAATTTCGGCGACTTGCTTGGATCAGGGACGTACGGACACTGGGGAGCGACAGGAACCGTTCTTTGGATCGATCCCGATGCAGGCGTTTTCACGTTGATTCTGACAACCCTGCCTCAAGAACCATCAGGTAAGTATCTGGCAAGGCTCTCAAACACAGTCGCAGCAGCATGGGAATAGGCTCGTGCTTTACACAAGCTGTGACTTAATGTGCCACTGCTTGCCCGTCTTCGGTCAAGCAGTGCTCTTCGACCGGAAAAAAGAGAAGACACTGCTTATCCGAAGACTCCTAAGCAGTGGCACAGACCCTTATGTGCGTTTGATAAGGACTCTACCCGACACCAAAATTGTCTGACCGAAAGCCAATCACTCGCCGTATTTCCACCGGACTTGTTCGCCCCTCGTTCATCGCAACGATCGCTCGTTGACCAAGACTGAGAAACCCGCTTTTCCGTGCGATCGCTTCTATTTCCGCAGCATCGTCTCGCCCGATGATCGCTCGACCGACGTCTTTTGAATCAGGACGTAATAATTCTGCGAGTAACACTCGGCCGCGATAGCCGGTTCCTGAACACCGCACACATCCGACGGGAACGCGCGCTCGCGACAGCGTAAATCCATATTTGAACGTCTCGTCTTCTGTCCATACGGCACAGTCGCACAGACGACGGAACAATCGCTGACAGATGATTGCTCGAAGCCCCGTCCGAATTAAATAGGGTTCAATTCCCATATCGCCAAGACGGCTGATCGCTTCCGCAGAACTTCCAGAGTGAAACGTGGACAGGACCAGATGTCCGGTCAGACAAGCTTGAAATACTGTTTCAGCCGTTTCCCGATCCCGGATCTCACCAACAAGAATCACATCGGGATCTTGGCGCATCAGTGATCGCAATCCCGTGGCATAATCGAAACCGGCAGTTCGATTAACCGGTGACTGCGAGACCCCCGGCAAAACAGACTCGATGGGGTCTTCCAGAGTAACAAGGCTTTTTCCGACTCCAGAGTCACGCTGAAGTTCGCGCAGACACGCATACGCCGTGGTCGTCTTTCCACTTCCGGCGGGTCCCGTGATCAGGATCGCCCCGCCAGTCTCGTGCAGCAGCCCCAGTAATTCAGGCAACAGATCGTCCGGTAAACCCAGGTCAGCGGGCCAGCGGTATTGCTCTGACGTCGCGAACAATCGCACGACACCTTTTTCTCCGTAAAGAGTGGGAAAGGTGCTAAGACGCATTTCGACCTCGACAGACGAATCACGGATCCTTCCCTCTTGAGGGACATCGGTCCGATAGGTCAGCAATTCTGCCATGACCTTAAGGCGAGCAATAATGTTTGGTGCGATTGACCGCGGATATGTTGCAACCGATTGCAGTACTCCATCAATGCGCCATAAGACCTTCATTTCGGAGATGTCGACAGCGAAGTGGATGTCACTCGCCCCCGCCTGACAGCCCGATTTTAAGACATGGGCAACGACCTCGGTCACGTATTTCGGATCGGTGGGGGCGATCGTCGGTGCTCCACTGGCAAATCGCTCGACGAGAGTTGTCTTGCCGAAATTG
The DNA here is from genome assembly GCA_903904835.1 of uncultured Schlesneria sp. Taxonomy (GTDB): domain Bacteria; phylum Planctomycetota; class Planctomycetia; order Planctomycetales; family Planctomycetaceae; genus Schlesneria. The sequence goes on along the minus strand of CAIVEI010000102.1, from coordinate 7,417 downwards.
TTCGAAATGATTTGCCCCAAAGAAACGGCCCCCGACTTTCATACGGACAAAAGAATTGAGCGACGTTGTACCGAACAGATAAATCGGCCTTAAACTTCAAACACCCGAAATGTCGAACCCGCGATCGAAATGTCGATTGGCGATGATAACAAGAAGAACCTGAAGTTGAGATACTTCAATGATATTCCACAAAGACCCCAAAATTAATCTACCAAAGAAGCACAACAGGCCGGAACAATGTTCCGGCCTGTTGGGATTGTTGTAGTAAGTCAAGCTTGCAGCTTACTTCTTAGCAGCTGGCTTGGCCTTAGTCGCTGGCTTGGCCTTTGGCGACTTGGCTGGCTTAGCTGGCTTAGCAGCCTTCGTGGTGGCCTTGGCGGTTTCTTTGGCTGGGGCAGCTTTTTTCGTGGCCATAATCCTTGGCTCCTTTGGGGAAGAACTTCGGGCACCTGATCGGAAAACTTGCTGTCTCTCTTTGGTACCCATGCAGAAAGACAACTCGAAATCGCGACACTCAATCAAGAGTGATATTTCGTCCTTGAAACTTAGTGCTCGCCAACACGACCGGATCGTAGGTCTGTTCGGAAATTACGTCAAGCGGAATCTGTTGAACCACAAGACTTTGTCCAAACTGACCGTTCCGCAACTGGAATACGCCTGAAACTGTCTCAATGACGTAACTCCCCGCGACACTCGGTGACATGGAATCGGAAGGAAAAGAATCTTGATATTGCGTTTTCAAACGCATCACTGAAGGACCAGATTGGCAAAATCGAGCGTGACTTCGCAAATACCGCATCAATTGACATTCCGAAACAAGAAACGGAAACCAGTCTTCAGTCAGCAACTTTCACCGACACAAGGAACACGCCCTCCGAATTGCTCCGGTAGCTGACACCCAATGTTTCGGCACCAAAATCATCGGCAAGTAAAGCCTGATCGATTTGGTAAAATTCTCCGTTTGTAACGATTATTTCGAGATTTTTATCGAATTCTGGTTACTGGGGGCCTGATGTTGGTTAAAAATCGGACTCCACTCCCTACTCCTCTAACCAAGCGAGAGAGACCGCCGCGAACGTCAACGATTTTGAGCCGTCCTTTTCGAAGAACACGCCGATGTCGTGGTTCGGAAGGACGACTAGACACGAGTAACCCGAGCCACCTTGGTAGATCTCCTTCCGGAGCGGCCATGACTGCCCCTCGTCATTGCTGATCCAGACGGTTAGGTGTTCGCGTGTCTTACCGGCGGGGCTGCAGAAGAGCAGCCGGCTATTACCCCCCGTCTCCTTCTCTTCGGGCCGTGAATATCGAAGCACGCTTGCCTGGCACACGGGAGTCTCCAGCGCCTCGTCGAGATAGACTTTCCCCCAGGACTCACCCCCATCCTGGCTGACCGCCATCGCACGGCAATTCTTTCCGTGGTAGGAGCGCATCGTGTGGAGGATTCGATCACCGACGAGTTCGACCACGGCAGATTCGTTGGTCCGGCTTTCCTCAATGCCCCCAAGTTTCCAAGTCGTGCCGTGGTCGTCGGAGTACACAACGTGACTACGGTATGGATGCCCTTCGCCCGAATGATCCGAGTGGTTGCACGGGATGACCAGGCGTCCTTGATGTTTTCCAGCGATTAACTGGATTCCATTACCGGGACCTGTCGCGTACCAACGCCACTTCTCCTGACGCAGGTTGCTGAGTTTTTCGGGTACAGCCCAAGTCTTGCCATCGTCAACGGAGGAAGTGACGTAAACGTGACGTACGTCTTTGCTCGTCCCTTCCATGATGGCTTTTTCGTCGTCCGATCCAAGATTCCACGTCATGAGGAGCCAGACTTTTCCGGTGTCACGATCGACCACGGGTGCAGGATTGCCGCAGGTGTTTTTTCCGTCATTCCAGACCAGCTGCAGATCCCCCCAGGTTTTGCCGCCGTCGGTGGAGCGCTTGCAGACGAGATCGATATCGCCGCTGTCGCCCCCCGTGCGGCCTTCGCAAAACGCGATGAGAGTCCCTTTGGTGGTAGTGATGACAGCAGGGATACGAAATATCGGATACCCCTCCGACTTCTTGATGAAGACATCGGTTTCCGAGAGCGGACTGCCCCCTTGTTTGCCCGGTCTCGTCTCGGACTGCTTCAAACCGACGGCGCCAGGCCCGCTCGGCTCGCCGGCCTTCGGCACATACTGCCCCCCATCGTCCTGGCCAAACAAGTGACGATTCGCAGTTGCGTCATAAATGATCGTAGCGAGCAGCGCCACAACGAGCGCGATGGAAACGGTTCGTGTCATGTTGATCCTCCGATTGGCTTGCCCGTCAAAGTCAGCTCGTGGGATTAGCAAGTGGCATAAAACTGGAATGCTACATCGTCAGCATCATTGTCGAAAACCGAATCTCGGGGATTTCCACGATTGGGAACGTGAAAGAGCATTCCCCTCGGCGGCTGGCGTGCAGTTCTTCCCAGGCCAACGAGAAGACCCCAAGAAAACGCCATTTTTGGAATATTTATCGGGCTTATCGCCTTTTCTTAGTCTGACGTAGTGAGGCGTATCGCGTACAGCTCGTATTGGTGTCAGGACTCTACTTTCGCAAAACCCCGGCCTAAGAATCGATGACCCTCTTTTCGAAATGGATATCGTGCCTGAGGTTCGGTCCTTTTGGTTGCATCCACACACCAACATTGCGATATTCTTTTCTTCGCATTTGTCTAACAGTGTGGAACACATGTATCCGACCTCCGCCACCCTTCTTGAACGCGTACGTCAGCGAACGGATCGCGCCGCGTGGAATCAATTCGCTGAGCTTTATACGCCGTTTCTTTATCACTGCGCCCGCACGCTGGGACTCGCTGACTCCGATGCCGCTGATGCGGTGCAGGATGTGTTTGTGTTACTGCTTGAGAAACTGCCAGATTTCCAATACGCCAAGGACGGGTCGTTTCGGGCCTGGCTGCGAACAGTGACCGTGAACAAATGCCGTGAACGGTTTCGCAAGCGACAGGAAGTCGCCATCGGCGGTTCCGACTTGCCTGGAATGGATCAAATCCAGGCCAATAATACGGATGCACTTTGGGATACCGAGTACCGACAGTATCTCGTCGCCCGGGCGTTGGCATTTATGCAATCCGAATTTGAAACGACGACATGGAAAGCGTGCTGGGAGACAACGGTCAAAGACCGGCGGACAAAAGATGTCGCCGCCGATTTAGGTATCACGATCAATGCAGTCTTCGTCGCCCGCTCACGAGTGCTTCGCCGTTTGCGGAAAGAACTTAGCGATCTCGTAGAGTTTTGACAGTTTTATTGACCATCGCGCGGCAGTGAAACAATGCGCAGAATTTGGACTAAGGGATAAGTCCACTAATTTCGTATTTGTCGTCGCCGTTTTTTTTGGCCGGCCAATCTCATCCGTATGCGCGAGGCAAGAAAAACCTGTCAGAGAAATCTGAAAACAGATTTTGATTTCGGGCGAGGTTCAAACGCTGGTAATGGCCCGACGTCGCCATTACGAACCTGACCATCGCGGATTCAAGCGATTGGAATCGCCGTCTGCGTTCCAGTTTCGGCTTCCCCCCAGAGCTTAAGAAATCCAAATCTTTTTTCTGGATGATTTATGAAATTCCTCAGAAAACAAAGACAGGTTTTTTCCCGTCGGCGCATATTGAAGAATAACTAGAAGAAATTGGTGACCTTTTGCGGTTGTTGAAGTTCGATTCGACGGCGTCTGAGTCCCAAATCATCTGACGTGAAGTAGATTGGTTTCTAATCGACCACAGGGTTAAGATCACCCCCGAAAGGAGCATTATGATGTCTGATTCACCTAAATGTCCCTCGATTGAACAGCTTGAGTTGCTGAATGTTGGCCGACTGCCCGAAACGGAGGCCAGTTTGCTTGAAGAGCATCTGATGGGATGCGAATCATGTGCACAGCAGACGGCTCGGATACAAAAGGAGGACACACTTGTTGCCGTGATGAAGCAAGTGGGGACATTCCGGCAGTCCCAATCGCCTCAAGAGGAATCTCGGGTTGAGCGACTGATCGACTCTGTTCGCGAACTACGAACGGAGCAGGCCGATGTGACGCTTCCCGACCCAGTTTCAAAACACAATGTCGTTCAATCTAATCATGACGATGACGTTCGCGAATTGAGCGATTTGTGGCAACCTTCTCAAATGGATGACGAGATCGGCCGCATGGGTGAGTACCGCATCCTGAAGTTGCTTGGTTCTGGAGGAATGGGTGCTGTCTTTCTCGCGGAAGACTCGAAGTTGCATCGATTAGTGGCGCTGAAATTGATGAGACCGCGTGTCGCTGCGCGCCCCGATTCGGCAGAGCGATTTTTGCGAGAAGCTCGCGCCGCGGCCGCACTTCGGCACGATCATATTCTGACAATCTATCAGGTCGGAGAAACTGCCAAAGTACCGTATCTCGCGGCAGAGTATCTAGAAGGTGAATCGCTCGAAGATCGACTACGGCGGAACTCACCGTTACCAACAAGTGATGTGCTGCGTATCGGTCGTGAGATCGCCGAGGGGCTGACCGCCGCTCATGAAAAGGGGTTGATACATCGCGACATCAAGCCTGCTAATGTCTGGCTTGAGAATCGAGGGACTTTGCCGGATCGAGTGAAACTGCTCGACTTTGGCTTGGCCCGATCGGTTGATGGGGACTCACATTTGACGTCAACCGGGATGATACTGGGAACCCCGTCTTATATGGCACCGGAACAGGCAAGCTGCGAGATTATCGACGTGCGTGCCGACCTGTTCAGCCTGGGTGTCGTCCTCTATCGCATGACGACTGGCAGATTTCCGTTTCCCGGCACAAGAACGATGGAGATCTTACAGGCGCTTGCGACTGTGATACCAGCTTCGCCCAGTTCCATCAATTCTGATGTTCCACCAATGTTGTCAGGATTAATTGATCAAATGCTGGCGAAGGACAGGGATCGTCGCCCTGCCACTGCGGCGGAAGTCGCTAAGAAACTGGCCGCAGTCGAAGCGGCGATTTCCGAACGAAAGACTAATACTCAACCGCTCAAAGCGGCACCCTCGACACCACGTAATCGAAGCTTGATGGCAGGTTTCGTGGTGACTGTTCTTTTGTGTGGTATCTGGGTCATCGTCAAAAATAAAAAGGGTGAAGAGATCGCGAAAATTAACGTTCCAGACGAGGGCGTCGTCATCGTTTCCGCGACGGGAAATGATGACGGAATACACGTCGCTCCTTCGACGAAATCTGAAAATAAAAATAATGAAGTACGAGAAATCCCACGCCTGGACGTGTCCGATGCGTCGAAAGCAGTTCGACCTGAAATAAGCGTCGAAAGAAATTCGAACGATGAAAACAAACTGAGCGACATTGGTGATCTAGTTTTAAGCAATCTTAAGCCTGGGCCGATTTTTGACGTTCTCCCGGGGATAATACCTCGACCGGCTCGACTTCCTGGTTTGCGTCGTTGGCAAGTAACGACGGTCTCCCCCACACCAGGCCGTCATGTGATTTGGAGTCCGTCGGGGCAGATCTATGTGCAAGAGGACGGACCAACGTTCCGAACTTACGACGCGACCTCATTGCGATTGTGCGACTGGCGGCTTTGGCCGAACCCTAACAGCAGCGGTGGACTTTCCGACGTATCCCGCGACGGACGATTATTGAGTTACGATGATCAGATCCAAGGGTTGAATGGCGACACGACATCGATCTCCGGGAAAGTAATGTGTGCGGAATTTAGTCCTAACGGCAAACTTGTTGCCGGTTGGACACTTGAGAATGGACGCCGAAAACTGAAGATCGTTTCACTGGAGAATGGAGAAACCGTGCCGTCGCAAGGCGAAATCGTTGGCGGCACTCACGTCCTTGGGAAGAGCTGTGAGTGGAGCCCGGATAGTCTTCGCGTCTGTTTGCTCGAACCAGATCAAAAAACGCTTCGGATATTTAATCTTGACGGTTCGGACGGCGTCACATGGGACACGCAGCATCCTAATGGCATTTACGATTTTGCTTGGAATTCGAAAGGGGACTGGATTGCAACTTCGGGGGGAGGGGGCGTCAAGTTTTGGAAAATCGAGACGTCGCGCGAACCCGGCGATGGCGCGTTCAATGTCACGCCAGGCCCAGTCATTACAAATCAGACCGAAGGCATTGCGTGGCATCCTGACGGGAAGCGGCTGGCAGTCTGTATGGCCCACCAAGTGGAAGTGTTCGACACATCAGCGAAGTCCGTGGCACAAATGATTCCTGCCAGTAGGGGAAACTACTCTGTGGCGTGGAGCCCCAATGGACACGAGTTGGTTTCGGTGGGATTTGACGGGCTGCACGTGTGGCGCGAAGATGGACGCTTAATGCGTTCATTGAATTCACTACATGCCGGTAATCGGGTGCAACACTTGGTCGCATGGAGTTCGAAAGGGCAACTGGCGACGAGAGATTCTGATCGGGTTGTGCGATTGTGGAGCGAGCCAGAAAAATTCGACTCGCGAACCGAACCGCTTATTCGCGAAATCTGGCAACACGATTCGATCGGCGAAGAACTTGCATGGAGTCACGATGGTAACTATCTGGCGACAAGCCGCGTCAATCCTGAAGGATTGCGAATCTGGAATACGATTGGTCAACCAGTCGGTGATCTCTACTGGGGACAGTTACCATTGGGCGCGAGTTGGATGCGAGACAACGAAAGTTTGATTTCCTACAACCCGTACCATTTTGTGAAGATTACGAAAGAAGCAAAGGTCGTTCGAAGTTGGGATACACCGGCGGGTCATTTCATACGAGTTGCCGAAGCATGTCCAAGTGGTGATTGGATACTTTCCGGCTACGATGATGGAGTGCGACTTTGGAAAACGGATGGAACCCCCGGGCCGGATTTGCTCGATGATCGTCTTAACGAAGTTCGCTCAGTATCATGGCATCCCACGAGACCGATCTTTGCTGCTGGCGGAAACGAAATTCGGATCGGAGAAACAACCGGCAAATGGTTGCGGACCGTTTCGCCCCAAGCGGGTGGTTCGCCGAGCGTCTTATTTAGCCCCGATGGCCGATGGCTGGCGTACTGCATCGCTGGACGAGTCACTGTCGAGCCGGTTGATGGCGGGCAAGGAATCGTCTTCGCTGCACCAGCCGGCCGTAGCTACTCAATTTCGTGGAGCCCGGACAGTCGTTTCCTTGCTCTTGGTTTGGAAGATCACCGTGTGATGCTGCGCGACGTTTTTGCCGAAAAGACAAAATGGATTGCTCGACATCTGCCGCCAGTGGACGGGAAAAACAGGAAGATTGAACGACGTGGAGGGACCGTCGTCTTCAGTGAGTCTGGCGAGTTACTTCACCTTTCGCCTGCTGTCCCGTTGGGCGAGACAGTACACAAATTCTCCGCGAACGAACCGCCGAACTATGAGTCCCTTGATGAACAACTAGCCTATCTCGT